>NZ_JBAQLP010000072.1:0-39206 GCF_049301935.1 Pseudomonas sp. | reverse complement strand
ATCGTAACTGACTACCAGCAAGCTGCTGGCGACACCGGTAGCCCGGAAGTGCAAGTTGCACTGCTGTCCGCCAACATCAACAAGCTGCAAGGCCACTTCAAGGCCAACGGTAAAGACCACCACTCGCGTCGTGGCCTGATCCGTATGGTTAACCAGCGTCGCAAGCTGCTGGATTACCTGAAGGGCAAGGATGTCAGTCGTTACAGCGCCCTGATCGGTCGCCTGGGTCTGCGTCGCTAAGCAATGCTTACGCGTAGCTGACTGCCGAAGCTGGAAGTGGGGTTTGCCCCTGCTTCCAGCTTTTGCTTTTCTGCTTTAGCTGTTTTGGACGCTAGCGGGTCCGATTCCCGTAACCGCCCACAGATTCTGCAAGACCCGTTTGTTCACGTTGCAGTGATAGAACGGTTGCAAGAAACGCTTTCCCCAAGGGCAACAAAGAGAAGGAAAACACCGTGAACCCGGTAATCAAGAAGTTCCAGTTCGGTCAATCGACCGTTACCCTCGAGACTGGCCGTATCGCCCGTCAAGCCTCCGGCGCAGTGCTGGTCACCGTTGACGACGACGTGGCCGTACTGGTTGCCGTCACCGGCGCCAAGACTGCCGACCCAAGCAAGGGCTTTTTCCCGCTGTCGGTGCACTACCAGGAAAAAACCTACGCAGCCGGCAAGATCCCTGGCGGCTTCTTTAAGCGTGAAGCGCGCCCGAGCGAGAAAGAAACCCTGACCTCGCGTCTGATCGACCGTCCGATCCGTCCGCTGTTCCCAGAAGGTTTCCAGAACGAAGTGCAGGTTATCTGCACCGTGATCTCCACCAGCAAGAAGACCGATCCGGACATCGCTGCGATGATCGGTACCTCGGCTGCGCTGGCCATCTCCGGTATCCCGTTCAACGGCCCGATCGGTGCTGCGCGCGTAGCCTTCCACCCGGAAACCGGCTACCTGCTGAACCCGACTTACGAGCAGCTCAAGGCCTCGAGCCTGGACATGGTCGTAGCCGGTACCAAAGATGCCGTGCTGATGGTTGAGTCGGAAGCCAAAGAGCTGACCGAAGACCAGATGCTCGGTGCCGTACTGTTTGCCCACGACGAATTCCAGGTGGTGATCAACGCGGTTGCCGAGCTGGCTGCCGAAGCCGCCAAGCCGACCTGGGACTGGCAGCCAAAAGCTGAGAACACTGCACTGCTGAGCGCTATCCGTAGCGAATTCGGCGAGGCGATCTCCCAGGCTTACACCATCACCGTCAAGCACGAGCGTTATGCCCGTCTGGGCGAGCTGCGCAATGAAATCGTTGCCAAGTTCGCAGGCGACGAAGGTCAGCCGTCTGCTGGTGAAGTGAAAGACGCCTTCGGCGAAATCGAATACCGCACCGTGCGCGAGAACATCGTCAACGGCAAACCGCGTATCGATGGCCGTGACACCCGCACCGTGCGTGGCCTGAACATCGAAGTCGGTGTTCTGGACAAGACCCACGGTTCGGCGCTGTTCACCCGGGGCGAAACCCAGGCGTTGGTAGTCGCTACCCTCGGTACCGCGCGTGACGCGCAGCTGCTCGACACCCTCGAAGGCGAGCGCAAAGACCCCTTTATGCTGCACTACAACTTCCCGCCGTACTCGGTGGGCGAGTGTGGTCGCATGGGCGCCACTGGCCGCCGTGAAATCGGTCACGGCCGTTTGGCGCGTCGCTCCATCGCCGCCATGCTGCCAGCTGCCGACCAGTTCCCGTACACCATCCGTGTGGTGTCGGAAATCACCGAGTCCAACGGTTCGTCCTCGATGGCTTCCGTTTGCGGCGCTTCCTTGGCCTTGATGGACGCCGGTGTGCCGATGAAGGCACCGGTTGCCGGTATCGCCATGGGCCTGGTTAAGGAAGGCGAGAAGTTCGCCGTGCTGACCGACATCCTCGGCGACGAAGACCACCTGGGCGACATGGACTTCAAAGTAGCCGGTACCGCCAAGGGCGTCACCGCGCTGCAGATGGACATCAAGATCCAGGGCATCACCGAAGAGATCATGGAAATCGCCCTGAATCAGGCGCTGGAAGCACGCCTGAATATTCTCGGTCAGATGAACCAGGTGATCGCCACTTCGCGCACCGAGTTGTCGGCTAACGCGCCAACCATGATCGCGATGAAGATCGACCAGGACAAGATTCGCGACGTGATCGGCAAGGGTGGCGCGACCATCCGCGCGATCTGCGAAGAAACCAAGGCCTCGATCGATATCGAAGACGACGGTTCGATCAAGATCTTCGGCGAAACCAAGGAAGCGGCTGAGGCCGCGCGTCAGCGCGTACTGGGCATCACCGCGGAAGCTGAAATCGGCAAGATTTACGTCGGCAAGGTTGAGCGCATCGTCGACTTCGGTGCCTTCGTCAACATCCTGCCGGGTAAAGACGGCCTGGTGCACATCTCCATGCTGAGCGACGCTCGGGTTGAGAAAGTCACCGACATTCTGAAAGAAGGTCAGGAAGTTGAAGTACTGGTACTGGACGTGGATAACCGCGGCCGTATCAAGCTGTCGATCAAGGATGTAGCCGCTGCCAAAGCCTCGGGTGTGTAAACACCACGTCGTTTAGTAGCAGAACAGAGGGCCCTTCGGGGCCCTCTTTTTTGTCTGCGAAAAACCGAGCCGTTATGCCTCGCCGTCTGTAGTGGTCACAGGTGTCGTGCAAGATGCCCTGTGCAGCTGGCCCTAACATGCAGACTGCACGACTCAGGCTGTTCTTTATTTTTGTAAGTAATTGATATTTATCAATAAAATAAATTTTTTAGATTGGCACAGCGCTTGCGATAGTACTCAGGTATCGCCGAAGCACTTAAAACTGCCGAATAACCCAAGGACGTGAGCCGGGCGAGCTGACTCAGCCTGGCAACCACTCAACGACGAGGACACTCAGATGAATGCTGACATTATCAAAGGTAAGTGGAAGCAAATTAATGGCCGCATTAAGGAGCGTTGGGGCAACCTGACCGACGATGACCTGGACGTCGCCGAGGGCCATAGCGAGTACCTGGCCGGCAAGCTGCAAGAGCGCTACGGCTGGACCAAGGAAAAGGCGCAGGACGAGCTGCGTGAGTTCAGCAGCAAGCTGTAATCAGCTGTAAAAAAGCCCCGCAGGCATTGCTTGCGGGGCTTTTTTACAGGTAAAGGATAGGCAGCGGTGGTTATCTGCCGCGCTTGCTTTCGATCTTGATCAGGCGATTGCCTTCGAAACGCAGAAATTGATACATGCCATTGCGCGGGCCATAGGCCCATTCCTCCACGGCGACTTCATTGCGAAACCCGTATTCGTCGAGCACCTCCCGGTAGCCGACAAATTCACGGCTGATCGGTTCGCCACATTTGCTGCTGACGATGCTGGTCGAGTCGTCAAGGCTGATCAACCCGCTGTCGCAGCGCAGGGTTGAAGAGGCGTGAGCGCCCAGGGGAAGGAGTATCAGCAGGCTGCAGATCAGTTTCTTCATCATGACTTCCGAGAGAAGGGTTTAGCGACTACGGCGCCGCTCAATAGCGCGCAAACGTGTGCCTTCGAAGGTGAGAATGCTCAGCATGCCGTTATCCGGTCCGTAGACCCATTCCTCGATCTGGTATTCGCGGCGCTCGTTCGGGCCGAGGGAGTAGCCGACCAGGTCGCGAAAGGCCGGCTCGCCGCATTTCTGCAGTACCTCAAAACGCCGGGCATCCAGGCTTACCAGTTGGCTGCCGCAGCGCAGCGTTTCGGCCTGGGCCAGAAACGGTGCGCCCGCCAGGGCAAGGAGCAGCGTTGTAGCCAATACGCGCATATGACGAAGACCTTACTCGCTGCCGAGGTGCAGGGTGGTGGCGACGCGGCCATCGGCGTCAGCCTGTGCAATGTTGACATCCAGCAGGTAAATACGTTCGTCGGCCAGGCCGCCGCGTTCGACCAGGTAGTTCTTTATTTCTGCCGCCCGTGCCTGGGCCAGCTGCCGCTGCAGCAGTTCGCTCTGTGCCCAGGATTGCAGCACGGCTTCGCGCATCTTCGCGCTGCGTTCCGCGTCGGCCAGTTCAGTCCACTCGGCCGGTGGTTGCTGTTTAAGGCGGGTGCGGTAGATGCCTTCGAGCAGCACCGCCTTGTCGGCTTCATCCACCGCCAGCTCACTGGCGTCAGCGGGTACATCATCACCGCGGCGTTGCAGCATCTTGTACCAGGTGTTCTGGTATTCGCGTTCCAGGCGCGCGGCGGCCAGTGGCGGGCCGTCGCTGCTTTGCGCGCTCATGCCTTCGATCTCCAGGCGCAGGGTCGGCCGTGCCTTGAGGGCGCTGGCCAGGGTGTCCAGGGCTTTCTGCGCGTCGCCATCGAGTTCGATTGCGCCGGCAGTGAAACGTACGGTGCTGAGGTCGACATCGCTGCCACCGCTGACCAGCCCACCGATAAATTTGAACGGCGCCTGGGCCGCCCGCAGGATCAGGTTGCGCAGGGTCTGCCAGACAATCGGCATCACGCTGAATTGCGGGCTGTTGAGGTTGCCCTGCACCGGTAGCTGGATCTCGATATTGCCGTCGGTGTCCTTGAGCAGGGCCACGGCCAGGCGAATCGGCAGGTCCATGGCGTCCTTGCTGTCGACTTTCTCACCCAGTTGCAGGTCTTCCAGCAGCAGCTTGTTCTCGGCGTTGAGCTGGCCTTGCTCGATCCGGTAATGCAGGTCGAGGTTGAGTCGACCCTTGCGGATGCGGAAGCCGGCGAACTTGCCGGAGTAGGGCGTCAGGGTGGTCAGCTCGACGTTCTTGAAGCTGGTGGCGATATCCAGGCTGTTCATCGGGTCGAACGGGGTGAGCTGGCCCTTGATGCTGACCGGCGCGTACTTGTCGACTTTGCCCTGAATATCCACGCTGGCGGTTTTCGCGCTCTGGTTGTCGAGCGTGCCGATCTGGCCGTTGAGTTGTTGGATGGCGGTGGCGAAGTTGGGCGTCAGGCTGAGGTCGGCAAAATTGGCCGAACCGTCCTTGATGCTGATGCCGCCGATGCGAATCGGCAGCGGCTTCTCGGCCGGTGCTTTGACGGGCGTGGCGCTGGCGGGTTGGGGCACCAGCAGGTCGTTGATATTGGTGCTCAGGTCTTCGTTGATGATAAAGCGCACATAGGGCTGCTGCAGTTTGATGTGGCCGATCGCCAGGCCCTTGCCGTGTTGGTAATCGAGCCCCTCAAGCAGCACCTGCTGCCATTTAAGGAAGTCGCGGTCCTTGAGCGTGTCGAGGGTATGCAGCTGGTTGATCTCGGCGTGCCCGGCAACGCTGAAGGCCAGCGGTTCGACGCTTTGCAGGTCAACCGCCAGGTCGCTGCCCAGCTTGCCGCTGCGTAGCTCCAGACGCACGAAGGGGCTCAGGTAGGTTTGCGCCAGGCGCAGGTCGATATCGCGGGTGGCAACCTGCAGCTTGGCCGTGGTGGGGGTCAGCTGCACCTGGCCGTCGGCCTTGATCTGCCCGGTTTTATTCACTCCAGTGTCGAGCTTGAGGACGAAGGGGGAGGTGCCCAGGCTGTCGAAGTTGCTTAGGTCGAGATTGAGTGGGGCCAGATCGATGTTGACGTCCGCACCGCCGGCGCGATCGGCCAGATGCACCTGAGAGTCGCGCAATTGCACGTCACGCAGGATCACCTGCCAGGGTTTGCGGGGTTCTTGCGGCTGGCCGGCAGTGGCGGTTTCCAGCTCGGCGGATTGCTCTGCGGTGGTCGGCTCGGTTGGGTCGTTTATCGGCGCGGCTTCTGTTGTCGCGTTGGCGTCTGCGCCACCCTCATTTGCAGCTGGAGCTGGAGCTGGTTTGACGGGTTGGCTGGCCAGCAGTTTCTGCCAGTCGAGCTGGCCATCAGCTTCGCGCGCGGCCCAGGTTTCTAGCTGCTGGCTACGAATTTTGCCGACTATGACCTGCTGCTTGGCCAGGTCCACGCTGGTTTCGCTGATATCCAGGCGTTCCAGGCGCAGCAGCGGTTTGTCCGCCGGGCTCTTGATGGCAAAGTCGCTGATGCTGAGCTGGGTGTTGCTCAGCAGCAGTTCGCTGCCTTTGGTCAGGTTCAGGCTGTAGTCGCTGCTGAGGTTGATGGTGCCGTCCTCCAGAACCAGCGGTACGGCATCGCGTACATAGGGCCAGATGGCTTTCAGCTTGCCGTCAGTCACTTTCAGGCTGCCGCTGGAGCTGATCGGCACCAGGCTGAGGTTGCCGGTCCAGTCGATGCGTCCGCCTTTGGGACCGATGGCGATCAGGCTCATGTCGGCACTGTCGCCTTGCAGGGTGCTGAGGTTGTGCAGTTCGAAGCTGAGGTCGTCGTATACAAACTCGATCGGCTCGCTGGGACGCAGGTCTTGAAAGTGCAGGTTGCCGCCACTCAGCTTGATCCGCGCGATCCGCAGCGGGAACGGCTCGCCGGCCGGCTCTTCGGCCGCGGGCTGTGGGCTGGCCGGCAGCTTGAACAGCTGGGTCAGGTTGAGCCGGCCGTCCTTGCCGAACAGCACTTCGCTGTGCGGCTTGTCCAACTCGATATCGGCCAGATGCAATACGCCGTTCCACAGGCTGTCGAGTTGCAGGTTGGCATACAGCCGTTCGAAGGCGACCTGCGGCTGTTCGGCTGCGCCAATCTGCAGGCCCCAGAGGCTGAGCTCCAGGCTGAACGGGTTGAGTTGCAGGCGCTGTAGCGTGGCGGGTACTGCGGCGTATTGCGCCAGCTGTTGGTTGGCGATGCGCAGGCCGATGCCGGGCAGAATCAAAAAGCCCAGCAGGCTGTAGAGGGCAACGGCGATGGCAATGGCGCTGGCGGCGCGCTTTATTCCTTTAAGCATAAGAGCGTCATCTATCCCGACGATAAATGCCTTGGAGTATGGCACGCGCGTACGGTTCCACAGCGGCTCTGCATGGGATTTTCTATGCTTTGCGGGGTCGATCAGAATTGCAGGATCAGGGTCTTCAGCGGCGGCTGGCCATCCTGCGAGGGAAAGTCGCTGGCCGGCGGCAGCACCTGGCAATCGCGCACCGGGCGACCGAGTTTTTCCGCGCAGCGCAGCACCTGCTCGCGCCAGTCGCTGAGGGCGACTTTCGCCAGGTTGTTGCAGCAGATCAGCACGCCATCAGCGGCGGTGGCGAGAATCGCCGGCTTGAGCAGGCTTTGGTAATCGCGCAGCAGGTCGACGGTACCGAAGGCGCTTTTGGCCCAGGCCGGTGGGTCGAGCAGCACCAGATCGAACTGACGCTGCTCCAGGCGCGGGTAATGCGGCAGCTTCTGCCCACGCCGCGCGTTGATCGGCAGCCCGGCCAGTTGGCGGATCGCCGGGAAGTAGTCCGACTGGACAAACTGCATGGCGGGTAACTCGGGGTTGAGCGCGCCGTTTTCGCGACCCACCGCCAGATTGCCCTCAGCAAAATCCAGGTTAAGCACCTCGCTGGCCCCTCCTGCTGCTGCACTCAAGCCGACGCCGCAGGTATAGGCGAACAGGTTGAGCACCGACTTGCCGACGCTGTGGGCTTTGACCCAGCCACGGGCGTTACGCAGGTCGAGAAACAGCAACGGGTCTTGCCCGGCATGGCGGCCACGCACGCGGTAGTTGAGGCCCCATTCATGGCCGATCAGGTCTTCCAGCGCGGCCGGCTCGGCCTGGTAGACCGCATCCGTGCGGTCGATCCGCGAGTTGCCCTGGGAGCGGTCGTTGTACACCAACAGCAGTGGGGCGCTAAGGCTGGCCTGGCATTGTTCGGCCAGTTGCAGCAGTTCGTCGCGATTGAGGCTCTGGTGAAAGCTCTGCACCAGTAGTTGCCGGCCGTAACGGTCGACGGTCAGGCCGCCGGCACCTTCCTGGCTGCCGTGGAACAGGCGATAACAGTCGGTGCCTTGCTGATGCAGTTCGGCCAGCAGGTCTTGACGATTGTTCAGCGCGGCGCGCAGCGCCTGGTCGAGGGAGAGCATGCGCGGCGACTCGAAAAAGGAGGGCGCGCAGTTTATCAAGATTCACCTGCCGGGACGCAGGCTCGGCAAAAACAGCAAGGGCGCCCTAAGGTGCCCTTTAATTTGCGAGTGTTATTTGATCAGGCGATGCGGTTAGCGCCAGTGCGATCTGCGCCACCTTCGGCTACGCGGTTGCCGCCAGTGCGGTCGGCACCGTCTTCGGCGATACGGTTGCTGCTGGTACGGTCAAAACCATCAGCGGCGATGCGGTTGCTTAGGCTGCGTTCTGCGCCGTCTGCGGCGAAAACATGGCTGGTCAGGCTGGCGGCAAGCAGGGAAACGATCAGGTACTTGTTCATGGTGGCGTCCTCGGAAGAGTGGGGTAAGTGACTACGGGGCTGATGTTGCGCCGCAGCCCGACTCTTGAGAAACGCAGGTGGTCAATAGCAATCATCAGTGCCGTCGATGGCAAATAAAAAAGCCGGCCCCCGGATTGATGGGGCCGGCTTTTTGTCGCTATGGCTGAGCGCTGTTATCAGGCCCGTTCGATAGCCAGTGCCACGCCCTGACCGCCGCCTATGCACAGGGTGGCGAGGCCTTTTTTGGCGTCGCGCTTGATCATCTCGTGCAGCAGGGTGACCAGCACGCGGCAGCCGGAGCCGCCGATTGGGTGGCCGAGGGCGATGGCGCCACCGTTGACGTTGACCTTGCTGGCATCCCAATTCAATTCTTTACCGACCGCCAGGGCTTGCGCGGCAAAGGCTTCGTTGGCTTCGATCAGGTCCAGCTCATTCAGGTTCCAGCCGGCTTTTTCCAGGCAGCGCTTGGTGGCTGAAACCGGGCCGATGCCCATGATTGCCGGATCGACGCCGGCGTTGGCGTAGCTGGCGATTTTCGCCAGTACCGGCAGGCCGAGGGCCTGGGCTTTGGCGGCGCTCATCAGCAGCACGGCGGAGGCGCCGTCGTTGAGGCTGGAAGCGTTGCCGGCGGTGACGCTGCCGTCCTTCTTGAACGCAGGCTTGAGTTTGCCCAGGGATTCGGCGGTGGTGCCGGCGCGTGGCTGCTCGTCAGTGGTGAAGGCCACAGGGTCGCCTTTGCGCTGGGGGATCAGGATCGGGGTGATTTCGTCGGCGAAGCGCCCGGCTTCGATGGCTGCACAGGCTTTCTGCTGCGACGCGGCGGCAAAGGCGTCTTGGGCTTCACGGCTGATGTCGTATTTGTCGACCAGGTTCTCGGCGGTGATGCCCATGTGGTAATCGTTGAAGGCGTCCCACAGGCCATCGGTGATCATGCTGTCGATCAGCTTGGCGTGACCCATGCGCAGGCCGGTGCGCGCGCCAGGCATGACGTAGGGGGCCAGGCTCATGTTTTCCATACCGCCGGCGATGATCACCTCGGCGTCGCCGCAGCGGATCGCCTGGGCACCCAGGTGCAGGGCTTTCAGACCCGAGCCGCAGACCTTGTTCAGGGTCAGCGCCGGCACTGCATGGGGCAGGCCGGCGAGGATCGCGGCCTGACGCGCCGGGTTCTGCCCGCTACCGGCGGTGAGTACCTGGCCGAGGATCACTTCATCGACCTGCGCGCCGTCCAGGCCGGTCTGTTCCAGCAGGCGGCGGATTACCGCAGCGCCCAGTTCCGGTGCCGGGATATTCGCCAGCGCACCCTGGAAGCTGCCGATAGCGGTGCGGGTGGCGGCAACGATGACGACGTCTTGCATAACGCGATCCTCACAAATGACAGGCGCGGCGGGCCGCGAAAGGTCGCTATGGTGGCACAGCGGCTTTGTGTACGGCCAGTGCGCGAACCGGCCGGTCAGCGTGGTGGCAACTGCAAACGTTTGCGCGCGCGGTGAATGGCGCCGCCGCGCACTGCCCAGCGCAGCACCGGGGCCAGGCTGTGCACGCCAGCGTGGATCAGCCGGCTGCGCGCCGGGCTGATCTGTTGGCCGAGCATCTCCTGCGCCCACTCCGGCAGCAGGTCGATACCCGCCTGCATCAGCAGTTTGGCCGCCGGGGCGGCGAGGGCGCTGGGGGCTGGTGCATGGAGCAGGATGCGCAGAATTTCCAGGGAGCGTTCGTCGCAGCACAACTCGGGGCGCACAGCCGCCAGGTAGGCGGCGACCTCGGCGCGTGAGCGCGGCACCTGGCTGGCCCCCAGGCGTGCAGCGATCAGGGCGATTTCCGCGTAGTAGCGGTCCTGATCGGCCTCGCTTAGTTGCGGGTTGCGGTAACGCAGATGAGCCTGAAGAAAGCTGTGCACCTCGGCCACATGCACCCAGGTCAGCAGCGCCGGGTCACTGGCGGCGTAGGCGCGGCCATCCGGGGCGGTGCCGCTGACCTTGAGGTGAATGGTTTTCACCTTGTCGATCAGCCAGTCGGCGTCGGCGCGCGAGCCGTAGGTGGTGCCGGAAATAAACTGTCCGGTGCGGCGCAGGCGGCCGAGCAGGTCGTCGCGAAAGTTCGAGTGGTCCCACACCCCGGCCAATGCCAGTGGATGCAGGGCTTGCAGCAGTAAGGCGCTGATGCCGCCGATCAGCATGCTGGTGAAGTCGCCATGCACCTGCCAGCTCACCGAATCCGGGCCGAACAGGCCGGGGTCGCCTAGGGGCTGTTCGAAGTCGATCTGGCCGAGGGCGATACCGCTGAGGCTGAGCACCTGACGTTCGATGCGGCGGCGGATAAATTCCATAGGGCGCTAAGGCTCGGCTGAAGGACTGTAGGAGCCAGCTGCCTGGTGATCAGCTGCGGATCGCCAGGCAGCAACCGCTCCCGGCGGCTTATTGCATTTCCTCCATCCATGGAGGTCACAAGCTGGCTCCTACATGGGCATGGCGTTATTGATTGAGCCGTTGCTTGATCAGTCCGTCCACCACGCTGGGGTCGGCCAGGGTCGAGGTGTCGCCCATGTTTTCCAGCTCGTTGCAGGCGATTTTGCGCAGGATGCGCCGCATGATCTTGCCCGAACGGGTCTTCGGCAGGGCGGGTGCCCACTGGATCAGCTCGGGCTTGGCGAAACTGCCGATTTCCTTGCCGACCAGGGCCAGCAGTTCCTTCTTCAGCGCGTCGTTGACTTGCACGCCGTTCATCGGCGTGACAAAGGCGTAGATGCCCTGGCCCTTGAGATCATGCGGGTAGCCGACCACCGCGGCCTCGGCCACGGCGTCGTGTAACACCAGGGCGCTTTCCACCTCGGCGGTGCCGATGCGGTGACCGGAGACGTTGATCACATCGTCCACCCGTCCGGTGATCCAGTAGTAACCGTCCTCATCGCGGCGTGCGCCGTCGCCGCTGAAGTAGTAACCGGGGTAGGGCTTGAGGTAGGTGTCGATCATCCGCTGATGATCACCGTAGACGCTGCGAATCTGGCTCGGCCAGCTGTCCTTGATCGCCAGCACGCCTGAGCCAGGGCCGTGGATTTCCTTACCCTGCTCATCCAGCAGTACCGGCTGTACGCCGAAGAACGGCCGGGTCGCCGAGCCGGGTTTGAGGTCGGTGGCGCCGGGCAGCGGGGTGATCAGGATGGCGCCGGTTTCGGTCTGCCACCAGGTATCGACAATTGGGCAACGGCGCTCACCGACCACGTTGTAATACCACTCCCAGGCCTCCGGGTTGATCGGTTCGCCCACCGAGCCGAGCAGGCGCAGGCTGGCGCGGCTGGTCTGCTGCACCGGGCCCTCGCCCTCGCGCATCAGGGCGCGCAGGGCGGTGGGGGCGGTGTAGAAGATATTCACCTGATGCTTGTCGATCACCTGCCAGAAGCGCGAGGCATCCGGGTAGTTCGGCACACCCTCGAAGATCAGGCTGGTGGCGCCGTTGGCCAGGGGGCCGTAGACGATATAGCTGTGCCCGGTGACCCAGCCAACATCGGCGGTGCACCAGTAAATATCGCCCTCGTGGTAGTCGAATACATATTTGTGGGTCATGGCGGCCATCAGCAGGTAGCCGCCGGTGCTGTGCAGCACGCCTTTTGGCTTACCGGTGGAGCCGGAGGTATAGAGGATAAACAGCGGGTCCTCGGCGTCCATCGGCTCGGGCGGGCAGTCGCTGGAGGCGTCGTGCAGGGCTTCGTGGTACCAGATGTCGCGGCCTTCGATCCAGTCGATCTGGCCCTGGGTGCGTTCGACCACTACCACCGTGCTGACATCCGGGCAGCTCTGCAGCGCCTTGTCGACGTTGGCCTTGAGCGCCACGTATTTGCCGCCGCGTACGCCTTCATCGGCGGTGATCACCACGTGGCAATCGGCATCCAGAATGCGGTCGCGCAGGGCGTCCGGGGAGAAACCGCCGAACACCACCGAATGCACCGCGCCGATGCGCGTGCAGGCGAGCATGGCGTAGGCGGCCTCGGGGATCATCGGCATATAGATGCACACTCGATCGCCCTTTTTCACCCCACGGCTTTTCAGCACGTTGGCCAGGCGGCAGACATGGCTGTGCAGCTTGTTGTAGGTGATATTGGCCGATTCGCTGGGGTTGTCGCCTTCCCAGATCAGCGCGATCTGCTCGCCGCGTTGTTGCAGATGGCGGTCGATGCAGTTGTAGCTGACATTCAGCTGGCCACCCTTGAACCAGGAGCCCTGACCGCTGAGCAGGTCACCCTGTTGCACGCTGGTCCAGGGTTTGCTCCAGTCGAGGAAGGCCTTGGCCTGCTCGGCCCAGAAGGTTTCCGGCTGCTCGATCGACTGCTGGTAAAGACGCAGGTAGTCGTCGTTGTTCAGGTGGGCGCGTTGGCGCATGGCGTCGGGTACGGGGTGGCGGGTAATTTCGAACATGGCGGGTCCTTGTTGTTTTCCGCGATGCCCTTAAGGGTGGACCAGGCGGGGGCTTGGTTCAAGTGCTGGCCCTGTGCATCCATGCCGGGCCGTGAGTCGTGTGTGATTAGCAGGCCGTTGAAAAATCTAGGCGAGGCAGCTGAGACAAGGCGAAAACAGGCGAGGAAGCGGAGTTTACTGGCTGTAAATGAGCATTACTCGCTTCGCTCGCCCTACGGGCCGCGCTGAAGCGCGTTAGCCGCAAGCGGCTTGCCGAGCCTGTTTTCAACGCAGTATCAGCAACGTAGGTAGTTTTTCAACGGCCTGCTAGCCGCGATGGCGCTCGCGGAAGTGCTGGATCAACCCTTGGGTCGAGGCATCACTGGCCGGCGTGTCGAGTTGCCCGGTCAGGCGCTGGTAGACGCCCTGACCGAGCTCCTTGCCCAGTTCGACGCCCCACTGGTCGAAGGCGTTGATGCCCCAGATGGCGCTCTGCACGAAGACCTTGTGCTCATACAGGGCCACCAGCGCGCCGAGGCCAAACGGGTCGACGCGGTTGAGCGCGAGGATATTGCTCGGGCGGTTGCCGGGAATCATCTTGTGCGGCGCCAGGCGTTGCACTTCAGCCTCTTCCAGGCCCTTGGCGCGCAGCTCGGACTCGGCTTCCTCGCGGGTTTTGCCATGCATCAGCGCCTGGCTCTGCGACAGGCAGTTGGCGAACAGCCACTGGTGATGGTCGGCCAGCGGGCTGAAGCTGTTGACTGGCACGATAAAGTCGGCCGGGATCAGCTGGGTGCCTTGGTGCAGTAACTGGTGATAGGCGTGTTGACCATTGCAGCCGACGCCGCCCCAGATCACCGAGCCGGTATTGAAGTCTACGGGGCTACCATCCTGGCGTACTGATTTGCCATTGGACTCCATATCCAGCTGTTGCAAGTGCTTGGTGAAGTTGCGCAGGTAATGGTCGTACGGCAGGATCGCCTGGCTTTTCGCGTCCCAGAAATTGCCATACCAGATACCCAGCAGGGCCATCAGCACCGGCATGTTCTCGGCCAATGGCGCCTGGGTGAAGTGCTGGTCCATGGCATAGGCGCCGGCCAGCAGCTCCTTGAAGTTGGAGATGCCAATCGCCAGGGCAATCGGCAGACCGATGGCCGACCACAGCGAATAGCGCCCGCCGACCCAGTCCCACATCGGGAAGACGTTTTCCGCCTTGATGCCGAACTCGACGGCGGCCTTCTGGTTGCTGCTCACCGCGATAAAGTGCTTGTGCAGCTCGGCTTCCGGGCCGCCCATGGCCAGGTACCAGTCGCGGGCGGCGAGGGCGTTTTTCAGGGTCTCCAAGGTTCCAAAGGACTTGGACGAGACGATAAACAGGGTGGTTTCCGGGTTCAGCCGGGCAGTCAGGTCGCGGAACTCGCTACCGTCGATATTGGCCAGGTAATGACAGCGCACGCCGCGCTGGGTAAACGGCCGTAGCGCCTCGGAAACCAGCTGCGGGCCGAGGAAGGAGCCGCCGATACCGATATTCACCACCTCGGTGATGGGTTTTTCGCTGTAGCCGCGCCATAGGCCGCTGTGGATGCGGCTGACCAGGTCGGTCATCTGGTTGAGCACGCGATGGACCTGGGGGATCAGGTCGACACCATCGAGCTTCAGGCTGCGGCCAATCGGGCTGCGCAGGGCGGTGTGCAGAGCAGCGCGGCCTTCGGAGGCATTGACTTTGTCACCCTTGAACAGCGTCTGGATGGACTCCCCCAACTGGCTTTGTTCGGCCAGTTGCACCAGCAGTGCCAGGGTCTTTTCGTCGATCAGGTTCTTCGAGTAATCCAGCAGCAGGCCGCAGCTGCTCAGGGAGAAGCGGTTAAAGCGCTGCGCATCGCTGGCAAAGGCCTCGCGCATGCTGAAATCGTTCATCTGCTCGCGGTGCTGGCGCAGCGCCTGCCAGGCGGGCAGGCTGGTGACGTCATGCGGCTGCTGGAAATAGGCCATCGGTGCGTGTTCCTTGCTCTGGGTGCGACGATTTATGCAAAAAAGCCCGGAGTGATCCGGGCCTTGAGTGTAACTGGCGCTGGCTGGGCCAGCATCCACGCAGTGGATCAGCCTGGCGTGTCGAGGTCGAAGGCCAGGTTGTCGATCAGTCGGGTGCTGCCGATAAAGGCGGCGACCAGAATCACCAACTGACGATCATCGGCGGTGGCCGGGCGCAGGCTATTGGCTTCGCGTACTTCCAGGTAATCCGGGCGAAAGCCGGCGGCGCTGTGTTGCTGCTGCGCAGCATTGATCAGCTTGGCGTAGTCGCGCTCGCCGGCACGAATCGCCGTGGCCATCTCCTGCAACGAACGGTACAGCACGGGCGCGGCTTCACGCTGTTCGGCGTTTAGGTAGCCGTTGCGTGAAGACAACGCCAGGCCATCGTCGGCGCGTACGGTGGGCTCGCCAATAATCTGGATCGGCATATTCAGGTCGCGCACCAGGGTGCGGATCACCGCCAGTTGCTGGAAATCCTTCTGGCCGAAGATCGCCAGATCCGGCTGCACCATATTGAACAGCTTGCTCACCACGGTGGCCACGCCTTCAAAGTGTCCAGGGCGGCTGGCGCCACACAGTCCTTCGGAAACCCCCGGTACGCTGACGCGGGTCTGGTCGTGCATGCCGTGCGGGTACATGTCCTCGACATCCGGGGTGAACAGCAGATGGCAACCGGCTTCGACCAGCTTTTCCTGGTCGGCGAGCAGGGTACGTGGGTACTTGTCGAGGTCTTCGCTGGGGCCGAACTGCAAGGGGTTGACGAAGATGCTGGCGACCACAAAATCGGCGCGCTGGGCGGCTTTTTCCACCAGCGCGGCGTGGCCGGCGTGCAGGTTGCCCATGGTCGGCACGAAGGCGATCTGTTTGCCTTCGGCACGCGCCTGGGCAACAGCGGCGCGCAACTCGCGCACGCTTTTAACTGTGTTCATGCAGAAAATCCATGTTCGGCTGCTGGGAAGCTCTGGTCTTTGACCGCTTTAACGTAGGCGCTGATGGCGTGCTGGATGCTGCTCTGGCCGGCCATAAAGTTCTTCACGAACTTCGGCGTGCGCCCGCTCAGGGACAGCCCGAGCATGTCGTGTAGCACCAACACCTGGCCGTCGGTGGCACCGCCAGCGCCGATACCGATCACCGGGATCTTCACCGCCTGGCTGATTTCTGCGGCCAGCTCGCTGGGCACGCATTCGAGCAGCAGCATGGCCGCGCCGGCCTGCTCCAGGGCCATGGCATCGGCACGCATCTGCCGCGCCTGGGCTTCCTGGCGGCCTTGTACCTTGTAGCCACCGAGAATATTCACCGCCTGCGGGGTCAAGCCGAGGTGCGCGCACACCGGCACGCCGCGCTCGGCCAGGTGACGAATCGGCTCGGCCAGCCAGGCCGCGCCTTCGAGCTTGACCATATGCGCACCGGCCTGCATCAACGCGGCGCTGTTATTGAGGGCCTGCTCAAGCGTGGCATAGGCCATAAACGGCAGGTCGGCGAGGATCAGCGCGCCCTGATTGCCACGTTTGACGCTGGCGGTGTGGTACGCCATCTCGGCGACAGTGACGGGCAGCGTGCTGTCATGGCCTTGCAAGACCATGCCCAGGGAATCGCCCACCAGCAGCACATCGACGCCGGCCTGGCAGGCCGTCTGGGCGAACGTGGCGTCATAGCAGGTCAGCATGGCGATCTTCTCGCCGCTCTGCTTGAGGCTTTGCAGGGTGGTCAGGGTTACATCAGGCATGAAAACTGTCCTCACTCAGGCGTTCAGTCAGCAGTTGTGCTGCTTCAAGTTGGCCTGCATTGGCCTCGATTTGCACCGGTGCGGAGCAACGGGACGCCTATAGTCCTGATGGGGGGGCGCGAAGTCAATTGCAGGTGTTACCGGCCTGTTACTGACGTTACCGTCAATGAAACCTACTGCGCTCGGTTATGCGCCATGAAAAGCAGGTGCAACGCGGCAATGGCGGACAAGCAGAAGGCTTGTCCGCCATTGCCGTGCGAGCCGTGGACAAGGCGGCACCATGTCCACCCTACAAAGGCGATTCGTCTATGCGTTCCAGGCCTTCGAAGGGGCAGGCGGCGAGCAGTTCGCCAAGGGCGCGACCGTCCGGCAGGCGTAGCTGCGGGGCGATTTCCGCCAGCGGGTAGAGGACGAAGGCGCGGGCATGCATATGGTAGTGCGGCACGGTAAGGCGCGGCTCATCCAGCTGGCGTTGGCCGAACAACAGGATATCCAGATCGAGGGTGCGCGGACCCCAGCGTTCAGCCTTGCGTGTGCGGCCCTGTTCCAGCTCAATGGTTTGCAGCGCATCGAGCAGGGCCAGTGGGCTGAGTTCGGTGTCCAGTGCGGCCACAGCATTGACGTAGCGCGGCTGATCCGCCGGGCCCAGCGGGTCGCTGGCATAGAAGGACGACTGGGCGCTCAGGCGGGTATGCGGCAGCGCGGCCAGGGCGGCCAAAGCGCTGCGCAGTTGTTCGAGCGGGGCGGCCAGGTTGCTGCCCAGGCCGATATACACGCGCTCCATTAGCGTGAAAGTCGCGCAGCGACGACGGCTGATGTCCTTCTCCCTCCGGGAGACCAATCGGCAGGATTGCCGATTGGCACGGCGCAAGCCGCCCGCAGGGTGAGGTACAGGGATGTACCGAATGCAGGTGGCGCGAAGCGCCGGATGAGGGTCGGGCACGCCACGCAGGCTTTTATGATTCGACAAGACACTTGTGCGGCCTCGTCTATTCGCCGGCAGGGCTGCTTGGGCTGTCGCTCGCCGGGCCGCGTTTGCGCTTGCTGGTGCTGCGTTTGCGCTTGCGTGGCGCGCCGGGGCCATCGTCCTTGCTGCTGAGGTCGCGGATCATAGTGCGCCGCTCGCTGTCGCTAACGTCCTGATAGCGGGTCCACCATTCGCCCAGGCCGCCGGTTTCCTCGCCCGCGCTTTCACGCAGCAGGAGGAAGTCGTAACCGGCACGGAAGCGTGGGTTTTCCAGGAGCATGTCGGCGCGTTTGCCGCTGCGGCGTGGCAGACGCTCCTGCATATCCCAGATTTCGCGGATCGGCATGGTGAAGCGCTTGGGCACGGCAATCCGCTGGCATTGCTCGCTGATCAGTTCGTGAGCGGCTTCCTGCATGGCCGGGATCGGCGGCATACCGCGATCCTGCAGCTTGATCACGCGGGCCGGCAGGGCGGGCCACAGCAGCGCCGCGAGGAGGAAGGCCGGGGTGACGGTCTTGCCCTGTTGAATGCGCAGATCGGTGCTGTCCAGCGCATTGCGGATCAGCTGGTCGGTGTAGTCCGGGTTGAGTTTCAGTGCTTCGGCGCTGGCCGGGAACAGTTGGCCGAACAGGCCGTAATCCACCAGCAGCTCGTAGGTGTACACCGCGTAGCCGGCGAGAAACAACTTGAGCACTTCATCGAACAGGCGCGCAGCGGGGATGCCGCCGAGCAGCGGCGCCAGTTTGTAGATCGGCGCGGCGCTGTGTTTCTCGATATCGAAATCCAGCTTGGCGGCAAAGCGTACCGCGCGCAGCATGCGCACCGGGTCTTCCTGGTAGCGCTGGGTCGGGTCGCCGATCAGGCGGATCAGGTGATTGCGAATATCGTGCACGCCGTTGGCGTAATCGAGGATGCGCTCGGTGCCCGGGTCGTAATACAGCGCGTTGATGGTGAAGTCGCGGCGCTGGGCGTCGTCTTCCAGGCTGCCATAGACGTTGTCGCGCAGGATGCGCCCGCTCTCATTGCGTGAAGACAGGTTGCTGTTCTCTTCTTCATCGCCTTCGGGATGGTTGGCGCGGAAGGTCGCCACTTCGATGATTTCGCGGCCGAAATGCACATGCACCAGCTTGAAGCGGCGGCCGATCACCCGGGCATTGCGGAACTCGGCACGCACCTGCTCGGGTGTGGCGCTGGTGGCTACGTCGAAATCCTTGGGGTCGATATCCAGCAGCAGATCGCGTACGCAGCCACCGACCAGATACGCCTGGTAGCCGGCCTGTTGCAGGCGCTCGACCACGCTGATGGCGTAGCGGCTGATTTCACCGCGCTCGATCGGGTGCTGGCTGCTGCTCAGCACTTCGGGCGTGCTGTGCGAGTGGTTGCCACGACGGATGGGGCTACGAAAGGACTTGAACAGCTTTTTCAGCATGGGAGGCACTGTTTGACTAAATGACTGGCCAGAGTATATGCCGGCCGCAGGAATGGCGCGGATTCTAGCATTGAGTCGGGGTTTGATGGAGGAAACGACTGGAAAGGGCGGCAGGCGGGGGATTTGAAGCTACTGGGGGAGCCGAAGCTCCCCCCCAAATTGGTGCGTGCTGTGTTTTTATTATTATGGCGGGCTTGTTGTTTTTGTTGATTTGCCCGTTCCATCCAGTCAAGGACTTTTGCAAAACTTCCCAAGCTGGGAACTAAGAGCAAACGGATTGCTTTGGATGCTGATGTTGCCATGATCACACTGTGATCCAACCAGTTCTGGCGCTGCCTTGGGGCAGTTTTATCATTCTCGGCCTGGTTTTAGGGCAAGCCCCAAAGGCAATTCCTTACCAAAAGAATCAGTTAGCTACGCCTCCGCGTTGTTGTTTTTATTATGCTGGAGTCGGTACGTCTTATTTTTATTAGGGTTGCAGCGTGCTTGTTATTGTTGTTATGCCAGCAATAAAGCAGAACCCGTGCCAGTTTTTGCAATCCCTTTTAAAACAAGGTGTTGAGCCGTGGTGAGGGCGATGAGATGGCATAAAAAAGCCGGGTTCCCGTTACCGTAAGCCCCGGCTTTTGTTACTAGATGTTGAATGGGTAACAGCTGAGGGAACCTCTAAGGCGCACATCTGTCACCCTGGCGCGCCGCTCTAGCCGGCGGTTGCCCCCGAGGATTTGCGCCGTGGGATGCCCAGGCGTTGGCGGCGCTCCCATAAACATTTGCGGCTGATACCGAGTTTGCGCGCCAGTTCGGTCTCGGTCATGTGGTCCTGGTGCTCGAGAACGAAGTGCTGGAAGTAATCTTCCAGTGACAGGTCTTCGGTCGGTTCGCTCGGCTCATGGCCCAGGCCGCCGCTTTGTGCGGGCAGTCCGGTGAAATCGTCTTCCAGGTCATCCAGTTCGATATCGATGCCCAGTAGCTCGGCGGAAATGCTGTTGCCTTCGCAGAGAATCACTGCGCGCTCGATGGCGTTTTCCAGTTCGCGCACGTTACCCGGCCAGGGGTAATGACGAATCGCCTGCTCGGCATCCGCAGCAAAGCTCAGGTCGAGACGGCCCTGGCGAGTGCTCTGACGAATCAGGAAGGCACGGGCGATTTCGATTACGTCCGCCCCGCGCTCACGTAGCGCGGGCAGCTTGAGGGCGATCACGTGCAGGCGGTAATACAGGTCTTCGCGGAACTGGCCGATCTTCGACAGGCTTTTCAGGTCGCGGTGGGTCGCGGCGATCAGCCGTACATCAACCTTCTGCGACTGCACCGAACCGACCCGGCGGATCTCACCTTCCTGCAACACGCGCAGCAGGCGCGCCTGGGCTTCCAGGGGCAGTTCGCCGATTTCATCGAGGAACAGGGTGCCGCCGTCGGCCGCTTCGACCAGGCCGGCACGGCCAGCGCTGGCGCCGGTAAAAGCGCCTTTCTCATGGCCGAATAATTCGGATTCGATCAGTGATTCCGGGATGGCCGCGCAGTTCACCGAGATCAGCGGCGCCTTGGCACGGCGCGACAGGTTGTGCAGGGCGCGGGCCACCAGCTCCTTGCCGGTGCCGGACTCGCCCTGAATCAGCACGTTGGAATCAGTCGGCGCGACCTTGCGGATCTTGCTGTACATCTCCTGCATGGCCGCGCAGGAGCCGATGATGCCGATTTCGCCGTTGCTGTTGTCCACCACCTTGTCGCTGCTGGCTTTCGCCGTGCTGGTTGCGGGTGCTGGTGCGCTCTTGGCCTGCTGGTGATCGCGCAGGATGCGCGCCACGGCCTGGAGCATTTCATCGTGATCGAAGGGTTTGGCGATGTAATCCACCGCGCCCATCTTCATCGAGTCGACCGCCGAGCGCAGGCTGGCGTAGCTGGTCATGATCAGCACCGGGGTGCCTTGGCCGAGCTTGATCAGCTCGGTGCCGGGCGCGCCCGGCAGGCGCAGGTCGCTGACGATCAGGTCGAAGCTGGGGATGCTGAAGCGCTCTTGCGCTTCCTGCACCGAGCCGGCTTCGCTGACTTCGTATTGGTTACGTTCGAGCAGGCGACGCAAGGCAGAGCGGATAATGGTTTCGTCTTCGACGATCAAAATATGAGGCATCAATTCGGTCTCTCGACGGTCTCGGGGCATGCCGCTGGGCTAAGAGGCCTGGCAGGCATGCTCGCGGGTAGCTGGTTTAAGTCGCTAGGGACGTCGCCTCGACATGCCGCGGCAGGCTGACCCTAATGCGGGTGCCACGTTGCAATTGCGGGTCGGCCGGGCTGTCGATTGTTATCTGTCCATAATGCTCTTCCACGATCGAATAGACCAGCGCAAGGCCCAGCCCCGTCCCTTTGCCCGGGTCCTTGGTGGTGAAGAAAGGTTCGAACAAGCGGTCGATGATCGCCTTGGGAATACCGCTGCCTTCGTCCTCGACGATCAGGTCGATGGTGTGCTCGAACACTTCGCTCTTGACCCGGATTGCGCTGCCGGGCGGCGATGCATCGCGGGCGTTGGACAGCAGGTTGATCAGCACCTGTGCCAGGCGCTGCGGGTCGCCGATTACCCAGTGATCGGAGTCGCAGAGGTTGAAGAACTGCACCTCGACGCTACGCCGGTTAAGGGCCAGCAGGGCGATAGCGTCCTGGGCCACCTGGGCCAGGCACACCGGCTCTTCACTGTTCTGGTGGCTGCCGGAATGGGCAAAGCTCATCAGCGACTGAACGATGCGCGACACGCGCTTGGTCTGTTCGATGATCTGCTCGCTGATCTCGGTCAGTTCGCTGTCGCCCTCGCGCTCTTCGCGCAGGTTCTGCGCCAGGCAGGCAATGCCGGTGATCGGGTTGCCGATCTCATGGGCGACGCCTGCGGCCAGGCGGCCGATGGAGGCCAGGCGCTCGGAATGCACCAGCTTGTCTTCGAGCATCTGCGTTTCCGTGAGGTCTTCAACCAGCAGCACCAGGCCGCTGTTACCCGGCGCCAGGGGCTCGTCGATGGCCGCCTTGTGCAGGTTGAGCCAGCGGGTCTGGCCGTCGAGGGCCAGGCGCTGTTTGTGCAAGTGCTCGTCGGGCAATTCGATAAAGTTCTGCAGCAGACCGCGCCAGGGTTCGCCGAGGGTATTCAGGCGTGAGCCGACCACGCGTTGCGCGGGGATTTCGGTGAGTTCTTCCATGGCCTTGTTCCACATCAGGATCTCCTGATCCTTGGCCAGCGAGCAGACGCCCATGGGCAGTTCCTGCAGAGTCTGGCGGTGGTAGCGGCGCAGGGTGTCGAGTTCGGCTGCCAGGCCGGTGAGGCGCGAGTGGTAGTCCTCCAGGCGGTTCTCGATAAAATGGATGTCCTCGGTGACATAGGTTTCGCTGCCGGCTTTATAGGGCAGGAAGGTTTCGACTATGTCCTGGGCCACGCTGGGGCCCATCAGTCCGGACAGGTTGGCCTCAAGGCGGTCGCGCAGGCGGCGCAGGGCATAGGGGCGGCCTTCATCGAACGGCAGATGCAGGTCGCGCAGGGCCTGCTCCACTTCCCGCTGGGCGGTCTTGGCGCCCAGGGGTTTGGCCAGTTGCGCGGCAAACTCCTGCGGCGAGGCGGCCAGCAGTTCACGCCGTTGCGGGCGGCGCACGTTGTCCACGGCGCAGGCTTCGGCAGCGCTTTTCTCTTCCGGACTGGCCTCGGTAAACAGCGATACCAGGGTAAATACCAGCACGTTGGCGGCCAATGAGGCGATGGCCGCCAGGTGCCAGCTGCTGTCATCCAGTACATAGACCATGTTGAACCAGGGCAGGTACAGCCCCTGCAGATTGCCGAGCATCGGCAACAGCATGCTCACCACCCACACGCCGATCCCCGCCAGCAGCCCGGCGATAAAGCCTTTGCGGTTGGCGGTCGGCCAGTACAGCACCGAGAGCACACCGGGGAGGAATTGCAGGGTGGCGACGAAGGCGACGATGCCCAGGTTGGCCAGGTCCTGTTCGGCGCCGAGCAATAGATAGAAGCCGTAGCCGGCCATGATGATCAGCAGGATCAGCGCGCGGCGGGTCCACTTCAACCAGCGATAGATATTGCCTTCCGACGGCGGCTGATACAGCGGCAGCACCACATGGTTGAGCACCATGCCCGACAGCGCCAGGGTGGTGACGATGATCAACCCGCTGGAGGCCGACAGACCGCCGACATAGGCGATCAGCGCCAGGGTCTGGCTATTGACCGCGATACCGACGCCGAGGGTGAAGTATTCCGGGTTGGTGGTGGCCCCCAGCTTGAGCCCGGCCCAGAGAATCAGCGGCACCGCCAGGCTCATCAACAGCAGAAACAGCGGCAGCCCCCAGCTGGCGCTGACCATGGCGCGCGGGTTGAGGTTCTCGGTAAAGGTCATGTGGTACATGTGCGGCATAACGATGGCCGAGGCGAAGAACACCAGCAGCAGGGTGCGCCACGGGCCTTCCTGCAGCGGCGTGTGCAGGCTGGTCAAGGACGCCTGGTTCTGCACCAGCCAGGATTGCAGGTCCTGCGGGCCGTCGAATACCCCATACAGGGCGTACAGGCCGATTATGCTGATCGCCACCAGCTTGACCACCGACTCGAAGGCGATGGCGAACACCAGGCCCTCGTGTTTTTCACGGGTGGCGATATGCCGGGCGCCGAACAGGATGGTGAACAGGATGATCAGCCCGCAGTAGGCCAGGGCCACGCGCTCCTGTACCGGCTCGCGGGTGAGGATGCCGATGGAATCGGCCACCGCCTGAATCTGCAGGGCCAGCAGCGGCAGCACGCCGACCAGCATAAACACCGTGGTCAGGGCGCCGGCCCAGGTGCTGCGAAAGCGGAAGGCAAACAGGTCGGCCAGGGATGACAGTTGGTAGGTGCGGGTAATACGCAGGATCGGGTAGAGCAGCACCGGCGCCAGCAGAAACGCCCCGGACACCCCCAGGTAGCTGGCGAGAAAACCGTAGCCGTACTGATAGGCCAGGCCCACCGTGCCGTAGAAGGCCCAGGCGCTGGCGTAGACGCCCAGCGACAGGGTGTAGGTCAGCGGGTGACGGATTATCCTGCGCGGAATCAGGCCGTGTTCACTGATCCAGGCCACGCCGAACAGAATAAGAAGGTAGGCCGCGCTGATCAGGATCAGCTGGCTCAGGCTAAAGCTTGTCAGCATCACATTGGCTCTGCCGCGAAGAAGGGTAGGGAGCAGTCACGTACATCGCGCCGTAGCCGGTCAGAGTTCATGGGCATCACGCTGACTCTGCGAATGAAAGATAAAGAGCGGTTACGAGGTTGCATCGCAGCGGCTTAGAGTTCATCGGCATCGCGCTGACTCTGCAGAATAAAGGTTACGACGATCAGGATCAGCCACAGCAGGTAGGGGCGGTACCAGGCCCCATTGGGGTCGATCCACCAGTCCATGATAGCGGGGGAGAACAGGTAGATCCCCACCACCAGGATCAGCACCAATCGATAGATATACATGCTGCATCTCTTCGCTTAATTGCCGGCGATGGTAACGGATGCATAACGCTCAGGGCTATTGCTCGGGTGGCGTGGGTTTGCGCTGGCGCGGGGTTTGGCATTTTCTGATTAGTTGGTACCATCGTTCCAGTTAGTCAGAAAAACACTGGAGATAGCCATGCGCCTTGCGCCGCTTTGCGTGCTTGCCCTGTCCGTGCTGCTCGCCGCCTGCGGCGAAGAACCGGCCCCGCTGGCCGATCTGGATTTCCAGAAAGACCTGCAGACCCAGTTGATCAAGGCCAAGCCCGGCAGCGTGATCGAAATCCCCGCCGGCACCTACCAGCTCGACCGCAGCCTGAGCCTGAAAGTCAGCGGTGTGATCATCAAGGGCGCGGGTATGGACAAAACCATCTTGAGCTTCAAGGGGCAGAAGTCCGGTGCCGAAGGCCTGCTGGTGGATGCCTCGGATTTCACCATCGAAGATATCGCCCTGGAGGACAGCAAAGGCGATGCGCTCAAGGTGGTGGGCGGCAAGAACATCATCATCCGCCGCGTGCGCACCGAGTGGACCAACGGCCCGGCCAGCGAGAACGGCGCCTACGGCATCTACCCGGTGCAGACCGAGAACACCCTGATCGACGGCGCGGTGGCCATCGGCGCATCCGACGCCGGCATCTATGTCGGCCAGTCGCGCAATGTCGTGGTGCGCAACAGCCGCGCCGAGCGCAACGTGGCCGGCATCGAGATCGAGAACAGCATCGGTGCCGACGTGTATGACAACGTCGCCACCGGCAACACCGGCGGCGTGCTGGTGTTCAATATGCCCAATTTGCCCCAGGCCGGGCGGGTGACGCGGGTGTTCCGCAACAAGGTCGAAGGTAACAACCACAAGAACTTCGGCCATAAGGGTACGCCGGTGGCCAGCATCCCGGCCGGCTCGGGCGTGGTGATCAACTCCCATGATGATGTCGAGGTGTTCGACAACGATATTGGCGAGCACAAGACCGCCAACGTGATCATCAGCAGCTACTTCAGCACCGGTTACACCGACCTCTCCACCACCGAGAATTTTGACCCCTATCCCGAAGGCATCCATATCCACGGTAATCGTTTCGGCCCGGCCGGCGACAGCCCGGATCATCTGCAGCTGAAGGCGCTGAAGGTCAGCCAGTTCGGCTTGAACGGCCGCCTGCCGGATATTCTCTGGGACGGCTACGTCAACTTCGACATTCTGGTCGACGGCAAGCTGCCGGCGGATCGGGCGATCTGCATCAACAACGGCGAGGCGGGGATGATCAATGTCGACGGGCCGAACAATTTCAACAACATCAGCACCGACATGACCGACTACCGTTGCAGCTTGCCGCCGTTGCCGGCGGTCAAACTGGCCTCGGCCGAAGCCGACCAGGGGGCTTGATGCGTCGTCTGTTACTGGGAACGTTGTTGCTCCTCGCCGGCTGCGAGCAGCAGCCGGCGCCGCTATATCTGCCGCAAGGTGACCATTACCCGGACACACTCAGCGAGTGGGGCATGCTGCAGCGCGCCGATGGTTTTATCGCGCCCGTTGCCGAGGCCTTGCCCTATGACCTGAATACCCCGCTGTTTACCGACTATGCGCACAAGCTGCGCACGCTGTGGATGCCAGCGGGCACGGCGGCGACCTACGGCGAGGCGCACTTCGATTACCCGCTCGGCACGGTGCTGAGCAAGACCTTCTACTACCCCAAGGACGCCCAGGGCCGCCTGCTGCTTAACGAGCGCGATGACCGTGACCCGCAACGCGGCCTCCCGCTTGCGCGGGTGCAACTGATCGAGACGCGCATCCTGCTGAAACAGCAGGACGGCTGGGTCGCGCTGCCCTATGTGTGGGATGAACGGCAACAGGAGGCGCACCTGCAATGGGCGGGCGACAGCCGCGAGTTGAGCCTGCTGAATGCCGACGGTAAGACCCAGGCGGTGGCCTATCAGGTGCCGGATGCCAACCAGTGTGCCGGTTGCCATGAGGAATCCGCAGGGCAGGGCGTCAATCCGCTGGGGCCGAAGGCGCGCCATCTGAACAAGGATTTTGCCTACGCCGATGGCAGCCATAACCAGTTGCTGCACTGGCAGCAGCAGGGCCGTCTACAGGGCGTTCCGGCTGACCTGCAGGGCGTGCCGCAAAACGCCCTGTGGCCGACGCCGCGCAGTGGCGAAAGCCTGGAGCAGCAGGCGCGCAGTTATCTGGATGCCAACTGCAGCCATTGCCATAACCCCAAGGGGCCGGGGCGTACCTCGGGGCTGCTGCTCGATCCGGCCACGGCCATCGGCATCAGCTATGGTCTGTGCAAGCAGCCGGTGGCGGCGGGCAAGGGCTCGGGTGATCGGCTGGTGGACATTCACCCCGGCCAGCCGGACAAATCGGTGCTGCTGTTTCGCGTCGAGAGTATTGATCCGAGCATTATGATGCCGGAGCTGGGCCGCTCCAGCGTGCATGCCGAAGGCGTCGAGGTGTTGCGCAACTGGATCGCCAGCCTGGCTGGCGGGTGCTGAAAGGCGCGGCCTGTTTTCGTGCGCTGCGTTGGGTGTGGGGCCTGCCTGGCTCTGTTGTGGTGCGCGCCGGTAGCGGGTCCGTGCGCCAGACCGCGCCGGCTCTGGCTCTGGCCGCTGGCATAAGTCTTGCGCTGCTGGGTTTGTCGCCCAGGCTCGCAGGAGGCCCGCTGTGTCGATTCATATCGCCTTGCACCATGTCAGCCACTACCGCTACGACCGCGCCGTCAACCTTGGCCCGCAGGTGGTGCGCCTGCGTCCTGCACCGCACAGCCGTACCCGGGTGCTGTCCTACGCCTTGCAGGTCGAGCCGGGCCAGCACTTTATCAACTGGCAGCAGGATCCCCAGGGCAACTACCTGGCGCGCCTGGTGTTCCCGGAGAAGACCCGCGAGCTGAAGATCGAGGTCGATCTGGTCGCCGAGATGGCGGTGTTCAACCCCTTCGATTTCTTCCTCGAACCCTACGCCGAGCAGATCCCCTTCGCCTATACCGCGGGCGAGCAGACCGAGCTCGCGCCCTATCTGCTCAAGCTGCCGGCGGGCAAGCGGTTTGCCGAGTACCTGGCGAGCATCGAGCGCACGCCCACGCCGAGCGTGGACTTTCTGGTGGCGCTGAACCAGCGCCTGGCCACCGATATCAGTTACCTGATCCGCCTGGAACCGGGTGTGCAGACCCCGGAGGAAAGCCTGGAGAAAGGCTCCGGTTCCTGCCGCGATTCGGCCTGGCTGCTGGTGCAGCTGCTGCGCCACCTGGGGCTGGCGGCGCGTTTTGTTTCCGGTTACCTGATTCAGCTGAAAGCCGACGTGAAAGCCCTCGACGGCCCGTCCGGCAGTGAAGTGGATTTCACCGACTTGCACGCCTGGTGCGAGGTCTACCTGCCGGGTGCCGGCTGGGCCGGCCTGGACCCCACCAGCGGCCTGTTCGCCGGTGAGGGCCATATTCCCCTGGCCTGTAGCCCAGAGCCGTCCTCGGCAGCGCCGATCAGCGGCGGCGTGGATGAGAGCGAGTGCGAGTTCAGCCACAAGATGTGGGTCGAGCGTATCTGGGAAGCGCCGCGCGTCAGCAAGCCTTACAGCGAGGCGCAGTGGCAGGCGATTGTCGCCCTCGGCCAGCAGATCGACGAGGACCTGCAAGAGCAGGACGTGCGCCTGACCATGGGCGGCGAGCCGACCTTTGTCGCCCTGGATTACCCCGACGATGCCGAATGGAACACCGCCGCCCTGGGACCGAACAAGCGCCGCCTGGTCACCGAGCTGTTCCAGCGCCTGCGCGCGCACTACGCACCGCAAGCGCTGGTGCATTTCGGCCAGGGCAAGTGGTATCCGGGTGAGCAACTACCGCGCTGGTCGCTGAATGCCTACTGGCGGCGCGACGGCGAGCCGATCTGGCACAACCCGGCGCTGTACGCCGATGAGCAGCAGGACTACGGCGTCGATGCGGCCAAGGCCGCCGACTTTTTAACCCTGCTGGCCGAGCGCCTGGGCGTGGATGGCCAGTATTGCGTGCCGGCCTATGAGGACCGTTTCTATTACCTGTGGCGCGAGCGCAAGCTGCCGAGCAATGTTAGCGCCGAAGACCCACGCCTGGCCGACCCCCTGGAGCGCGAACGGCTGCGCAAGGTGTTCGAGCAGGGCCTGGACAAGGTGGTCGGGCATATCCTGCCCCTGGCCCGGCACGCCAAGCAGCTGGGCTGGCAAAGCGGCAGCTGGTTTCTGCGCGATGGGCATTGCCGGCTGATCCCTGGCGATTCGGCCATGGGCTACCGCCTGCCGCTGGACTCGCAGCCCTGGGTCAGCGAGGCCGATTACCCCTACGTCACCCCGCAGGATCCGACCCAGCAGTTCGCCCCGCTACCGGCTGCGGCGCAGATCAAACCGCAGCTGCGCGGCGTGTGGCCGGGCAGCCAGAACGGTGCGAACAAACGCCCGCTGCTCGGCCAGTCGGCAGCCAGTGTCGTGCGCACCGCCCTGTGCGCCGAACCGCGGGACGGCAAGCTGTACCTGTTTATGCCGCCGCTGGTGCGCCTGGAGGATTACCTGGAGTTGGTGGCCGCCATCGAAGCCACCGCCGCCGAGCTGCAGTGCCCGGTGCTGCTGGAAGGTTATGAGCCGCCGCTGGACCCGCGCCTGCAGTTCTTCCGGGTGACCCCGGACCCTGGCGTGATCGAGGTGAATATCCACCCGGCCGCCAGCTGGGATGAGTTGGTCGAGCGCACCGAATTTCTCTACGCGCAGGCCCGCGAGTGCCGCCTGAGAAGCGAGAAATTTATGCTCGACGGCCGCCACACCGGCACTGGCGGCGGCAACCACTTTGTCCTCGGCGGCGCGACACCGGCGGATTCGCCCTTTCTGCGCCGCCCGGACCTGCTGCGCAGCCTG
Source organism: Pseudomonas sp. (assembly GCF_049301935.1). Lineage (GTDB taxonomy): Bacteria > Pseudomonadota > Gammaproteobacteria > Pseudomonadales > Pseudomonadaceae > Aquipseudomonas. The sequence continues at coordinate 10,061 of NZ_JBAQLP010000072.1, read as the reverse complement.
ATCAGCTACTGGCACAACCACCCGTCGCTGTCCTACCTGTTCAGCGGTCTGTTTATTGGCCCGACCTCCCAGGCGCCGCGTGTCGATGAGGCGCGCAACGATGCGCTGTACGAGCTGGAAATCGCCTTCGCGCAGATGCCCGAAGCGGGCCGCGACTGCCAGCCCTGGTTGGTCGACCGGCTGTTGCGCAACCTGCTGGTGGACGTGAGCGGTAACACCCATCGCGCTGAGTTCTGCATCGACAAGCTGTATTCGCCGGACTCGGCCTCCGGGCGACTCGGCCTGCTGGAGTTGCGCGCCTTCGAGATGCCGCCCCATGCGCAGATGAGCCTGGCCCAGCAGCTGTTGATCCGCGCGCTGATCGCACGCTTCTGGCGCGAGCCCTATGCGCCTGCGCGCCTGCGCGCCTGGTGCGCTGGGGCACCGAGCTGCATGACCGTTACCTGCTGCCGCACTTTATCGAGCAGGATTTTGCCGATGTGCTGCAGGAACTCGACAGTAGCGGTTACCCGCTGCGCCGCGAATGGTTTGCCGCGCATTTCGAATTTCGTTTTGCCAGGGTCGGCGACTTCAACGTCAAGGGCATCGAGCTGGAACTGCGTCAGGCCCTGGAGCCCTGGCATGTACTGGGCGAGGAGGGCGGTGGCGGCGGCACGGTGCGCTATGTGGACTCTTCCCTGGAGCGCCTACAGGTCAAGGTGACGGGCATGGCATCGGATCGCTATATGCTGACCTGTAACGGCGTGCCGGTGCCGCTGCGGCCTACCGGCAAGGTCGGCGAGTTTGTTGGCGGCGTGCGTTTCCGCGCCTGGCAGCCGGCCAACTGCCTGCACCCGACCATCGAGGTGCATGCGCCGCTGGTGTTCGACCTGGTGGACAGCTGGATGAGCCGCTCCCTCGGCGGTTGCCAGTATCATGTCGCCCATCCCGGCGGACGCAATTACGACAGCCTGCCGGTCAATGCCTTTGAAGCCGAGAGCCGGCGCCTGGCGCGCTTCTTCCGCCTGGGCCACAGCCCGGGCAAGCGCCCGACACTGGCGCCAATCAACAATAATGAACTGCCCATGACCCTGGATCTGCGCCGCGTTTGACGTAATGTTGCGCACTTGAATGACGGCTGCCACGACCAGTCCCCTCGCCCCTTTGGGGAGAGGGTTAGGGAGAGGGGAAAACCTGCCGTTTTGCGGTGTTTTCAGCCCTCTCCCCCGGCTCCTCTCCCAACAATGGGAGAGGGGAGCGTAAAGCCGTATTGCCTTGCCACTGCCGAGCCTGCCATGCCCGACTTGCTTGCCGACTACCTCCTGACGCCTGGGGCCTACCACGAACTGCTCGACGCCGAGGGCCAGGTGCGTGCGCATTGGCGCCTGTTGCTGGAGCGTTTGCAGCGCAGCAGCCCGGCGCAGCTGGCTCAGCGCCAGGCTCTGCTGGCCCGGCAGATTCAGGAAAACGGCGTGACCTACAACGTCTACGCCGACCCCGATGGCGCCGACCGGCCGTGGGAGCTGGACCTGCTGCCCAATCTGATCCCCGCCGAGGAATGGCAACAGATCGCCGCCGGCGTGGTCCAGCGTGCCGGTTTGCTGAATGCCGTGCTGGCCGATCTGTATGGCCCGCAGCAGCTGTTGGCCGACGGCCTGCTGCCGGCCGAGCTGGTATTTGGCCATAACAACTACCTATGGCCCTGTAAGGGTGTGCAGCCGCCCGGCGGCACCTACCTGCACCTCTACGCGGTGGACCTGGCTCGGGCCCCGGATGGCCGCTGGTGGGTCACCGCCGACCGCACCCAGGCCCCGTCCGGTGCCGGCTATGCCCTGGAAAACCGGCAGATCGTCTCGCGCGCCTTTCCCGAGCTGTACCGCGACCTGCGCGTGCAATACCTGGCCGGCTTCTTCCGCACCCTGCAGGACACCCTGGCGCGTCAGGCCCCGGTGCAAGGCGGCGAGACGCCGCTGGTGGTGCTGCTGACACCGGGGCGCTTCAACGAGAGCTATTTCGAGCACCTGTACCTGGCGCGCCAGCTCGGCTACCCGCTGGTGGAAGGCAGCGACCTGACCGTGCGTGATGCCAAGGTTTACCTCAAGACCCTGGCCGGCCTGCGCCGCGTGCATGCGCTGCTGCGCCGTCTGGATGATGACTTTTGCGACCCGCTGGAGCTGCGCAGCGACTCGGCCCTCGGCGTGCCCGGCCTGCTCGAAGCGGTGCGCCAGGGCCATGTGCTGGTGGCCAATGCCCTGGGCAGCGGCGTGCTGGAGTCCCCGGGATTGCCGGGCTTTCTCCCGGCCATTGCAGAAAAACTGTTGGGTGAAGAACTGCTGCTGCCGAGCATCGCCAGCTGGTGGTGCGGCGAGCCGCCAGTGCTGGACGAGGCGCTGGACAAGCTCGACGAGCTGCTGGTGCGCGCCAGCTTTCCCTCGCAGAGTTTTGCCCCGCTGTTTGGCCGCGATCTGGACGAGGCGCAGCGCGCCGAACTGGCCCAACGGCTCAAGGCGCGGCCCTACGCCTATGTGGCCCAGGCTCGGGCCAAGCTGTCCCAGGCGCCGGTCTGGGATGGCAGCGGCCTGCAGCCGCGGGCCATCGGCATGCGGGTGTTTGCCGTGGCCAGCGCCGAGGGTTACCGGGTAATGCCCGGCGGCCTGACCCGAGTGGCCGGCGAAGCCGATGCCGAGGTGGTGTCGATGCAGCGCGGCGGCGCGAGCAAGGACACCTGGGTGCTCGGCGAACGCCATGCCGGCGGTGAGCCCTGGCAATGGCTGCGTCCCCTGGGGGTGGCCGACCTGGTGCGCAGCGACCCCTATCTGCCCTCCAGGGTGGTGGAAAACCTCTACTGGTTCGGCCGCTACAGCGAACGCTGCGAAGATCATGCGCGGCTGCTGCGCATCATGCTGGCGCGCTATGTGGATGACGACGATGATCCCCAGGCCTTGCAAACGGCCCTGAGTCTGGCCGAGAGCCTGGGCCTGCTGCCGGACGCCGAGCGTGGCGAGCTGCAGCAGCGCCTGCTTGAAGCGCTGCTCGGCGAGGATTGGCCGGACAGCCTGCGTGGCAATCTGCAACGCCTGCAGTGGGTGGCCGGCAGCGTGCGCGGCAAGCTGTCCCAGGCCAACTGGCAGGCCCTGCTCGAACTGCAGCGCGAGGCCCAGGGGCTGAGCCGCGAGCAGGCCGATTTCGGCGAACTGCTGGATTTTCTCGACCGCCTGCTGCTGTCGCTCGCCGCGCTCTCGGGCTTTGCCCTGGATGACATGACCCGCGATGACGGTTGGCGTTTTCTGATGCTCGGCCGCTGCATCGAGCGCCTGCAGTTTCTCTGCGACAGCCTGGCCAATGTCCTGCGCAGCGGTGCGGCGCAGGATCAGTCGGCGCTGGAATGGCTGCTGGAACTGGGCAACAGCAGCATCACCTACCGCAGCCGCTACCTGGCTTCCGCGCAGCTGATTCCGGTGCTCGATCTGTTGCTGCTGGATGAACAGAACCCCCATGCCGTGCTGTTTCAGCTGCGCACCCTGCTGCGTTCGCTGGAACGCCTGGGCGAGCGCTTCGAACTACCGGCTGAGCGGCGCCTGCAGCATCTGCAAGAGCAGCTGGCGCGCTTTAGCCTGGGCAGCCTGGAGAGTCCGCTGTTTGGCACGGCCAGTGTGCAAGAGGTGCTGGAGGGGCTGGCCGGCTTGCTGGAAAACATCAGCCAGGCCAGTGCTGAGGTGTCCGACCGCTTGGGCCTGCGCTTTTTCGCCCATGTCGATGCCAGCCAGCGGACCCAATCCTCATGAGCAGCGCCTTCTATCAGATTTTTCACGATACCCATTACCGCTACGCCAGCCCGGTGTCGTTGGCCCAGCAGCTGGCGCACCTGTGGCCGCGGGCCTGCGCCTGGCAGCGCAACCATGCGCAGCAGTTGCTGGTCAGCCCGCAGCCGTGCCAGCGCCAGGACGGCCTGGACGTGTTTGGCAATCCGCTGACCCGCCTGGTATTCGAGCGCCCGCATAACGAACTTAAAGTCAGCGCGCGCTTGCAGGTCGAGGTGCTGGCGCGCCCGGCGCTGGATCTGCAGGCCTCACCGCCCTGGGAACAGGCCTGCGCGGCCATGCGTTACAGCGGTCAGGCGCTGCTGCCTGAGGTGCTGGAGGCGGCGCGCTATCGTTTCGAGTCGCCCTATGTGCACCTTAAGCAGGTATTCAGCGACTATGCCGCCGATTGCTTTAGCCCTGGCCGGCCGCTGCTGGCGGCGGTGGATGGCTTGATGCAGAAGATCTATCGGGAGTTCAGCTTCGATGCCGCCGCCACCCAGGTGGCCACCCCGCTGTTGCAGGTACTGGAGGAGCGGCGCGGCGTGTGCCAGGACTTCGTCCATCTGATGCTTGCCTGCCTGCGCTCCATGGGCCTCTCGGCGCGCTATATCAGCGGCTATCTGCTGACCCAGCCACCGCCCGGTCAGCCGCGGCTGATCGGCGCCGATGCTTCGCATGCCTGGGTTTCGCTGTTCTGCCCGCAGCAGGGCTGGGTGGATTTCGACCCGACCAACAATATCCGCCCGGCGCTGGAGCATATCACCCTGGCCTGGGGCCGCGATTTTGCCGATGTCTCACCGCTGCGCGGGGTGATTCTCGGCGGCGGCAGCCACGACCCCGAGGTGCAGGTGACGGTGCTGCCGCTGGCGGGTTAGTTCTTTAGAGCTTTCCAGGCGCGGGTGGCCAGGCTGACCAGCAGCAGGGCGACGGCCCCGGCGATGATCCCGGCGATGGCATTGAGCAGCGTCGGCAGTAAGGCCGCGAGCAGGCCGCTGCTGACCGCCACGCTTTGCGCCAACTGATCGATCCACGCCTGGGCGGCATGCACGCCGTGGGTGAGGATGCCGCCGCCGACCATAAACATCGCGGCGGTGCCGAGAATCGACAGGGCTTTCATCAGATAAGGTGCGGTCAGCAGCAGGCCGCGACCGACGGCGCGCTGCAGGCGCGTGGCCAGGCTCTCGCCGCTGCGTTGATTGAGGTAAAGGCCGGCGTCATCCAGCTTGACGATACCCGCCACCAGGCCATAGACCCCGACTGTCATCAGCAGGGCGATACCCGAGAGCACTGCGACCTGCTTGCCGAAACTGGCCAGGGCCACGGTGCCGAGGGTGATGGCGATGATTTCCGCCGAGAGGATGAAGTCGGTGCGGATCGCGCCTTTGATCTTGTCCTTCTCGAACGCCAGCATGTCCACCTCGGGATCGGCCACGGCGTGCAGCAGTTCTGCATGCTGCGCCTGATCCTCGGCCTGGCTGTGGAGGAACTTGTGCGCGAGTTTCTCGAAGCCCTCGTAGCAGAGGAAGGCGCCGCCAAACATCAGCAGCGGCGTCACCGCCCAGGGCGCGAAGGCGCTGATCAGCAACGCGGCGGGCACCAGAATCAGCTTGTTCTTGAACGAACCCTTGGCCACCGCCCAGACCACCGGCAGCTCACGTTCGGCGCGTACGCCGCTGACCTGCTGGGCATTTAGCGCCAGGTCGTCGCCGAGTACCCCGGCGGTTTTCTTGGCGGCGACTTTGGTCATTACCGCCACGTCGTCGAGCACGGCGGCGATGTCATCGAGCAGGGTTAACAGGCTAGCGCCGGCCATGCAGAGGATTCCTTTTCTATGGGCTGTAAGCAGGGGCGCGGTGCTAGAGCAGCGCGCGGCGTTGCGCTGTTTTATACGTGAGTCGGCACACATCAGCCATAGGTAGCAGCCCCGCGTGTGCAGAGCTGGGCGAAACTCCAGGCGAGTTGCCGACGCTGGCTTCAATCCGCGCTGCCGCTGGCACCTGCGGCGTAGGCGGCGAGCAGGCTGCGTACTAGGTCGTTGAAGGGCATGGACGTATCTCCTTGATGAGTGAGGTGACGGTACGCCTGTGCCCTGCGGCTGGGCTGTTGATTGTTTCGATGGGGGCCATAGTCAGGAGTCATTTGGGTTTATGCACAGCACTTGCCGCAGTGCGCGGCCAGTTGTGCACAAAGACTGTGGAGCGAGCTGTGGATAAGGTGGGCGTAGGCGCTTGTAGGCTTAGTCGCATGGCTCTTTGCGGTCGCTGTACGCTTTTTGATCAGTCAGTTATTTATCGTATAAACAACAGCTTAGCCTAGTTATTCAGGGTGTTATGGGGTAGTGCTGAAGTTGTCCACGATTGCTGTGGGTAGAGCTGTTGATAACTCTGGTATGCCTGCCCGAGAGGCTGATAAGGCTTGGTTTTACGCGCTTTGATCGATTTTTGAACAGCTCGCTGCTGCCGCGAAAGACGTCATTTACAGTGCTGTGAGTCAAGCAATAATCGCGCTATTTCAAGGGTTTGCCGCAGTGATAAAGCGCCCGGTGGATAACTTATCCCAGGTTGCTGTGGAGCGATCTGTGGATAAGCTGCGCACGCTTGCGTTCAGGCCACAGCAGGCGCGGGTTAAGCCTGAGTGGTTGTTTTTTGTACAGCATCCAGTGCGTCGAGCCTGTTTTAGAAGCAGAAGGTCCGACGCGTAGTCTGGTGTGTGCTCAGCCAGCCAGCAACCAGGCACCGCTAACTGCCGATGCCGCGCCGAGCACGCGCACCAGCGGTGCAGCGGCTTGAGGCAGCAGGCGCACCAGGGCGTAGCCGCTGGCATGCAGGGAGGCAGTGGCGACTACGAAACCGGCGGCATAGCCCCATGGGCTGGCCAGCTCCGGCAGCTCCAGACCGTGGGCGACACCGTGGGTCAGGGCAAACAGCGCGGTCAGGCCGATGGCAATCAGCATCGGCAGACGAATGGCCACGGCCACCAGTAGACCGAAGGCCAGCACCGAGGCGGCGATGCCGGTTTCCATCAGTGCAATCTGCAGGCCGTTAAAACCCAGCAGGCCGCCGACCAACATGCTGCCAACAAAGGTCAGCGGCAGCGCCCAGCGCGCCGCACCGGATTGCTGCGCGGCCCACAGGCCGACGGCGAGCATCGCCAGCAGATGATCGAGGCCGAATAGCGGGTGCGCCAGGCCAGCCAGCACTCCTGCGTGGTCGTGACCGGCGTGGGCGAAGGCCATGGCCGGGCTGAGGAACAGGGCAATGGCGAACAGGGTTTTGCGCAGGTTCATGGGGTGTCTCCTTGACTGAATAGATTCTCAAGCGGCGGTGAGCATGCCGTGTCGTTCGATAAAGGCGATGATCTGCTCCAGACCCTGGCCGATCTTCTGGTTGCTGAATACAAACGGCTTGTCGCCGCGCATCTTCAGGGTGTCGCGCTCCATCACCTCCAGCGAGGCACCGACCAGCGGGGCCAGGTCGACTTTGTTGATCACCAGCAGGTCGGACTTGCAGATGCCCGGCCCGCCCTTGCGCGGCAGCTTGTCGCCGGCGGACACGTCGATCACGTAGATGGTCAGGTCCGACAGTTCCGGGCTGAAGGTGGCCGAGAGGTTGTCACCGCCGGATTCGACGATGATCAGGTCCAGGCCTGGAAAGCGCCGGTTGAGCTGGTCGACCGCTTCCAGGTTGATCGAGGCATCTTCGCGGATCGCCGTATGCGGGCAGCCGCCGGTTTCCACACCGATGATTCGTTCCGGCGCCAGGGCCTGGTTGCGCACCAGAAACTGCGCGTCTTCCTGGGTGTAGATATCGTTGGTCACCACCGCCAGGTTGTAGCGCTCGCGCAGGGCCAGGCACAGGGCCAGGGTCAGGGCAGTCTTGCCGGAGCCGACCGGGCCGCCGATGCCAATACGCAGGGGTTGGCTGTTCATCTTCAAGTCTTCCTTATCATCAAGAACGGAATAAACGGCTGTACTGGCGCTCATGCGCCATGCTTGCCAGGGCCAGGCCGAAGGCGGCGCTGCCCCAGTGTTCGGGTGGCAGTTCACTGGCCTGACGCTGCGCCTGATCGAGCAACGGCAGCAGTTGTGAGGTCAGGCGCTGGGCGGCTTGCTGGCCCAGCGGCAGGGTTTTCATCAGCACCGCCAGCTGGTTTTCCAGCCAGCCCCAGAGCCAGGCGGCGAGGGCATCCTCTGGCGCGATCTGCCAGGCCCGTGCCGCGAGGGCCCAGCCAACGGCCAGGCCGGGTTCGTCGAGTGTCTTGAACAGCTGCTGCGCCGGCGCATCCAGCTCCGGCAGGCCGCTGAGCAGTTGCTGCAGGGAGTAACCCATCTGCCGGCTTTCCAGGCGCAGTTCACGGGTTTCACGGCTGGCGCGCTGTTGCTCGGCCAGGCTGCGCAGCTGGGCCCAGTCCTCGTTGGCAGCAGCCTGGCAATGGGCGAGCAGTAGCGGTGCCTCGAAGCGCGCGAGATTGAGCAGCAACTGATCGGCAATCCAGCGTTCTGCGCTTGCTGCGTTATCCACCAGGCCCTGCTCGACGGCCATTTCCAGGCCCTGGGAGTAGCTATAACCGCCAATCGGCAGCTGCGGGCTGGCAAGCCTCAGTAGTTGCCAGGCTTTATTCACTTGCGCGCACCGAATTGATGCAGGCGCGGCGCGTAACTGAATTCGGCATCACCGGCATGCGAGTGGTGATGGCCGCCGCCGTAGGCACCTTGCTCGGGTTGGTAGGGCGCTTCGATCAGTTCCACCGTCGCGCCGAGCTGTTCGAGCATGGCCTTGAGTACATGGTCGTCCGGCAGGCGCAGCCAGCCATCGCCGAGTTGCAGGGCCACGTGGCGGTTACCCAGGTGATAGGCGGCGCGCATCAGTTCGAAAGGGTTGGCACAGGTAACGTGCAGCAGCGGTTCGGGGCGGGCGATCACGCGGACGATGCGGCCATCTTCGGCTTGCAGGCATTCGCCGTCGTGCAGCGCCGGCTGGCCGCGCTCGAGGAACAGGCCGACATCCTCACCCGTGCGGCTGAAGCAACGCAGGCGGCTTTTGCTGCGGGCTTCAAAGCTCAGTTCGAGTTCGGCGTCCCAGTGCGGCTGGGCGGCAATACGATGGTGGATCACCAACATGGGGCAGTTTCCGGCAGGGCAGTGCCGGTTATAGAGCAAGGGCCTTGCCAAGCTGGCGTTGCGCCGCGCAGAGCGGGCCGCGTGGGTGTTGGTGTGGCTGAAATTGGAGCGAGGCGAGGGTGGGTTTGGTGCGCGTGACGAGGTTGTGCTCGATTCTGGTGCGATTAGTCGCGAGTTTGGCCGAGACCCTGCCAGTGCTTGGCGCCGATAAAGATAAAGCGCAGCTGCTCGATCATCTTCACTTCGGGGGAGGCGTGCATCGGCAGGGTCGGGGCGGGTGGGTCGATCAGTTCGGGCAGGGTGGCGAATACGGTTTTTACCACCAGGTCGGCGATCACGTTCTGCGCCGGGGCATCGAAGTGCTGCAGTTTCGGCATGGCCGCGAGATCCGCCACCAGGTCGGCGGTGATGCGTTCGCGCAATGCGCCCACGGCCTGGCGCACCAGTAACGAACCGCCGTACTGCTCGCGGGCGAGAAACAGAAACTGCGAACGGTTGGCCGCCACCGCGTCGAGGAAGATGCGCACCGAGGCGTCGATCACGCCGCCCAGTTCGAACTCGTGATGGCGCACCTGGCGAATGGTTTCGCGAAAGGTCTCGCCGACTTCGGCCACCAGCGCCAGGCCTAGGGCGTCCATATCCTCGAAATGCCGGTAGAAACCGGTTGGCACGATGCCGGCGCAGCGCGCCACCTCGCGCAGGCTCAGGCTGCCAAAGCCACGGCCGCTGTCCATCAGGCTGCGCGCCGCGTCCATCAGGGCGTGGCGGGTTTGCAGTTTTTGTTCGGCGCGCGGTTGTAGTGGTTTCAAGCGTGCATGGCTCTGCATTGCGAAATCAGCGCCGCACTCTAACAAATGGCCGTTGTTTACGTCGAACCGCGGTTACTCATCCGACTTTGAGTGCACGAGTGTTGACTGAATAAATATGCTCTGCCAGTCTAGTGAACAATTGTTCACTGGAGTCTTGCCATGGCCCTTCTTCCTTTTGCCTGGGTACGCGGGCTCACAAGCCTGCTCTATCCGCTGCGCGTGCTGGTCGCTCATGGCTGGTTACGGGAAAGCGATGTCGATGCCGGATTGGCGCTGTTGCATCCTGCGCTACGGCTGAACCGGGTGTTCGCCCGGGTCACCCAGCGCCAGTGGGTTGCCGATGACATGCTC
>NZ_JBAQLP010000071.1:0-6708 GCF_049301935.1 Pseudomonas sp. | reverse complement strand
TTGAGTTGCAGGCCCAGCTCGCGGTCGAGGCTGGCCTCGCGCACCTTGAGCAGAATCTCGCCGCGCAGTTCGGCGGCGCGGCGCAGGTCGAGCTGGCTGGCTTCGTAGTATTCATCGGCCAGGCGCTCCAGATCGCGCAGCGGGCCGTAGCTTTCCGCGCGGGTCAGCGGCGGCATCAGGTGGTCGATGATCACCGCCTGGGTGCGCCGCTTGGCCTGCGCGCCCTCGCCCGGATCGTTGACGATAAACGGGTAGATATTCGGCAGCGGGCCGAGAATCGCGCTCGGCCAGCACTGCTCGGACAGCCCGATGCTCTTGCCCGGCAGCCATTCCAGATTGCCGTGTTTGCCTACGTGGATCACCGCGTCACACGCAAAGGCCCGACGCAGCCAGCAGTAGAACGCCAGGTAGCCGTGGGTTGGCACCAGGTCAGGGTCGTGATACACCGCCGCCGCATCCAGCTGATAACCACGCGCCGGCTGGATGCCGACAAAGGTCAGGCCGAAGCGCAGGCCGGCAACCATCAGCCGACCGCTGCGGAACATCGGATCACTTTGCGGTTCGCCCCAACGTTTGCGCACCGCCTGCTGGTTGGCCGCCGGCAGGCTGTGGAAGAACGCCAGGTACTCGTCCAGCGCCAGGCTCTGCGCGCAGGGCCGCGCGTCGAGGCTGTCCAGCTCATTGGTCACGCCACCGAGCAGCTGGTGGATCAGCGCGGTGCCACTATCGGGCAAGCCCTCCAGCGGATAGCCCTGCTGTTGCAGCGCCTTGAGAATATTCAGTGCCGCCGCCGGGGTATCCAGGCCGACGCCATTACCGATACGGCCATCGCGGGTCGGGTAGTTGGCGAGAATCAGGGCGACGTGCTTGTCAGCATTACCTTTGCGCGCCAGGGCAATCCAGTTGCGCGCCAGCTCGGCGACAAAATCCATCCCCGGCAGATGGGGCTGATAGCAGACCACATCGCTCTGGCTGCGCTCGCTGCGCCAGGCCAGGCCCTTGAAACTGATCGGCTGGGTAATCAGGCGGCCATCCAACTCAGGCAGCACGATATGCATGGCCAGGTCGCGCGAACCCAGGCCCTGGGCATTGGCCTGCCACTGCGCGTGGTTATCCAACGCGCAGATGGCTTGCAGCACCGGAATATCGCGCCTAAAAGGCCGTGCGCTCGGCGCTTCCGGGTTGGACAGGGCAAAGGCCGTGGTGTTGATAATCAGCGCCGTATCGGTCTCGTCCAACCAGTCCTCGACCTGGGCCAGGCAAGCCGCCTCCTTGAGGCTGGCCACGGCAATCGGCAGCGGATTAAGGCCCTGGGCCTGCAGGCGCTGGCAGAACTGATCGATAAACCCGGTATTCGCCGCCTGTACCTGGGTGCGGTAGAACAGCAGCGCCGCCACCGGCGCATCGGCCTGCCAGCTGGCTTGCCAATCGGCCAGACTCGGGTTGCTCAGCTGCGGGTGATACAGGCCCACGCGCGGCAACGGCTGCGGTTCAACCCAGGCATAGTCACGCTGCAGCCACTGGCTGGCGATGCAGTTAAATAGCTGCAGCGCATTGCCCGCGCCGCCCTGCCGCAGAAACTGCCAGAGCCTGTGACTGTCCGCGCCGTCGACATTGCTGAGGCCCATCAGCTCCGGATCGGGGTTATCGCACCCCGGCACCATGATCACCCGTGCACCGCGCTCGGCCAGTTCGACCAGCCGCTCGATGCCGTAGCGCCAGTAGCTGACGCCGCCGTGCACGGCAATCAGGATGACCTTGGCGTGCTGCAGCACCTGCTCGACGTAGAGATCCACCGAGGCGTGATTGCTCAGCTGCGCCGGGCTGGCCAGGCGCAGGCTGGGGTAATCCGCCGGCAGCTGCAGCGCCACCTCGGCCAGCAACGACAGGTGCGAATCGCCGGTGCACAGGATCACCAGCTCGGCCGGGGTCTGGCCGAGGTCGGCGATGCTGTCGAGCGGCAGCTGGCTGCCGGGCTGGGTGCGCAGCAGGTGCATGCGGGCTTAGCCTGCCAGCGCGGCGTTTAGCTCGGCTTCGATGGCGGCCTGATCCAGGGTCTGGCCAATCACCACCAGGCGGGTGATGCGCGGCTCAGCGGCCTGCCAGGCGCGGTCGAAGTGTTTATCGAAACGCTGGCCAACGCCTTGCAGCAGCAGGCGCATCGGTTTGCCGGGAATCGCCGCGAAACCCTTGATGCGCAGGATGCCGTGTTTGCTCACCGCCTCCTTCAGCACTTGCAGCAGACGGGCTTCCTCGGCCTCGGGCAGCTCGACGTGGAACGAGGCGAATTCGTCGTGATCGTGGTCTTCATGGCCTTCCAGGTCATGGTGGGTCTTGCGGCCCTCAATATGCAGCTCGGTCTCACAGTTTAGGCCCAGCAGCACGTCCAGCGGCAGTTCGCCGCCATGGGCTTCGATGATTTTCACTGCAGGCGGCAGCTCCTCGGCCACTTCCGCACGCACCGCAGCCAGGGCGGCGGCGTCGAGCAGGTCGGCCTTGTTGAGGATTACCAGGTCAGCGCTGGCCAGCTGGTCGGCGAACAGCTCGTGCAGCGGCGATTCGTGATCCAGATTCGGGTCCTGCTTACGCTGCGCATCGACCTGATCGGGGAACGCGGCGAAGGTACCGGCGGCCACGGCCGGGCTGTCGACCACGGTGATCACCGCATCGACGGTGCAGGCGTTGCGAATTTCCGGCCAGTTAAAGGCCTGTACCAGCGGCTTGGGTAACGCCAAACCCGACGTTTCGATAAGGATATGGTCCAGCTCGCCGCGCCGCGCCACCAGCTCGCGCATCACCGGGAAAAACTCTTCCTGCACGGTGCAGCACAGGCAGCCATTAGCCAGTTCGAAGATGCGCCCGTTGGCCTCTTCTTCGCTGCAGCCGATCGAGCATTGCTTGAGGATTTCGCCGTCAATGCCCAGCTCGCCGAACTCGTTGACTATCACCGCGATGCGCCGCCCGTCGGCATGGCCGAGCATATGCCGCAACAGGGTGGTTTTGCCGGCGCCGAGAAAGCCGGTAACGATGGTGACGGGGAGTTTGGCGAGGGTTTGCATGGCGAGTCCTGCATGGCGTCGAAAGAAAGACGAGCAGGAGGCGGCACAGACATGACAGCCACGGGGCGTCAGCCAACACCACCGGATCACCCCGCCCGGTTGTCGAAAGCGTGACGAGGCAGGTCTCCTGGCTCACGACCGGGCTGGCGTAGATGCGCCGGCTACTCCCTTCGCCTTCCCGCGCTGACGCAGTGGCTGTTGTGCTGCAGCGCTTGGGCGGCAGAACAACGCAAGGGAACGAGTCGTTTACAGTTGCGGGGGCAGCCAAGGCATTCACCTTGTTCCCTCTTAGCTTCATGGGCATGCCCACGAAGAACCTCGAACGCGACAAGGCTACGCAGGCCATGGCGGCCGGTCAATCGCGGTTGACCAGTGCCGGCCGCCATGGTGAGCTACGCCGCCGCACCCACCGAGCGCTCTTAGATGATGCCCAGCCCTGCCGATACTCGTCCTGCTGCCACCATTCAAGTGGTCGCCGGGGTTGGCTGCCGCAGCGGCTGCAGCGTTGAAGATTTATCCACATTGCTGATTCACAGCCTGCAGGCGCATGGCCTGACTGTGGTTAACCTGGCCGGATTGGCCAGCATCGCGCATAAACAGCACGAGCCGGGCCTGCAGACACTGGCCGAGCGCCTGGGTCTGCAGCTGAACTGCTTTAGCGCAGCCGAACTGCAGCCTTATCAGCACGATATTCAAGGCTCGCCGCTTACCCTGGCCGCCACCGGCAGCCCGGCCGTCGCCGAACCCTGCGCCCTGGCCCTGGCCGAACGCCTGGGTAGCCAACCAGCCCGTCTGCTCGGCGAAAAAACCCGCACCGCCAGCGCCACCTGCGCCCTGGCGTTGATTGCCCCCAAGGATCTGTCATGACCGTCTACTTTATCGGCGCCGGCCCCGGCGACCCCGAGCTGATCACCGTCAAGGGTCAACGCCTGCTGCGCAGCTGCCCGGTGATTCTCTATGCCGGTTCGCTGGTGCCCGAGGCAGTACTACAGGGCCATAGCGCCGAGCAGGTGATCAACACCGCCGAGCTGCATCTGGATGAAATCATCGAGCTGATCCGCCAGGCCCACGCCAAAGGCCAGGATGTGGCTCGCGTGCACTCCGGCGACCCGTCGCTGTATGGCGCGATTGGCGAGCAGATTCGCCACCTGCGCCGGCTAGCGATCCCCTTTCAGATCATTCCCGGCGTGACTGCCACCGCCGCCTGCGCCGCCCTGCTGGAAAGCGAATTGACCCTGCCCGAGGTGTCGCAGACGCTGATCCTCACGCGCTACGCGAGCAAGTCGAACATGCCCGTGGGCGAGGCACTGGGCGACCTGGCCCGCCACGGCGCGACCATGGCCATTCACCTGGGCGTGGTGCATCTGAGCAAGATCGTCACTGAACTGCTGCCGCATTACGGCGCGGATTGCCCGATTGCCGTGGTGCATCGCGCCAGTTGGCCGGATCAGGATTGGGTCAGCGGCACCCTGGCGACCATCGAGGAACAGGTGCGCGCCAAGGGCTTTCGCCGCACCGCGCTGATCCTGGTCGGCCGCGTGCTGCACGCCGAACAGTTCGCCAACTCGGCGCTGTACAACGCCGAACATCGGCATCTGTTCAGATCGACAGACGACTGAGCGGCGCACAGCAAGACTTACGCCGGAAAAGCCGGATAATAGCGGCCAACTTTTAGCTCGTTATTCTGGTAATCCCGCATGGAAATCAAGGTTAACTTTCTCGACAACCTTCGACTTGAAGCCAAGTTCGATGATTTCACGGTGGTGGCCGACCAACCTATCCGTTACAAGGGCGATGGCTCGGCACCGGGCCCGTTCGATTACTTTCTGGCCTCATCAGCGCTGTGCGCGGCCTACTTCGTCAAGCTGTACTGCGACACCCGCAGTATCCCCACCGACAACATTCGCCTGTCGCAAAACAACATCGTCGACCCGGAAAACCGCTACCAGCAGATCTTCAAGATTCAGGTCGAGTTGCCGGCGGATATCTCTGCCAAAGATCGCCAAGGCATTCTGCGTTCCATCGACCGCTGCACGGTGAAGAAGGTGGTGCAGGCCGGACCGGAGTTCGTGATCGAAGAGGTGGAAAACCTCGATGCCGATGCCCAGGCGCTGCTGATACCCGCGCTGACGGCCGGTGAAGGCACGCGCATCCTCGGCAAAGACCTGCCGCTGGAAGAAACCATCGCCAATATGTCGGGGATCATGGCCAGGCTCGGCATGAAGATTGAGATCGCCTCGTGGCGCAATATCGTGCCCAACGTCTGGTCGCTGCATATCCGCGATGCGCATTCGCCAATGTGTTTTACCAACGGCAAGGGCGCCACCAAGGAAGGCGCGCTGGCGTCGGCGCTGGGCGAGTTTATCGAGCGGCTGAACTGCAACTTCTTCTACAACGATCAGTTCTGGGGCGAAGAGATCGCGGGTGCAGCGTTCGTGCATTACCCGGACGAGCGCTGGTTCAAACCGGGGCCCAAGGATGCGTTGCCGGTGGAGATTCTCGACGACTACTGCCTGGCGATTTACAACCCGGACGACGAGCTGCGCGGCTCGCACCTGTACGACACCAACTCGGGCAACACCCTGCGCGGCATCTGCTCGCTACCCTTTGTGCGTCAGTCCGATGGCGAGGTGGTGTACTTCCCCTCCAACCTGATCGAAAACCTTTACCTCAGCAACGGCATGAGCGCCGGCAATAGCCTGGCCGAGGCGCAGGTGCAGTGCCTGTCGGAAATCTTCGAGCGCGCGGTCAAACGCGAAATCCTCGAAGGCGAGCTGTGCCTGCCGGACGTTCCCGCGCAGGTGCTGGCCAAGTACCCGGCCATCCTCGCCGGCATTCAGGGCCTGGAAGCCCAGGGTTTCCCGGTATTGGTCAAGGACGCCTCCCTCGGCGGCGAATTCCCGGTGATGTGCGTGACCCTGATGAACCCGCGCACCGGCGGCGTGTTCGCCTCGTTCGGTGCGCACCCGAGCTTCGAAGTCGCCTTGGAGCGCAGCCTGACCGAGCTGCTGCAGGGTCGCAGCTTCGAGGGCCTGAATGATCTGCCGCCGCCGACCTTTGAAAGTCAGGCGTTGATGGAGCCGAACAACTTCGTCGAGCACTTTATCGACTCCAGCGGTGTGGTGTCGTGGCGCTTCTTCAGCGCCAAGGCCGACTACGAGTTCGTCGAGTGGGACTTCTCCAGCGAAGGCGAGCACGCCAACGCCGAGGAAGCCGCGACCCTGTTCGGCATTCTCGAAGCCATGGGCAAAGAGGCGTATATGGCGGTGTACGAGCACCTGGGTGCCACGGCCTGCCGCATCCTGGTGCCGGGCTATTCGGAGATCTACCCGGTCGAGGACCTGATCTGGGACAACACCAACAAGGCGCTGCTGTTCCGGGCCGACATCCTCAACCTGCACAGCTTGAATGATCGCGGCCTCAAGTCGCTGCTGCGGTATCTGGAAAACAGCGATGTGGATGATTACACCGATATCACCACGCTGATCGGCATCGAGTTCGACGACAACACGGTCTGGGGCCAGCTGACGATTCTCGAACTGAAGCTACTGATCCAGCTCGCGCTGAAGAAATTCGACGACGCCAAGGAGCTGACCGAGGCCTTCCTGCAATACAACGACAACACCGTCGAGCGCGGCCTGTTCTATCA
>NZ_JBAQLP010000070.1:0-18015 GCF_049301935.1 Pseudomonas sp. | reverse complement strand
CACACCAACCGGGCTGTCCGCGGCGAGACGCTGCACTTCAGTGAGGTCGGCCATTTGCGCGGGGCGCATCACCAGCATGGTGTCACTCCTTTTGATAAAAGCTCCAAGCTGCCCAAATCGGGCGGCCTAGAGAAAACCGCAGCAAAGGCTGCAGCACACACAGAGACAGGCTTCCTTGCTGTTAGCTCAACCCCTCCATGGGTCGAGCGGGCACAGCCTGATCCGCCGTATAACGGCAGGCCAGGCCGGCAGTCAGGCTTGGGTCAGCTTGGCCACGGCACGTTCCAAACGCGCCAGACCTTCATCGATATCGGCGTCTTCCACCACCAGGCTCGGGGCGAAACGCACCACATCCGGGCTGGCTTGCAACACCATCAGACCTTCTACGGCTGCGGCATCAAGAATCGCCTTGGCCTTACCTTTCCAGGCATCGGACAACACCGCACCGATCAGCAGGCCAAGGCCGCGCACTTCGCTGAATACGCCGTATTGCTGGCCGATCTGCGTGAGCTTGGTTTTGAAGCGCTGATGCTTGGCCTTCACCCCCGCCAATACTTCGGGGGTATTGATGGTGTCGATCACCGCCTCACCCACCGCGCAGGCCAGCGGGTTGCCGCCGTAGGTGGTGCCGTGGGTGCCGACCGCCAGGTGCTTGGCCAGCTCACTGGTGGTGAGCATGGCGCCAATCGGGAAACCGCCGCCCAGGCTCTTGGCACTGGAAAGGATGTCCGGGATCACGCCGTAGTGCATATAGGCGAACAGCTCGCCGCTGCGACCCATGCCGCTCTGCACTTCGTCGAACACCAGCAGCGCATTGTGCTGGTCGCACAGTTCACGGGCCGCTTGCAGGTAAGCCAGGTCAGCCGGCAGCACGCCGCCTTCACCCTGAATCGGCTCCAGCACCACGGCGCAGGTCTTGTCCGATACTGCGGCCTTGAGTGCCTCGATATCGTTATACGGGATGTGGCTGATGCCCTGAATCTTCGGGCCGAAACCGTCGGAATACTTCGGCTGCCCGCCAACGCTGACGGTAAACAGGGTGCGGCCGTGAAAGCTGTTGGTCGCGGCGATGATTTCGCACTTGTCTTCGCCGAACTTATCGAACGCCACCCGACGGGCCAGCTTGAACGCGGCCTCGTTGGCTTCGGCGCCGGAGTTACAAAAGAACACCCGCTCGGCGAAGGTGGCGTCGATCAGCTTCTTGGCCAGGCGCAGGGCCGGCTCGTTGGTGAACACGTTGGACACGTGCCAGAGGTTACCGGCCTGCTCGGTGAGCGCCTTGACCAGCGCCGGATGGGCGTGACCCAGCACGTTGACGGCAATGCCGCCGGCAAAGTCGATCAGCTCACGACCGCTTTGATCCCACACGCGCGAACCGGCGCCACGTACTGGAATAAAGGCAGCGGGTGCGTAGTTGGGCACCATCACCTGGTCGAAATCGGCGCGTTGCACCGGGTCGTGCTGAACGGACATCTGAGCTCTCCTAACGAGGAACACCTGCATTCAATAGCAGGCGATGTGACGGATTGTAGGGATTGATCCGGAGCCGGCATTGCCGCCATGCGACAACTTCTTATAGCGCCAACCCGAGGAAAACCGCAGCTTTCGCAAATGCGACAGAAAGCATCGGGAAGGCGCAGTTTAAATGCAGCCACCAGCCTTGGCGCGGTTTTCTCGGCCGGGCGAAAAAGGAATTTGACCGCACAGGCGGCCGGGATCAAACCCGAGGTTAAGGCCTGACTAGGCGGTAACCGGAATCACCGCAGGCACCGGCGGGCTGTCCAGGCTGAGAAATTCGACCAGACGGGCTTTCTGCGCCATGGCGTCCTGATAGCCCAGCTCGATCAGTTCGTTGCAATAACCCGGTTCGAACAGCAGGTAACTCAGCACCCCGGCGCCGCTGGCCTTGGTCGCCCCCGGCCCGCGCAGAAACAGACGCAACGCCCTGGGCAATTCGTGGCGATGGCGCGCGGCGATCAGGTCCAGGGGCTGACTGGGGGAAATCACCAACACATCCACCGGTTTGAGGCCCAATCCATGCGGGCGACTGTCGGCGGGAATCAAGCGGCCCATCTGATTAAGCCGCTCAAGCAATTCGATATCGCTTTCCAGGCTGTCAATAAAGGTGCTGTTGAGCATATGCCCGCTGATCTGCGCCAGGCTCGGCGGGCGGCTTTGCTGCGCACGCAGCACCGGCACCTGAGCCTGCGGCCCGGCAACAGGATTGCCACTGACGCCAACCACCAGCACCCGCGTCGCACCCAGGTGCAGGGCCGGACTGATCGGCGCGGACTGGCGCACCGCGCCATCGCCAAAGTATTCGCGATTGATCTTCACCGGCGGAAAAATCAGCGGAATTGAAGCACTGGCCAGCAGATGCTCCAGGGCCAGACGGGTTGGCACACCGACGCGGCGATGACGAAACCAGGGATCGATGGTCGCCCGCCCTTGATAGAAGGTGACCGCCTGACCGCTTTCATAACCAAAGGCGGTGACGGCCACCGCGCGCAGCTGACGATGGCGCACCGCGGCGGCAATCCCGCTGAAATCCAGCTCGCGTTCAAGCAGCTTGGCCAGCGGTGCACTATCGAGCAGCGCCACCGGTATTTGCCCCCCCAGCCCGAGCAGACTGTGGCCAATAAAGCGGCTGGCCTGGCGCAGTACACCCGGCCAGTCGCTGCGATACACCTGATGAGTATGAAAACCCTGCCAGACACTGGTCAGCCGACGCACCGCTTCGGTGAAGTGCAACGCCCCACAGGCCAGGCCCACCGCATTGATCGCGCCTGCGGAAGTCCCGACGATAACCGGAAAAGGGTTGTGCGCCGCATTGGGCAGCAGGTCGGCAATCGCCGCCAGCACCCCCACCTGATAGGCCGCCCGCGCACCACCGCCGGAGAGAATCAGCCCGGTCACCGGCTGATTGGTTGGAGCAGTCTGCGGCATAGGCTGTATCCCACTGTTTTTAGCCAGTATAGGAGGCGGCCGGAGCCGCACGGAACCCGCAAACGCCAAGAAAACCCACTTTAAGCCCGCCACCCGCCAATTGGATGGCGACCACGCCAGCAGTTAACCTTGCTTTTTATAAAGCTTTGGTTCGCCTTGCGGCCGGGTCTTGAAGCGCCGGTGCGCCCACAGGTACTGCTCGGGGCAGACGCTGATGGCCTGCTCGATCCACTGATTGACCCGCAGGCAGTCGGCCTCTTCGCTCTCAGTGGGGAAATCGGCCAGCGGCGGGTGGATGACCAGGCGATAACCCTGACCATCGGGCAAACGCTGCTGGGTAAAGGGAACCACCTGGGCGCGCCCCATACGGGCAAACTTGCTGGTGGCGGTGACAGTGGCCGCCTGCACGCCGAACAGCGGCACGAAAATGCTGCGCTGCGCGCCGTAGTCCTGGTCCGGCGCGTACCAGACCACGCCACCGGCGCGCAGCAGCTTGAGCATGCCGCGCACATCGTCACGGCCGATCACGCCCAGCAAACGCTGCTCGCGACCGCGACGCTGCACATAGTCGAACAACGGGTTCTTGTGCGGCCGGTACATGCCATACATGTCCTGCGCCATGCCGAGCAGGCCACCGCCCATCTCCAGGGTGGTGAAATGCAGCGCCATCAGGATCACCCCCTGACCGTCGGCTGCGGCCTGACGCAGATGCTCCAGGCCTTCGATGCGGCCCAGGCGGCGTAGGCGCGCGGCGGGCCACCACCAGGCGATGGCCATTTCAAAGAAGGTAATCCCGGTGGAGGCGAAGTTTTCCTTTAATAGCGCCTCACGCTCGGCGGCTGGCAGCTGCGGGAAACACAGCTGCAGGTTGCGCGCGGCGATCTTGCGCCGCGAACTGGCCAGGCGATACATCACGCCGCCCAGCCCACGCCCCAGCCACAGCAGCACCTTATAGGGCAGCTGGGCGATCAGCCACAGCAGGCCCAGGCCCAGCCACAACAGCCAGAAACGTGGGTGCAGGAAATAAGCGCGAAATACTGGGCGATCCATAACACAGGTCCGAGGCACGCAATAAAG
Source organism: Pseudomonas sp. (assembly GCF_049301935.1). Classification (GTDB taxonomy): domain Bacteria; phylum Pseudomonadota; class Gammaproteobacteria; order Pseudomonadales; family Pseudomonadaceae; genus Aquipseudomonas. The sequence goes on along the minus strand of NZ_JBAQLP010000070.1, from coordinate 13,992 downwards.
CGCGGCATTCTATCAGGAGTTTGTCCGCCACCTGGTTTCGCGGCGCGCAACTTGCGAGTGCGCGGCGTTCTCGCTATAAGTCCGGCTTACTTTTCCCCCAGTTTCTAATAAGGGCCGCATCAGGCAGACCATGAGCCAAGCCGATCTCCTCGAGCAAGACCCCGTTTTCCAGCTTAAAGGCAGCATGCTGGCCATCACCGTGATGGAGCTGGCGCACAACGATCTCGCCCGCCTCGACCAGCAGCTTGGCGAAAAAGTCGCCCAGGCCCCGGCCTTCTTCAGCAATACCCCGCTGGTGCTGGCTCTGGACAAGCTGCCGGAAGGCGAAGGCGTGCTCGACCTGGCCGAGCTGATGGCGGTGTGCCGCAAGCACGGCCTGCGCACCCTGGCGATCCGCGCCAACCGCGAGGCCGATATTGCCGCCGCCGAAGCGCTGGATCTGCCGGTATTGCCGCCCTCCGGTGCCCGCGAGCGGCTTATCGATCTGGCCCCGCCGAAGCCGCAAAAGCCCGCCGAGCCGGAGCTCAAGCCGAGCAAAATCATCACCAGCCCAGTGCGTGGCGGCCAGCAGGTGTATGCCCAGGGCGGCGACCTGATCGTCCTGGCGCCGGTCAGCGCCGGCGCGGAACTTCTCGCCGATGGCAATATCCATGTTTACGCACCGATGCGCGGCCGGGCACTGGCCGGCATCAAGGGCAATCTCAAGGCGCGGATTTTCTGCCAGCAGATGGGCGCCGAACTGCTGTCCATCGCCGGCCAGTACAAGGTGGCCGAAGACTTGCGCCGCGACCCACTCTGGGGTGAGGCGGTACATGTCAGCCTGTCGGGTGACGTGTTGAACATCACCCGCCTTTAACGGATACTGCCGCCACTTTTCAAACAGGGCAGCCGGACGCCTGAAATAGGCCACGGAACCTGCGCTTTCTCTACATTTTGGGGTGAATCACCTTGGCCAAGATCCTCGTAGTTACGTCCGGCAAAGGTGGCGTCGGTAAAACCACCACCAGCGCTGCCATCGGTACCGGCCTCGCCCTGCGCGGGCACAAGACAGTTATCGTCGATTTCGACGTCGGCCTGCGTAACCTTGACCTGATCATGGGCTGCGAACGCCGCGTGGTGTACGACTTCGTCAACGTGGTCAATGGCGAAGCGACCCTGTCGCAAGCGCTGATCAAAGACAAGCGCCTGGAAAATCTTTACGTGCTGGCTGCCAGCCAGACCCGTGACAAGGACGCACTGACCCAGGAAGGCGTTGAGAAAATCATCAACGAGCTGCGCGAAAGCTTCGAATACGTGGTCTGCGACTCACCGGCCGGTATCGAGAAAGGCGCACACCTGGCCATGTACTTCGCCGATGAAGCGATTGTCGTGACCAACCCGGAAGTGTCTTCGGTACGCGACTCCGACCGCATGCTCGGCCTGTTGGCGAGCAAATCGCGGCGCGCCGAGAAAGGCGAGGAGCCGATCAAGGAACACCTGCTGCTGACCCGCTACAACCCGGAGCGCGTGACCAAGGGCGAAATGCTTGGCGTCGACGATGTCGAGGAAATCCTCGCCATCCGCCTGCTCGGCGTGATCCCGGAGTCGCAAGCGGTGCTCAAGGCCTCCAACCAGGGCGTACCGGTGATCCTCGACGACCAGAGCGACGCAGGCCAGGCCTACAGCGACGCCGTCGACCGCCTGCTCGGCAAGGAAGTAGCCCACCGCTTCCTCGACGTGCAGAAGAAAGGACTCATGCAACGCCTGTTTGGAGCGCGCTAATGAATATTTTCGACTTCTTTCGTGAACGCAAAAAGGAAACCACAGCGTCCATCGCGAAAGAGCGTCTGCAGATCATCGTCGCCCACGAGCGCGGCCAGCGCAGCCAGCCGGATTACCTGCCGGCCCTGCAGCAGGAGTTGGTCGAAGTGATCCGCAAGTACGTGAATATCGACTCGGATCAAGTGCATGTCGCTTTGGAGAACCAGGGCAGCTGCTCGATCCTGGAGCTCAATATCACCCTGCCGGACCGCTAATCACGGTTGCCGCAGTAGAGCCTGTACAAATGGCGGCCTTAATGGCCGCCATTTTATTGCAGCCCTACACAGAATCTGTAGGAGCGGACTTGTCCGCGAAGCTTTCAACTCGCCACAAAACCATCGCGGGCAAGCCCGCTCCTACACCAGCAGACCGACGCGCACTCAAGAAGCCCATGCCCCTCAGCCAAGTAGAAATCCTTCACCAGGACGCCGCCCTGCTGGTGATCAACAAGCCCACCCTGCTGCTTTCGGTGCCCGGTCGCGCCGAGGACAACCGTGACTGCCTGGTTACCCGCCTGCAGGAGAACGGCTACCCGGAAGCGCGCATCGTCCATCGCCTGGACTGGGAAACCTCGGGGATTATCGTCCTGGCCCGCGACGTCGATAGCCACCGCGAACTGTCCCGCCAGTTCCACGACCGCGAGACCGAAAAAGCCTACACCGCGCTGTGCTGGGGCCAACCCGAGCTGGACAGCGGCAGCATCGACCTGCCGCTGCGCTACGACCCGCCCACCAAGCCGCGCCATGTGGTCGACCATGAGCTGGGCAAACACGCGCTGACCTACTGGAAAGTGCTGCAGCGTTGTGGCGATCACTGCCGCGTCGAGCTGACGCCGATTACCGGGCGTTCGCACCAGCTGCGCGTGCATATGCTGTCCATCGGCCACCCGCTGCTCGGTGACGGCCTGTATGCCCATGAGCAAGCCCTGGCCGCCTACCCGCGTCTGTGCCTGCACGCCAGCATGCTCAGCCTGACCCACCCGCAAACGGGCGAGCGCCTGCGCTTCGAGTGCCCGGCGCCGTTCTGATCAGCCCCTCCATCGTCACGCCCCACGCCAGCGCAAGGCCTGCTATTGCCTGGCGCGCAGAGGCGTGCGCGCTGTTAAAAAGCCAGCGCTCAACAAGGCTGCGCCAGGTCAGGCCACAGCCCCCGACACATGGTCTCCTTGGCTATTCCCGCGCGGCATAAACATGTCAAAAAAATTCTAAAGCCCGCCCTTGAAGGCGCGTCCAGGCACCAACATATTTTCTCGTAACGGTGCTTGAAGCCCCATCCTTGAGCGCCGCGCACACAAATCGAAGCCACTCTGAACAGGAGGTCTGTGATGTACGAGTCTCTACTTAACTTCCCCGGCGGCCTGCTCGCCGAGTTCGAACGTTTGCAGCGCGAATTGCAGCAGGACTTCGCCCAGGTCGGCCGGCCCGGCAGCATTCGCGCGCTGGCCAGCGGCGCTTTTCCGCCCATCAACGTAGGCAGCACAGCGACCAGCATCGACATCTATGCCTTCGCCCCCGGCCTGGATCCGGCAAAGCTGGATATTCAGCTCGATCAGGGCTTGCTGTCGATCTGCGGTGAGCGCGAGAGCGCCACACCAGGCGACAACGGCACCCTCTCGGTGTACGCCAACGAGCGCTTTGCCGGTCGCTTCAAGCGCACTGTCAACCTGGCCAAGGATGCCGACCCGGACAAGGTCGAAGCCAGCTACCGCAACGGGGTGCTGCATATCAAGGTGGCGCGGCACGAGGCGGCGCAACCCAAACGCATCAGCATTCAGTAACCCTGCAGAGGAAGGAGGAATCGCCATGAACGACAAACAGGCAGTCAGCCGTAGCGAACGTCCTGAGGAAACCCGGACGCTGCTGCCGCTGGTGGATGTATTTGAGGACAAGGACGGTATTCTGCTGATCGCCGACTTGCCCGGCGTGCCCAAGGACAAGCTCGAACTGCGGATCGACAACGACACCCTGCTGATCGAGGGCGACATAGTCCAGGACACCCCGGAACACCTGGAGGCGGTTTATGCCGAGGTGCGCCTGTCACGCTACCGCCGGGCCTTCAGCCTGAGCAACGAGCTGGACAGTGCGCGGATCGATGCGCAATTTCGCGACGGCGTGCTCAACCTGCGTATCCCCAAACACGCCCATGCGCAACCGCGCAAGATCGCCGTCAAGGTCGCCTGAACCACCTGGGCGGTCGCGCCGCTATGCCAGGCGCGACCGCTTTCAACCGGAGGTCAATCGATATGGACAAACTCAATGAACTGAAACAAGGCCTGGAGGACACCTGGCACTCGCTCAGTGACGGCTGGCGCCACCTGCGCGAGCGCACCAGTGGCACCCTGACCCGCTTCACCCCCTCGGCCAAGAGCAAAACGGCGCAAGAGAGCAAGACGCCGGCAGAGCAGGCGCAGGCCGCCGACTTCCCCTCGGCGAACTGGGCGCTACTGGCGGGCGATGTGTTCGAGGACGCCGACAAGTTCGTGGTGCGCCTGGAAATACCCGGCCTGGACAAGCAAAACCTGGACATCGAGGTACGCGACGACATGCTGATCGTGCGCGGCGAAAAGCGCTACGAACAGGAGTCCAGCAGCGGCCAATACCGCGTGCGCCAGTGCGCCTTCGGCAGCTTCCATCGCAGCATCCCGCTAACCACACCGGTGCTGGCGGAAAAATCCTCGGCCCGCTACCACAATGGCGTACTGCGCATCGAACTGCCCAAGGCCGAACATGCCAACGGCCGGCGTATCGAAATCCGTGGCGAATAAGCCAGCTGTTCTGTAGCCCGCCTGCAGTCCGGAGCATCACGACTGACCCGCGATGCCCCGGATTGCCTCCCTGCATGAGCCACGCAAACCCAGCATCAACCCTGCTGGCGCGGCCAGATCAGGCTAAAGCACGCGCCACCCAGGCTTGCGCTGCGGCTGATCTGCGCGCGGCCACCGTGCCAGTAGGTGATCCGCCGCACGATGGACAGGCCCAGACCGTGCCCACCCGAGGCGCGGGTGCGGCTGTCGTCCAGGCGCAGGAAGGGGGTGAAGATGCGTTCCCAGGCCTCTTCCGGCACCCCAGGGCCGTCATCCTCGACATCCAGGCGGCAACGCAACTGGCCTACCTGATAACTCACCCGCACCCGTGATTCGGCATGGCGCATGGCATTGCTCACCAGGTTCTGCAGGGCGCGGTGCAGGTAGCGCAGTTCGGCTTCGACACAGGCGCCGCCGCCATCCAGGGCATCGCGTGAGGGGCCGTGTTCGACCCGCACACTGGCGCGCAGCGGGGCCAGCTCGGTGATCACTTGATCGATCAGCTCATTCAGGTCGACCCGTTGGAAGTTCAGCGCCGGCGCGCCCTGCTCCAGGCGCGCGTAGGTGAGCATCTCGTCGACCAGCTTGTCGAGGTCCTGGATATCGCTGTCCATGCCCTCCATATATTTGCGCCGCGCGGCAGCGGTTTGCGCGTCGCCGATCATTTCCAGGCCAAAGCGCAGCCGCGCCACCGGCGTGCGCAGCTCATGGGAGACCGCGCGAACCATCTCGCGCTGGATGCTCAGCGAGCGCTGCAAGTGCTCGGCCATGGCATTGAAGGCCGCCGCCAGGCGCCCCACCGAATCCGTGCCACGGGTCGGCACGCGGGCATCCAGGCGGCCATTGGCGATGCGCGTGGCCGCCTCTTCCAGATCACTCAGGCGCTGTTCCAGCGGCCGCACCAGCAGATATACCATCAGGCCGATCAGGCTCAGGCCCAGGGCACCAATCAGCACCAGCAGCTGCGGCGGATAAGGGTTCATCTGATACAGCGGACCGATCTCCAGCACCCAATCGGTATCCACTATGCCGGAGAACACATGGATGCTGTCGCCGCCACGGCCCAGCGCCATCACCGTATCGCCCTCGTCCACCCGGCGCCGCTGATCGGGGTCGAGGTCGGCCTGAGCGAGGCTGACCAGGCGCAGGTCAAAACCGAACTGCTTGGCCTTTTTCAGCTCGGCCAGACGTCGCGGCTGCTCGTCCCAGGGATAGCGCACCAGCTCATCGATCAGCAGAAACACCGTGGCCCGCGCCAGCTGCTCGCTGATCTGCTGCACCTCGCCGGTCAGCAACAGCTGGCGCGGATCGCCAAGCTGGCTGTAGATCTTCGCCGCATGCGGCCCGGTCTGCTGCACCAGCACCTGACCGCGCTGCAAGCGGTTGCGTGCCCCGCCATCCAGCGCTACCTCGCTCAGCGCCTGGATCTGCAACGGAATGCCGAGCAAACGCCCCCACACCGCTACCGCGCGCCGGCGCTCGATATCCGCCATGGGCGTGAGGTTATCGGCCATCAGGCGAAAGGTGCCCTGGGCCAGGCGCTCGCGGTACTGATCCACCCGCACCTCATTGAGCAGCTGCAACGCACCGACGCCCAGCAGCGCCACCAGCACCAGCACCGCCAGCATGCCGCCGTAGATGCGCAGAAAGATCGAATTCATCGCAGTGGCTTCATAGCAGCGCTTCAGCCGCTTCGGCGACAAACAGATAGCCCTTGCTGCGCACGGTCTTGATCAACCGTGGGTGCATGGGGTCGTCGCCAATCTTGGGGCGGATGCGCGAGATGCGCACGTCGATGGAGCGGTCCTGGCCGTCGTATTCGATACCGCGCAGGGCGTTGAAGATCTCCTCGCGCGAGAGGATCCGCCCGGCATTGGCGGTCAGCAGCCAGAGCAGGTCGAACTCGGCGCTGGTCAGCTCGATGGCCTGCTCGCCCAACCAGGCCTCGCGCATGGCGCTGTCAATCACCAGGGGGCCGAACTGCAAACGCCGACGCTCGCTGGCCGCGGCCGGCTCATTACCCTCACGGCGGCGCAACAGCGCGCGGATACGCGCCAGCAGCACGCGCGGGCGCACCGGCTTGCACACGTAATCGTCGGCCCCCATCTCCAGGCCCAGCACCTGGTCCATATCGTCGGTGCGCGCGGTCAGCATCAAAATCGGCCCCTCGTACTGGCCACGTACCTTGCGACAGATCGACAGGCCATCCTCGCCCGGCAGCATCAGATCGAGAATCACCAGGTCCGGCTGCTCCTGCAGAATCCGCGCGGCGGCCAGGGCGCCGTCCATCTCGATGGACACGCTCAGGCCATTGCCCTGCAGGTACTCACGGGTCAACTCGGCCAGGCGCTGGTCGTCTTCGACAATAAGAATGTGCCACGACTGCTGCTCCACAACGGACTCCCGACAACACGAAAACGGCCGGCATTGTATCAATGCCCCAGACACTGCATAGCGCATGCCACCTTTCTGTAAAAACACTAGATGTAGTATCGGCCTGAGAGGTAGGCCACGTCTGCGCAAACCACGGGAAAAGCCTGATCAACACCGACGAACGGTACACCCCAGCAAGCATGCGGGCTTGCCGCCAATCGCGCGGTTTAACCCACAATTCACCCACAACTTATCCACAGGTTGTTCTTGCTCTGTCGCCTTGCAATACCCCAGATAGCGCATTATCTTGTATGCCAATCGCGCGACACCCACCACATGTTGGGTTTAGCCTGGCAACCGGACACAAGAAGAATGACTCGCACACGGCCTGATCCCAGCCCGTCACCGGTCGCCTGAAAGACCTTTGCAGCACGCCTGCTCTAGCGCAGCAGGCCATCCTTCAGCGCAGCGCTTGGCGCGCCTGAACATGAATAAAGCGGCAACCGCACACGCGGTTGCACCACTAGATGTAGTAGTTGAGGTGTAAAAACGCCTTGACGTGTGACTCTTGAGCCAGGAAGGCGCTTTAGTCGTACCTTCCCTGCCCAATTTGCAAGTCCCCGTGTGCCCGGCCCCTGGCTGCGCCCATGGCATTGTTGAAATGGAATGAATGGCAGTAGCCACAGTGATCGACGGCAAAGCGTCTAACTAATAAATACAGAACATGGAGACTTTCATGCACACCGACACCTCCCGCGAGAACCCGCAGGCCAATGCGCCACAGGCCACCGATGACCAGCAGAGCCTGAGCGCCACCGCGCCGGGTCAACTGCGGGTGATCAAGCGTAACGGCACCGTGGTGCCCTACACCGATGACAAGATCACCGTTGCCATCACCAAGGCCTTTCTCGCAGTTGAAGGCGGCACCGCAGCCGCCTCGTCGCGTATCCATGAGACCGTCGCGCGCCTGACCGAGCAGGTCACCGCCACCTTCAAGCGCCGCATGCCGTCCGGCGGCACCATCCATATCGAAGAAATCCAGGACCAGGTCGAACTGGCCCTGATGCGTTCCGGCGAGCAGAAAGTGGCCCGCGACTACGTGATCTACCGCGAGTCGCGCAGCCAGGCGCGCAAAAGCGGTGCCGCCAGCGAGGTAGCCCAGCCGCACCCAAGCATTCGCGTCACCCACCTCGACGGCAGCGTTGCGCCGCTGGACATGGGCCGCCTCAACACCATCGTCACCGAAGCCTGCGAAGGCCTGGCAGAAGTCGACGGCGCGCTGATCCAGAAAGAAACCCTGAAGAACCTCTACGACGGCGTGGCGCAGAGCGACGTCAGCACCGCCCTGGTGATGACCGCGCGCACCCTGGTTGAGCGTGAGCCGAACTACAGCTACGTCACCGCCCGCCTGCTGATGGACAACATCCGCGCCGAAGGCCTGGGCTTCCTCGGTGTCGCCAGCAGCGCCACCCACCACGAAATGAGCGAGCTGTACGCCAAGGCGCTGCCTGCTTACATCGCCAAGGGTATCGAGTTCGAATTGCTCAACCCGGTGCTGGCCAGCTTCGACCTGGAAAAACTCGGCAAGGCGATCAACCACGAGCGCGATCAGCAGTTTACCTACCTGGGCCTGCAGACCCTCTACGACCGCTACTTTATCCACAAGGACGGCGTGCGTTTCGAACTGCCGCAAGTGTTCTTTATGCGCGTGGCCATGGGCCTGGCGATTGAAGAGCAGCAGAAAGAAGACCGCGCCATCGAGTTCTACAACCTGCTCTCAAGCTTCGACTACATGGCCTCGACGCCGACCCTGTTCAACGCCGGCACCCTGCGTCCGCAGCTGTCCAGCTGCTACCTGACCACCGTGCCGGATGACCTGTCGGGCATCTACAACGCCATCCACGACAACGCCATGCTGTCCAAGTTTGCCGGCGGCCTGGGTAACGACTGGACGCCAGTACGTGCCCTGGGCGCCTACATCAAAGGCACCAACGGCAAGAGCCAGGGCGTGGTGCCCTTCCTCAAAGTGGTCAACGACACCGCAGTAGCAGTCAACCAGGGCGGCAAGCGCAAGGGCGCGGTCTGCGCCTACCTGGAAACCTGGCACATGGACATCGAAGAGTTCATCGAGCTGCGCAAGAACACCGGTGACGACCGTCGCCGCACCCACGACATGAACACCGCCAACTGGATTCCAGACCTGTTTATGAAGCGCGTGTTCGACGACGGCCAGTGGACCCTGTTCAGCCCGTCCGAAGTGCCGGACCTGCACGACCTCACCGGTAAAGCCTTCGAAGAGCGCTACGAGTACTACGAAGCCCTGACCCAGTACGGCGGCAAGATCAAGCTGTTCAAGACCATCCAGGCCAAAGACCTGTGGCGCAAGATGCTCAGCATGCTGTTCGAAACCGGCCACCCATGGCTGACCTTCAAAGACCCATGCAACCTGCGCAGCCCGCAGCAGCACGTGGGCGTGGTGCACAGCTCGAACCTGTGCACCGAGATCACCCTGAACACCAACGCCGACGAAATCGCCGTGTGCAACCTGGGTTCCGTGAACCTGCCGAACCATATCGTCGACGGCAAGCTGGACACCGCCAAGCTGGAAAAGACCATCAAGGTCGCCGTGCGCATGCTCGATAACGTTATCGACATCAACTACTACTCGGTGCCGCAAGCGCGCAACTCCAACTTCCGTCACCGTCCGGTTGGTCTGGGCATCATGGGCTTCCAGGACGCCCTCTACCTGCAGCACATCCCATACGGCTCCGACGCCGCCGTGGAATTTGCCGACAAGTCGATGGAAGCGGTCAGCTACTACGCCATCCAGGCCTCCTGTGACCTAGCCGACGAGCGCGGCAGCTACGAAACCTTCAACGGTTCGCTGTGGAGCAAAGGCATCCTGCCGCTCGACTCGCAGCAGATCCTGATCGAGCAGCGCGGCCAGAAGTACATCGACGTCGACCTGACGGAGTCCCTGGACTGGGCCCCGGTTCGTGCCCGTGTGCAGAAAGGCATCCGTAACTCGAACATCATGGCCATCGCCCCGACCGCCACCATCGCCAACATCACCGGCGTATCGCAGTCGATCGAACCGACCTACCAGAACCTCTACGTGAAATCGAACCTCTCCGGCGAATTCACCGTGATCAACCCCTACCTGGTGCGCGACCTCAAAGCCCGCGGCCTGTGGGACTCGGTGATGATCAACGACCTCAAGTACTACGACGGTTCCGTGCAGCAGATCGAGCGCATCCCGCAAGAGCTGAAAGACCTCTACGCCACCGCGTTTGAAGTCGACACCAAGTGGATCGTCGATGCCGCCAGCCGCCGCCAGAAGTGGATCGACCAGGCGCAGTCGCTGAACCTGTACATCGCCGGCGCATCGGGCAAGAAGCTCGACGTGACCTACCGCATGGCTTGGTACCGTGGCCTGAAAACCACCTACTACCTCCGTGCCCTGGCCGCGACCAGCACCGAGAAGTCCACCATCAACACCGGCAAGCTGAATGCCGTGTCCAGTGGTGGCAACGATGGCCTGAGCGCAGCACCGGCCAAGGCCCCGGAAGTGGAAATGAGCGCAGGCCCAGCTCCAGTTCCAAAGGCTTGTGCCATCGATGAACCAGACTGCGAAGCCTGCCAGTAGTGTTCGGCAGCGCGCGGATCTGAGCGGCATTCGCGGCGTTACCTGCCGGAGCGGCCCCCATCACGTACATGCGTACGCTCAGGGGCTCCACTCCAGCAGGTGCCTTGCGACTACTCGCTCAGCTACACGCTCGAACGTCGAGCAAAGAGCAAAAGCAAAAGCAAAAGCAAAGCCGAAGCCGAAGCCGAAACACAGCTCTAAAGCAACACACAGTCAGTCCCCTCTCCCGCTTGCGGGAGAGGGTTAGGGAGAGGGCAAAAGCTCTCCCACTTATTACCAACCCCCGCCCTACCCGGCGTGGGCTTCGGGGCAACGGCCAGGCATTAGAGCCACCCCGACCAGCGGTACCCGTTTTGCCCTTGCGCGCACTTCGCAACGGAACACAATTAGACTGTATATCCACACAGGTCGGTTATTTCACCGGCCCGCAAGCAGGAGCCAAGCCATGCTGAGCTGGGATGAATTTGACAAGGAAGACGGCAGCGATGCCGTTGTAGCCAATAAAGCCAGTGCGCAACTGGCAGACATGAGCATCGACAAACTCGACCAGGTGGGCGGCGCCGCAGCCGTTGAAGCCCGCGCCGTGGCCGCTGACGACAGCGACGCCGTAGCCCGCGCCAAAGCTTCGCTCGACCAACTCGACATCGCCGAAGGCCTGGCCGAGCTGGAAGGCACCGCCGCGCGTGTAGCCGTCGACGAAAAACGCATGATCAACTGCCGCGCCGACCTCAACCAGCTCGTACCCTTCAAGTACGACTGGGCCTGGCAGAAGTATCTGGATGGTTGCGCCAACCACTGGATGCCGCAGGAAGTGAACATGAACGCGGACATAGCTCTGTGGAAAACCCCGGACGGCCTGACCGACGACGAGCGCCGCATCGTCATGCGCAACCTCGGCTTCTTCTCCACCGCCGACAGCCTGGTGGCCAACAACCTGGCCCTGGCCGTGTACCGCCTGATCACCAACCCGGAGTGCCGCCAGTACATCCTGCGCCAAACCTTCGAAGAGGCGATCCACACCCACGCTTACCAGTACTGCATCGAATCGCTGGGCATGGATGAAGGCGCGATCTTCAACATGTACCACGAGATTCCATCGGTCGCGAAGAAAGCCAGCTGGGGCCTCAAGTACACCCGCTCGATCTCCGACCCGACCTTCAACACCGGCACCGTCGAGACCGACAAAGAACTGCTGCGCAACCTGATCGCCTACTACTGCGTACTGGAAGGCATCTTCTTCTATTGCGGCTTCACCCAGATCCTCTCCATGGGTCGGCGCAACAAGATGACCGGCGTCGCCGAGCAGTTCCAGTACATCCTGCGTGACGAGTCCATGCACCTGAACTTCGGCATCGACGTGATCAACCAGATCAAGATCGAAAACCCGCACCTGTGGGATGCCCAGCTCAAAGACGAAGCCACCCAGATGATCCTCCAGGGCACCCAACTGGAAATCGAATACGCACGCGACACCATGCCGCGCGGCGTACTGGGCATGAACGCCGCGATGATGGAGGACTACCTCAAATTTATCGCCAACCGTCGTCTGACCCAGATCGGTTTGAAGGAAGAGTACCCAGGTACGTCTAACCCCTTCCCATGGATGTCAGAAATCATGGACCTGAAGAAAGAGAAAAACTTCTTTGAGACGCGGGTTATTGAGTATCAGACTGGTGGGGCGTTGAGCTGGGATTGATTTCTCACTAACCACTTAGTTAGCGCTTTACCTGAACATATGGATGGTCGGGGTAGCAATTTAAAAAGCCCCGCCTCTGCGGGGCTTTTTAATGGGAGAAAAAAATGAGTGATACCTACGAAGCTTATAAGCAAGAAATAGTTGATGACCTATCAGCTTGCCTAGAGGGTATGGGAGTACAACCTATACTCTTCGTAGGATCAGGACTCTCGCAGAGATACTTCTCAGCCCCAACTTGGGAAGGACTACTTAAAGAACTTGCCAGAACCTGCCCAACAATCGACAAAGACTACCTTTACTACAAGCAAAAACATAATTCACTTATAGATATTGGCTCAGAGTTCGCTCAGCTTCATATGGAGTGGGCATGGGGTGATGGCAAGCCTGCATTCCCAGACAGTCTATTTAAAGAACCAAACTCTCCAAACATTTACATCAAGCACAGAGCCGCAGAAATAATCAACAACGCCCTAACCTCTGAAAAAGCACTAGCTCAGATAAAAGATTTTGATGCCGAAATTGAATCACTAAAGAAAATTAGGCCGCACGCAATAATAACCACAAATTACGATAATTTCTTAGAGGAAAAATTCGAAGACTATACGCCAATAATTGGACAGTCGATACTTAAGGAAAACTATTCCAACATTGGCGAGATATTAAAAATACATGGATGCGCATCCAAACCAGAAACCTTGATACTCACAGCCCCTGACTACGTTGAATTTCAAGAAAAAAAGAAATACCTCAGCGCAAAATTGCTCACATACTTCATCGAGCACCCGTTAATATTTATTGGCTACAGCGCAGAAGACCCAAACATCAGAGCCATACTATCCGACATAGATGAAATAATTTCTTCCGACAAGCAACTCATACCAAATATTTTCATAATCGACTGGACCCCAGAAATTCATCCGCAAGCCTCATATCAAAAAGAAAAGCTAATTCAGACAAGCCCCGAAAAAAGCATTCGAATAAAATCAATTCTAGCTAGCGATTTTAGTTGGATATTTGAAGCCCTACAGGCAAGCGAAGCTCTGAGCACTGTAAACATAAAGCTACTTAGATCTCTTATGGCCCGCACTTACGACTTGGTCAGGCATGACATACCAAAACGAACAATCGAAATCGACTTCCAAACTTTGGAACATGCAATAGCAGACCAAAATAGCTTAGCCAAGATCTATGGAATCACCACACTAGACGACCCAACCAAGCTAAATGCAGCATACCCCTTCTCCCTCTCAAGAGTTGGCGAACTATTAGGATTCAAAGGCTGGCATGGTGCCGATCAGTTAATAAAACAACTAAAGCAAGCAACTGGCTTCGACATGAAAACTAGCGACAACAAATACCATCTGGCTTTGAAAGCCGGAAAAGTCATGGAGGTTCACAAATACTCTCAAGCTGCAATAGACATACTCGAAAAATTAAACAAAGGCGAGGCGTATGACTTATCACCATAAGGGGTAAATTGGGGACAGACCACGACTTATCGGCAACTTTACTTACGCTTTTCGGCCTTACGCCGAGTTACTTTCTCTTTGCTTGTGCAAAGAGAAAGTAACCAAAGAGAAAGCACACCCGGCATACGGGTCTGGCTTCGCCAGACTTCCCTCGCTCCGGCACTGTTCCGAGGGTCGTCACGGTGGGCCATCCCTGGCCCATCGT
>NZ_JBAQLP010000069.1:0-15846 GCF_049301935.1 Pseudomonas sp. | reverse complement strand
CCTTCACGCACGATAATGCGCATGGTGGCATCGAGAATGGCCTGGCGACGCTGTTCACTGCCCTGACGGCTGGCTTTGCGGCCCTGGTACTGCACGCTCTCGGCAACGGCGTTGGCCACCAGGGTGGCACTTTCTGGGGCGGGCTTGACGGTCACAGCAAGACGATCCTCTGTCGGTTATTCACGATCACTAATGCCTTAGTCAATAAATCGCAAAATTAATCCACTGGCCGTTAATAAAAAACGCCGCCATGGCTGGCCGGCCAGAAAAAACCAGTTAATAAAAAGCCGCCCGGAGGCGGCTTATCAGCATTAGGCTTGCGGGCGCATATGCGGGAACAGGATCACGTCACGGATCGATGGCGAGTTGGTCAGCAGCATGACCAGACGGTCGATACCAATGCCCTCACCGGCGGTCGGCGGCATGCCGTATTCCAGGGCGCGGACGAAGTCGGCGTCATAGTGCATGGCTTCATCGTCGCCGGCATCCTTGTCGGCCACCTGCTGCATAAAGCGCGCAGCCTGGTCTTCCGCGTCGTTGAGTTCGGAGTAGGCGTTGGCGATCTCGCGGCCACCGATAAACAGCTCGAAGCGGTCGGTAACGCTCGGATCATCATCACTACGACGGGCCAGCGGCGAGACTTCAAACGGGTAGCGAGTAATGAAGTGCGGCTGCTCCAGCTTGTGCTCGACCAGCTCCTCGAAACTCATCACCTGCAACTTGCCCAGGCCTTCGAAGCCCAGCACCTTGGCGCCGGCTTTTTTGGCGATTTCACGGGCGCGGTCGAGGTCGGTCAGGTCGGCAGCGCTCAGCTCAGGGTTGTACTTGAGGATGGAGTCGAACACCGACAGACGCACGAACGGCTCGCCGAAGTGGAACAGCTTGTCGCCATACGGCACGTCGGTAGTTCCCAGAACCAGCTGGGCCAGCTCGCGGAACAGCTCCTCGGTCAGGTCCATGTTGTCTTCATAGTCGGCGTAGGCCTGGTAGAACTCCAGCATGGTGAACTCGGGGTTGTGCCGGGTCGACACGCCTTCGTTACGGAAGTTGCGGTTGATCTCGAAGACCTTCTCGAAGCCGCCAACCACCAGACGCTTGAGGTACAGCTCCGGCGCAATACGCAGGAACATCTGCATATCCAGGGCGTTGTGGTGGGTCTCGAACGGCTTGGCCGCCGCGCCGCCAGGAATGGTCTGCAGCATCGGCGTTTCCACTTCGAGAAAGTCGCGCTGCATCAGAAAGCTGCGGATATGCGCGATGACTTGCGAACGCACGCGGAAGGTCTGGCGTACCTCCTCGTTTACCATCAGGTCGACGTAGCGCTGACGGTAGCGCTGCTCGGTGTCGGTCAGGCCGTGATGCTTGTCCGGCAACGGGCGCAGCGACTTGGTCAGCAGGCGCACGTCGGTCATTTCCACATACAGGTCGCCCTTGCCGGAACGGGCCAGGGTGCCCACGGCAGAGATGATGTCGCCCAGGTCCCAGTGCTTGACCGCTTCCAGGGTCTCTTCGGGCAGGGTCTTGCGGTTGACATAGACCTGGATGCGCCCGGTCATGTCCTGAATCACCATAAACGAGCCACGGTTGAGCATGATGCGCCCGGCTACTTTGACCGCAATGGCCGCCTCGGCCAGCTCTTCCTTGGTCTTCTCGGCGTACTGTTTCTGCAGGTCGGCACAGTAGTTGTCGCGGCGAAAATCATTCGGAAAGGCGTTGCCCTGCTCACGGATGGCCGCAAGCTTTTCCTTGCGTTGGGCAACCAGCTTGTTTTCTTCCTGCTGCTGGTCTTCGTGGGAAAGGGCTTGTGGGTCGAGTTGTTGGTCGCTCATGGTCGTTTCAATCTCCCTGACGCGTAAATGCCAATGTGGTTTGGTAGGCACCAGCTTGCTGGCGATGCTCTTTGCTGGCGAGTCGGCGCAATGTTGGGCGCCGAATCGCCAGCAAGCTGGCTCCTACAGGATTGGGTTCTAGGCTTAAAGCCCTTGCTTCAGGCTGGCCACGAGGTATTCGTCGATATCGCCGTCAAGCACCTTGTCGCAGTCGCTGCGCTCGATATTGGTGCGCAGATCCTTGATCCGCGAGGCATCCAGTACATAGGAGCGAATCTGGTGGCCCCAGCCGATATCCGACTTGCTGTCTTCCAGCACCTGGGAGGCGGCGTTGCGCTTCTGCACTTCCTGCTCGTACAAACGTGCACGCAGCATCTTCATCGCGGTGTCTTTGTTGGCGTGCTGGGAACGTTCGTTCTGGCAGCTGACCACCGTGTTGCTCGGTACGTGGGTGATCCGTACCGCCGAATCGGTGGTGTTGACGTGCTGACCACCGGCACCGGATGAACGATAGGTGTCGATACGCAGATCGGCCGGGTTGATCTCGATTTCGATGTTGTCATCGATTTCCGGGGAGACGAACACCGCGGTAAACGAGGTGTGGCGACGGTTGCCGGAGTCGAACGGGCTCTTGCGCACCAAACGGTGCACGCCGATCTCGGTACGCAACCAGCCAAAGGCGTATTCGCCCTTGATATGCAGGGTCGCGCCCTTGATCCCGGCGACTTCACCGGCGGACAGTTCCATGATGGTGGCGTCGAAACCGCGCTTGTCGGCCCAGCGCAGGTACATGCGCAGCAGCATATTGGCCCAGTCCTGGGCTTCGGTGCCGCCAGAGCCGGCCTGGATATCCAGGTAGGCGTTGTTGGGGTCCATCTCACCGCTGAACATGCGGCGGAATTCGAGCTTTTCGAGGATCTCGCGCAGGCGTTCGATCTCGGCGGCCACGTCATTCACCGCGCCTTCGTCGTCTTCTTCGACGGCCATATCGAGCAGATCGCGCGAATCGGCAAGGCTGCCGTGCAGGTCATCCAGGGTGTCGACGATCAGCGCCAGGGAAGCGCGTTCACGCCCCAGGTTCTGCGCGTACTCCGGGTTGTTCCAGACGTTGGGGTCTTCGAGTTCGCGGTTTACTTCGACCAGACGATCATGTTTGTGATCGTAGTCAAAGATACCCCCGAATGGTCTGGGTGCGCTCGGACAGGTCCTTGATGCTATTAAGGATCGGGTTGATTTCCATGGCTGGCAGCACTCGTAGGTCAAACTTTCGGAAAAGCCGGCGAGTATAGCCCAATCGAATCCGCCCTTGCAGCCCGCAATTGGCGCTGGCGCACAGCAAGGCAGACCAACGGCGCACTATACTCAAGCGCACCTGTACAATGCCTGCCCGTCCCCAGGAGCCGTCGTGCCATGCGTTCATCGCACAGCCTGCGTAGTCGTTTCGCCATCCTGATCGCCCTGCTGGTCGCCAGCCTGAGCTGGTTGCTCGGCACCCTGATTGGCAATGACGCCACCCAGCGCATCCGCGAAGAGGTCGGCCGCGACCTCGCCGAAGTCTCCTTTATGATGGTCGACCGCCTGGATCGCGACATGCAGAGCCGCGCCGCCATGCTGCAGGTGATCGGCAAACTGCGCGCACTGACCGAACCGGACGATATCGTCGAGGTTCGCGTACTGCTCGACCGCCTGCAGAGCGAGTTCCCCAGCATCGCCTGGATCGGCTTTAGCGATGCGCAGGGCAAGGTATTGGCCTCCAGCGATGGTGTACTGGAAGGCGCCAGCATCGCCCAGCGGCCGGTGTATCTGGAAGCACAGCAAGACGTATTTATCGGCGATGTACATGAAGCCGTGCTGCTGGCCAAGCTGCTGCCCAACCCGACCGGCGAGGCGATGAAATTCGTCGATATCAGCCTGCCGGTGTTCGCTCCAGATGGCCGCCTGGTGGGCGTGCTCGCATCGCACCTGTCCTGGTCATGGGCCGACGAAGTGCGCCTGGCCATCCTCGGGCCGATCCAGAAGCGCCGTAATATTGAGTTCTTCGTGATCGGCCAGGACCGCACCATCCTCCTCGCGCCCAGAGAAATGATCGGCCAGCGCCTGCACCTGCCCGCCCTTAATCAACTGACGCAGCGCAACGACTTCTGGGCTGTGCAGAAATGGCCGGACGGCAAGCAATACCTCACTGGCCTGGCACTGAGCCGGGGCTATAAGGATTACAAGGGCCTGGGCTGGACGGTGATCGCCCGCCAGCCGCTGGATGAGGCCTATGCCCCGGCGCGCGAAACCAGGCATTACATCCTGCTGTGGGGGAGTGGCCTGGCGCTGCTGTTCGCACTACTCGGCTGGCTGCTGGCCGGCTACTTCACCCGCCCACTGCGGCAGATCGCCGAGGCGGCGGACCGCCTCAGCGACGGTGAAATCAGCGCGATTCCCGAGCTGAAAGGCACCCGCGAGATCGAGATGCTCAACCATTCAATTCGTCACCTGGTGGAAAGCCTGACCCATCAGCAAAACGCCCTCGGCGTCATGCAGGACCTCGCTCACCACGACGCGCTCACCGGGCTGCCCAACCGCGTCGCCCTGGAAAGCTATCTGCCGCGCGCGCAACAACGCAGCCAGACCAGCGGCAACTGCCTGGCGTTGTTCTATCTGGACCTGGACGGTTTCAAGCCGATCAACGACCAGTTCGGTCATGCGGCCGGCGATCAGCTGCTACGCGAGGTGGCACTGCGCCTGCGCGGCTGCCTGCGCGAAGGTGACCTGGTCGCACGCCTGGGCGGTGATGAGTTCCTGATGGTGCTGCAAGTGCCGGCTGGCGAAGCCCTGCCGCAGGCGCAGCTGGTGGCCGAACGCACCCTGGCAGCGCTGAGTGCACCGGTTGACCTGGGTAACCATCAGGCCAAGGTTGGCTGCAGCATCGGTGGTGCGCTCTGGCCACTGGACAGCAGTAACCTGGCCGAAGCGCTGGAACTGGCCGACCAGGCCATGTACCGGGCAAAACATGCCGGCAAGCACTGCGTGGTGTTCCACACCGCCTACAAACACTGAGACTTTTAGCCTGTAGAGGCCGCAACAGCTCCGCACACCCCACGCCATTTCGCTAGATCAGCGGCACCAACTTGTCGCCAGCGCCGCCCAGCCGCGGGTTGAGAACCGCCCCGCGCCCTGCTGCGCATCGGTGTCAACCCCGTAACGGGCGCGAGCGGGATTAGCCAGGCTCGCGCGCTCACCCCCTTATTGGGGGCTTTGTAGCCATTGCGTGTCGCATGCACGCGCTGGGTTGGCGCTGAGCGCAGCGCAGCCCAACAGGCGTTGGCATAGATCGTTGGGGGTTGTCGCCTCGCAACACGCAATAGAGGCAGGGTCGTAGTGATGGCCGCCCGCTAGTCGCGCTCAGACCACATCACGCCACCGGTGGCCCAGTCGCCTTTTCTTACCTCGTCGAAAATCACATCAACCGCGCTGGCATCGCAGCCGAGGACCTTGGTCGAGGCATCGGTCAGGGCTTTGGCGTACTCGCGTTTGATCTCATCGCTGCGGCCTTCGAATATTTTGACCAGGAGGGTAGGCATCTAATTAATCCTCAAAACAGGGGAAACAGGACTGGTTAGATCGGTCACGGCGATCCGCTTGGCGCATGTGCGCGGGGCATTATGGCGTGAGTTGCGGTTTTTGGCTGCACTGCGCTGAGACGCTGAAATACCTGTAGGAGCGGCCTTGGCCGCGATGCTCTATGGCCTTGATCGCGGGCAAGCCCGCTCCTACAAAAGCATCACGCTTCTGTGTCAATAAAACAAAGGGCCGCATTAAGCGGCCCTTTGCAGGTACAGGCGGAATCAGCCGTGCTTGCGCCGACGCCACAGCCACAGCGCCAGCACGCCGAGGGTCAGCAGCAGCGGCACCAGGGCGATATTGAGCAGCTTGAGCGTACTGCCCAGGGCCTCGATATCGGCATTCAGTTGGTAGCGCACCTCGCGCAGTTCCTTGCGGATCGCCAGCTTCTGCTGCACAAACTGCTGCACCGCGGCCTGTTGCTCGGGGGTCAGCTCCAGGGCTTTGCTCGGATCATCGCTGCGCTGCAGGGCCGCGAGCTTCTGCTCGGTGTCGGCCAACTGGGTTTGCAGGGCCTGTTCCTGCTCGCGGAACTTGACCTCGGCCTCCCGCTGGATGGCGTCCACCACCTCGAACGGACGGGTAAAGCGACCGCGCGAACGCACGCTGATCAACGCTTCGGAGCCGGCCAGGTTGTCCAGGGCGTTGATCGCAAAGCCGGCGTTATCGGCCCAGGGCTGCGGAATGCGCTGACCGAAGAAGTCCTGCACCTGCACCCACATGCGGTCGGTGAGCATGTCGGTGTCGGCCACGACGATCACGTTGATATTGTCCGCCTGTTTAAGGCCATCCTTGTGCCCTTCGATGCCTTCAGGGAAGGCCGTTTGCGCCGGGCCGCTGATGCGCGCGGCCAGGGTGTAGCGCTCGCCAGTGGGTTGCAGCTCGCGGATCAGCTCTTCCGGATTGGCCAGCATGCCGAAGCGTTTGGCATCAAAGGGCATGGCGTACTGCGAGCTGCGCATCAGCGGGGTGAACTGGGTTTTCGCGCCTTCCAGCGGCTCCAGTATGCCGGCGGTGGCCACCGTGACGGTTTCCAGCGAGGCGGTGCTGATGTCCTCGGCATCCAGGGCACGCTTCGGCAGCGTCAGCCAGGCGGCATGGCGTACCGGGCGTTGGCCCTGGCCCATGCTCACCGACATGGCGTAGGAGCCGTCGCCGAGCACCTGATCCGGCAGCATGCGCAGGCCCCAGGCCTTGAACAATTCCGGCAGGTCAGAAGTCTTGTCGATGACCATTTCGCCGGGCATTTCGGCCTGGGTATCGGCCTCGCTGAACGGGTCGACGAAAGTCAGCAACTTGCCGCCACGCAGGACGAACTGGTCAATTGCATACAGGGTTTGCTCGGGCAGCTGCTTGGGATGAATCAGCAACAGCACCGAGACGTTCTCGGGGATCAGGTCGACATCGCGCTTAAGGCTTTCGATCTGGAACAGCTGACGGATTTCCTCGATCAGCATCCAGGCCGGCGTCGGCTGGCGCGCGGCCATGTCGAAGCCGCCGTTGACCTGCAGGCCGGCGAGTACGCCGACCACCGGCCGCTCGGGCGTGGCCAGGCTTTGCACCAGACGGCTGAGCTCGTATTCAAGGAACTCTTCCTGGTCCAGGGCGAAGAACGGGATCACCTGGGTCTGGCCTTCGGCGTTCTTGCCGGCCAGGCCGAAGTAGATCGAGTCGCCGCCCTGCTGCAGCGGGATGCCCTGCAGACCGAATTCGGCGGCCTGGTCTTCCTCGGCGGAGAACGGCGCCGGGTCGATGATCTTCAGTTTGAGCTTGTCTGCGGCCTCGCGCTGGTAGGCCTTGAGCATTTCCTCGACACGCTTGGCGTAGGTGCGCAGCGCCGGCAGATCCTTGGTGGCGGTGTCGGAGTAGAAGAAGTTCAGCTCCACCGGCTCGTCCAGCTCGGCGAGAATCTGCTCGGTGCCGCTGGAGAGGGTGTAGAGCTTCTGCTCGGTCAGATCCAGGCGCAGGCCACTGAGGCTGACGCTGGAGAACAGGTTAAAGGCGAGAAACGCCAGGGCAATGAGTGCGAGCCCGGCGCTGGAAACCATCAGCTTTTTCATGGGCGGCCTCAGTCAGCTTTCTTCAGGTCGATAACCACCGCAGTCGCGGCCAACCAGGCGGCGATCAGGGTGAGGAAATACAGCAGGTCGCGCAGGTCGATCACGCCCTTGCTAATCGCATCGAAACGAGTCAGGAAGCTCAGCGAAGCCACGGCATCCACCAACCATTGCGGCGCCCAGCCACTGAAGGCGTCGAGCACCATCGGGAAGCCGCTGACGATAAACAGGAAGCACAGGCCAACCGCGAGGATAAAGGCGATCACCTGGTTCTTTGCCAGCGCCGACATGCACGAGCCAATCGCCAGATAGGCACCGGCCAGCAGCCAGCTGCCGATATAACCGGTGATGATCGCGCCGTTGTCCGGCTCACCCAGGTAGTTGACGGTGATGATCATCGGGAAGGTCAGCAGCAGCGCCAGCCCGGCAAAGGCCCAGGCGGCGAGGAACTTGCCGGTGACCGCGTCGAAGCGGGTGATCGGCAGGGTCATCAGCAGCTCGATGGTGCCGCTCTTGCGCTCCTCGGCCCACAGGCGCATGGCTATCGCCGGCACCAGGAACAGGTACAGCCAGGGGTGGAAGTTGAAGAACGGCGCCAGGTTAGCCTGGCCGCTCTCGAAGAAGCCGCCCAGGTAGAAGGTGAACACCCCGGACAGCACCAGAAAAATCAGGATAAACACGTAAGCCAGCGGCGTGGCGAAGTAGCTCGCCAGCTCGCGTTTGAAGATCACCGACAGCTTGGTCATACGCTCTCCCCCCGGGTCAGGCTGCGGAACACTTCATCCAGCCGCCCGCGTTCGACATTCAACTCCTTAACCTGCCAACCGCGTTCGGCGATCAGCGCATTGACCTGCGGGAAGATCACCTCACCCGGTTTGGCCAGGATGCTCAGGCTGTGCTCCAGGTGGTTTTCTTCCACGCAGGCAACCCCCGGCAAGGCAGCCAGAGCGGCCTGATCGAGCGGCTCTGCGGCCACCAGGGTGACGGCCTGGTGATAGCGCGAGCGGCTCTCCAGCTCCAGCGGCGTGCCATCGGCCAGCAGCTTGCCATGGGCGATCACCACCGCGCGGGTGCACACCGCTGAAACCTCTTCGAGGATGTGGGTGGAGATGATCACGATCTTGTCGTAGGCCAGGCTCTGGATCAGCTTGCGCACCTGATGCTTCTGGTTTGGGTCGAGGCCATCGGTGGGCTCGTCGAGGATCAGCACCTTGGGATCATGCAGAATCGCCTGGGCCAAGCCGACGCGGCGCTTAAAGCCTTTCGACAGGGTTTCAATCGACTGCTCAAGCACAGCGTCCAGCTCGACCTGAGCGACCGCCTTGGCCACCCGTTCGTGCTTCGCCGCACCTTTGAAACCGCGCACCTCGGCAATAAATTCGAGGAAGCTGCGCACCGTCATGTCGCCGTAGCACGGCGCGCCTTCGGGCAGATAACCGATCTGCCGCTGGGCCTTGAGGCGGTCTTTCTGGATATCGAAACCGAGGATGCTGGCGCTACCGGACGTCGGCGCAAGAAAGCCGGTGAGCATCTTCATGGTGGTGGATTTGCCGGCGCCGTTGGGGCCGAGAAAGCCCAGCA
The DNA here is from genome assembly GCF_049301935.1 of Pseudomonas sp. Classification (GTDB taxonomy): domain Bacteria; phylum Pseudomonadota; class Gammaproteobacteria; order Pseudomonadales; family Pseudomonadaceae; genus Aquipseudomonas. The sequence goes on along the minus strand of NZ_JBAQLP010000069.1, from coordinate 6,767 downwards.
CTTCACCGGGCTGAACGCTGAAGGACAGGTCGTCAACAGCCGTGTGCTGCGCAAAACGCTTGGTTAGGTTTTTTATTTCGATCATGGCCTCTCACCATTGCGGTAACAGGCCCTGCTTGCAGCCGGTACTGACGCAAGCCGGGCGCTTATGTGCCGGCGGACTATAAGGAGTCACGCGCGGCCAGCGCAAGCCAAGAACCGGCGGGTCATGTATCTGTTCGCTACCGCGCAACCAGGCGCTGCGTGAGTCACAGCCGCCTGCTCAAACAGGCGAACAGCGTCGAGAGGGTGAGCGGTGCCACGCGCAGAGTAATCAGGCACCGCCATAGTGGCGCGCCGCGTAACCCAGCAGGCGCTATGCCAGGTTGCGCCGATGGTGGGTTACGGCGCGACGGGTCTTGCTGGATCATCGCTATCGGCAGCACGCGCCTAACCCACCCTACGCGAGGTCGCTTAATCGCAGTAACAGCCGCTCTACAGCGTGCCGCGCAGGGCTTTCTCGAACAACTGACTGTATTGCGCAGCGCTAAAGGCAATCGGGTTGGTGCCGGCAGAGGGGTCGACCTCGGCCATCTGCCCGACCTGTTCGATGCGCGTGTCATCAATGCCGATCTCGCCCAGGCTGTGCGGGATGCCGACCTGCTCACGCAGCGCCAGCACCCACTCCAGCACCCCTGTGAAGCCAGGCTTGGTCAGGTTCAGGTAACGCGCCATTTTCTCCATCTGCGGCTCGATGCGCTCGCGGTTGGCCACCAGCACATAGGGCATCAGCACCGCGTTGAGCAGGCCATGGTGGGCGTCATATAGCGCGCCGAGTGGATGGGCCAGGGCATGCATGGCACCCAGGCCACGCTGGAATGCGGTGGCGCCCATGCTGGAGGCCACCAGCATCTGCAGGCGCGCCTCGACATCCGCCCCCTTGGCTACCGCGCGCGGCAGGTACTGCTGCACCAGGCGCATGCCTTCCAGGGCGATGCCTTCGGCCATGGGGTGGAACAACGGCGAGCAGAAGGCTTCCAGGTTGTGCGACAGCGCGTCCATGCCCGTGGCCGCGGTGATCTTGGCCGGCAGGCCGAGGGTCAGCTCCGGATCGAGGATCACCAGCGCCGGCAACATGCGCGCATGGAAGATGATGCGTTTGATATGCGCGGCATCGTCAGTGATCACCGAGGCGCGGCCGACTTCCGAGCCGGTGCCAGCGGTGGTTGGCACCGCGACCACCGGGGCCATGCCGGCGACATTGACGCGCTCACAGTTGTCGCCGATGTCCTCGAAATCCCACAGCGGTCGATCCTGGCCGACCATCAGGGCGATGGCCTTGCCGGCATCCAGCGCCGAGCCACCGCCAAAGGCGATCACCCCGTCATGGGCGCCAGCCTTGAATGCGGCCACCCCATCCATCACGTTCTGCCCGGTGGGGTTGCCCTTGATGCCATGGAACAGACCGGCCTTGAGGCCATCATCACGGCAGTGCAGCAACGCCCGATCGATCATCGGCAAGGCGGCCAGGCCGGGATCGGTGACCAACAGCGGCGCGCTCATGCCCAGTTGCCGGCAAGCCGCCGGAAGCTCGCCGATACGGCCAACGCCGACGCGCACCGAGGTCGGGTAATTCCAGTTCATGCGGTAGTGATTCAGGTCCATGGCGCGCCTCACAGCTGGGTCTTGAAGTGGAAGGATTTCGGCCGGGTCACATGCTCGAAGCCGACGCTGGACAGGCTGCAGCCGCGCCCGGAGTTCTTTACCCCGGTCCAGGCCAGTGCCGGATCGAGGTAATCACAGCGGTTGAGAAACACCGTGCCCGCCTGCACTCGGTCGGCCAGGGCCATGGCGGCGTCGACGTCACGGCTGAAGATGGCGGCGGTGAGGCCAAACTCGCTATCGTTCATCAGCGCCAGGGCCTCTTCGTCATCCTTGACCTTCTGGATGCCCACCACCGGGCCGAAGGATTCCTCGGTCATCACCCGCATGCCGTGGTGCACATTGGTCAGCACCTGCGGCGCCAGGTACTGCGAGCCGGGATGATCCAGGGCAAAGTCGGCTGGCACTATGTGCGCGGTAGCACCCTGCTCGATGGCATCGTGAATCTGCCCACGGACAAAATCCGCTGCTTCGGCACGCACCAACGGCCCAAGGGTGGTATCCGGGTCATCGGAGCGGCCCAGCTTGTATTGCTTGACCAACGCCACCGCCTGCTCGACGAAGGCGTCGTAGAGCGATTCGTGCACATAGATGCGTTCGATGCCGCAACAGGATTGCCCGGAGTTGAAGAACGCCCCGTCGATGCTGGTTTCCACCGCATGGGCCAGGTCGGCGTCGGCGCGCACATAGGCCGGGTCCTTACCGCCCAGCTCCAGGCCGATGCTGAGAAAGCGCCCCACCGCGACGCGCTCAACCATGGTGCCGCCCGGCACCGAGCCGGTGAAGGCGACGTGGGCGATGCTCGGCGCCTGGATCAGCGCCTCGGTTTCACCATGGCTCAGGTGCAGGTACTGAAATACCCCGTCCGGCAAACCGGCTTCGCTAAAGGCCTCGACCATGCGCTCGGCGCACAGCGGAGTTTGTGCCGAGTGTTTCAGCAACACCGCATTGCCGGCCAGCAGCGCCGGCATCACCGCGTTTACCGCCGTCAGATAGGGGTAATTCCACGGCGCGATCACCAGCGCCACGCCCAGCGGTTCACGGCGGATAAAGCGAATAAAACCGGGCTTTTCCGGCACCTGGATATCCGCCAGGGCCTGTTCGGCGATATCCGCCATATAGCTGGCACGCTCGACAAAGCCGCGCACTTCGCCGGCGGCATAGCGGATCGGCCGGCCCATCATCCAGCACAGCTCTTCGGCCAGCTGAGTTTCCTTGGCGGCGAACGCGGCAATCGCCTTGCGGCCGATGGCGATGCGCTCGGCCAGCGGGGTGTTCTTCCAGGCCTGCTGCGCCAGTTCGGCCTTGACCAGCGCCGCCTGAATTTCCGGATTGGAGGCCAGATGGCGCTCGACATACACCGAGCCATCGATGGGTGAAATGCATTGCAGTTTGCTCATTGAAAAGACTCCAGCAGCCCAACCAGCCTGGGCCGCGCTAGATAATTTCGAAGTAGCGATCCAACTCCCAGTCGCTGACATGCCGGCGGTATTCGCGCTCTTCCCACTCACGACTGGCGGCAAAGTGCTCGACAAACTCATCGCCAAACAGCTCCCGTGCCGCCGTCGAGGCCTTCAGCCGTTGCGCCGCATCCCACAGGGTGCGCGGCAGGGCCAGTTCTTCCGGGTGCTGCATGGCATAGGCATTACCCACCACTGGCGCGGTCGGTTCCCATTGCTGCATCACCCCGTACAGGCCCGAGCCGAGGGCCACCGAGAGGGCCAAAAACGGATTGCCGTCGGCCGCGCCCAGGCGATATTCCTGGCGCTGGGATTTGTCCGTACCGGGAATCACCCGTAGCGCAGCGGTGCGGTTTTCCACGCCCCAAGTGGCATCGGTGGGCGCCCAGAAGCCGGGAATCAGCCGCCGATAGCTGTTCAGCGTCGGCGCCACCATGCACAGTAACTCCGGCATCAGGCGCTGCTGCCCGGCGAGAAAGTGACGTTGCAGCTTGCTCATATTGTGCGCCTGGCTCGGATCAAAGAACGCCGACTTGCCGCTGGCCAGATCACGCAGGGACACATGAATGTGCCCACTCTGCCCCGGATACTTGCCCGACCACTTGGCCATAAAGGTGGCCATCAGGCCGTTGCGCTGGGCCAGCACCTTCATAAAGGTCTTGAACAGTGCGCCCTTGTCGGCGGCGGCTTCGGCGCGGTCATAGGCGATGGCGGCCTCCAGCACGCCGGGGCCGGTTTCGGTGTGCAGGCCTTCGATGGGAAAGTCCATGCGCTCGGCCATTTCGAGGATCTCGTGGTACAGCTCGGCGTGTACCGAGTTGCGAATCATCGAGTAGCCAAACCAGTCCGGGGTGAACGGCTTGAGGTTACGAAAACCCTTCTCGCGGGCCGACTCCGGGGTTTCATCGAACATAAAGAATTCGTATTCCAGGGCGGCAAAGGCATCAAAACCCATGGCCTTGCAGCGTTCGATCACCCGGCGCAGGGTGCCACGCGGGCAGACCTTCTCCGCCGCCTCGGCAAACTCGCAGATAAACAGCAGCATGCCGTTTTCGAAGGGTAAGTCGCGGCAGGTGTGCGGCAACACCCGCACCGGCGCGTCCGGGTAGCCGGTGTGCCAGCCGGTGTACTGGGCGTTGTCGTAGAGCTGGTCCTTGACGTCCCAGCCGAGCACCACATCGCAGAAGGCAAAGCCGCTGTCGAGGGCAGAGAAGAACTTGCTGCGACTGAGGTATTTGCCGCGCATCACCCCATCGTTATCGAACACCCCAACCTTGACATGGCTAAGGCCGCGCTCCTCGACAATGCGCTTGGCATCCTGAACGGTTTTCACGTCTCGCGGATTGAGCATAAATGCACCTGTCTCTTGTTGTTATGGCTGTCGTTATGGCCGACATCCGGTGTCAGTCCTGCAGGTAACAACAGCGTTTCAGGCGCCTCCCAACAACCCCTGCACAACGCGCCCGACCAGCAGCCACACCTGTTTAGAACACCCGGTAAAAAGCCTGTTCAGTGTGGTACAGGATTGCAGAGTTGGCTGGCTGATCCGGGAAATATCTGCCGCTGTCGCCGCACCACAGGCAGCAAAACGCCCGCACCTTGCGGCGCGGGCGTGGTGTTGCCGGCGGCTTAACGCGATCAACGATAGGGCGCGCCCGCCTTGGCCATCAGCGCGTTGTACTTCTTGAAGATCTCCACCACACGGGCGCAGCGCGGGCTGGTTTTGGCGATTTCATCCCAGAATTTCAGCGCCTCGGCTTCCACCGTGGCCCATTCCTCGGCGGCGATGGAGGTCAGTTGCAGCTTGCCGCCCTCGACCCGCAATTGCGCCTCGCCGCCCCAGTACCAGTGCTGGCGGTAGTAGTTGGAGCTGTCCATGCACAGCTTGAACAGGGTTTTCAGGTGCTCGGGCACCTCGGCCCATTTGTCCGAGTTGGCGAAGTAGGAGCCGCACCAGGCGCCGGAGATGTTGTTGGTGAGGAAGTATTTGGTCACGTTGGCCCAGCCGACGGTGTAGTCCTCGGTGATGCCGGACCAGGCAATGCCGTCCAGCTCGCCGGTCTGCATCGCCACTTCAACGTCTTCCCAGGGCAGCGTTACCGGGATCACGCCGAAACGGGTGAGGAACTTGCCGGCCGTGGGGAAGGTGAAGATGCGCTTGCCCTTGAGCTGCTCAAGCTTGGTGATCGGCTCCACCGTGGCGAAGTGGCAAGGGTCCCAGGCGCCGGCACCGAGCCAGGTCACGCCTTTGACTTCGCCATAGGCCTCGGCCCAAATCTCGTTGAGTCCGTACTGGTTGAACAGCACCGGGATATCCAGGCTGTAACGGGTGGCAAAGGGGAAGTAGCCGCCGAACACCGAGATATCCACCGGCGCGGCGATAGAGTCGTCATCACTCTGCACCGCATCGATGGTGCCCTTCTGCATGGCGCGAAACAGCTCGCCGGTGGGCACCAGCTGGTCGGCGTAATACAGCTGAATTTCCATCTCGCCATTGGCGGCCTTGTTGAAGGCATCGATGGAGGGTTTGATCACATGCTCGCCCAGCGCCGCGCCGGCATAGGTCTGCAGGCGCCAGACGATTTTCTTCGGCTCGGCGGCGTAGATATGCGCCGAACCCAATGCCGTTGCCCCTGCTGCCCCGGTGGCCACCGCGGCGGTTTTCAGAAAACTGCGTCTCGTACTCATGCTGTTATCTCCGATGTGTCGATTCAGATGGCATACAACCGCACTGCCTGGCCCACGGGGCACTGGCAGGGTTTTCAGAGGGGCAACCTGCACCTGATTGCGACAAAGCCCTTGAGGATTGCGTACGGCATAAGCAGCACAGGCCGTAGCAATCCTCACTGGCTTCTACAGGTACGACTGCGCTGGCCTACAGCTGAAGCTCATGTGCTCACCCACCGTAATGCCACTGCGGCAACCACAGGGCGATCTGCGGGAAGACCATGACCAGCACCAGCGCCAGCACCATGATCAGCACGAATGGGGTAACCGACACGTAGATGTCGCGCAGCGAGACTTCCGGCGGAGCCATGGCGCGCATCAGGAACAGGTTGTAGCCGAAGGGCGGAGTCATATAGGCGATCTGGCAGGTGATGGTGTAGAGCACGCCATACCAGACCAGATCAAAGCCCAGGGCACCAACCAGCGGGATATACAGCGGCGCGACTATCACCAGCATGGCGGTGTCATCGAGGAACATGCCCATGAGAATGAACGACAGCTGCATCAGGATCAGCACCTGCCAAGGCCCCAGGCCGAGGCTTTCGAGGAAGAATGCTTCAATCGCCTTGACCGCACCGAGGCCGTCGAACACCGCGCCAAAGCACAGCGCGGCGAGGATGATCCACATAAACATGCAGCTGATACCGAGGGTCTTGCGCAGGGTTTCTTCCATCACGCTGCGGGTCAAACGGCCCTTGACCAGCGCCATCAGGGTGGCCGCCGCCGCGCCGACTGCCGAGCTTTCCACCAGGCTGGTGATGCCCATCAGAAACAGCCCGGTCATGCAGAAGAAGATAAACAGCGGCGCGATCCCGGCCTTGAGCAACAGCAGCTTCTCGCGCCGGCTGATCTGCCCGCGCTCCTCCTCGGACAAGGCCGGTCCCAGCTCGGGCTGCAAGCGGCAACGAATGCCGATATACAGCACAAACAGGCCGGCCA
>NZ_JBAQLP010000068.1:0-32981 GCF_049301935.1 Pseudomonas sp. | reverse complement strand
TATCCCTTCTGCTTATGATGGGTGCCTAAGATAATTAGCTAATCTAATGCTGCACCCTGTGCCTCACAAGGATTACCCGCCGTTATAGGTGGGCGTGTTGCTACCCAATCAAGCTGCCTGATTGGCTATTCAAGCTTAGTTTTTAGCCATAAAACAATGGTCGGGAGCCAGTGTTAACGTCGCGTAGCGACGGCCCGTAGGGTGGCCGCCATGGATGGCGGCCATAAAAAAACCGGAGTCGAGGACTCCGGTTTGTTTTGTCGCGCAGTAGCCTTGCCGCTTAAACCGGGAACAGCTCGCCCAGTTTCATGGCCAGCATCATGTCGCCTTCGGCGCGCAGCTTGCCGGACATGAACGCCTGCATACCGTCGGTTTCGCCGCTGGTGATGCCTTTCAGGGTGTCGGTGTCCATGATCAGGGTCACGTTGGCGTTGGCGTTGTCGCCTTTCTCAACGGCGCAGGTGCCGTCCTTGACGATCAGCGCGTAGTTCTCGCCGTCTTCGATGTTGAATTGGAACACCAGATCCAGGCCTGCAGCGGCACCGGCGTTGAATTTGGACTGCATGGTATTGACGATGTCTGCAACGCTCATGGTTTCTTCCTTTTTCTCAGGTTTTTCTAGCGCCCTAGATGGGTGCAGTGGGCCGCAGCTCAGCGATAGGTGATGAGCTCCGGCGCCTTCAACAGCTGTAAATGCACATGGCTGTTGAAGGAAGCCAGGCTCACTTGGCTGCCGCGAAACTTCAGGCAGCTTAGTGAGGTGTTAACAATTTGCCAGTTCAGCTCGAAAGCCTGCGCAGGCGCGATACCGGTAATCAGGTGCAACAGGGCGGTAATAGTGCCGCCGGAGGTGAATACGGCAATCTTCTGTTTGCTCTCGGCCTGCTCTAAAAGGCGGGTGAGGCCACCCTGAACCTGCTCGACGAAGCCTTGCCAGCTTTGCAGGTCCGGCGTGTCGTATTCGCCGGAAATCCAGCAGCCAATCAGCTTGGCAAACAGGCGCTGAAATTCGGCACGATTGCTCGCGCCATTGCGCAGGATATGCAGGGCTTCGGGTTCTTCAGCAAGCATGCCCGGCAGCAAACTGCGGATCACCGCGTCGGCATCGAACTCATTAAAGGCAGGGTCAATCTCTAGCGGCGGTACGCCAATACCGGCCTCGCACAGTTGCTGCAATGCGCTGTTGGCCGTGTGCTGCTGGCGGCGCAGGTCACCGCTGACGCTGCGATCGATGCGCGTGCCGAGTTGCGCGAGGTGCGCGCCCAGCACTTCGGCCTGGCGAATTCCAATGGGCGATAGCACATCGTAATCGTCTGCACCGAAGGAGGCTTGGCCATGTCGAATCAGGTAGATGCTGCCCACGTCCGCTCGATTCCGCTGCGGTGAAAGTTTCGCGAGGGTATGAGGAAGCTCAGAAGCTGTCAACGTAAAAACATACGCTTGTTTGAATTGCATGAGTGCGCTGAATGTCTAGGCCTTGCTTGCTGGCCGCCAACCCGGTGCCTCGGTATGCTTGGGCACTATTGCGCGCGGTCGATGAGCGCGCGTAGTCATTGGGACAAGGGGGAATACGTGGAGTTTTTTGCAGAGTACATCGGCTTTCTGGCCAAGACAGTGACCCTGGTAGTGGCCATTCTGGTGGTGCTGGTGACGATTGCCGCACTGCGCAGCAAGGGCCGGCAGAGCACTGGCCAACTGCAGGTGAACAAGCTCAATGACTTTTTCAAGCAGTTGCATCAGCGCGTGGAGCACGCGGTGCTCGATAAGGAGCAACTGAAAGCGGCGAGCAAAGCCGAAGCCAAGGCCGCCAAGCAGGAGAAGAAGGCCGGTATCCACAAGCCGCGCGTCTACGTGCTGGACTTCGATGGTGATATCAAAGCCTCGGCCACTGACAGCCTGCGCCACGAAATCACTGCTCTACTGACTATGGCAACGCCGCAGGATGAAGTGGTGCTGCGTCTAGAAAGCGGCGGCGGCATGGTACACAGCTATGGTTTGGCCTCTTCGCAACTGGCGCGCATTCGTCAGGCGGGCGTGCCGCTGACCATCTGCATCGATAAGGTCGCGGCCAGCGGCGGCTATATGATGGCCTGCATCGGCGAGAAGATTATCTCGGCGCCGTTCGCCATCCTCGGCTCGATTGGTGTGGTGGCCCAGCTGCCTAACGTGCACCGATTGCTGAAAAAACATGATATTGATTTCGAGGTACTTACCGCCGGTGAGTACAAGCGCACCCTGACCGTGTTCGGCGAGAACACCGAGAAGGGCCGGGAGAAGTTCCAGGAAGACCTGGAAACCACCCATGAGTTGTTCAAGGGCTTTGTTGCCCGCTACCGGCCGCAGCTGGACATTGACCAGATTGCCACCGGTGAAGTCTGGCTGGGCCTGGCGGCATTGGAGAAGCAGCTGGTCGATGAGCTGAAGACCAGCGACGAGTACCTGACAGAGCGAGCGAAGAGCGCCGAGCTGTTTCATTTGCACTATGCCGAGAAGAAAACCCTGCAGGAGCGCGTTGGGCTGGCGGGCAGCGTGGCGCTGGATCGCTTCGTCCTGAACTGGCTGAGTCGTTTAAATCAGCAGCGCTTCTGGTAACCGTTTTAAGGGAGTCGATATGAACACGTTCAGTGCATTGCAGGCCCGTGAGCGCGCAGCGGGCGGTTTCGAACAGGTGATTGTGCAACGCGAGATTGATGACTTGCCGGCCGGCGAGCTGCTGATTCGGGTCAAGTATTCCTCGCTCAACTACAAGGATGCGCTGTCGGCCAGTGGCAACCGCGGCGTGACCAAGAGCTTTCCGCATACCCCGGGCATCGACGCCGCCGGTGTGGTGGAAGTGTCCAGCGTGGCCGAATTCAGCGTGGGCGATGAGGTGATCGTCACCGGCTATGACCTGGGCATGAACACCTCGGGCGGCTTCGCTCAGTACATCCGGATTCCCGCCAGCTGGGCGCTGAAGCGGCCCCAGGGCTTGTCGCTGCGCGAGGCCATGGTACTTGGCACCGCCGGGCTGACTGCCGCGCTGTGTGTCGACAAGCTGGAGCAAAGCGGACTGACGGCGGATGCTGGCAGCGTGCTGGTGACCGGTGCCACCGGTGGTGTTGGCAGTGTCGCGGTGGCTTTGCTGGCTACCCTCGGTTACCGCGTTGCGGCATCGACCGGCAAGGCGGAGCAGGCTGATTACCTCAAGGTGCTGGGCGCGCAGCAGATTGTGCTGCGTTCCGAACTGCTGGAGGGTACCGACAAGCCAATGCTCAAAGAACAGTGGGCCGGCGCGGTGGATTGTGTGGGCGGGGATATCCTGTTCAACGTGGTCAAGTCGCTGCGCTACGGTGCCAGCGCCGCCTGCTGTGGCCTGACGGCTGGCGTCGGTTTCCAGGGCAGCGTGCTGCCGTTTATCTTGCGTGGGGTGAACCTGCTTGGGGTCGACTCGGTCGAGCTGCCACTGGTGGTCAAGGCCTCGATGTGGGACAGACTCTCGTTGCAGTGGAAAGTCAGCTTGGATGCGCTGGTCAGCGAAGTGACGCTTGAGCAATTGCCTGCGGCGATAGCCGAGGTGCTCGCGGGCAAGCAGGTTGGGCGCGTGCTGGTCAATCTGGGGTAAGTTGCGAGATACAAAAAAGGCCACCCCAAAGGGTGGCCTTTTGCGTTGCAGGCAAGATCAGGCGCGGCGACGGAACAACGGTAGCGGCTGGTCCGTGGAGGCCTGATAGACCTCACTGAACTCCTCGAAGGCTTTCAGGGCGTCCAGCGGGTCTTTGTCCTCACGCAGGGCGAAGGCATCGAAGCCCACGCGCCGGTAGGAGAACAGCTGATCGCGTAGCACATCGCCGATGGCGCGCACTTCGCCCTTGTAGCCATAGCGGTTGCGCAGCAGGTAGGCGGTGGAGCAGTGGCGGCCATCGGTGAAGGCCGGGAAGTTCAGCGCGATGACCTGAAAGTTATCCAGCTGATCGGCGATTTCCTCGATTTCTTCACCGGCGTCCAACCACACACCCAGGCCGCCATCGCGGGCCTTGAGCGCGGTGCTGTGCTCGACCCACAGGCCCAGCGGCACGATCAGGTCGTCACAGTTGGGAATGCCGTCCAGCGTGGCGTCCTTGGGCAGCAGGTGCCAGCTTTCGTCGATCAGCTGGCCGTTCTTAATGATTCGCTGCATATACGCGCTCCTTGAACGGGTCGACGCCGATACGGCGGAAGGTGTCGAGGAAACTCTCTTCTTCGGTGCGGCGTTCGACATAGACCTTGACGATCTTGTCGATCACGTCAGCCATGTCCGCTTCGGCGAAGGAGGGGCCGAGGATCTGCGCCAGGCTGGCGTCACGGCCGGCGCTGCCGCCGAGGGACACCTGATAGAACTCCTGACCTTTCTTGTCCACGCCGAGGATGCCGATATGGCCAACATGGTGGTGACCGCAGGCGTTCATGCAACCGGAGATGTTCAGGTCGATATTGCCGATGTCGAACAGGTAATCCAGGTCGTCGAAACGGCGCTGGATGGCTTCGGCGATCGGGATCGACTTGGCGTTGGCCAGCGAGCAGAAGTCGCCGCCGGGGCAGCAGATGATATCGGTGAGCAGGCCGACGTTCGGCGTAGCGAAACCATTCTCACGCAGCTCGCCCCACAGGGTGAACAGCTGCGCCTGCTCGACATCCGCCAGAATGATGTTCTGGTTGTGGCTGTTGCGCACTTCGCCAAAGCTGTAGCGGTCGGCCAGATCAGCGATCACATCGAGCTGCTTGTCGGTGACATCGCCTGGCGCCACGCCGGTAGGCTTGAGCGACAGGGTGACAGCGACATAGCCCGGCTTCTTGTGGGCGAAGGTGTTGCGCTGACGCCAGCGGGCAAAGCCTGGGTGTTCGGCGTCCAGGGCAGCCAGGGCGGCATCCTGGTCGTCGAGGGCTTTGTAGCTGGGGTCGATAAAGTGCGCTGCAACGCGGGCCACTTCGGCTTCGGTCAGGGTGGTGGGGCCGTCTTTCAGGTGGGCCCATTCGGCGTTCACCCGCTCGGCGAACACTTCAGGGGTCAACGCCTTGACCAGAATCTTGATGCGCGCCTTGTACTTGTTATCGCGACGGCCATAGCGGTTGTACACACGCAGGATGGCGTCGAGGTAACTGATCAGGTGCTGCCATGGCAGGAATTCGTTGATAAAGCTGCCAACAATTGGAGTACGGCCCAGGCCGCCACCGACGGAAACACGGAAGCCCAGCTCACCAGCGTCGTTCTGTACCGCTTCCAGGCCAATATCGTGCACTTCAATCGCTGCACGGTCACTCACGGCACCGTTGACCGCAATTTTGAATTTGCGCGGCAGGTGGGTGAACTCGGGGTGGAAGGTCGACCACTGACGGATGATTTCGCACCACGGACGCGGGTCGATGATTTCATCCTTAGCCACACCGGCGAACTGGTCGGTGGTGGTGTTGCGGATGCAGTTACCGCTGGTCTGGATGGCGTGCATCTGCACGGTGGCCAGCTCGGCGAGAATATCGGGCACATCTTCCAGCTCCGGCCAGTTGAACTGGACGTTCTGGCGGGTGCTGATGTGCGCGTAACCCTTGTCGTAGTCACGGGCAATCTTGGCCATCATGCGCACTTGGGCAGACGACATCAGACCGTACGGCACGGCAACGCGCAGCATCGGCGCATAGCGCTGGATATACAGGCCATTCTGCAGGCGCAGCGGGCGGAATTCTTCGCCGCTCAGTTCGCCAGCCAGGTAACGGCGGGTTTGATCGCGGTACTGCTTGACGCGGTCTTCGACGATTTTTTGGTCGTACTGGTCGTATACGTACATGGGGTGTCCTGTTATCAGGCTTTTAGAACTTATCTACGATCTGCTGCGCGTCGGCCCTGCTGTGTTAAAAGCAGGCTCTGGCTCGCTATATCGTAAACCGGTTCTCACAGCTAATCAGCGCGCACGGCCGCGCACTCCTTGCGGAGCCGGAGGAAGATACCAGCTCAGGGTTATGCGCAAAAGTGATGTTTGAGTATATGGAAAGAACTTAAAGGGATAAGACAGCCGCTGAACATAGCCCACGGCTTGAGTAAGCGGGCATGCTGGTCTTAACTGCACACGACGATTCACCCATAAACACAACAAGAGGGGTAGTCCATGAGCCAACACAGTGAGCCAGATAACGCTGACAGCGCGGTCGATGCCAAGGCTATTTTCGCCTTGATTGTAATCTTCGTCGTCACCGCGGTGTTCTGGGTCAGCCAGCAATAAGACCCAGTTGGTGGATAGAGCACAAGGCGGGCATCCGTAAACGGGGCCCGCTTTTTTATTGCACCGCAGGAAGGCGAAGGTGGCTTCAGTGGCAACTGAGGCTGTCGGCTTGGCGATAGAGCATGAGTAATTTGCGGGTAATCGTCTGCTGGATATCATCGCGCTCAAAGGTCGACAGGCGAGTCAGACGGCTGACCTGTAGCCGGTGCAAGTGGATGTAGGGCAGCTGCTGATCGAACTCGCGCAAGTCGCCTTTCATCATAATCGGCAGGAAAATATCGCCGGCCTTTTTCTGGTTGCTGATGATCTGGGCCAACGCCGGTTTGAACGGCATGGTTTTCGGCGCTGGGCCACCTTCTTTAATCATGGTGGTCAGCAGCAAGCCTGGCTTATTCAGCACCACACCGGGAAGCACGCACAGCCCCGTCTTGCGCACGGCATGCGACTCGATGCCATGCAGGGTGTCATGGAAGGCATAGGGGTTGGGCAGTACCACCATCTTGCGGCCCAGGTCACTGGGGAAGTGCAGGTCGTAGTTGGTATACAGCTGGCGTGTCGACTCCGAGTACACGCACAAGCGGTTCTCGAACAGTTTCACAAAGCGCTCCGCCAGCTCGCGTCGGGCGATGCTGTCCAGATCCCAGACCAGATCCTGATTCTGCGGTTTGTTGAGGTCGACTTCCTGATGTTCCATGTCGCTCATTTAGCACTCATCCCCTGAACTGACCGGCAGTCGATCTAGCTACTGTGTGAGCTAGTTATATTTTGACGATTTATCAGGCCGTGTCCCAATTAAGTGTTGCATGCAAGCGGTAGGTCGGCGCCTCTCACAACGAGGTCCAACAGGCGTCGGCATAAATCGTTGGTTTTCACCGCTGTGCGCCTCCAACCAACCTAGGGTTGATCGACTCGTAACACACAATAGGGGCAGAGCCATTTATTAGTACAGCAGCGCCGCATCCAGAAAACAGTATGGACGCGGTGGCTGCAAGAATCATCAATAAGAACGACTGTTGTCTAGCCTCATGGTTCGCGTCACTGTGCCCCCCTGACTCTTCGCTAGCGCGTGTTAAAGATGAAATTGTCCTACTTGCTGCTCTAAATTTTTTGCCAAGTGATTCAGGGAGTGAGCTGTCAATGAGGTTTCTTCGACGGCTTGGCTGTTCTGTTGCGACATCAGCGCAATGCGCTCGACGTTGCGTGCAACATCCTGGCTGGCTTCTGTTTGCTCGCGCAGGGCGATACTGATCTGGTCCACCACGCTGATCACCCTGGCCGAGCCTTGGCGAATCTGTACGATGGCCTCACCGGCCTGATTAGCCTGCTCGACGCCATTTTTGACTAAATTCACGCCGACTTCCATATTCTCCACGGCATGCCGCGTACCGTGTTGAATCTTCTGCACCATATCGGCAATTTCCTGGGTGGAGTTGCTGGTGCGTTGCGCCAGCAGGCGCACCTCGTCGGCGACCACGGCAAAACCGCGGCCCTGCTCACCGGCGCGTGCCGCTTCGATGGCGGCGTTGAGGGCGAGCAGGTTAGTCTGGTCGGCAATTGCCTTGATCACATTGACGATCGAAGTAATTTGATCTGAATGCTGGCCCAGCTCGGCGATTTGTAAGGCCGATTGCTGCACCGTATTGGCAATCTTCTGCATGCTTTCTAGGGTGTTTTGGATCACTTTGCCACCGTCTTGCGACTGCTGCCCCGAGGCAGTGGAAATGGCATGCGCTTCGCCAGCGTTTTCCGCCACGTGGTTGATGCTCACGGTCAGCTCTTCCACGGTGGCTGCCATCGAGGCGGCCGCATGCGATTGGTCGCGGGTGGACGCAGACAGTTGCTCGGATGAACTGGAGATGTGCTGCGAAGCCTGCACCAGTTGCTCAGCACCTTGCTTGATCTGGGTGATCATGCTGCGCAGGCGCTCTTGCATGGCGGAAAACGCGGCCAGCAGGGTTGCGATTTCATCGCCGCCATGGCTGTCGATTCTTGAGTCCAGGCGTCCGTCGGCAATCGCGCGGGCGACCTCGACGGCTTGGCGCAGGCGGGTCACGATGCTGGAGGAGAGGGTCAGGGCAATGATCACGGCGAGCACACCGACCAGCACACCACCGCCGATAAGGATGCCCAGGGCCATGCTTGAGGCGCCGCGCATTTCTTCGCTGCGGCTATCGAGAAGCTGTTCTTCCGCGCTGCGTAACTCGGCAATTTGCCCACGCATGGCATCCATCTTGGCCTTGTCGCGTCCTTCGCTGATGCGTTCGACAATGCTATCCATCTGCGCTTGGCCGCTGACGATTGCACGGCGAAGGTCAACACTGGCCTGAATGTCTTCGACAAACCATTGTTGTTTGAAACGCTGGATCTCATCCAGCCGCCGTTGTTGTGCTGGGTTGTCTGCTGTCAGGCGTTTGAGCGTGTTATAGCTCAGGCTGAAGGTGCGTTCGCCTTCTTGCAGGGGCGCCAGGAAGGTGTCCTTGCCGCTGATGGCATAACCGCGCATACCGGTTTCGATGTTGATCAGGCTGCTGAGTAGGGCATCCGCTTCACTGATCACGGTGTAGGTGTGAATGTTGCTCGCCACTGCGCTGTTGACTTGGTTGAATCCGCGCCAGGTGCTCAACACCAGCAGCAGGATGATGGCCAGTAGCACTGCGAAGCCCGCATACAGTTTTTGGGAAATACTCAGATTGGACAGCATGAAGTAAGCACTCCTACGACTTGTTATCTGGTCAGTCCGCATTTTAAGTGCGTACAACGAAGGACCAGCGCGGCGTTATAGCCAGTTTCTCTGATAGCATTTCGGCACCTGCGCGGTAAACCTGAGGGGGTTGCCAGCTTTTCTGTGTCATCGGAACCTCGGGGTAAGACGGGAGTCCGAGACTCGCCATGCTTGCAGGCTAATTACTCATTAATATATTTCGTGCAGTGGACGCTGCGGGCTAGGAGATTGGATGGATTTTTGGGCGGCCTTTCAGGCACTGATACTGGGCATTGTTGAAGGGATTACCGAGTTTCTACCGATATCCAGCACCGGTCACCAGATCATCGTCGCCGACTTGATCGGTTTTGGCGGCGAGCGGGCGATGGCCTTCAATATCATCATCCAACTGGGGGCAATTCTCGCGGTGGTGTGGGAGTACCGGCGCAAGATTCTCGACATTGTTGTGGGCCTGCCGAAAGAGCCGCAGGCGCAACGCTTTACCGCCAATCTGCTGATCGCCTTTCTGCCGGCCGTGGCGCTGGGTGTGCTGTTTGCCGATCTTATCCACCATTACCTGTTCAACCCGATCACCGTGGCGCTGGCGCTGGTGGTGGGCGGGGTGATCATGCTCTGGGCCGAGCGGCGCACGCACCTGGTCCATGCCGAGAGCGTGGATGACATGACCTGGAAGGATGCCCTGAAAATCGGTTGCGCCCAGTGCCTGGCGATGATTCCGGGGACTTCACGTTCCGGCGCGACGATTATCGGCGGTCTGCTGTTTGGCTTGTCGCGCAAGGCGGCGACCGAGTTTTCCTTCTTTCTCGCCATGCCGACCATGGTCGGTGCCGCGGTGTACTCCGGCTACAAGTACCGCGAGCTGTTCCAAGTCAGTGATCTGCCGGTGTTTGCCATCGGTTTTGTCACCTCGTTTATCTTCGCCATGATTGCGGTGCGGGCGCTGCTCAGCTTTATCGGCAAGCACAGCTATGCGGCGTTTGCCTGGTACCGCATCGGTTTCGGCTTGCTGATTCTGGCAACCTGGCAGTTGCAGTGGATTGACTGGAGCACGGCGCAGGGCTGATTGCTTAAGCTGTATTCGGCAGATGGATTAAAGGCGCACCCCAGGGTGCGCCTTTGTCATAGTGGCGCTGGCTAAAGGAGGCGCACATGCACCCGCTCGAACATCAGTTGCTCTCGGTCAACGGTATCCAACTCAGTCTTTACCGTGCAGGTCCCGCGACGGGGCGGCCGATCTGGCTGCTGCACGGTTTTCCCGAGTGCTGGCATTCCTGGCGCCAGCAGATCGCACCGCTGACGGCTGCCGGTTACCGCGTGCTGATCCCGGAAATGCGCGGCTATGGCCAGAGCAGCGCGCCGCGTGATCCTGCAGCCTATGACCTGCTGACGATTTGCGCCGATATCCAGGCGGCCATGGACGCTCTTGGTCAGCATGAGGCCTGCATGGTCGGCCACGACTGGGGCGCGCCGATTGCCTGGCACCTGGCCTTGCTTGAGCCCGAGCGGGTGAAGGCAGTGGTGGGCATGGCCGTGCCGTTTGGCGGGCGGCCCAGGCAGCCGGCCATCGAGATCATGCGCCAGCTGTATGCCGGGCGCTTTCATTACATCCTGCATTTCCAAGAGCCTGGCGTGGCCGAGGCGCAGATGGATGCCGACATCCCGCGCACCCTGCGCATGATGATGCACAACACCTCGGCGGCCGTACCCAGGGATCACTTTCTACAGGAAAAACCCGCGGGTGCCGGATTGTTCGATGGTATGCAAGACCCTGGCACGCTGCCGGCCTGGTGTGACAGTGCAGCCTTCGATCATTACCTGAAAACCTTCGAGGGCCGCGGCTTTTACGGCGCGCTGAACTGGTATCGCAACTTCGAGCGTAACTGGCAGCGCACCGAGGCCCTGGCTGATCGACAGATTGCACAGCCCGCGCTGTTTCTGCTCGGTGATAAGGACCCGGTCGGTACGCTGGAGGCTTACACCCTTAAACAGATGCCCAAGCGCATCGCCCGGCTTGAACAGCATGTGCTGCAGGACTGCGGGCACTGGATTCAGAACGAGCAGGCCGAGCAGGTTAATCAGCTGCTGCTTCATTTCTTAGGGCTGCACTATCCCCTCCAACAGCCACTCTGACGGCGCTGCTGGGCAACTAACGGCCGGTTTATTGATTCGGCACACAGCAAAACGCCCCGTCCGAGGTTGCTCGAACGGGGCGTTTTTTATGCGGTGGGGTTTACACGATCACGCCCTGGCTGCGCAGGTAGTCGTCGTAGGTACCGCTAAAGTCGGTGATACCGTTAGGCGATAGCTCGATGATGCGCGTGGCCAGGGAGCCGACGAACTCACGGTCGTGGCTGACGAAGATCAGCGTGCCGGGGTAGTTCTCCAGCGCCAGGTTGAGCGACTCGATGGACTCCATGTCCAGGTGGTTGGTCGGTTCGTCCATCACCAGTACGTTGGGTTTTTGCACGATCAGCTTGCCGAACAGCATGCGGCCTTGCTCACCACCGGAGATGACTTTCACCGACTTGAGAATCTCGTCGTTACTGAACAGCATGCGGCCGAGGGTGCCGCGCACCATCTGCTCGCCCTGGGTCCACTGGCTCATCCAGTCGAACAGGGTCACGTCGTCTTCGAAGTCGTGGGCGTGGTCCTGGGCGTAGTAGCCGAGCTCCGCGCTGTCGGTCCATTTAACGCTGCCGGCGTCCGGGCTCAGCTCGCCGACCAGGGTGCGCAGCAGGGTGGTTTTGCCGATACCGTTGGGGCCGATGATCGCCACGCGCTCGCCGGCTTCAACCTGGAAGCTGAAGTTCTTGAACAGGGTCTTGCCGTCGAAGCCCTTGGCCATTTTCTCGACCATCACGGCCTGGCGGTGCAGCTTCTTGTTCTGCTCGAAGCGGATAAACGGGCTGACGCGGCTGGATGGCTTGACCTCGGCCAGCTGGATCTTGTCGATCTGCTTGGCGCGGCTGGTGGCCTGATTAGCTTTCGAGGCGTTAGCCGAGAAGCGACTGACGAAGCTCTGCAGCTCGGAAATCTGCGCCTTCTTCTTGGCGTTATCCGACAGCAACTGCTCGCGCGACTGGGTCGCAGCGGTCATATACTCGTCGTAATTGCCCGGGAACAGGCGCAGCTCGCCGTAATCCAGGTCGGCCATATGGGTGCAGACCGAGTTGAGGAAGTGACGGTCGTGGGAAATGATGATCATGGTGCTGTTACGCACGGTCAGAATCGCTTCCAGCCAGCGGATGGTGTTGATATCCAGGTGGTTGGTCGGTTCGTCCAGCAGCAGCACGTCCGGATCGGAGAACAGTGCCTGGGCCAGCAGTACGCGCAGCTTCCAGCCAGGCGCTACTTCGCTCATCGGGCCGAAATGCTGCTCCAGCGGGATGCCCAGGCCGAGCAGCAACTCGCCGGCACGGGATTCGGCGGTGTAGCCGTCCATCTCGGCGAACTCACCTTCCAGCTCGCCAACCTTCATGCCGTCTTCTTCGCTCATCTCTGCCAGCGAGTAGATGCGATCACGCTCGGCCTTGACCTTCCACAGCTCTTCGTGCCCCATGATCACGGTGTCGATCACGCTGAATTCTTCGTAGGCGAACTGATCCTGGCGCAGCTTACCCAGGCGCACGTTCGGCTCCAGCATCACCTGACCACCGCTGGGCTCCAGGTCGCCGCCAAGAATCTTCATAAAGGTCGACTTACCGCAGCCGTTGGCCCCGATCAGACCGTAACGGTTGCCGTTGTTGAACTTCACGGAAACGTTCTCGAACAGGGGCTTAGCCCCGAATTGCATGGTGATGTTGGCGGTGGAGATCACGAATCTTGGTCCAGATAAGCGGGCGCATGGGCGCGAAGGGGGCGCGATTGTAGCGGTTTACGCCGGCCTTGGGCAGATCAATGGGATGGATGGGGCTACAGCAACAGAGCCAGCTTGAGACGCTTGGGCAGTTTGGCCACCACCAATTGGTGAGAGCGGGTCAGCAGTTCGCTCAGTTCGGCGTCGCCCAGGGGGTAGGGCGCGGCCATGCTGACCCAGCGGGCGCGGGCCAGATAGGGGGCGGGGCGAATACCGGGACGGTCGCAGAAGCCGAGAAACAGGTCGTCGTCGACCTTGAAGGCCAGGCCATCGTGGCCGGCTAGGTGAATAAGGGCAAACATCTTGCTGCCTGCCACCGAGAACACCCGCACGCCGCCCCATTTGATGTCCTCACGGGCACCGGGCAGGCTCAGGCAAAGCTCGGCAACGTGCTGCGGGGTCATGGCGGTTACTCGCGGTAGAAGACTTGCACCAGATGGTAGCCGAACTGACTCTTGATCGGCCCATGCACCTCGCGCAGGGGCTTTTTGAAAATCACCTGGTCGATGGCGCGCACCATCTGCCCTGGACGTACCTCGCCCAGGTCACCGCCTTTTTTTCCGGACGGGCAGGTGGAATATTTGCGCGCCAGCACATCGAAGGCCTCGCCAGCCGCAATGCGTTTCTTTAGCGCGGCGGCCTCAGCCTCGGTCTTGACCAGAATATGGCGGCACATTGCCTTGGCCATGATGACTTCCTCAGATTGATCGACCCGCTATTGTGCCAGCCGGAATGCGCCAGCAGAATGACGCCGGATATTCGCCGCACGCGCGGGCGGAAAGCCCGGCGCTTCTAACCTAAGGTTACTGGTTACCACTTACCCACTTCCACCTCGACGGATCTGCTCGCCATGGACCTCACCGCAATGCTCAACATTCTCTCCAGCCAGGACGGATCCGACCTGTACCTGTCCACTGGAGCGCCGCCCTGCGCCAAGTTCAATGGCGTGCTTAAGGCCCTGAGTCAGGAACCGCTGAAATCCGGAGAAGTGGCGGCCATTGCCAACAGTGTGATGGACAGCCTGCAGCGCGAGGAATTTGAGCGCGAACTGGAGATGAACCTGGCGATCTCGATTGCCAGCGTGGGACGCTTTCGCATCAATATCTTCAAGCAGCGCAACGAGGTGTCCATCGTCGCGCGCAATATCAAGATGGACATCCCCAAGTTCGAGGACTTGAAGCTGCCCGAGGTGCTGCTCAAGACCATTATGGAAAAACGCGGTCTGGTGCTGTTCGTCGGCGGCACCGGCTCGGGCAAATCGACCTCCCTGGCGGCGCTGATCGACTACCGCAACCGCAACAGCGGCGGCCATATCATCACCATCGAAGACCCGGTGGAATATGTGCACAAGCACAAGAAGTCGATCATCAACCAGCGCGAGGTGGGGGTGGATACCCGCAGCTTCCACGCCGCCCTGAAGAACACCCTGCGCCAGGCGCCGGACGTGATCCTGATCGGCGAAATTCGCGACCGCGAGACCATGGAGCATGCCCTGGCCTTCGCTGACACCGGCCACCTGGCCATTTCCACTCTGCATGCCAACAACGCCAACCAGGCGCTGGATCGCATCATCAACTTCTTTCCGGAAGAGCGGCGGCCGCAGCTGCTCAATGACCTGGGCAACAACCTCAAGGCCTTTATTTCCCAGCGCCTGGTCAAGACCGTCGACGGCAAGCGCCGTGCCGCAGTGGAAGTGCTGCTGGGCACGCCGACCATTCGTGACCTGATCAAGCGCAGCGATTTTGGCGATATCAAGGAAATCATGGAGAAGTCGAAGAATATCGGCATGCAGACCTTCGACCAGGCCTTGATCGACTTGGTGCATGAAGGCTCGATTGACGAAGAGGAAGCGGTGAAAAATGCCGATTCGGCGAACAACGTGCGGCTCAAACTCAAGCTGCACCGCGAGAACCCGGCCAACGCCGCAGCCCAAGCGGCGCAGACCGCCCAGGCGGCGCCAGGTAGTGTGCCGGCAGCGCCTGCAGTGCCGGCCCAGCCCAGCTGGGGGTTGGAACTTAAGCTGGAAGATATCGAGGCGGATGAACCGCCGGAGGACCCGGGCCGCAGCAGTACTTGAGCGGCCCGCTCCATGGTCAAGGCTCCTGCTTTAGCGTTGCAGCTGGGCTGATCAGTCCCTGAGTTGCGGCAAGTCGCGATATAGCTCCAGCGCCTGTGGGTTGGCCAGGGCGTCGGTGTTTTTCACCGGTTTGCCGTGCACCACATTGCGCACCGCCAGCTCGACGATTTTGCCGCTGATGGTGCGCGGGATATCCGCCACGGCGATGATCTTCGCTGGCACATGGCGCGGTGTGGTGTTGGCGCGGATCACCTGACGGATCTGCGTTTGCAGCGCGTCGGTCAGTTCGATGCCCTCACGCAGGCGCACAAACAACACCACCCGCACGTCGTCGTCCCACTCCTGACCGATGGCGATGGACTCCAGCACGGCTTCGACCTTTTCCACCTGGCGATAGATTTCGGCGGTGCCGATGCGCACGCCGCCGGGATTGAGTACCGCGTCACTGCGCCCGTGAATCACCAGCCCATCGTGCTCGGTGATTTCTGCGTAGTCGCCGTGGGCCCAGATACCGGGGAAGGTGTCGAAATAGGCCGCCTGGAACTTGCTGCCGTCGGCATCCTTCCAGAAACCCACCGGCATGCTGGGGAAATGCCGGGCACAGACCAGTTCGCCTTTCTCGCCAGTCAGCGGCTGGCCGGCGTCATTCCACACCTGCACGTCCATGCCCAGGCCCTTGCATTGCAGCTCGCCGCGCCACACCGGCAGCACCGGGTTGCCGAGGGCAAAGCAGGAGACGATATCGGTGCCGCCGGAGATCGACGACAGGCACAGATCGGCTTTGATCTCGCAGTAGACGTACTCGAAGCTCTCGTGGGACAGCGGCGAGCCGGTCGACAGAATCGCCTTGAGTCGTTGCAGGCTGTGCGTTTGGCCCGGCTTGGCACCGGCTTTTTCCAGCGCCGCGAGAAACTTGGCGCTGGTGCCGAAGATGCTGATGTTTTCCGCATCGATCAGGTCGATCAGGCGCTCGGCACCGGGGTGGAAGGGCGAGCCGTCGAACAGCACCAGGGTGGCGCCCAGGGCCAGGCCCGAGACCAGCCAGTTCCACATCATCCAGCCACAGGTGGTGTAGTAGAACAGTGTGTCGTCGGCATGCAGATCGGTGTGCAGGCCGAGTTCCTTGACGTGCTGCAGCAGGGTGCCGCCGGTGCCATGGACGATGCACTTGGGTACGCCGGTGGTGCCGCTGGAGTAGAGGATATACAGCGGGTGATCGAAGGCTACCTGGGTAAATTCGGGCTCGCCGCCGGGCTGGTAGAAGTCCTGCCACAGCGCGACCGTGGCCGTCGAGCGGAAGTCGGCGGCTTTGGCCTGGGTATTGGCGTAGGGCAGCACAATCAGCAGCTCAAGCGAGGGCAGGCGTTCGAGGATTTCATTGAGCTTGCTGGTCAGGTCCAGGTTTTTGCCGGCGTAGCGGTAGCCGGCGGCGGCGATCAGCACCTTGGGTTCGATCTGGCCGAAACGGTCGATCACCCCCTGGGTGCCAAAGTCCGGCGAGCAGGAGGACCAGGTCGCCCCCAGGCTGCTGGCGGCGAGCATGCCGACCAGGGTTTGCCAGGTGTTGGGCATAAAGGCTGCCACCCGGTCGCCGCTGCCGACGCCAGCAGCGCGCAGGCTTTTTTGCAGGCCGGCGACGTGGGCAGCCAGCTCGGCGTAACTCAGTTGCTCGCGCGAACCATCCTCGCCAATGGCCACCAGGGCCGGATGGTTGTCGCGGCGGCGCAGCAGGTGTTCGGCAAAGTTCAGGGTGGCCCCAGGAAACCAGTGGGCGCTAGGCATGCTCGGGCCTTCTTGCAGCACGCACTCGGGCTGAGCGCTAAAACGTATCTCGAAGAACTCGACAATGGCCTGCCAGAAGGTTTCACGCTGCGCCACGCTCCAGGCATGCAGGGCTGGGTAGTCCGCCAGGTGCAGGCTGTGACGCTGATTGACGAAGCGGCGGAAGGCGTCCATCCGCGTCGCCGCGATACGTTCGGCAGAAGGCGTCCACAGGGGCTGTTGCATTGTGCTTCCTCAAATTCTTGTTATGCCGGCCGGTGGCCGGGCTGGTTGTCGCAAGCCTAGCGCCTGCGAGCTGGATGAGTCGCTAGCCGAACCAGTTCTGCATCAGGTGAACCCACAGCATTAGCATAAGCGGATGGGCTGACGTCCACCTTCAAGCGTTAAGCAACCAACGCCTAAAACAGTTCGGCCCGTCTCTACGCATAAGCGTTAGCGGGCTGTTGAAAAACCACCTGTGTTGCCGATACGGCGCTAAACAGGCTCAAAGTGCTCATTTACAGCAGTAAATTCTGCCTTTTCGCCTGTTTTAGCCTTGTCTCGGCTGCCTCGCTTAGGTTTTTCAACGGCCTGCCAGACATGGCTCAGCGCTGCAACACGCGTATGCGCGAGAGCAACTCGTCGCGATCGATATAGCAGCCTTTGAAGTGCCGTGCACCACTCGCTGGGTCAAACTCCGTGCGGGCATGCAGGGCGCGACGGTTGTCGAAACACCAGAGTTGCCCGGCATCCAGCCTGCGCTGCACGCGAAAGCGCGGTTCACGGGTCATCGTGATGAAGCGCCGGTAGGCACTGTACAGCGCCGCCATCTGCTCAACCGGTACATCGAAGGCGCTGCGTAGGAAGTTACCCATGCGAATCTCACTGACCATCCCGTAGGCGTCTAGGGCAATGATCGGCGCCAGGCAGTGGTAGTCGCTGGTGCGGCTTCTATTGCGGAATTCGACGGGCGTTTCGCACAGGGTGCGGAACAGCTCAGGCGCTTCTTGGCGCAAGGCCTCGGCAATGGCGAAGCCGTCGACGAAGACGCTTTCACCGCCTGTGGCATCGTTGACCAGGCAATGCAGAAACTGCAGGCCCGGCTGTAATTCGCGCGTCGGCAAGTCGGTGTGCAGCGGCAAGTTGAACGAGGTGTAGGCATTGCTGTCGGCGTCAGCCTTGGACTGCACGTCGAACAACACCCCAAAGTTGCTCTCGCGAATAAACGAGAGGCGCTTGGCGAGCGCGGGCAAAACGTCTTCAGTGGTCGGCACCTCGCGTAGCTGGGTCAGGCCAATGTCGCGCACCGCCAGCAGCCACTGCAATAAGGTGTGATCATCGGTCATGACGGTGGGGTAGTCGAACTGCGCCAGTTGCGCGCTCATTTCTGCGCCCCATAGCCGGCTCTGTGGGCGCTGTGCCAAGCGCTCAGCGCGCGAGGCGTCATCGTAGGCGTGGGCGCGTAACCAGCCGGGGTGAAAGCGGCTGTGATGGCCGTCCTGCCAGTCGATCAGCAGTTGGCCTTGTTCATCAATCCGTGTGCGCTGGGGGTGCAGTTCTGGCGGCACGTCGACAATCTCGAACAATTGTTCGCGGGTCACGCTGTACACGCACTGGCTGCAGGAGCAGTTGTCGCGCAACCACTGGTGATGGAAGGGGCTGACCCGGGCATCGCTCCATGTGACGGCCAGGTGGTCGTTTGCCGTTTGCACACCCACCAAGGCGACGTGGATCGGGTAGCTACGCCAGTCAGCAACCGGTGCGGCGTCGAGGACGGAATCTACTGCGTTCATGGCAATTTCCTTGTAGGGGGCGCGGAACAGACGGTTGTCGAAATGGGTAGTGAATGCCTGAGCGGTGCCGCTAATCGCTGCGTGCTAAGCCCGGGCCGGAGGGAGGCCAAGGGTTCTGCCCACACACGCCGGAATCGCCAACGTGCAATGCGCCGCGCTTAGCATGTGCACCTGCTGCATCACCTGCGCATCGAAGATGGCCGAGCGCGAGGTGCTGACATCGATGTTCATCAACATTTGTTCACTCTCGGCCAAGGCGTCGGCCACACCTAAGCGGTGCAGGCTGTGGTGGATGTGCAGCCGTTTGTGGTCGTGGGCGAGCACCTGGGTGTGCACTTCAACCGTCTCACCGAGCTTGACTTCGTCGAGGAAGTTCAAGTGGCATTCCAAGGTATACAGGGTATGCCCGGTGCGGGCACGCCCCGCCTCGTCGAGACCCAGTTGATCCATCAGGGCGTCGCTGGCGAAGCTGAAGATCAGCAGGTAGAAAGCATCGCGCAGGTGGCCGTTGTAGTCCACCCACTCGGCCAGGATCGGCGTTTGATAGGTAGTGAGTGCTGACGGTGTGGGCATGGGGTAGTACCTGTAATCATCGCTGTGTGAAATCATCACGCCCCTGCCTTACCGCGTGTACGGCCAGAGAGGGGCGTGGGCAGGTGAGCAATCACTCAATCGGCAAAGTCAAAGCCGTGCTTGGCCTTGGTCGCCTTGATCGCGCCCATCACCGCCATTAGGCAGTCATCACGGTAGCGCTCCAGTTCGGCGATGCTGCGCCGGCCTTGCTGCTCGGTGGTGCCTTCGACCACGCTGTCGATCAGGCCGTCAGTCAGTTCTGGTGCTTCTAAGTAGGTCCAGGGAAGCTTCAGGGCCGGGCCGAACTGCGACATAAAGTGGCGCATGCCGGCGTTGCCGCCCGCCAGGGTGTAGGTCAGGAAGCTGCCCATGAACGACCAGCGCAGGCCGGCGCCGAAGCGGATCGCGTCGTCGATCTCGCCGGTGGTGGCCACGCCGTCGTTGACCAGGTGCAGCGACTCGCGCCATAGCGCCTCAAGCAGCCGGTCGGCGATAAAGCCTGGTACTTCCTTGCGCACATGCAGCGGCCGCATGCCCAGGCTGGTGTAGACCTGAATGGCGGCCTGCACCGCTTCTGGCGCAGTCTTCGCGCCACCGACCACTTCCACCAACGGCAGCAGGTACACCGGGTTAAACGGGTGACCGACCACGCACCGCTCAGGATGGATGGCGTCAGCATAAAACTCGCTGGGTAGCAGGCCCGAGGTGCTTGAGCCGATCAGCACATTGGGCCGCGCCGCCGCGCTGATTTTGGCATGCAGGTCGAGTTTCAGTTCCAGTCGCTCGGGGGCACTTTCCTGGATGAAGTCGGCATCAGCTACGCATTCTCCGATGGTGGCAACGAAGCGCAGGCGCTGCGGCGCGGCACCGGGGGCCAAGCCCTTCTGCTGCAAGGCTGGCCAGGCATTGGCGATGCGCTCGCGCAATGCCGCTTCGGCGCCGGGCGCCGGGTCCCAGGCCACGACGTCCAGGCCATGAGCCAGGGCGCGGGCGATCCAGCCGGCGCCAATCACGCCAGTGCCAAGCGCGGCGAAGGTTTTTAATTCAGTGATAAAGGCCATGGCGGCTCCTGCGTGGGTAGCCCGGAGATCATCCGGGGCTGGCAATTCGAACGCCTGCGGCTTAGCGCCGCACGGCTGACGGGTATGGCTGCAATTCAGCGGCGTGGCTTAAGGTTCATCTTGGCGCGCCCC
This sequence comes from Pseudomonas sp., assembly GCF_049301935.1. GTDB lineage: Bacteria > Pseudomonadota > Gammaproteobacteria > Pseudomonadales > Pseudomonadaceae > Aquipseudomonas. The sequence continues at coordinate 12,776 of NZ_JBAQLP010000068.1, read as the reverse complement.
TCAGCCGGGGTCAGTGCCCGCCCGCCGAGGCGCTGGATGATTTCAATGGCGCGTTCGACCAGCTGACCGTTAGTGGCATGCACGCCCTTGTCCAGCCAGATGTTGTCTTCCAGGCCTACCCGCACGTGACCGCCCAGCAACATGGCTTGAGCGACCATCGGCATCTGCATGCGACCGATGCCGAAGCCCGCCCAGTTAATGCCCGCCGGCAGGTTATCGGCCATGGCCTTCATGGTGGTGGTGTCGGCCGGGGCGCCCCATGGGATACCCAGACACAGTTGAAACAGAGGGTCTTCGAGTAGACCTTCCTTGATCATCTGATTGGCGAACCAGAGGTGGCCGGTGTCGAAAATTTCCAGCTCGGCCTTTACGCCCAGTTCGGTGATGCGCTTGGCGCCGGCCCGCAACTGCGCCGGGGTGGAGACATAGATGTAGTCGCCGTCGCCGAAGTTCAGGGTGCCGCAGTCCAGGGTGCAGATTTCCGGGCGTAGGGCTTCGATGTGCGCCAGACGGGTCATCGGGCCTACCAAGTCGGTACCGGCACCGAACTCCAGAGGCTGCTCGCCCGGGCCGATCTCCAGGTCGCCACCCATGCCGGCGGTGAGGTTGATGATGACATCGGTATCGCTCTCGCGAATGCGCTCGACCACCTCGCGGTACAGCTCGACATCGCGGCTCGGTTTGCCGGTCTTGGGATCGCGCACATGGCAGTGGGCAACCGTCGCACCGGCTTTGGCCGCTTCGATGGCGGCGTCAGCGATTTGCTTGGGGGTAACTGGAATGGCCGGGTGGCGGCCAACGGTATCGCCGGCTCCGGTGACAGCGCAGGTGACGATGACTTCATAATTCATGGGGTTTCCATCCTTATTCGAGGCGAATGGATGCCGGGCGCCCTGAGGGGCGCACAGCACGGTGATTGATTAAGGGGGCAGCGTGGCGTTACTTAAGCGCAGCCTGCATGGCGCTGAGGCCATCTTGGCCTTCGAAGGTGGTGACCCCGGCCAAGAACTTGCTCAGTTCTTGCGGGTTTTCCTTCAGCCAGTTGCGCGCGACGTCTTTAGCATCTTTTCGCTCCATGATCGGCGCCATTAACTGGCTTTCCTGAGCGGCGGTGAAGCGCAGGTTGTTCAGCAACCGGTCGACATTGCTGCAGCGCTCGGCATAGTCGGGTGCGGTGACGGTCCAGACGGTGGCCAGGCCTTCATCGGCACCGAAGACGTCTTCACTGCCCGTCAGGTAGGTCACGTCCATCTTGATGTTCATTGGGTGCGGCTTCCAGCCGAAGAACACCACAGGCTTTTTGCTTCGCGCATCACGGCTGACGGAAGCCAGCATGGCCGATTCGCTCGACTCGATCAGCTCGAAGCCGCCGAGGCCAAACTGGTTGCTGTCGATCATCTTTTGGATGGTGGTGTTGGCGCCGGTACCTGGGTCGATACCGTAGATTTTGCCGCCCAGCTCCTTCCTGAATTTGGCGATGTCGGCGTAGGTTTTCAGGCCTGCATCGGCCAGGTAGCTGGGCACTGCCAGGCTGGAAATGCCATCGGCGAGCCCCGGCTCGTCATGCACCTTGACTGATTTGTCGGCGAGGAATGGCTTGATGTTGTCGTCCATCAACGGTTTCCAGTAACCGAGGAAAAAGTCGATTTGGCCGCGCTGGATGCCGGAAAAGATAATTTGCTGCGATGCTTGGGTCTGCGTGGTTGCATAGCCAAGGCCTTCGAGCAGGGTGCTGGCCACAGCGGTCGTGGCCACTACGTCGGTCCAGCCAACCAGGCCGATGCGTGCCTTCTGACAGCTGGCCTGTTCGGCAGCCAATAGCGACGAGCTGAATACGCTTAGTAAACAGCAGCCGGCGATCATCTTGATACCTATCATCAGTGTACCTCGTATGGCGTTTGGGTTTGCTTGTTGTTCTCGCGGAGCGCTAGCGCCCCCTCCCATGCTCAGGCCTGTATGCACCCGATGGCGTAACACTACGCAGCGTAGGCGCAGGATAAACGCACTAGAGCGACCACCTGTTGAACCATAGCGACGCTCTCACTTGCCCCGACGGCCAAACTGGCTTTTAGTGAAGGCCCTTATTGAACGAACTCATGGCCATGCCCCACACCTTCCAATTTCTGCTCATGCCTGGTTTTTCCATGATGGGCCTGATGTCGGCCATTGAACCGTTGCGCGTGGCTAACCGCTTCAGTCGTGAGCGCTACCGCTGGCGGCTGCTCAGCGCGGATGGTGGAGCGGTGCAAAGCAGCAATGGTATGTCGCTCAATGTTGATACTGCGCTGGAGCTACCAGCAGCCAGCGACAGCCTATTTGTGGTGGCCGGCTTTGAGCCGCTGGCCACCGTCGATCACCGACTGACACAGTGGCTGCACCGTGCCGAGCGTGTGTGCGCCATTCTCGGTGGCATCGACACCGGCAGCTTTGTCTTGGCCGAAGCCGGCCTGTTCGGCGCGCAGCGCCTGACCCTTCATTGGGAGGCCATTGAAGCCTTTCAGGAGCGTTATCCGTGCCTGACCGTCACCCAGGAGCTTTTCGAAATTGACGGTAAACGCATCACCAGCGCCGGCGGTACTGCCAGCCTTGACCTGATGCTGACCCTGATTGGTCGTGAGCATGGCGAAGCGCTGGCCCTCGAAGTGTCCGAACAGTTTGTGCTCGGCCGGATCCGTTCGCGTCAGGACCACCAGCGTATGCAGATCGCCAGCCGCTACGACGTACACAATAAGAAGCTGGTGCAGGTGATTGGCGAGATGCAGCGCAGGAGTGAACAGCCACTGAGTTCACAGGCCTTGGCTGAGCTGATCAAGGTGACGCCGCGGCAACTGGAGCGGTTATTTCGTCAACACCTCAACGAAACCCCTTCCAGTTTCTACCTTGCATTGCGGCTGGATAAAGCCCGGCAACTGTTACGCCAAACCGATATGACGGTGTTGGAAGTTGGAGTGGCCTGCGGTTTTGAATCATCCTCGTATTTCTCACGCTGTTATCGCGTGCGCTTTGCCACCTGCCCTAGCCAGGACCGTCATGAGTACACGCAGCTGCAGTCAGAGGGGGCGCCCCTGTAAGGAAACGCTGAAGAAGACGTCCATATTTTGGCAAAAATCCCCGGAGTCCACCCGCCGAGTTTTTCCGCTGAAGCACATGATCTTCGCCGACGCCGCGTACGCTGGCAGGCGCAAGCAGAGGTGCAAAGAGTCCGTGCTAACGGTGTAGATCCCTTGGAATATTCAGAGTATTCCAGTCCGTGATGTGCATCAGCACATCGCTCAGGGCCTGGGCCGCACTCGACAACTCGTACCCGGCCAGGCGCAGCAGGCCGACGCGGCGTTCCACCTGCGGCGCAGAGAGGGCGATGCAGCGCGCGCCGAGCTCTTGCATCTGCTGGATGCACAGGCTCGGTACCGCACTCACGCCGAGGCCCTGGGCGACCATGCGGCCGACTGTCACCAGTTGATGGCTCTCAAAGGCCACCTGCAGTTTGCCATGTTGGGCCGCGATGCTTTCCTCCAGTAGCAGGCGCACCGCAGATGGGCGTTGCAAGGTGATAAAGCGCTCTTTCAGCAACTGCGCCCAGCTCAGTTCGGGCAACTCGGCCAGCGAACAGCCAGCAGGTACCACGGCGACAAAGCGGTCGGTATAGAAGGGGATAAAGTCCAAGCCATCGAGGGCTTCCGGCTCGAAGGCGATACCCAGTTCGACCCGGCGATTGCGCAGCATCTCCAGCACTTGCTCGTTGATCACGTCATGCACTGCCACGTTGACCTTCGGATAGCGGTCGCGGAAGGCCTTGAGCGCCATCGGCAGCAGGTTGCCGGCAAATGACGGCATGGCGGCGATGGCAACCTTGCCCAGTTGCAGGGTGAAGTGCTGGCGTAGCAGTTCCTCGGTGTTGTCCCAGTCGGCCAGCAGGCGCCGGGCGATCGGTAGCAGCAGCTCGCCTTCCGGGGTCAGGCCGACTCTGCGGGTGGTACGCACCAGCAACGGGCCGCCGAGGGATTCCTCCAGATTCTTGATCGCCAGGCTCAGTGCCGGCTGGGACAGGTGCAGGCGCTCGCAGGCCTGGGCGAAGCTCAGGCTCTGCGCCACGGCGAGGAAGGCACGCAGTTGCTTGACGGTCATTGGTTTGTTTTTCTGATTAATTGCTTAGAAAAACAAACTTAACAAATCAGTCCGCAGCGGTGAAGCTTTCAATCGCTTTCTGGCGGCACGGCTGCCGAACCGACAATGACAAGAGGCGCAGCGATATGAGTGGACTCGACAAGCGGGTAGGCAGTTACGCGGAGGCCCTGGCCGGGCTGACCGACAATATGACCGTACTGGCCGGCGGCTTCGGCCTGTGCGGCATCCCGGAGAACCTGATCGCCGAAATCTACCGCCTCGGCGTGCGGGGGCTGACCGTGGTCTCCAACAACTGCGGGGTCGACGGCTTCGGCCTTGGCGTGCTCCTGGAAGACCGACAGATTCGCAAGATGATCGCCTCTTATGTCGGCGAAAACGCGCTGTTCGAGCAGCAACTGCTCAGCGGCGAGCTGGAAGTGGAACTGACCCCGCAGGGCAGTCTGGCGGAGAAGCTGCGCGCCGGTGGCGCCGGTATCCCGGCCTTTTTCACCGCCACCGGCTACGGCACCCCGGTCGCCGAAGGCAAGGAAGCACGCGAAATCAATGGCCGCCACTACATTCTGGAACCGGCCATCACCGGCGACTTTGCCATCGTCAAAGGTTGGAAGGCCGACCATTTTGGCAATGTGATCTATCGCCACACCGCACAGAACTTCAACCCGCTGGTGGCCACTGCCGGGCGCATCACCGTGGTCGAGGTGGAGGAAATCGTCGAACCCGGCGAGCTTGACCCGGCACACATTCACACCCCGGGCATCTACGTGGATCGCATCATCCAGGGCAGTTTCGAGAAGCGTATCGAGAAGCGCACCCTGCGCGCCTGACCACAACAACAAGACGAATACGAGGAAGCACCCATGGCACTTACCCGTGAACAGATGGCCCAGCGTGTGGCGCGCGAATTGAAAGATGGCTACTACGTCAACCTGGGCATCGGCATCCCGACCCTGGTGGCCAACTACGTGCCGGACGGCATCGATGTGATGCTGCAATCGGAAAACGGCCTGCTCGGCATGGGCGCTTTCCCGACCGAGGATGAGCTGGACGCCGACATGATCAACGCCGGCAAACAGACGGTTACCGCCCGTAAAGGCGCCTCGATCTTCTCCTCGGCCGACTCGTTCGCCATGATCCGTGGCGGCCATGTCGACCTCACCGTGCTCGGCGCCTTCGAGGTGGACGTGGCCGGTAACATTGCCTCCTGGATGATCCCTGGCAAGTTGATCAAGGGCATGGGCGGCGCTATGGACCTGGTGGCTGGCGCCGACAACATCATCGTGACCATGACCCACGCCTCCCGGGATGGCGAGTCCAAGCTGCTCAAGCACTGCAGCCTGCCGCTCACCGGCTGCGGCTGCATCCGCAAGGTGCTCACCGACCTGGCCTATCTGGAGATCGACAACGGCAGCTTTATCTTGCGTGAACGCGCCCCGGGGGTGAGCGTCGAGGAGATCGTCAGCAAGACTGCAGGTCCGCTGATCGTACCGGACGATGTGGTCGAAATGAGCTTCTGATTGCTCTACCGCCCCCGGAGGACGCCAACATAGGGTTGCCCCCGCCGCGTTTTTTGTTCGCAGGATGGGTTGAGCGAAGCGATACCCATCGTTCGTCATCCGGCCCCTGTTTGTTGGGTATCGCTACGCTCAACGCCAACCTACGGCCCAGGCGCAACCCGCGCGAGGAGTGTCAAACATGCAAGAAGTCGTAATAGTCGCCGCCACCCGCACCGCCATCGGCAGCTTCCAGGGTGCGCTGGCGAATATCCCGGCACCGGAACTGGGCGCAGCGGTAATCCGCCGCCTGCTGCAACAGACCGGTCTGGACGTCTGGACGGCGCCCAGGTCGACGAAGTGATCCTCGGCCAGGTGCTGACCGCAGGCTCCGGGCAGAACCCGGCGCGTCAGGCGGTGATCCTCGCTGGCCTGCCGGCCGTGCCGGCCCTGACCCTGAACAAGGTCTGCGGCTCGGGTCTGAAAGCCCTGCACCTGGGTGCCCAGGCTATCCGATTGGCGGCTCCGGCTGCCGCATTCTGGTCACCTTGCTGCACGCGATGATCAAGCGCGATGCCAAGAAGGGCCTGGCCACCCTGTGCATCGGCGGCAGTCAAGGTGTGGCATTGGCCATCGAACGGGCCTGATGACGCGGCTATGCATAGCGACGAACACGCCAGTTCGCAGAATTAACGCGAGCCGGCATTTTTCACTTTTCTGCGAGAGCCAGCGGTTGCTGAACAAAAATGCCGCCCTAGCGGATGGCCGCGGCCAGGCAGGGCCCCTGGGCTCAAGCTGAGAGCTGTGCCAAACGGGCCCGTGCCACCCGCGAGCCATTGGGCTTATCCAGTACCGTGCAAATACGCTGGCCAGCGGCAATCAGCTTGTCCATATCGATACCGGTTTCGATGCCCAGGCCTGCGAGCAGATACAGCACATCTTCGGTCGCAACATTGCCGGTGGCGCCTTTGGCGTACGGGCAGCCGCCCAGGCCCGCGACCGAGCTGTCGAATACGCTGATGCCTTCCAGCAGGCTGGCGTAGATATTCGCCAGGGCCTGGCCGTAGGTGTCATGGAAGTGCCCGGCCAACAGGTTGCGTGGCACCTCGCGGCCGACCACGTTGAACAGGTGGCGGGTAGCTCCGGCGGTACCGGCACCGATGGTGTCGCCTAACGACACCTCGTAGCAGCCCATGGCGTACAGCTCGCGGGCCACGCTGGCGACCTGCTCGGGCGCCACAGAGCCGTCATAGGGGCAGCCCAGCACGCAGGAAACATAACCGCGCACGCGGATGCCATGCTGGCGGGCAGCGTCCAGCAGCGGCACAAAGCGCTCCAGGCTCTCAGCAATCGAGCAGTTGATATTCTTCTGCGAGAAGGCCTCGCTGGCTGCGGCAAATACTGCGACCTCTTTTACACCGGCCTGAACGGCGGCATCGAAGCCTTTCAGGTTGGGTGCCAGCGCCGCGTAGACGATACCTGGCAGTTGCTGGATCTGCGCAAACACCTCGGCACTGCCGGCCATCTGCGGCACCCACTTGGGCGAGACAAAACTGCCCACCTCGATATAGCCCAGGCCGGCGGCCGACAAGTCATCGACCAGGCGTACCTTGTCGGCCACGCTGATCGGCTGTTGCTCGTTCTGCAAACCGTCGCGCGGGCCAACTTCGACCAGGCGCACTTGTTTGGGTAGGCTCATATGTGTTCCTTGGTTGTTCGGTTTGGCGATCAAACCTTGTGCTTAGCAGCATGGGTATCGCTGCGCTCAACCCATCCTACGGCAGGCGCGGATGGGCTGAGCGGGTTGGATGGGTTGAGCCGGGCGATACCCATCACAGGGCTTCCTCCAGCTCCACCAGCACGGCACCTTCGCTGACCATCTCGCCTTCGCCGCAATACAGCGCCTTGACCGTTCCAGCATGCGGTGCGCGGATGCTGTGTTCCATCTTCATCGCCTCCAGCACCACCAGGGCGGTGCCGACCTCAACCTGCTGGCCGGCCTCCACCAGCACGCGCACGATACTGCCGTTCATCGGCGCGGTCAGGCCGCCATGATGCTGATGGCTGGCCTCGACTTCGGCAATCGGGTCGAAGCGGGTGATCGCGTGCAGCTCACCGGCATAGTGCAGATACAGGGTGTCACCCTGGCGAATGGCACGCAGGCGACGCTCCACCTCTGTAGGAGCGAGCTCGTTCGCGGTCACGGCATCGCGCGCAAGCTCGCTCCTACAGGTCAACCAATCACCGTTCAGGCGGGCGCTATTGTTGGGGCGTACTTTGCGCTCATTACCATTGCAGCTTAGGTGCAGATCGGTTTCCGCGGGCAGCCCCAAACGCAGGCCGTTATGCTTGCTCCAGGGCGAATGCAAGTCGTCATGGCGCTGGCGCGGTGTTTCACTCTGTACAAAAGCCTCGGCAGCCAGTTGCCAGAACTCGCCCGGCAGCTCGCTTACTGGTGGTAACAGCTGTGCTTCATGGCGCGGAATAAAGCCGGTATCCAGCTCGGCATTGGCAAAGGCCGGGTGAGCCAGCACGCGGGAAAGAAACGCCAGGTTGGTGCGCACCCCGCCCACACAGGTTTCCTTGAGCATGGCCAGCAGGCGCAGGCGCGCCTCTTCGCGGTTCTCGCCCCAGGCGATCAGCTTGCCGAGCATCGGGTCATAGAAGGGCGAGACTTCATCGCCTTCGTTGACGCCGCTATCGACCCGACGGCCTGGGCCGGCATTGGCTTCGCGGTACAGCTTGAGGGTGCCGGTGGCGGGCAGAAAATCGTTGTCCGGATCTTCCGCATACAGCCGCACCTCGATGGCGTGCCCCATCAGCGGCACCTGTTCCTGGCTGATCGGCAGCGCCTCGCCACGGGCCACGCGAATCTGCCAGGCGACCAGATCCAGGCCGGTGATCAGCTCGGTGACCGGGTGTTCGACCTGCAGGCGGGTGTTCATCTCCATAAAGAAGAAGTCGCCGCGCTCATCCAGCAGAAACTCCACGGTGCCAGCCCCGACATAGCCAATGGCCTGGGCGGCCTTGACTGCGGCCTCGCCCATGGCGCGGCGCAGTTCGCCTGACAGACCGGGGGCCGGGGCTTCTTCGACGACCTTCTGATGGCGACGCTGGATCGAGCAGTCGCGCTCATTCAGGTACAGGCAGTGGCCGTGCTGGTCGGCAAACACCTGGATCTCCACATGGCGCGGCTTGAGTACGTATTTTTCCACCAGCATGCGCGAGTCGCCGAACGACGACTGCGCCTCACGTTGGGCGCTGGCCAGGGCCTCGGCCAGTTCGCTCTCGCGCTCGACCACCTTCATGCCCTTGCCGCCACCGCCTGCGGCGGCCTTGAGCAGCACCGGGTAACCGATCTTCTCAGAGGCGACCCGGAAGGTTTCTACATCCTGGGCTTCACCGTGATAGCCAGGCACCAGCGGCACGCCAGCGGCCTCCATCAGCGCCTTGGCGGCGGATTTGCTGCCCATGGCGTCGATGGCGGCGGCGGGCGGGCCGAGAAAAATCAGCCCGGCCTGCTCGATGGCACGGGCAAAGCCGGCGTTCTCGGAGAGAAAACCGTAGCCGGGGTGGATGGCCTGGGCGCCGCTGGTCTTGGCCGCGTCGATCAGCGCGTCGATGCGCAGGTAGCTGTCTGCCGGTTTGGCACCGCCCAGATTGACCGCCAGATCGGCCTCGCGCATATGACGCGCATTTGTGTCGATGGCGCTGTGTACCGCCACGGTCCGGATGCCCATGGCCTTGGCCGTGCGCATCACCCGGCAGGCGATCTCGCCACGGTTGGCTACCAGCAGGGTATCGATAGCTTTGAGATTCATGCGTGTGGCTCCTGGCGGCGGTATGGGCGTTTATCCAGCCGGCTATTGCGGGGGATATTCATGCTTATTGCTCTTGCCAGGCGGGTTTGCGTTTATCCAGGAAAGCGCGCAGACCTTCCTGACCTTCGGGACTAACGCGGATGCGGGCGATGGCGTTTTCCGTGTAGCGGCGCAGCGCCGGGGTCAGTACGCCGCTGCCGACTTCACGTAACAGATCCTTGCTGGCCTGCATGGCCTGAGGGCTATTGAGCAGCAGCGTGTCGACCCACTCGACCACGGCCTGCTCCATGGCATTGGTGGCATAGCATTCGGCAAACAGCCCCAGCTCCTGCGCCCGCTGGCCGCTAAAGCGCTCGGCGGTCAGCGCATAACGCCGCGCGGCACGTTCGCCAATGGCCTGTACGACAAAGGGGCTGATTACCGCCGGGGCCAGGCCAATGCGCACTTCGGACAGACACAGCTGGGCGTCAAGGGTGCCGATGGCCATGTCGCAGCAGCTGATCAACCCCAGCGCGCCGCCAAAGGCCGCGCCTTGCACCACGGCCAGGGTCGGGATCTTCAACTGGTAGAGGTTGTGCATCAGCTCGGCCAGCTCGCGTGAATCGGCGAGGTTGGCGGTGTAGTCCAGGGTCGCCGCGTGCTGCATCCAGGCCAGATCGGCGCCGGCGGAGAAGTGCTTGCCACGGCCGCGCAGCAGGAGGAAACGCAGGCTCTTGTCGGCCATTACCGCGTCGAGGGCGAGAATCAGCTCGCGGATCATCTCGGCGTTAAAGGCGTTGTTCTTCTCGGCGCGGTTGAGCCAGAGCGTGGCAAAGCCGCGTGGATCTTTCTCAAGTTCGATAGTGGTGAACGTTGTCATCAATCTGTCCTCATGTAGGGTGGAAGACGCTCTTTTCTTCCACCTTGGATCATCCAGCGGGTGGATGGGTGGGGCGTCATCCACCCTACGGTCACATGCGGAATACGCCGAACTGAGTCGGCTCAATCGGTGCGTTAAGGCTGGCGGAAAGGGCCAGGCCCAGTACCTCACGGGTTTGCGCCGGGTCGATCACACCGTCGTCCCACAGGCGCGCACTGGAGTAGTAGGGGTGGCCCTGGCGCTCGTACTGTTCGAGGATCGGTTGTTTAAGTGCGGCTTCGTCTTCGGCGGAGAAGCTCTGCCCGGCGCGGGCGGCCTGTTCGTGCTTGACCTGCACCAGCACGCCGGCGGCCTGTTCGGCGCCCATCACACCAATCCGCGCATTCGGCCACATCCACAGAAAGCGTGGATCGTAGGCACGGCCGCACATGCCGTAGTTACCCGCGCCGAAGCTGCCGCCGATGATCACGGTAAACTTCGGCACTTTGGCGCAGGCCACGGCGTTGACCAGCTTGGCGCCGTGCTTGGCGATGCCGCCGGCTTCGTACTTCTGCCCGACCATAAAGCCGGTGATGTTCTGCAGGAACAGCAACGGAATGCCGCGCTGGCAGGCCAGTTCGATAAAGTGCGCGCCTTTCTGCGCCGACTCCGCAAACAGGATGCCGTTATTGGCGAGGATCGCTACCGGATAACCGTGGATATGCGCAAAGCCGCACACCAGAGTGGTGCCGAACAGCGCCTTGAATTCATCGAATACGCTGCTGTCGACGGTGCGGGCGATCACTTCACGCACATCAAAGGGCTGCTTGGCGTCTGCAGGAATCACCCCGTACAGCTCTTCGCAGTTGTACAGCGGATTGATCGGCGCACGGTTGTTCAGCACGCCGAGCTTGCGCCAGTTGAGGTTGGCAATTGAGCGGCGGGCAAGCGCCAGGGCGTGTTCGTCATTATCGGCGTAATGGTCGGCGACGCCCGATGTTTTGCAGTGCACATCGGCACCGCCGAGGTCTTCAGCGCTGACCACTTCACCGGTGGCGGCTTTTACCAGCGGCGGGCCAGCAAGAAAGATGGTGGCCTGGTTGCGCACCATGATCGCTTCATCCGCCATGGCTGGCACGTAGGCACCGCCAGCGGTGCAGGAGCCCATCACCACGGCGATCTGCGGGATGCCCATGGCCGACATGTTGGCCTGGTTGAAAAAGATCCTCCCGAAGTGCTCGCGGTCGGGGAATACCTCATCCTGGCGCGGTAGGTTGGCACCGCCGGAGTCGACCAGGTAGATGCAGGGCAGGCGGTTCTGCTGGGCGATGGTTTGCGCGCGCAGGTGCTTCTTCACGGTCAGCGGGTAGTAGCTGCCGCCTTTGACCGTGGCGTCGTTGGCCACGATCATGCATTCCACACCTTCGACCCGGCCGATGCCAGCCACCACGCCTGCCGCCGGTACCTCTTCACCGTATACCTCATAGGCAGCCAACTGGCCGATTTCGAGAAACGGCGAGCCAATATCCAGCAAGCGGTTGATCCGCTCGCGCGGCAGCAGTTTGCCGCGCGAGGTATGGCGTTCCTGGGCCTTGGCGCCGCCGCCTTCATGAACGCGGGCGAGCAGGGTGCGCAAGTCGTTTACCTGGGTGAGCATCGCGGCGCTATTGGCGGCGAAATCCGGTGAACGGGTGTTGATCTGGGTGTGCAGAATGGCCATCTGGCGCGCTCCGTCAGGCTATTTGGTTTCGTTGAACAGTTCGCGGCCGATCAGCATGCGGCGGATTTCACTGGTGCCGGCGCCGATCTCATAGAGCTTGGCGTCACGCAGCAGGCGACCGGCCGGGTACTCGTTGGTATAGCCGTTGCCGCCGAGCAGCTGGATGGTGTCCAGGGCCATTTTGGTAGCCATCTCGGCGGTGTAGAGGATCACCGCGGCGGCGTCCTTGCGCGATTCCTCGCCGCGATCGCAGGCCTTGGCCACGTTGTACAGGTAGGACTTGGAGGCGTTCATGCCCGCGTACATGTCGGCCAGCTTGCCCTGCACCAGCTGGAACTCACCGATTGACTGCTTGAACTGCTGGCGTTCGTGCACGTAGGGCAGTACCACGTCCATACAGGCGGTCATGATCCCGGTCGGGCCGCCCGAGAGCACGGTGCGCTCGTAGTCCAGGCCGCTCATCAGCACGCGCACGCCGCCGCCTTCGGCGCCGAGAATGTTCTCTTCCGGGACTTCGCAATCCTCGAATACCAGTTCGCAGGTGTTGGAGCCACGCATGCCCAGCTTGTCCAGCTTCTGGTGGCGGGAGAAACCCTTGTAGTCACGCTCGACGATAAACGCGGTCATGCCGCGTGAGCCGGCGTTGATGTCGGTTTTGGCGTAGATCACGTAGGTGTGGGCGTCGGGGCCGTTGGTGATCCACATCTTGTTGCCGTTGAGCACGTAGCGGTCGCCGCGCTTTTCCGCGCGCAGCTTCATCGACACCACGTCGGAGCCGGCGT
>NZ_JBAQLP010000067.1:0-20684 GCF_049301935.1 Pseudomonas sp. | reverse complement strand
AACCTTACCCTGACCGGCTTCAGCATTGCCTGCGGCATGTGCCAGGCCGGTGATGCCCAGGGTCAACAGCAGACTCACGAGTACTTTGTTCATCAGCTAATCCAATTTACGGCTAAGAGAAAGAGTTTATAAGCCGGGCTTACTCGGTCATCAACTTGATGACGGCTTGGTAATCCTCGGCCGAGCAGTCCATGCACAACCCACGTGGCGGCATAGCCCCCAGGCCATTGGTCACGCTCAGCACCAGCGCATCCATACCTTTGGCCAAACGCGGCTCCCAGGCAGCTTTATCACCACGCTTCGGCGCGGTTGGGATGGCGCCGCTATGACACACACCGCACGCACGGGCGTAAACGGCTTCCGGGTCCTGTGCAGCCTGAGCACTCAGGGACAGCATCAATACACTGGCTGCAATCAGCAAGTTTTTCATCAGATCAACCTCATCAGGGAGGGGAACGTACTGCTTTCTAGGGGCAGATGATCTAAATCGTTCCCGTGAACACTTATCCAACCGCGGGAGAAAGCGCACACAAAATCTGCGCCATTATATACTGGCGTCATTGAAACGGAAACGACGCAGCTTGCCGCGCTATGCGCCAACAGGCAGGCTGCGCGCAAATGTCGCAAGGGCATCGCGCCTGTAACGCCACTCTACGCTCGCCCTCACGGATACCCAGATGCAAGCCAAGAACCCCATTATCGGCCTGTGCCAACAGGCTACTTTCCTTATCAGCGCGGCCAAAGTGGACCAGTGCCCGGAAGATTTCGGTCATGAAGTGGCCTTTGCCGGGCGCTCCAACGCCGGTAAATCCAGCGCGCTGAACACCCTGACCCACGCCAGCCTGGCTCGCACCTCGAAGACGCCGGGGCGGACCCAGCTGCTCAACTTCTTCAAACTGGACGACGAGCGCCGCCTGGTCGACTTGCCGGGTTACGGCTACGCCAAAGTGCCGATCCCGCTGAAACTGCACTGGCAAAAGCACCTGGAAGCCTACCTCGGCAGCCGTGAGTGCCTGCGCGGCCTGATGCTGATGATGGACATCCGCAAGCCGCTGACCGAGTTCGATATCCTCATGCTGGATTGGTCAGCCGCCAGCGAAATGCCCATGCACATCCTCCTGACCAAGGCCGACAAGCTGGCCTTTGGCGCGGCGAAAACCACGCTGCTCAAGGTGCGTCAGGATATTCAGCAGCGCTGGGGCGACCGCGTGAGCATTCAGCTGTTCTCCGCGCCCAAGCGCATTGGCATCGAAGACGCTCAGGAAGTGCTGGCTCAATGGATGCAGTTGGGCGAGTTTGCCCTGCCGGATGACGAGGCAGTCGACGCCTGAATCAAGGCTGCCATGGATGGCAAGCCACAAAAACGCCAGGAGCGTTTTTGCGCGTAAGCCCCGAAGGGCTGAAGCACACGGATGTGTTGAACATAAAAAAACCCCGAAACTTCTTATGGGGGAGGGAAGTTTCGGGGTTCAACATCTGAACCGCTAGGGCGGGGTCCAGAATCTGCCAACACTTAACACAACAAAGGAGCATCGAATGGCTGTCTAGGCCATTCATAAACTCTGAGTGGCCAAGCCAAAGCAAAGTTCAGGATCGTGGCGTAATTAATTAGTTATAAACAGACCCGTATTGATACTTATGCGCCGTTAGCGCCCGCCATTCGGGCGCTGCAGCCAAGTTACGCGCTGCGGATCAATGGGCTTCATCCCAGTTATTGCCCACCCCTACCTCAACCAGCAGCGGTACGGCCAACGCAGCGGCGTTGCCCATCAACGGCTTGATCTGCTCGCGCACCTGCTCGACCAGATCCTCACGCACCTCCAGCACCAGCTCATCGTGCACCTGCAGGATGACCTTGGCATCTAGGGCGGATTGGCTCAGCCAGTTGTCCACCGCCACCATCGCGCGTTTGATGATGTCCGCGGCAGTGCCCTGCATCGGCGCGTTGATCGCCGTGCGCTCGGCGCCTTTGCGCAGTGCCTGGTTCTTCGCATGAATATCCGGCAGGTACAGGCGACGGCCGAACAGGGTTTCGACAAACCCCTGCTCGGCGGCCTGCGCGCGGGTGCGCTCCATATAGGCCAGCACACCGGGGTAGCGGGCGAAGTACACATCGATATAGGCCTGCGCCTGCTTGCGGTCGCAGCCGATCTGCTTGGCCAGGCCAAAGGCGCTCATGCCATAGATCAGGCCGAAGTTGATCGCCTTGGCGCTACGGCGCTGATCAGTCGTGACTTCATCCAGTGGCACGCCGAACACCTCGGCGGCCGTGGCCTTGTGCACGTCGCGGCCATGGCGGAAGGCATCCAGCAGGCTTTCGTCCTTGGCCAGATGGGCCATGATGCGCAGCTCGATCTGCGAGTAGTCCGCCGCCAGCAGCTGGTAGCCCTTGGGCGCGACAAAGGCCTGGCGGATACGCCGCCCCTCGGCGGTGCGGATCGGGATGTTCTGCAGGTTCGGGTCGGTAGACGACAAACGCCCGGTGGCCGCCACGGCCTGATGATAGCTGGTGTGGATACGCCCGGTGCGCGGGTTGATCTGCTCCGGCAAGCGGTCGGTGTAGGTGCTTTTCAGCTTGCTCAGGGTGCGGTACTGCATCAGCACCTTGGGCAGCTCGAAGTCCTGTTCGGCCAGTTCGGCGAGCACCGCTTCGGCGGTGGAGGCCTGGCCCTTGGCGGTTTTGCTGATGATCGGCAGGCCGAGTTTTTCGTAGAGAATCACCCCGAGCTGCTTGGGCGAGGCCAGGTTGAACTCCTCACCGGCAATCTCGAACGCCTGACGCTCCAGCGCCACCAGTTTTTCACCCAGCTCGTTGCTTTGCAGGCCGAGCAGCTTGGCATCCACCAGCGCGCCCTGGCGTTCGATACGCGCCAGCACCGGCACCAGCGGCATTTCGATCTCCTGCAGCACCGTGGCCAGGCTCGGCTGTGCTTCGAGCTTGGCCCATAGGTGTTGGTGCAGACGCAGGGTCACGTCGGCATCCTCGGCGGCATAGGGTGCGGCCTGGGCCAGATCGATCTGGTCGAAGGTCAGCTGCTTGGCACCCTTGCCGGCGATATCCTCGAAGCGGATGGTGCTGTGATCCAGGTACTTGAGCGCCAGGCTGTCCATATCGTGACGGGTGGCGGTGGAGTCCAGCACATAGGATTCGAGCATGGTGTCGAAGGCCACGCCCTGCACATGGATCGGCGTCGAGGCATTGGCGAGGATATTGATGTCGTACTTGGCGTGCTGGCCGACCTTGGCTTTGTTCGGGTCTTCCAGAATCGGCTTGAGTGCCTTGAGCACCGCATCGCGATCGAGCTGAGTCGGCACGCCCATATAGGAATGCGCCAGCGGAATATAGGCCGCCTCACCGGCCTGGACCGCAAAGGACAGGCCGACCAGTTGGGCCTTCTGCGCATCCAGACCGGTGGTTTCGCTGTCGAAAGCGATCAGCTCGGCGGTGCGCAGTTTCTCCAGCCATGGATCGAACTGCTCCTGCGTCAGGATGCACTGGTAATCACCCAGGGCTGCCGGCGCGGGTTGCTCGGCAACTGGCGCTTCAACTATAGGCGCGTCAACAGCCGGTGCAGCGACAGCGGCGGCATTGGCGCTAGGTGCCAGGGCGAATAGATCATCGGCAAGCGCTGCGGCCGGAGCTTTGACCGCAGGCGCCGGATTGCTACGCAGCAACTCGTCGCGCCAGGTCTTGAACTCCAGCTCGGCGTACAACTCGACCAGGGCCGGCACATCCATCGCACCCGGGTGCAGCGAGTCGATGGCGATATTCAGCGGTACGTCCAGTTTGATGGTCGCCAGCGCATAGGACAGGTAGGCCATCTCACGGTGTTCGGCGAGCTTGGCCGGCAGGGTCTTGGCGCCGCGGATTGGCAGTTCCGGCACCTTGTCGAGGTTGGCGTAGAGCACATCCAGGCCGCCGCCGACGCCGACCAGCAGGCCCAGCGCAGTCTTCTCGCCCACACCCGGCACACCCGGAATGTTGTCGACCTTGTCGCCCATCAGCGCCAGGTAATCGATGATCAGCTCAGGACCGACGCCGAATTTCGCTTTCACGCCATCGATGTCATACACGCTACCGGTCATGGTGTTGACCAGGGTAACGTGCGGGCAAACCAGTTGGGCCATGTCCTTGTCGCCGGTGGAGATCACCACGTCGCGGCCCTCGGCCGCGCATTGGCGGGCCAGGGTGCCGATCACGTCATCGGCCTCGACACCCTCGACGCACAGCAGCGGATAGCCCAGGGCCTTGACGCTGGCGTGCAAAGGTTCGACCTGCACCCGCAGCTCGTCCGGCATCGACGGACGATTGGCCTTGTATTCGGCGAACATTTCATCGCGAAAGGTCCCGCCCTTGGCGTCGAACACCACGGCAAACGGGCTCTGCGGGTACTGCTTGCGCAGGCTCTTGAGCATGTTCAGCACGCCCTTCACCGCGCCGGTGGGCAGGCCCTTGGAGGTGGTCAGCGGCGGCAGGGCATGGAAGGCACGGTACAGGTAGGACGAACCGTCAACCAGAACGAGAGGGGCTTGGCTCATGAGCAGGATCAACCTTTTCGGCGGGGGCGGCGGTAGAATGGCCGCACCATTGGAATCAAAGGGACAAGGTTATCATGCGCGCACTCAATCGCCTGTTGCTCGCCAGCCTGCTGGCATTCACCACCCTGGTCGCCCACGCCGAAGACCCGGTTTCGGCGGACCCGGATGTCACCATTCGCCAGGACGGCGACAAAACCATCCATGAATACCGGGTCAACGGTTTTCTCTACGCGGTCAAGGTCATTCCCAAAGGCGGCAAACCGTACTTCCTGGTACGCGCCGATGGCAGCGATGGCAACTTCGTCCGTTCGGACAGCCCGGATATGTTGATTCCGGCCTGGGAAATTTTCAGCTGGTAAGAAGGCAGTTCTGCAATGTCGGTGTTTACCCCGCTTGAGCGCCATGAGCTCGAGGACTTTCTCGCCCCCTATGGTCTGGGTCGTTTACGCGACTTCCAGGGCATTGCGGCGGGCAGCGAGAACAGCAATTTCTTCGTTAGCCTGGAGCAGGGCGAGTTCGTTCTGACCCTGATCGAGCGCGGCCCGAGCGCCGACCTGCCGTTCTTTATCGAGCTGCTGGACGTGCTGCACGACGCCGGCCTGCCAGTGCCTTACGCCCTGCGCACGGCCAGCGGTGAGGCGCTGCGCAGCCTGGCGGAGAAACCGGCGCTGCTACAGCCGCGCCTGGCCGGCAAGCATGTGCACGAGGCCAATGCGCATCACTGCCAGGAGGTCGGCGCGCTGCTGGCACGCATCCACCTGGCCACGCGCAACAAGCCGCTGCCGCGCAAGAGTGACCGCGGCCTGGACTGGATGCTCGCCGAAGGGCCAAGCCTGGCTTTGCAGTTACCGGATGAGCAATTGCCGCTGCTGCGTGATGCGCTGGCGGAAATCCATACGCTCAAGCCGCGCATCCTCGCCTTGCCACAAGCCAATCTGCATGCCGACCTGTTCCGCGACAACGTGCTGTTCGACGGCAACCACCTGGCCGGGGTGATCGACTTCTATAACGCCTGCTCGGGGCCGATGCTCTACGACCTGGCGATAGCCCTAAACGACTGGTGCTCGCAGGAAGACGGCAGCCTGGACAGCAAACGCGCGCAAGCGCTGCTCGGCGCCTACGCCGGATTGCGGCCATTCACGGCGGCAGAAGCCGAGCTGTGGCCCGCCATGTTGCGCATCGCCTGCGTGCGCTTCTGGCTGTCACGCCTGATCGCCGCCGAGTCCTTCGCCGGCCAAGAAGTGCTGATCCACGATCCAGACGAATTCCAGCGCCGCCTGGCGCAGCGCCAGCAGGTAGAGCTGGCGTTGCCGTTCGCGTTCTAAAAAGGCTAATGCCTAGGTTGGGCTGCGCTGCTCAACCCAACCTACAACGCCTCCAGACACCCGGCCAGCTCGTCCGCCAGCTTTTCCAGCAGGGCTTCATAGCCCTTAGCATCCACCGGCAAGGCGCCGCCCATGGCGTCCAGCTCGGCCAGGGTGACCGGCAGGCCGGCGGTCAGGGTTTGCGCCAGGCGCGGACGAACTGGCGGTTCACTGAATACACAAGTCGGGCCAGCCTGTTGCAGGCGCTCACGCATGGCGGCGACGTGCTGGGCGCCCGGCTGCACTTCACCGAGCACGCTGAACACGCCGGCGTGCTTGAGGCCATAGGCGGCCTCGAAGTAGTCATAGGCTTCGTGGAAGACGAAGTAGGGTTTGCCGGCCAGACCGCTCAGGCGGGCTTTCAGGCGTTGGTCCAGGGCATCCAGGCGCTGGCCGAACGCCTCGGCATTGGCCAGGTAACGCGCGGCATTGGCCGGGTCGACCTGGGCCAGGTCGCTCGCCATCTTGTCGGCAATCACCCGGGCATTGGCCGGCAGCAGCCACAGGTGAGCGTCCAGGCTGCCAGTGCGGTGCGCATGGTCATGCTGATCGGCGTCTACTTGTTCTGCGTGTTCTGCGTGTTCTGCGTGATCTGCGTGATCATCCTGATGCTCGGCATGTTGCGCATCACTGTCGCCAAAATGGCGCAGGGACATCTGCGGTAAATCCTGCACGCTCACGCTTGGCTTGTCGCGGCCAGCCAGCACGCGCGGCAGGAAGCTCTCCAGATCCGGGCCGATCCAGTACAGCAGGTCGGCCTCGCGCACGTGGCGCACATCGGAGGGGCGCAGGGCAAAATGGTGCGGCGAAGCGCCCGGCGGCAGCAGCACATCGGGTTGGCCGACGCCGTCCTGCACGGCAGCAGCAATTAGCTGCAGCGGTTTGATGCTGGTCAGCACCCGCAGCTGGGTTTGAGACTGGGCCTGGGCCGCGAAACTCAGGGAAAAACTGATCAACAACAGGCTTACAGCCGGAAAAAGACGCAACACGGGAAGCACTCAAGCGGGAAGGAACGGGTAATATAATAACGTCTCTCACCTTATTCGTCGTTGCCCATGACTCAAGCGCCGCTGGCTTCACGCCCACACGACCATTCCCGTTGCGTCAATCATGCTCTCGCCGAGGCGGAAAGCATCTGCACGCGCCAGGGTCTGCGCCTGACTACCCTGCGCAAGCGCGTGCTGGAGCTGGTCTGGGCCAGTCACAAGCCACTGGGCGCCTACGACATTCTCGGTGTATTGAGCGATGCAGACGGCCGCCGCGCCGCACCACCAACGGTGTACCGCGCCCTGGATTTCCTGCTGGAAAACGGCCTGGTGCACCGCATCGCCTCACTCAACGCCTTTGTCGGCTGCAGCCACCCGGAACACGTCCACCAGGGCCAGTTCCTGATCTGCCGGGGCTGCCATGCGGCTATCGAGCTGGAGCAGGCAGCGATCAGCGACGCCATTATCAGCAGCGCGGCCGGCGTCGGTTTCGCCGTGGAAAGCCAGACGGTGGAAGTGGTCGGCCTCTGTGCTGGCTGCCGGGAGCAACCATGAGCGACGCCCTGATCCGCCTCGCCGGGGTGGGCGTAACCTTTGCCGGGCAGAGCGTGCTGCAGGATGTGCAGCTCAGCGTAAAGCCCGGGGAAATCGTCACCCTGATCGGCCCCAACGGCGCCGGCAAGACCACCCTGGTGCGCGCCGTACTCGGCCTGCTCAAGCCGGACAGCGGCAGCGTCTGGCGCAAGCCCAAGCTACGCGTCGGCTATATGCCGCAAAAGCTGCACGTGGATGCCACCCTGCCGCTTTCGGTGCTGCGCTTTTTGCGCCTGGTGCCGGGCGTTTCCCGCACGGATGTACAGGCAGCACTGGCCGAGGTCGGCGCCGAGCAGGTAATCGACAGCCCCCTGCAAAACATCTCCGGTGGCGAGCTGCAGCGCGTATTGCTGGCCCGCGCCCTGTTGCGCAAGCCGGAACTGCTGGTGCTCGATGAGCCGGTACAGGGCGTCGATGTCGCCGGCCAGGCCGAGCTGTACCGGCTGATCACCCAGCTGCGCGACCGCCATGGCTGCGGCGTGTTGATGGTCTCCCACGACCTGCATCTGGTGATGAGCACCACCGATCAGGTGGTCTGCCTCAATCGCCACGTCTGCTGTTCCGGGCACCCGGAGCAGGTCAGTTTCGACCCGGCCTTTGTCGAGCTGTTCGGCGAGGATGCCAAGAGCCTGGCCGTCTACACCCACCACCACGACCATGAGCACGACCTGCATGGCGCTGTAGTTACCGACGCGGCGCCCGGGCTGAGCATCAAAGGTCCGGTAAAACCGCATATTCACGGAGATGGCTGCAAGCATGGCTGATTTTCTGCTCAACGCCCTGCTCGCCGGCCTGGCACTGGCGCTGGTTGCCGGCCCGCTGGGCTCCTTTGTGGTATGGCGGCGCATGGCCTATTTTGGCGACACCCTGTCGCATGCCGCGCTGCTCGGCGTGGCCCTCGGCCTGATGCTCGACGTCAACCCGACCCTCGCGGTAACCGTCGGCTGCGTGCTGCTCGCGGTGCTGCTGGTAACCCTGCAAAGCCGTCAGCCGCTGGCCTCCGACACCTTGCTCGGTATCCTCGCCCACAGCACCCTGTCGCTGGGCCTGGTGGTGCTGAGCTTTATGCAGGACGTACGCATTGACCTGATGGGCTACCTGTTCGGCGATCTGCTGGCGGTCGGCCCCACCGACCTGGCCTGGATCATCGGCGGCAGCGCCCTGGTGCTGGCGCTGCTGGCCCTGCTGTGGCGGCCGCTGCTGGCGATTACCGTGCATGAAGAGCTGGCCAAGGTCGAAGGTCTGCCGGTGGCGGCGATTCGCCTGAGCCTGATGCTGCTGATCGCCGTGGTGATCGCCGTGGCGATGAAGATCGTCGGCGTGCTGCTGATCACCTCCCTGCTAATCATTCCCGCCGCCGCCGCCCAGCGCCATGCGCGCACCCCGGAGCAGATGGCCTTCGGTGCCAGCCTACTGGGCATCGTCGCCGTATGCGGCGGCTTGAGCCTGTCGTGGTTTCAAGACACCCCGGCCGGGCCGTCCATCGTGGTCAGCGCGGCAGCACTGTTTTTACTGAGCTTTGCCCTACCGCGACGCACAGCCTGAAACCTGCGGTTAAACGGCTTCTCGTAGGGTGGGTTAGGCGCTTGTTACAAGCTGGATGGCCTGTGCGATTTGCCGTTGCGCCGTAACCCACCATCGACGCAACACGGCAGATCGCCTGGTGGGTTACGCGACGCGCCAAAGGGCTGGCGTCTCGAGGTACGGGGCATGGCGTCGCTAACCCACCCTACGGTGAGCCTTCCTCGGCCAACGGCTTGAACAGTTGGTGATGCTTCGGAGCGCAGTGTAAACTTGCGTATTTTTTGCACAACTCGAGACGCACAGTTATGAAATCGTTCGTTTCACGTGGTTTTCCCCTGCTTCTGGTTCTGCTGCTGGCTGGCTGCCAAAGCGCGCCACAACCGGCCAACCGGCCGCTGGATGACCTGGCCAGCGCCTTTCGCCAGCTCGATCAGAGCCTCGCCAGTGGCGACCTGAGCGGTGCAGAAAGCCAGCTCGGCAGCCTGCAGCAGCGCGCTGCCGGCGATACGCGCCTGGAGCAATACCAGCGCCAGCTCGCCGAAGCGCATCTGCAACAAGGCCAGCAAGCCCTGCAGGCCGGTGATTTGGACAACGCCACCAAGGCCCTGAGCCGTGCCCGCAGCCTGATGCCGCAAGCACCCGCACTGACCACCGGCCTGGATGGCGCCATCGCCCAGGCCCGCACCGCTCAGGAGCAGGCTGCCGCCGCTGCAGCCGCACGTCTGCAGCAGGCCCAGCAACTGCGTATGGCCACCGAGCGCCAGGCCGCCGCGATCCAGGCCACCCAGTTGCCCAATGTGCCAGTAGAACCCGTTGCGCCGGCCAAGCCCCAGGCCAGACTGATCGATCCGGCCGCCGCCAGCAGCGTGATCGGCATGCCGATGCTCGACAATCAGGACAACCAGCGCCTGCGCAATCTGCTCGACGATGTCGCAGCCGATATGCTCGCGTTCAATTGTGCGGTGCGCATCGAAGTGCGCCAGGCCAAGGATTTCCCCTGGGTCGCATCCCTGCTCCAGGCGCGGATCAAGCGCCTGGACCCAAGTTTCAGCCCGCGCATAAGCCAGGTGATCAAGCCCGCCCAGGTGCCGCAGCTGGTACTCAGCCCGCAACGTTAACCGCGCGGCGCGGCGACCACGACCGGGCTTGCCCGGTCGTTTGCATTAGCGCTGGCTACACTGCCCAGAGCAGCTAGCCACTTAATGCAATTTAGCTATAACCATAGGCCTACAAAGATTTTTGCGACCTAAACAGCGCCGGGTAGACTAGCCGCCGTTTCGGCCTACCCGGCAGCCCGAAAAACCCAAAAGGTTTATTCCGTGATCAATTTTCACCAGGTCCACAAGGCGTATCGCGTCAGTGGTCAGGACATCCCCGCGTTGCAACCCAGCGATCTGCAGATTGCCCGGGGCGAAGTGTTCGGCATCATCGGTCACTCCGGCGCCGGCAAAAGTACTCTGCTGCGCCTGATCAACCGCCTGGAACAGCCTTCCGGCGGGCGTATCGAGATCGACGGTGAAGATGTCACCGCGCTCGACGCCAACGGCCTGCGCCGCTTCCGTCAGCAGGTCGGGATGATCTTCCAGCACTTCAACCTGCTGTCATCCAAGACCGTGGCCGACAACGTCGCCCTGCCGTTGAAGCTGGCCGGCGAACTGCCGCGCAGCGCGATCAATGCCCGCGTGACTGAGTTGCTGGCGCGGGTCGGCCTGCAGGATCACGCGGGCAAGTACCCGGCGCAGCTTTCTGGCGGGCAGAAACAGCGTGTCGGCATCGCCCGCGCCCTGGCCACCGAACCGAAGATTCTGCTGTGCGACGAGGCCACCAGCGCCCTCGACCCGCAGACCACCGCCTCGGTGTTGCAGCTGCTGGCCGAGATCAACCGCGAGCTGAACCTGACCATCGTGCTGATCACCCACGAAATGGACGTGATCCGCCGCGTCTGCGACCGCGTGGCGGTGATGGATGCCGGCGTGATCGTCGAGTCCGGCCCGGTGGCCGAGGTGTTTCTGCACCCGCAACACGCCACCACCAAGCGCTTCGTGCAAGAAGCCGAGCAGATCGACGAACACGAACAGCGCGATGATTTCGCCCATGTCGCCGGGCGTATCCTGCGCCTGACCTTCCAGGGCGAGGCCACCTACGCGCCGTTGCTGGGCACCGTGGCCCGCGAAACCGGGGTGGATTACAGCATCCTCGCCGGGCGCATCGACCGCATCAAGAACACCCCCTACGGCCAGCTGACCCTGGCCCTGACCGGCGGCGACCTCGATGCCGCGCTGGCGCGTTTCGCAGCCGCCGACGTGCATCTGGAGGTGCTGCGCTAATGGAAGCCCTACTGACTCGCCTGCTACCCAACGTGGATTGGGCGGAAATCGGCTACGCCAGCCTGGACACCCTGAGCATGCTCGGCGGCTCCATGCTATTTACCGTGCTTTTGGGACTTCCCTTAGGCGTGCTGCTATTCCTTACCAGCCCCCGGCAGATGTTCGAACAGAAGGCCTTTTACGGCTTGCTGTCGCTGCTGGTGAATATCCTGCGCTCGGTGCCATTCGTGATCCTGCTGATCGTGATGATCCCCTTCACGGTGATCGTCACCGGCACCTCGCTAGGCGTCGCCGGGGCCATCCCGCCGCTGGTAGTCGGGGCCACGCCGTTCTTCGCGCGCCTGGTGGAAACCGCGCTGCGTGAAGTGGATCGCGGCATTATCGAAGCGACCCAGGCCATGGGCGCCACCACCCGGCAAATCGTGGTCAACGCCCTGTTGCCCGAGGCGCTGCCCGGCATCATCGCGGCGATCACCGTGACCGCGATTACCCTGGTGTCCTACACCGCCATGAGCGGCCTGATCGGCGGCGGCGGCCTCGGTGATCTGGCGGTGCGTTATGGCTATCAGCGTTATCAGCCAGACGTGATGGCGGTGACAGTGATCCTGCTGCTGGTGCTGGTACAGATTCTACAAACCGTCGGCGACAAGCTGGTGGTGCACTTTTCCCGTAAATAGATCGTTTGACGTAGCGCGGCGACCCGCCGCCCCAAGCCAATCCCACAAGGAGCTTTATGATGAAAAAACTGATCGCTGCATTCGCTGCCCTGGCCGCGTTCTCCGTACAAGCCGAAAGCCTGAGCGTCGCCGCCACCGCCGTACCGCACGCGGAAATCCTCGAGTTCGTTAAGCCGGCCCTGGCCAAAGAAGGCGTTGAGCTGAACATCAAGGTCTTTACCGACTACGTGCAGCCGAACGTGCAGGTTGCCGAAAAGCGCCTGGATGCCAACTTCTTCCAGCACCAGCCGTACCTGGATGAATTCAACAAGAGCCGTGGCACCGAGCTGGTCAGCGTGGCCGGCGTGCACGTCGAGCCCTTCGGCGCTTACTCCAGCCAGCACAAAACCCTCGCCGACCTGCCGCAAGGCGCCAACGTGGTGATCCCGAATGACGCCACCAACGGCGGCCGCGCCCTGTTGCTGCTGCAAAAGGCGGGGCTCATCACCCTCAAGCCGGAAGCGGGCATCCTCGCCACGCCGAAAGACATCGTCGAAAACCCGAAAGCCATCAAGCTGCGTGAGCTGGAAGCGGCCACCCTGCCGCGCGTGCTGACCCAGGTCGACCTGGCGCTGATCAACACCAACTACGCCCTGGAAGCCAAGCTCAACCCAACCAAGGATGCGTTGGCCATCGAAGGTAGCGACTCGCCGTACGTCAACATCCTGGTCGCGCGTGCCGATAACAAGGACAACGCCGCCCTGCAGAAACTGGCCAAGGTGCTGAACAGCGCCGAAGTGAAAGCCTTTATCGCTGAGAAGTACCAGGGCGCCGTAGTTCCGGCGTTCTAAGACTCCGCGTTAGCTACACCCTCTGACAAACCCCGCACCGTGCGGGGTTTGTCGTTTAAGGCGGCCTCGCGCAAACAGTCCAGCAGGCAGTCCAGAGCCGGCTGACGCTGAGCGCGGCGCAATATCGCCACCAGTTCGCGGTGGAAAGTTAGCTCGCCCAGCTCAATCACCCGTAACTGCGTCGGCCGTTGCAGCCACAGACCGGCTCGCGGAATCAGCGATACGCCGAGGCCGCACTCGACCATCCGCACGATGGCCTCCAGCTCATCCAGTTCCAGTGCCTCCTGCACCGTCAGGCGCTGCTCGCGGAGGAACTGGTTGACCCGCCGCCCGCCGAACGAGCGCCGGTCGTAACGCACGAAGGGCTGCTCGACGAGGATCTGCAACGGATCATCCGTCGCCACGTTGAGCGGAGTAATTAGCACAAAGGGCTCACGCGCCAGGCTGATCTGCAACAGCTCTTTGGGCAGCTCGAAGGGCGGCTTGATCAACAGCGCCAGGTCCAGCTCTCCGGCATCGATCTGGCTCAGCAGGTTCAGCGACACCCCCGGCACCAGCTTCAGTTCGACCCGTGGGGCCGCAACACGAAAACGCGGCAGGGCCTCGGGCAGCAGGCCGGTCTGCAACGTGGCAATCGCCCCCACCTTGAGCTCGCCCTGCCACTCGGCCGCGCTGGTCGGCAAGGCCATCTGCGCATACAACCCGAGCATCTGCTCCGCCAATGGCAAGGCATGCCGACCGGCCACGTTGAGCACCGCCGAACGCCCGCTGCGCTCGAACAGGCGCACGCCCAGACCCTGCTCCAGCACACGCATCTGCGCGCTGACCGCCGACTGGGTCAAACCGACCTGCTGGCCGGCCGCCGCGAAGGTGCCATGCCGCGCCACCGCCACAAAGGTTTTCAATTCGCGCAGCATCGGTGCCTCGATTGATCAATTCTGCTTGTGCTTACGAGCAAGGATATTCGCTTTTCATCAGAATCGCTGTTGCTGAGAATCAGCAGACCGCCCTTTCAAGGAATCTCAGCATGGCTCTCGCCCCCTTTCACCTGGCTATTCCTGTTTACGACCTGGCTGCCGCACGACATTTCTATGGCGAGGTGTTCGGCTGCGCGGAGGGCCGCAGCAGCGACCACTGGGTGGATTTCGACTTCTTCGGCCACCAACTGGTGATCCACCAGGCGCCGAAGATGGCGCATCAGGAGGCCGCGCACAGCAACCCGGTGGACGGTCACGACGTGCCGGTACCGCATTTCGGTGTGGTGCTGGGCTGGGATGATTGGCAGGTACTGGCGGCGCGGCTACAGGCCAAGGGCACGCAATTTGTGATCGAACCCTATGTGCGCTTCGCCGGCCAGGTCGGCGAGCAGGCCACCTTGTTCCTGCTCGACCCGTGCGGCAACGCCCTGGAGTTCAAGGCATTCAAGGACATCAGCCAACTATTTGCCAAATAGCGGCTTAGGGCCGGTCGAGCAGGCCGGGCAGTTGCGCGGCCAGCTTGGTGTTGTTGATCGGCGCGCGGATAAAGCCGCGCTGCTTGCCGTCGGGGCCGATCAGTACCAGGTTGCCGCTGTGATCGACGGTGTAGTTTTCCTTGCTGGTATCGGCCGGAATAAACGGAATGCTGACGCCATTGGCGAGCTTCTGGATGGCCGCTTCTTCACCGGTCAGGCCGATAAAGCCGGCGTCGAAATAATCCAGGTACTTCTTCAACTGCTCCGGCGTATCGCGATTGGGGTCAACCGTGACCAGCACGATACGCAGCTTGGCCAGGGTTTGCGGCGGTAGCTGGCCCTGCAGCTGGCGTAGCTGGGCGAGGGTGGCTGGGCAAATGTCCGGGCAGAAGGTGTAGCCGAAGAACAGCAGGCTCCACTGATTCTTAAGCTGATCCACCGCCACTGCCTGGCCATCCTGATTGGTCAGGCTCAGCTCCGGCAGGCTGCGGCTCTGTGGCAGCAGAACGATGCCGGCATCCAGCAGCACGGTCGGATCACCCTGGCCCTTGCTGGTCAGCACCTTGTTGACGGTCAGGCCCAGCACCAGGGCGACGATGGCAACGAGAACAAAAACGGTGATCTGGGTTCGGCTCATGGCACCAACGATTACAGGTTTAACGGCAGAGTCTGGTCATTTAGAAGCGTCGCGAGCGACGGTTATGCAAGGCGAAGTGAGCCGAGGAAGCGCAGTGTACGAGTTGTACATGAGCATTCCGAGGCTGATTTCAACGCAGCAGAACCGAGCGCAGTAGCTTCTACATGATCAGATAGTGGTCGACCAGCAAGGCGATAAAAAGCGCGAAAAGATACCAGATGCTGTACTTGAAGGTGCTGATCGCCGCATGCGGTTTGCTGTCACGGTACAGCACCACCGCCCAGTGCAGGAAGCGCCCACCCAGCAGCACCGCGCAGGCGAGATAGAGCAGCCCGCTCATATGGATGGCATAGGGCAACAAGGTCACGGCGAACATCACCAGGGTGTACAGCAGGATATGCACCTTGGTGTAGTGCTCACCGTGGGTCACCGGCAGCATGGGGATATCGGCCTTGGCGTATTCCTCCTTGCGGTGGATGGCCAGGGCCCAGAAATGCGGTGGCGTCCAGGCGAAGATGATCAGCACCAGCAGCAGCGGTTCGGCGCTGATATGCCCGGTTACTGCCACCCAGCCGAGCAGCGGCGGCGCAGCGCCGGCCAGCCCGCCGATAACGATGTTCTGCGGCGTGGCGCGCTTGAGAAAGCCGGTGTAGAGCACCGCGTAGCCGAGCAGCGAGGCCAGGGTCAGCCAGGCCGCCAGTTCGTTGGTAAAGGTCAGCAGCAGGGCCATGCCGGCGACCGCCAGAAGCAGGGCAAAGCCCAGCGCCGCAGTCGGCGACAAACGCCCGGCCGTCACCGGCCGTTTATGGGTGCGGGCCATGATCGAGTCGATCCGCCGGTCCACCACATGGTTGACCGCCGCCGCCGCCCCCGCACACAGGCCGATACCCAGGTTGCCGAAGATCAACACCTGCCAAGTCACGCCGGCACGGGTGGCGAGGAACATGCCGACCAGGGAAGTGATCAGCATCAGCACCACCACCCGCGGTTTGGTCAGCTCAAGGTAGTCGCGCCAGCTGGCGTGGGCTTGCTGTTCGCGCACTAGAGTAGCCATAGGGTCTCTCCTCGATTGTTCTGGTTATTGGCCTGTAGGAGCCAGCTTGCTGGCGATGCTTTGCCGCAATGCCAGATCACCGGCAAGCTGGCCGCTACGGGAGCTCAAGCGCAGCCGATAATTGATCAGCACCAGGGTCAGCAGCAGGGCCGCGCCGCCGAGGTTATGCGCCACCGCCACCAGCAGCGGCAGGTGGAACACCACGTTGCTGATGCCCAGGCTGATCTGCACCGTCAGCGCCAGCACCAGCAGCCCAGCCAACCGCGCCAAGCCATTTCGTTTGAGTTGCCAAGCCAACAGCAGCAGTACCAGGCTGACCAGCAGCGCGCCGATGCGGTGGGTCATATGAATGGCGGTGCGCGCGTCGCTATCCAGCTGGCCACCGAGGTAGTTGGGGCCGATATGTTGAGTGAGATGAAAGCCGTTGGCGAAGTCCATCGCCGGCCACCATTGGCCATGACAGGTCGGCAGATCGACGCAGGCCACCGCCGCGTAGTTGCTGCTGACCCAACCACCCAGGGCGATCTGCCCAACAACCAGCAGCAAACCAAGCGCCGCCAGGCTGCGCAGCCGCGCAGGCAGAGTGGCCAAGGCGGCCGCCTTGCCGGATAGCCGCAGCGTCAGCAGAAACAGCAGGCTAAGGGTGGCAAAGCCGCCCAGCAGGTGCGCCGTCACCACTTGCGGCCAAAGCTTTAGGGTCACCGTCCACATGCCGAAGGCGGCCTGCAATGTCACCAGGCCCAGCAAAAACAGCGGCAGTTTGAGTGGCTGATCCGTCTCGCCACGGCGGCGCAGCGCCTGTACCGCCAGGCCGAGAATCACCAGGCCGAGGCTGCCGGCAAAGTAGCGGTGAACCATCTCGTACCAGCCCTTGGCCACCTCCACCGGTGCCTCGGGGAAACGCGCCTCGGCCAGGCTCTGTTTGTGCTCGCTCATCGGCACGCCGATAAAGCCGTAGCAGCCGGGCCAGTCCGGGCAACCCAGGCCGGCGTGGGTCAAGCGGGTATAGGCACCGAGCAGCACCACCACGACCGCCAACACAGTGGCAAACAGGGCAAAACGGTAACCGGGCTTGCTCATCATCAGTCCTTAGCCGTGGGCAGCATTAACCAATCTGGGAGATTTTCAGCAGATGCCGCAGATCATTGAGAATCGCCTTGCCCTTGCTGCTGGCGTCATAGCGCAGCACCAGATTGCCGTGGGGGTCGACTATCCACAGTTGCGCGCCGGAGGCCTTACCGGCGGTCTTGCCATAGGCCTCCAGCTGCAGCTGATAGCGCGCCAGTTGCGGGTATTCGCGGTGCAGCTGGGCGTCATAGTCGCCGGCGATGGGTTGGGCAGTGGCCAGGCCATGGGCCGCACGGCCGACATCGCGGTTGAGGCCGATGTGCACCTGGCGGGCGAGAAATACCAGTTCCTTGCAGGCGGCATCGCAGACATCCGGCACGGTCACCAGCAGTTGCCAGCGCTGCTCATCGGCACCGACCACGCCCAGGTCGGTGCGGGTTTGTCCGGTGCCAATCAGTTCGCCGTGGTAACTGCGAGTTTCCGGCACCCAGAAGCGCCACTGGTACATGGCACTGGCGAGGATCATCGGGCCAATCACCACGGCCAGAATCAGGATCAGTTGCAGCCGCCCACGGCGACGCTGGTTGGGCGACACGTCAGGTAAGGCGTCAGGCAGAGCGGTGGCTGGGTGCATGGCGAGTCTCCCGCGCGTTAGATAGACCGAGATAGATAAACAGGCCGAGCAAGGCCGCCGCCAGGGCGAACCATTGCACGGCATAGCCGAGGTGTTTGTCCGGGCTCATGGCAATCACCGGCCAATCGCTCTGAAATGACGCCGGGCCCGGCTCGAGGCGTACTTCATAGCTCAGCCCGCCGCGCCCCAGTTGCTGCCACAGGGCATCCGGCTTGATCTGGCTGACCAGCTGCGGCCAACCCGGGGCCGGCTGCTGCGTCTGCAACTGCAGGGGTTCGCCCAGCGGCACATAGATCGTGGCCTGCAGGCGCAATGGTGTGTCTGGGGTGGCGAAAGTCGGGGTAATCCGGCGGTCCGGCCAGGGCAGCCAGCCGCGATTGAGCAACAGCCAGAGACCGCTGGCTTGGTCATAGAAGGGCTGCAGTACTTCCACGCCGACCTTGCCGTCGCGGGTGCGATTGTCCAGCAGCAGGGTATGTCGCGCGTCGAAGAAGCCCTGCAACTGCACGCGTTTGTATGCTGGGTCAGGATGTTGCTCCAGCTCATCGATGCGGATCGGCGCGGCTTGCTGCTGGGCCTGATGTGCGGCCAACAGCTCGCGCTTTTCTTCGGCCCGTGCCAGTTGCCAGAAGCCCAGGACGATCAGGCAGGGAAACAACAGCAGCACCAGTACGCTGGGTAGCCAGCCAGGACGGAAGGCGCTCATCGCGACCTCCCTAAAGCCCCGAGCAAGCTGGCTATACTGCAACTGTTGCACATTTCCCTTCCCCCGAAGTTCCACATGGGAGTCACGCATGCTCAAGGCCGCGATCGTCCTGCTACTACTGGCTACCCTGATCAGCCTATTCAGTGGCCTGTTTTTTCTGGTCAAGGACGAAGGTAAAACCTCCCGGGTGGTTAACGCGCTGACTGTGCGCGTGACCCTTACCGCCTTGACCGTCGCCCTTATTGCCTGGGGCTTTTACAGTGGCCAACTGGTTCCGCATGTCACCTGGTAAGTCTCGTTACAGCACATAGACGAAGACGAACAAGCCGATCCACACCACATCGACGAAGTGCCAATACCAGGCCGCCGCCTCGAAGCCGAAATGCTGCTCGGGGCTGAAATGCCCGCGAATCACCCGAATCAGCATGATGCTCAGCATCAGCGCCCCCAGGGTCACGTGGGCGCCGTGAAAGCCGGTGAGCATAAAGAAGGTGGCGCCGTAGATGCCCGAGCCCAAGGTCAGGCCTAGCTCGGTGTAGGCGTGGATATATTCCTCGACCTGCAGCACCAGAAAGGCGATGCCGAGAATCACCGTCAGTGCCAGCCACAGGGTCAGCGGTTTGCGGTGGTTCTTGCGCAGCGCGTGGTGGGCGAAGGTCAGGGTAAAGCTGGAGCTGACCAGCAGTATGGTATTGATCAGCGGCAGGCCCCAGGCGCTGATGGTGCCACTGGGTGCCGGGTAGAGTTTTGGATCAGGCGTGTTGAGCAGCGGCCAGCTGTACTCGAAACCTGGCCAGAGCATATTGGCGATGCCCTTGTCGCCTTCCCCACCGAGCCAGGGACCGGCCCAGGTGCGCACGTAGAACAGCACGCCGAAGAAGGCGGCGAAGAACATCACCTCGGAGAAGATAAACCAGCTCATGCCCCAGCGGAACGAGCGGTCCATCTGCGGGCTGTACATGCCGGAGCGGCTTTCCTTGATCACATTGCCGAACCAGCCGAACAGCATATAAGCGAGAAACAGGCCGCCGATAAAGAAGATCAGCGGGCCGTTGGAGTCGGCGCGCTCGGCCTTCATATCGTTGAACCAGGTACCCACGCCGTACACCGAAAACAGCATGCCCAGGGTGGCGATGATCGGCCATTTGCTCTGGGCCGGGACGTAATAGCTTTCGTGACTTTCGTGACTTTCGTGACTTTCGTGACTCGACATTTATTGTTCTCCTTATGGAGTCGCCCGGGTAAGGGTTGCTTGTGCCACCGCCGGTTTGCGCGCGGTGATATCAAACAAGGTGTAGGCCAGGGTCAGGTGGCGCACATCTGCCGGTAAGTCTCTATCGACGATAAAACGCACCGGCATTTCGATGCGCTCACCGGGTTGCAGTACCTGCTGGGTAAAGCAAAAACACTCGGTCTTGTGAAAGTAGGCAGCCGCTTTGGACGGCGCCACGCTGGGAATCGCCTGGGCGGTCATCGGCTTATCGGTAGGGTTGTAGGCGACAAACAGCATCTGCGTGCTATCGCCCGGATGCACCACCACTTCATCCGCCTGAGGGCCGAACTCCCAGACCATTTCGGCGGCGTTGGTGGCCAGAAACTGCACCCGCACCTGGCGCGACTCATCGGTGCTTTGCAGCCCAGCCTCATAGGCACCGGCGGTTTTGCCGTTGATGCCGAAGGCCTGGCACATCACGTCATAGATCGGCACCAGAGCGAAGCCGAAGCCGAACATGCCGACCACCACCAGTGACAGGCGGATAACCAGGCGGCGGGTCGACAGGGCTGCGCTCATCGGTCGGTTCCCTATTTCACTTCAGGTGGCGTGGTGAAGGTGTGATAAGGCGCTGGCGACGGCACCGTCCACTCCAGCCCCTCGGCACCGTCCCAAGGCTTGGCCGCTGCGGGCTTGCCGCCGCGAATGCACTTGATGACGATAAACAGGAACAGCAACTGGGTGGCGCCGAACATAAAGGCGCCGATGGAGGAGACCATATTGAAGTTGGCGAACATCATGTTGTAGTCGGGGATGCGCCGCGGCATGCCGGCCAGGCCGACAAAGTGCATCGGGAAGAACGCCAGGTTCATGCCAACGAAGCTCATCCAGAAATGCAGCTTGCCGAGGGTCTCGTCGTACATATGCCCGGTCCACTTCGGCAGCCAGTAATAGGCCGAGGCGAAGATGCCGAAGATCGCCCCCGGCACCAGCACGTAGTGGAAGTGCGCCACCACGAAGTAGGTGTCGTGGTACTGGAAGTCCGCCGGGGCGATGGCCAGCATCAGCCCGGAGAAAC
>NZ_JBAQLP010000066.1:0-11689 GCF_049301935.1 Pseudomonas sp. | reverse complement strand
GCGCTTAGGAGTGGGTTAGCTGCGAGTCCGTCAGTTGATGCTCTTCACCGGCGTAATAGGCGCGTACCCGTGGGTCCATCACCGCGCGCCACAGCGGCGGGAACAGTGCCAGGACGATCATCCCGGCATAACCGTTGGGCAGTTGCGGGCTGTCGTCAAAATGGCGCAGCACCTGGTAGCGGCGTTTGGCGTAGGCGTGGTGGTCGGAATGGCGCTGTAGATGGAAGAGAAACAGGTTGGTCAGGAGGAAGTTGCTGTTCCATGAGTGGCTCGGATTGGTGCGCTCATAGCGGCCATTGTCCAGCTTGCGGCGGTGCAGGCCGTAGTGCTCCACGTAGTTGACGATTTCCAGCAGGGTAAAGGCGACCACCGACTGCGCGATAAAGAACAATGCGCCTAGCCAGCCGCAGGCCAGGCTGAAACCGAGCAGAAACAGTGCGCTGACCGCATACCAGCCAATCAGCTCATTGCGCCAGTGCAGTGCGGGCAGGTTCTTGCGTTTCAGCCGTTCGGCTTCAAGCTTCCAGGCATTGAGGAAGTTGTGCACATAGGCGTGCGGCAAAAAGGCATACAGGCTCTGGCCGTAGCGCGAGGAGCTGGCGTCTTCCGGGGTCGATACGTGCACATGATGACCGCGTACATGCTCGATCTTGAAGCCGCCGTAGCACACGGCGGCCAGCAGCAAGCCGCCGGCGTTCTGCTCCAGCTGCGGGTCCTTATGGATAAACTCATGGGCTACGGTGATGCCGATGGCGCCGGTGACCGTGCCGACAGACAGCACCCAGCCCAACTGGCCGACCCAGCTCCAGACCTCATGGTTGACGAATACCCAGCCAGACCAGCCGAGCATACCGAGCAAAGCCGGCACGGTGATCAGGCTAAGCAGA
Source organism: Pseudomonas sp. (assembly GCF_049301935.1). Taxonomy (GTDB): domain Bacteria; phylum Pseudomonadota; class Gammaproteobacteria; order Pseudomonadales; family Pseudomonadaceae; genus Aquipseudomonas. The sequence goes on along the minus strand of NZ_JBAQLP010000066.1, from coordinate 10,802 downwards.
CGGTAGTAACCCTGCTGCTCCATTTGCGGCACCTGCACCGCCTCGTCGGGGTTGGCGGGGTCGCGGCCGATGATGAAATCCAGCAGCGGGATCACCCCAAACACCACCAGCACCACCAGCCAGGGCCAGGCGTTGGCGAATTGGCTATTTAATGACCAGTAATAGCTCAGCGGGATGCCCAATACAGGGATCAACCAGAACCAGTAGCCGATGCTTTTAATCACAAGCATCCAGTTGGAGGGCAGGCGTTCGAACATGGTGGCTCCGTGCTTATTATCGATGGGGTAGGGGGTTGGTTGGATTGTAGGACAATCCATGTTGCTGCCTATCCCCTGGTAGCCCACCTTTTGGTTTGAAAGCAGGGCGCAGGTGGCCTTGGCCCGGTAACACCCTGTGTTACACTCGCGCCGGCACTCGACCGCTCAGGCCAAGCCTGGCGCGGGTTTAGCCGCTTTAAGCCCCTCCAATAGGTCAAATAGAGCCTAAGGATCATCATGACGTTCAAGGCACCGGATAGCCTCGCTGAGCAGATCGCCCATCACCTTGCCGAACGCATCATTCGTGGTGAGTTGAAGGCGTGTGAGCGGATTCAGGAACAGAAAGTCACCCAGGCGCTGAATGTCAGCCGGGGTTCGGTGCGTGAAGCACTGCTGATTCTTGAGCGCCGGCACCTGATCGTGATTCCGCCACGCCGCGGCGCTCAGGTAGCCGAGTTGACGCCGCACAACGTCAAGAGCCTCTACGCCCTGGTAATGGAGCTGTACATCCTGCTGGGCAAGGCGGTGGCCGACAGCTGGCAGGTCGAGGCCGATCTCGGCCCGTTCCTGGTGATACAGCAGCGCCTGCAGGACAGCCTGCAGCGCGAAGATATCGACGGCTTTGTCGAAAGCAGTTTCGACATCATGCGTGCCGGCTTCCCGTTCTCCAACAATCCCTACCTGCAGGAAACCGTGGAGAACCTGCTGCCGGCCATCAGCCGTACCTATCACCTGGCGCTGGAACGGCGCAAAAGTGAAATGGGTCAGTTCCTCAATACCTTTGCCGCATTGCTGCAGGCGATCATTGCCCGCGACCACCAGGCCATTCGCGAGGTATTGCTGGGTTACGGCGAGCACAATTGCCAGCTGGTGCTGGCCGCACTGGCCGACGCTTAAGGAAGGCTGTCTATGCGGCTTAAGTGCATCAAACTGGCCGGTTTCAAGTCATTCGTTGACCCGACCACGGTGACCTTCCCGAGTAATATGGCGGCAGTGGTCGGGCCCAATGGCTGCGGCAAGTCGAACATTATCGACGCCGTACGCTGGGTGATGGGCGAGAGCTCGGCGAAGAACCTGCGTGGCGAGTCGATGACCGACGTCATCTTCAACGGCTCCAATACCCGCAAGCCGGTGACCCAGGCCTCTATCGAGCTGATCTTCGACAACTCCGACGGCACCCTGACCGGTGAATACGCCGGCTATAACGAAATCTCGATTCGCCGCCGGGTCACCCGCGACAGCCAGAACAGCTATTTCCTCAACGGCAGCAAATGCCGGCGCCGCGACATTACCGATATCTTCCTTGGCACCGGCTTGGGCCCGCGCAGCTATTCGATTATCGAGCAGGGCATGATCAGCAAGCTGATCGAAGCCAAGCCGGAAGACCTGCGCAACTTTATCGAAGAAGCCGCCGGCATCTCCAAGTACAAGGAGCGCCGCCGCGAGACCGAGAACCGCATCCGCCGCACCCATGAAAACCTGGCACGCCTCACCGATCTGCGTGAAGAGCTGGAGCGCCAGCTCGACCGCCTGCACCGTCAGGCCCAGTCGGCGGAGAAGTATCAGGAATACAAGGCCGAAGAACGGCAGCTCAAGGCCCAGCTCACCGCCTTGCGCTGGCAGGCGCTGAATGAGCAGGTGGGCAGCCGCGAGGCGGTGATCAGCAACCAGGAAGTCAGCTTTGAGGCGCTGGTCGCCGAGCAGCGCAACGCCGATGCGAGCATCGAGCGCCTGCGCGATGGCCATCACGAGCTGAGCGAGCGCTTCAACCTGGTGCAGGGCCGCTTCTATTCGGTGGGCGGCGATATCGCGCGGATCGAGCAGAGCATCCAGCACGGCCAGCAGCGCCTGCGTCAGCTGCAGGATGACCTCAACGAAGCCGAACGCGCGCGTCTGGAAACCGAATCGCATCTGGGCCACGACCGCACGTTGCTGGCGACCCTGGGCGAAGAGCTGGCCATGCTCGAACCCGAGCAGGAGCTGATGGCAGCGGCGGCCGAAGAGTCCGCCGCCGGCTTGGAAGAGTCCGAAACGGCCATGCATGGCTGGCAGGAGCAGTGGGACAGTTTCAACCAGCGCAGCGCCGAGCCCCGGCGTCAGGCCGAGGTGCAGCAGTCACGCATCGCCCAGTTGGAGCAGAGCCTGGAGCGCCTGGCCGAGCGTCAGCGCCGTCTTACCGATGAGCTACAGCAGCTGGCGGCCGACCCGGAAGATGCGGCGATTATCGGACTGAGCGAGCAGATCGCTGCTGGCGAAATCAGCCTGGAAGACCTGCAGCTGGAAGAAGAGCAACAGGCCGAACGCCTGCAACAGCTGCGTAATGATCTGCAGCACAGCGGTCAGGCTCAGCAGCAGGCGCAAGGTGAATTGCAGCGCCTAAATGGCCGCCTGGCTTCGTTGGAAGCGCTGCAGCAGGCCGCGCTCGATCCGGGCAAAGGTGTTGGTGAATGGTTGCGCGAGCAGCAACTGAGTGAGCGTCCGCGCCTGGCCGAAGGCCTGCGCGTTGAAGCGGGCTGGGAACTGGCGCTGGAAACCGTGCTGGGCGCCGACTTACAGGCCGTGTTGCTGGACGATTTCCAAGGCCTGGATTTTGCCGGCCTGACCCAGGGCGATCTGCGCCTGGCCAGCCCGAGCAAGGGTGGCGCGCGGGTGGCGGGCAGTTTGCTGGACAAGGTTGAAGCCAACGTCGATCTGGCACCCTGGCTGGCCAAGGTCAGGCCGGTGGCTTCGCTGGACGATGCCCTGGCTGGTCGTGCCAGCCTGGCCGAAGGCGAAAGCCTGATCAGCCGTGATGGCTACTGGGTCGGCCGGCACTTTTTGCGCGTGCGCCGCGCCAGCGAAGCGGAAAGCGGCGTGCTGGCCCGTGGCCAGGAGATCGAGCAGCTAAGCCTGGAGCGCGACGAGCGTGAGGTGGCCCTGGCTGTGCTGGATGAGCGCTTGACCCATCTGCGCGAAAACCAACGCGCGCAGGAAGAACAGCGCGAGCAGCAGCGCCGCCAGGCGCAGGATCAGGCGCGACGCCTCGGTGAGCTGAAGGCCCAGCTGTCCGCCGGGCAAGCCAAGGTCGAGCAACTGATGCTACGCCGCAGCCGCCTGGACAGCGAGCTGCTGGAGTTGGGCGAACAGCGCGAAATCGAACACGAGCAACTGGGTGAGTCGCGTCTGCAACTGCAGGACGCCCTGGATGCCATGGCAACCGACAACGAGCAGCGTGAAGGCTTGCTGGCCCGCCGCGACAGCCTGCGTGAGCGCCTCGACCGCGTACGCCAGGAAGCCCGTCAACATAAAGACCACGCCCACCAGTTGGCCGTGCGCCTGGGCTCGCTGAAAGCCCAGCATGACTCCACCCGCCAGGCCCTGGAGCGCCTGGAATTGCAGGCCGAGCGCCTGCATGAGAAACGCGAGCAGCTCAATCTGAATCTGGAGGAGGGCGAAGCGCCGCTGGAAGAGCTGCGCATAAAGCTCGAAGAACAGCTCGACAAGCGCATGGTGGTGGAAGACGAACTCAAGCTGGCGCGCCTGGCCCTGGAAGACGCCGACCGCGAGTTGCGTGATGCAGAAAAACGCCGTACCCAGGCCGAGCAGCAGGCGCAGTTGCTGCGTGGCCAGCTGGAACAGCAGCGTATGGATTGGCAATCGCTGAGCGTGCGGCGCAAGGCGCTGCAGGATCAGCTGCTGGAAGACAATTACGACCTGCATGGCGTCTTGGCGACCTTACCCGCAGAGGCCGGCGAGAAGGCCTGGGAAGAAGAGCTGGAGCGCCTGGCTGCACGGATTCAGCGCCTGGGCCCGATCAACCTGGCGGCGATTGACGAATATCAGCAGCAGTCTGAACGTAAGCGTTATCTGGATGCGCAAAACGCTGACCTGGTGGAAGCGCTGGAGACCCTGGAAAACGTCATTCGCAAGATCGACAAGGAAACCCGCAACCGCTTCAAGGAAACCTTCGATCAGATCAACGGCGGTCTGCAGGCGCTGTTCCCGAAAGTCTTCGGCGGCGGCAACGCCTATCTGGAGCTGACCGGTGAAGACCTGCTGGATACCGGCGTCACCATCATGGCGCGCCCACCGGGCAAGAAGAACAGCACCATTCATTTATTGTCCGGTGGGGAAAAGGCGCTGACGGCCTTGGCCCTGGTTTTTGCCATCTTCAAGCTCAATCCAGCGCCGTTCTGCATGCTCGATGAGGTGGATGCGCCGCTGGATGACGCCAACGTCGGGCGTTATGCCCGGCTGGTAAAAGAGATGTCGGAAACCGTGCAATTTATCTATATCACCCACAATAAAATCGCCATGGAAATGGCCGATCAGTTGATGGGCGTCACTATGCACGAACCCGGTTGTTCGCGATTGGTGGCCGTGGATGTGGAGGAAGCACTGGCCTTGGTGGAATCATGATGGCCAGGGCGGTGTAAAGTTATCTTTCGTCGTGCTAGCTTAATGCGCATTGTTATTAGGCGTGGCGTTATAAGTCAGGGAAAGGCTTGACAGAACATAGGCTTGGCGTCGCGTAAAAGAATTAGCAAAATGGCCCAGGAAGGCCTTTTTCATCACATTTTTATTAGGGGTTAAGGTATTTCATGGAATTCGGTCTGCGCGAGTGGCTGATTGTCATCGGCATTATTGTGATTGCCGGCATCCTGTTTGATGGTTGGCGGCGGATGCGCGGTGGCAAGGGCAAACTCAAGTTCAAACTTGACCGCAGTTTTGCCAATCTGCCGGATGATGACAGTGATCCCGATCTGCTCAGCCCGCCGCGGGTTATTGATCGCAGCCATGAGCCGGCTTTTGATGAAGAAGACCTGCCGTCGTTAAGCGCTCGTGAGTTGAATCGCCGCCGTAGCGGTGAGCCGCAGCAGGGCGACCTTAATCTGGGCCTGGAAGAACCTGTACCGACGCTGCTTAACCCGGTGGATGATGAGGTGGTCAAGCCCGCCAATCAGGCCAAGGACAGCAGCAAGGAATTGCCACCGGTTGAAGAAGTGCTGGTGATCAACGTTATCGCCCGCGATGAAGAGGGCTTCAAAGGCCCGGCGCTGCTGCAGAATATTCTGGAAAGCGGCCTGCGCTTCGGTGAGATGGATATCTTCCATCGTCACGAAAGCATGGCGGGTAATGGTGAGGTGCTGTTCTCCATGGCCAATGCCTTGAAGCCTGGCACTTTTGATCTGGACGATATCGAAGGTTTCAGCACCCGCGCCGTGAGTTTCTTCCTTGGTTTGCCCGGCCCGCGTCATCCCAAGCAGGCCTTCGATGTGATGGTGGCGGCGGCGCGCAAACTGGCCCATGAACTGGGTGGCGAATTGAAGGATGACCAGCGCAGCGTGATGACCGCGCAAACTATCGAACACTACCGCCAGCGCATCGTCGAATACGAGCGCAAGCAACTGACCAATAAACGCTGATTTAACCCATGAAGTAGAAAGAGCAGCCAAGGCTGCTCTTTTCGTTTGAGAGAACATCGCAATGACCGACGCCTCGATTGCTGCCCAGCGCATTGTGCAACTGCGTGCCGAACTGGATGGGCATAACTATCGCTATCACGTACTCGATGAACCGAGTATTCCGGATGCCGAATATGACCGCCTGTTCCATGAGCTGAAAGCCCTGGAAGTCGAATACCCGGAGCTGGTCGCGGTCGACTCACCGACCCAGCGTGTCGGCAGCCTGGCGCTTTCGGCCTTTGGTGAGGTCAAGCATGAAGTGCCGATGCTTAGTTTGGGCAATGCCTTTGAAGAAACCGACCTGCTGGATTTCGATCGCCGGGTGCGCGAAGGGCTGGACTTGCCGGTGGGCGATCTGTTTGGTGGCGGCGCCGAGGTTGAATACAGCTGCGAACCCAAGCTTGATGGCCTGGCTGTCAGTCTGTTGTACCGCGATGGTCTGTTGGTTCGCGGCGCGACGCGCGGCGACGGCAGTACCGGCGAGGACATCAGCGTCAACGTGCGTACCATTCGTAATGTACCGCTCAAGTTGCAGGGCGAGGGCTGGCCAGCCGTACTAGAGGTGCGTGGTGAAGTATTTATCGCCAAAGCCGGTTTTGCGGCGCTGAATGCGCGGCAGCTGGAGCAGGGCGGCAAGATTTTTGCCAACCCACGTAACGCTGCCGCAGGCAGCTTGCGTCAGCTGGATTCGAAAATTACCGCCAGCCGACCTCTGGAGTTTTGCTGCTACGGTGTCGGCCAAGTCAGCGACGAATTATCGACCACCCAGGTCGGCATGCTTGAGCAGCTCAAGGCTTGGGGTATTCCCATCAGTCGTGAGCTGAAACTGGCCAAAGGCGCCGATGAATGCCTGGCCTATTACCGCAATATTGGTGAGCGACGCGAGTCGCTGGCGTATGAAATCGACGGCGTGGTGTTCAAAGTCAACGATTTGGCCTCTCAGCGTGAGCTGGGTTTTCGCGCCCGCGAGCCGCGCTGGGCGATTGCCCACAAGTTCCCGGCGCTGGAAGAGCTGACCGAGCTACTGGATGTGGAGTTTCAGGTTGGCCGTACCGGTGCGGTCACTCCGGTGGCGCGCTTGAAACCGGTCAAGGTGGCGGGCGTTACGGTGTCCAATGCCACGTTGCACAATATGGATGAAGTGGCGCGCCTGGGGCTGATGATCGGCGATACGGTGATTATCCGCCGTGCCGGTGACGTGATCCCGCAGGTGGTGCAGGTGGTGCCTGAGCGCCGCCCAGCTGATGCCCGCCCGGTGCAGATTCCCGCAAACTGCCCGGTGTGTGGCTCCCAGGTCGAGCGCACCCAACTGGTCAAGCGCAGTAAGGGCAAGGAAACCTTCAGCGAGGGTTCGGTGTACCGCTGCGTCGGCCGTTTGGCCTGTGCTGCGCAGCTCAAGCAGGCGATCATCCACTTTGTCTCTCGGCGTGCCATGGATATCGACGGGCTGGGCGACAAGACCATCGAGCAACTGGTGGATGAGCACCTGATTGCCTCGCCGGCCGATCTGTACCAGTTGAAGTATGAGCAGATCATCAACCTGGAGGGCTTTGCCGAGGTCTCCAGCAACAAGCTGTTGCAGGCCATTGCCGACAGCAAGCAGCCCAGCCTGGCGCGCTTTATCTATGCCCTCGGCATACCCGATGTTGGCGAGGAAACCGCCAAGGTACTGGCCCGTGCGCTGGCCTCCCTGGAGCGGGTGCAGCAGGCCCTGCCGGAGGTGCTGACCTACCTGCCGGATATCGGCCTGGAAGTGGCGCATGAGATTCACAGCTTCTTTGCCGACAGCCATAACCAGCAGGTGATTGCGGCCTTGCTGGCCAGCGATCAGTGCGGCCTGCAATTGCAGGAGCAAGGCGAGCTGAGTGCCGAATTCAGTGCCAGCGCTACCCTGGCCGGGATGCTCGACAAGCTGAATATTCCGTCTGTGGGGCCTGGTGGTGCGCAGAAGCTGGCGGACAAGTTTGCCAGCCTGGAGGCTGTGCTGGCGGCTGACTGGCTGGATATGCGCCAGACCCTGCCCGAGAAGCAAGCCAAGGCGCTGCGCGAGTTTTTTGAGGTGCCGGCCAATGCCGAGCGTGCACGGGCCATCGAAGCGCAGTTGCAGGCCTTCGGCATGCACTGGCACAGCGAGAAAAAGGTTATCGAGGGTTTGCCGCTGGCTGGGCAGACCTGGGTGCTGACCGGCAGCCTGGAGTCATTCAGTCGTGACAAGGCCAAGGCCGAATTGGAGAAGCTCGGGGCGAAGGTGGCCGGCTCAGTGTCTGCCAAAACCAGCGTGGTCGTCGCCGGGCCGGGTGCGGGTTCGAAATTGACCAGAGCGCGTGAGCTTGGCGTCAAGGACATTGACGAAGAAGAGTTCAAGCAGCGTTTGCGGGCGTTCGGGGTCGACCTGGAGGAGGGCTAAGGCGTCCTGATAACCCGGCACTGTTTGTGCTGTGCCGGGCCAGCATAGCCATCAGTCGCCGCGGTATTCGCAGCCGCTGGTACAGGTTTCGTGGATGCGGATACGCGACAGCTCAGGTAGCAGCGGCTTGAGTTGCTGCCAGATCCATTTAGCCAGCACTTCACTGGTGGGGTTTTCCAGGCCGGGAATATCGTTCAGGTAGTTATGGTCAAGCTGCTCATAGAGCGGCTTGAAGATCGCCTTGATCTCGGAAAAGTCGCGAATCCAGCCGGTGTAAGGGTCGACTTCGCCTTCGATATACACCGCCACCTTGAACGAGTGGCCGTGCAGGCGCCCGCATTTGTGCCCGGCGGGGACGTGAGGCAGCAGGTGTGCGGCCTCAAACATAAATTCTTTGAACAGTTCCACGGTATTTCTCTCTGCGGGTACGCGGCTGTCAGCACGCTAACTAAGGGGGCGAATATTACCAGCTCAAACGCCGCTTACCGAGTAGTGCTGAGAATTGGATACAGTTTTATGGCTGATTACGCTCCAACCGATAGATGCTGACCGCCTCGTAGACTGCCTTGCGCAGGCGGTTGATACCGCCAATCGGGCGATGCTCGGGCAGCGCATGCCAGGGATTGAACGACAGGTTGTCGCAGAACAGGTTCTGCTCGCGGCTATCAAAATCCTGCGCCGGTACCTTGATGGTGGCGATGGTTTCGAACGGCGAGATGGTTTCGCTCCACTCAACGCTGGGGTCTTCAATAGGCATGTAGTGCTCGGCGTTCTGCCGCTGCACTTGCAGGGCAAAGCAGGCGGGTACACGGTCCAGCGACAGCTGCTGGTACAGCGCATTACGCAGGAAGTTCGGCAGATCCTGGTTCTGTTCAGGCAACTGATATTCCGGGCAGGCTTCTGGTTGAGGAATGACCCGGTACTTGATGTTGTGCTCCCCCAGTTTGAACGGCGCGATGGAATTGTAGGTGGTCGCCAGCGGCGTTTCCGGGGCAGGGGACAGGGTCTTCAACGCAATGATCAGGTGGCGGATTTCCCAGGTGTTGGGATTCCAGCTGGGGAAGAAGGCCATGGCCTTTTTGCCATCGGCCTGGGCGGCGAAGTTGCTTTTGTACTCGGCCACGTCGCGCACAAAAAATGTCGGGTGGTTGAACATCACAAAGTCCTGCTCAGTGGCGTGCTGCGGACTTTTGCTGAGTTTTGCACCGGGTACATCCAGCAGTTTGATCGCCATGCCGCGGGCATCGCGAGCCCGGTCGAATTGCGGGTAGGCATTGCCGTTGGACAGGCGCATCCAGGCCTGCCAGGTCTTGCCCGGCGCGCTGAATACACCGCGTTGCAGGCTGCTATCGATAGCAGCGCTGACGGTGACTTCGGCCTTTATGCAGCCGTGCGCCTTGGCGTGGGCATCGCGCAGTACGCGGGTGTTGTCACGGTGCTGTTCCACCACGCGGATGGCATCTTCGATGATGCCCTGGGTCAGCGCGGCCTCATCGGCCGGGATCTGTTCTTGCGTGGCAACCGGGCCGGAGAATTTCCAGCCGTAATAGGCTGCTCCTATGGCCCAGCCGCCGATACCGATCGCCAGCATGAGCACCAGCAGTTTGCCCAGTACGCGGCCGAGCCAGAGCCAGAATCGTTTAAACATGGGGTCAATTCCTTTTAATTGTTCTCGGTGTGCGATAACAAGCCGCGTGCGCTTCAGTTCTGGCAAGACGGGCCGGGCGTCCACTCTTTGGCGGCAACAGGCTGCAGTTGCTGCTCCAGCGCCGGGTTGCCCAAGACCTTGAGGTATTCGATCAGCGCCCAGCGCTCTTCCGGTTGCAGAGCGCGGCCGATTACGCCGTCCTCACGGCAGCCGGCGCGAAATTCATGGCCACGATTGCTATTGCCGGTGACCTGGGTATCGAAGTGGAAGCCGCCGGTGAATTTTTCGCTCTGGTAACCAACCTGTTTGGGGTTGAACTCGAAGTTGCCCACCCAGAACTGGGTTTGCCGCTCCGAGACTGGCGACAGCAGCTGGAACAGCGTCGGCACCGAACCGTTATGCAGAAACGGCGGGGTGGCCCAGATGCCATCCAGCGGGCGCGCCTTGTAGCCGCGTTTTTCCTGCACGCCAATCGGCAGGCCGAAACCGTCCATGCGCCAGCGCTCACGCGCGGAAATGCCGGCATCCTGGTAGGCGCGGTTTTCCACATAGGCGGTGACATAGGCCAGGGCCTTGGCGCTGGAGATACTGCGCATGTCGATAGCGTCCAGCGTCGCGCCAAACAGGCGCACATCCAGCGTGCTCAGCTCGGCCTTGGTCCACCCCAGCTTGCTGATATCGAAGCGGTGGTCGGCGATATTGTCCGCGGTGGTCGGGTCGGTGCCGACGATGGAGGTCGGTACCACGCGCATACGCCATTCCGGGTTGCGCGAGGGGGCAAAGCTGTCTGCGGGTTTTTTCGGGTCGGGAGCGTGGCAGTAGGCACAGTTTTCGCTAAATAGCGCGCGGCCACGGCTGGCCAGGGGCAGATCGACTTTGCCGAATACCTCTTCCGGCCAGGTGGGCGGTTGCAGTCGTTTGAGGGTTTCTTCCAGGGTGAACAGGTCGCGCAAGCGCACGCTGGAGGCATAGCGCTCGGTTTCGGCAACCGGGTGGCCGTCGGTGTTCAGCAAGCGCAGGGTGGCGCCGACGCCCAAGGCTTCGCC
>NZ_JBAQLP010000065.1:0-4281 GCF_049301935.1 Pseudomonas sp. | reverse complement strand
GGCCACTCGGCCACCTCTCCGCAACACGGGGCGCATGATAACCATGTTTTCCCCGTTTGCAAAGCCAAAATTTCGATAAAAATTAGTGGCTTGGTTCTTCGCCTTTCTCTTTCTGGATGCGCTGGTAAATTTCTTCGCGGTGCACGGCAACCTCTTTCGGCGCGTTAACGCCAATGCGCACCTGATTACCTTTAACGCCCAACACGGTGACAGTGACTTCGTCACCCACCATCAGGGTCTCTCCGACCCGGCGAGTCAGAATCAGCATTCCTTTCTCCTTACGGATAACAGTTCAGGACAACAACAGTCTGCAAAAAAGAAAATGGTGGCAGCCCCGAACATCTCAAGCAGAGCCTTCACCCAAGTATTGACCAGTGTGAGCAGAAAGAAAGTCCCTGCTCATGCCAACCAAAAAGACAAAAGGCGCGGGATAAACCGCGCCTTTCGGATAATGCCTCAGTCGCCCTTACGGGCCGGGGCATCCAGTTCGAAAGCAGTGTGCAGGGCGCGCACCGCCAACTCCAGATATTTCTCCTCGATGACCACGGAGACTTTGATCTCCGAGGTGGAGATCATCTGGATATTGATGTTTTCCTTGGCCAGCGCTTCGAACATACGGCTGGCAACCCCGGCGTGGGAACGCATGCCGACACCGACGATGGACACCTTGGCAATCTTGGTGTCGCCGATCACTTCACGCGCGCCCAGCTCGCGGGCGGTGTTTTCCAGCACCTGATGTGCCGCGGTGTAGTCGTTGCGGTGTACGGTGAAGGTGAAATCGGTGGTGTTATCGTGCGAGACATTCTGCACGATCATATCGACTTCGATATTGGCACCGCTGATCGGGCCGAGAATTTTGAACGCCACGCCCGGGATGTCCGGTACGCCACGGATGGTCAGCTTGGCTTCGTCGCGGTTGAAAGCGATGCCGGAGATGATCGGCTGTTCCATGGATTCCTCTTCATCAAGGGTAATGAGGGTGCCCGGGCCCTCTTGGAAGCTGTGCAGCACGCGCAGCGGGACGTTGTACTTGCCGGCGAATTCCACCGAACGAATCTGCAGCACCTTGGAACCGAGGCTGGCCATTTCCAGCATCTCTTCGAAGGTGATTTTCTCCAGACGCTGAGCCTGCGGCACCACACGCGGATCGGTGGTGTAGACACCATCAACGTCGGTGTAGATCTGGCACTCATCGGCCTTCAGCGCAGCGGCCAGGGCTACACCGGTGGTGTCGGAGCCGCCACGACCGAGGGTAGTGATATTGCCGTGCTCGTCGACCCCCTGGAAACCGGCGACCACCACCACACGACCGGCCTTGAGGTCGGCGCGCAGTTTCTGATCATCGATCTGCAGGATGCGCGCCTTGTTGTGCGCGCTGTCGGTCAGGATGCGTACCTGATTGCCGGTATAGGACACCGCCGGCACGCCGAGCTTGATCAGCGCCATGGCCAGCAGGGCAATCGTCACCTGCTCGCCAGTCGAGACCATCACGTCGAGTTCACGCGGTACCGGTTGACCATCACTGACCTGTTTGGCCAGCTCGATCAGGCGATTGGTTTCACCGCTCATAGCGGAAACCACCACCACAATGTCATCGCCATTTTCGCGGAATTTCTTCACCTTCGCGGCCACCTGCTGAATACGCTCAACAGTGCCGACGGAGGTGCCGCCAAATTTCTGTACGATCAAAGCCATTTCAAAGCCGCCTCAGCCCGTGAAGGGCGCCCATTAAACAGATAACTCAATAGCCTGCCAAGGCCCGCCGGGCGTATACCGGGCCTTAGTTTTTGCACTCAAGCAACCAGGTACTTACAGACCTTGCTCGGCAAAGGTGACGGCCAACGCCAGCGCACCATCCAGCGCCGCCGCATCGACACCGCCACCCTGGGCCATGTCCGGACGACCGCCGCCCTTGCCACCGACGGCCGCGGCCGCCTGCTTCATCAGCTCGCCGGCTTTCAGCTTGGCGGTCAGGTCCTGGGTCACGCCAGCGACCAACACGACCTTGTCGTCCTGCACGCCGCCGAGCAGGATCACCGCGCTGCCGAGCTTGTTCTTCAACTGGTCGACCATGGCCAGCAACGCCTTGCCGTCCAGACCGTCGAGACGCGCCGTCAGCACCTTGATGCCTTTGACGTCGACAGCCGAACCCGCCAGATCATTGCCCGCCGCGCTGGCCGCCTTGGCCTTGAGCTGCTCCAGTTCTTTTTCCAGCTGACGGTTGCGCTCCAGCACACCGGCGAGCTTGTCCAACAGGTTGTCGCGGCTGCCTTTGACCAGCGCCGCGGCTTCTTTCAACTGCTCTTCCGCGCCATTCAGGTAGGCGAAGGCTGCTGCACCTGTGACCGCTTCGATACGCCGCACGCCTGCGGCCACACCGCCTTCGCTGATGATCTTGAACAGGCCGATATCGCCTGTACGCTTAACGTGGGTGCCGCCGCACAGCTCAACGGAGAAATCGCCGCCCATGCTCAACACGCGCACCTGATCACCGTACTTCTCACCGAACAGCGCCATAGCGCCTTTGGCCTTGGCGGTTTCGATGTCGGTTTCCAGGGTTTCAACTTCGCTGTTGCCGCGCACTTCGCGGTTAACGATGGTTTCCAGCTCTTTCAGTTGTGCTGGGGTGATCGCCTCGAAGTGGCTGAAGTCAAAACGCAGACGCTGACTGTCGACCAGCGAGCCTTTCTGGGTCACGTGCTCGCCCAGTACCTGACGCAGGGCGGCATGCAGCAAGTGGGTGGCCGAGTGATTGAGCGCAGTGGCCTGACGCACGCTGGCGTCGACTTCGGCCTTGAGCGAAGTGCCGACGCTCAAGCCGCCTTTGACCGCAACGCCATGGTGCAGGAAGGCTCCGCCTGCCTTGGTGGTATCACGCACATCAAAACGCACGCCAGCACCTTCCAGGAAGCCGCAGTCACCCACCTGGCCGCCGGATTCGGCGTAGAACGGCGTCTGATCGAGGACCACCACGCCCTCCTCGCCTTCACTCAGGCTGTCCACCGCCTGACCGGCCTTGAACAGGGCAATGATCTTGCCGCTGCCGCTGGTGCCCTGGTAGCCGAGGAACGCGGTGTCGCTGTCGACCTTGACCAGGCTGTTGTAGTCCATGCCGAACGCGCTGGCAGAACGTGCGCGCTCGCGCTGCGCCTGCATCTCGCGCTCGAAGCCTGCTTCATCCAGGGTCAGCTCGCGCTCACGGGCGATGTCGCCGGTGAGGTCCATCGGGAAGCCGAAGGTGTCATACAGTTTGAAGATCACTTCACCCGGAATCACCGTGCCGTTCAGCTCGGCCAGATCCTGCTCGAGGATTCGAAGACCCTGCTCCAGGGTCTTGGCGAACTGCTCTTCCTCGGTTTTCAGTACGCGCTCGATATGCGCCTGCTGCTGCTTCAACTCAGGGAAGGCCTCGCCCATCTCGGCTACCAGTGCGGCAACGATCTGGTAGAAGAAGCTGCCCTTGGCACCCAGCTTGTTACCGTGACGGCAGGCTCGGCGGATAATGCGACGCAGCACGTAGCCACGACCTTCGTTGGACGGCGTTACGCCATCGGCGATCAGGAAGCCGCACGAGCGGATATGGTCGGCCACCACTTTCAGCGAAGCCTGGGCTTCGTTGGCACAACCGATGGCTTTGGCCGCCGCATTCAGCAGGCTCTGGAACAGGTCGATCTCGTAGTTTGAATTGACGTGCTGCAGCACCGCACTGACGCGTTCCAGGCCCATGCCGGTGTCCACACTCGGCGCCGGCAGCGGATGCAATACGCCGTCTGCGGTGCGGTTGAACTGCATAAACACGTTGTTCCAGATTTCGATATAGCGGTCGCCATCTTCTTCTGGCGAGCCGGGCGGGCCGCCCCAGATATGCTCGCCGTGGTCGAAGAAAATCTCGGTGCAGGGGCCGCACGGGCCGGTGTCGCCCATGGTCCAGAAGTTGTCGGAGGCGTACGGCGCGCCTTTGTTGTCGCCGATACGGATCATGCGCTCGGCCGGGACGCCGATTTCCTTGTTCCAGATATCAAAAGCTTCATCGTCAGTGGCGTAGACGGTGACCCAAAGCTTTTCCTTGGGCAGGTTCAGCCAGTTTTCGCCGGTGAGGAATTCCCAGGCGAAGTGAATGGCGTCGCGCTTGAAATAGTCGCCAAAGCTGAAGTTGCCGAGCATTTCGAAGAAGGTGTGGTGACGTGCGGTGTAACCGACGTTTTCCAGGTCGTTGTGCTTGCCGCCGGCACGCACGCACTTCTGGCTGGTGGCGGCGCGGGTGTAGGCGCGCTTTTCCAG
>NZ_JBAQLP010000064.1:0-10027 GCF_049301935.1 Pseudomonas sp. | reverse complement strand
GAGCCTGCCTGGCGGTTGTCGGCATGTTCCTGCTTAGCGTCGGCGAGGGCTTTACCGTGGCCTCCGGCGACTGGCTGCAACTGGCCGGAGCCTTCGTCTGGGGTGTGCATGTACTGCTGGTGGGTTTCTTTGCCGGCCGCCATGACCCGCTGCGCCTGGCCCTGGTGCAATTTATCACCTGCGCGCTAATCAGCCTGGTGCTGGCGGTGATCTTCGAGGAAATCCAGCTGCAAGCAATCATCGCTGCCGGGCCGGCGATTCTTTACGGCGGCCTCTTCGGCGTGGCCATCGGTTTTACCCTGCAGGTGGTGGCGCAGAAAGACGCCATCGCCTCCCACGCCGCCATCATCCTCTCGCTGGAGGCGGTATTCGCCGCCATCGCCGGGGCCTGGCTGCTCGGTGAGTCACTGGAGCTGCGCGGCTACTTCGGCTGCGCGCTGATGTTTGCCGGCATGCTGTTGGCGCAGTTGTGGCCAAAGAAACTCGCATAAAACCAGGTCTGCTAAAGAAACTCGCGCAGGCGGTCGTGTAGCGGATCATCTAACGGCACCGCGCGCGGTGCCTTGGCGGCCAGGTAGTGCTGGCTGAAAACATCCAGATAGGCATTCAAGCCATCGGCCGCGCGCTGATCGCCGGCCAGTTCCAGGCACAGGGCCGCTACCTCGGCGGTGCAAAAATGGTCGTCGCGCTTGGAGCGGCGCAGTTTGTAGCGGGACAATTGCTCGGCCTGCAGGCTGAGCACCGGCAGGCTGTCGAGGTAAGGGCTTTTGCGAAACATCTTGCGCGCCTCGCTCCAGGTGGCATCCAGCAGCACAAACAGCGGCCGCTTGCCCGCTGCCGGCTGCACCTCGCTGACCACCCGCTCGGCGGCGACATATTCGCCCGGAAACACCAGATAAGGTTGCCACTGCGGGTCGCGCAGCAACGCCGGCAACTCGGCATCCACTGTAACCCGCGACCAGCCAAACGCCGAGGTATCGGCCAGCACGTCGGCAATCAACCAGCCGGTATTGCTTGGCTTGAGCGCTTCGACATCATGCATCAGCAGACATACCGCCGACGTTGCGGCAATGCGCGGGCGCCAGGCACACAGGCAGTGAGTCATCACCAGGCGGCAAGCATCGCAACGCACCGAACGGCTGCCACGGGCAAGAAAAGGCTTGGCACTGCGGGCAATCCGCGCAGCCCGTAAACGCGCAACGGCGTGGCTCATCAGGCGTGCACCTGACAGATAAAAAGGAGCGGCATGGATCATCCAGGGGTCAGCAAGCGCGGCAGTCTAACAAAGCTCGCCGCCGCTTATTCAACCGTGTGTCTTGCACCATCTGCCGTGGCAACTGCGTAAGTGCCGGCAGGCGAGTAAGATAGGCGCCACTGAACCTCTGCCCGGCACTGCCGGTCAGAAGGTGCACATCGACTTTGGAGAACCCCATGCTGCGTTTGACCAGCCTAACCCTGGCCTTGAGCCTGTCCCTGTTTGCCCATGCCACCACCCTGAAAGACTTTGAGCTGAGCAAGACCCTGGAGCAAGTCGCACGTGAAAGCAGCGTGGGCACGCCACGGGCGGTCAACGAAGACATTCTCGATCAAGGCTACACCGTTGATGGCAGCGAGCTGGTCAACCACCTCAGCGTGCGCAGTGAGCATGCGGCGCAGATGCGCGGCAACCCGGACGTGGTGCGCGCACAACTGGCCAACAGCGTGTGCCGCAATGCCGGTTATCGCCAGTTGCTGACGCGCGGCGCGGCGCTGCGTTATGAATTCAGCGAATACAAGAGCAACCGCCCGGTGACCACCGAGCGTTTCAGCAAAGCAGATTGCGGCCTGTAAGCCTCAACCGCCCCCCTGCTGCGCGCGCCGTTGCTCATCATCGGCGCGCAGATCCGCCAGCAACGCGTGCATATAACGCGAACGCCGTGCTGCCCCCTCAAGCCGCTGCAAGCACTCTTCTTCCAGGCTGCGCTGGTTGCTCTGCGCGGCCTGTTGCAACAGGCGGTACAAATCCACATCAAGGTCCAAGGTCAACTTAGGCATACCTGCCCCTCCTTTCCCGTTACACACGCCGCCGGCTTAGCGCAAACAGCGTGGTTCTCCCCGCCCTTGCACGGCGGCTTGTTCCTCGGCGCTGAGCAAATCGCCAAGCGGTTTGCCCAACAACCCGGCGGCGGCCTCCAGCACATGCGCCCAGCTCGCCTGATTAGCGAACAGCATGCCGGCTTCATCCAGGGTGCCACCCCGGTTACGGTAGCCCAGCACACGGCTGTGTCGAGCGTCACCGAGCAGTGGCCACAGATGCCCACGGGCGACTTCCGGGCGCATATGGGTCAGCAGCACGCGCCGTACGCTGGCAGCCGGAAATAACCGCTCAACCCGCTCGGCATCGACAATCACCGCCTGTTCCCAGGTGTCGCGGGCCGCGCGAAAACGCCCCGGCTCTTGCAAGTAAACCAGACGCCAGGCACATCCGGCCGCGCTCAGACGAACGGCCGCGCGCTGCATTTCCGCCAACTGATAACTGCCGGTGGCGATCAGCAGCAAAGGCTGCTCGCCTTTGTACTCGGCCAGCACCAGGGCGCCATCCTGCGCCAGCTGCTCGGCCTGTTCGCGGGTAAATACGCCAGGCCGCTCACGTTTGGCAATCACCATGCAGGCGATCTGCCCGCGCGCCTGATAGATGCCCGGCAGCAGCGCCAATACCGAGTTGTGATCGGCCGGGAACAGCACCCGCACCATATCGCCCATCTCACCGAGCAGTGCCTCGCAGAAGCTGGTGTCCTGGTGCGACTGCTGATTCTTGCCGTTCTCCCAGGTGTGCGAGGTGGCCACCAGTGGCCAGCCGAGCCAGCCTGCCGGGCGCCCTGCTTCTTTCTGCTGGCGGGCAAAGATAATCCGTTGACGCAGCGCGCCGAGCATCTTCACGCAGAAGGCCTCGTAGCTGGCCAGCAGATTCAGGCCGCCCTGGTTGGCCAGACAGGCGGAGACCACGGCCTCTTCGTTGAGCGCGGTGATGATCGCGCCATCCAGCGCTTCCAGCTCGCTCTCCGGCGCAGTCACCCGGTGCTTGAGCGCCTTCAGCACGCCACCCAGGCGATTGCTGGCCAGCTCATCAGGGTTACCAACGCGCGGGCGCAGTTGCGGGTTGGCGCGGACCAGATCGACAAAGAAGCGATCCAGGGCCAGCATCGGCGAGCAGGCGCCGCCCTGATACTGCAACACGGGCAGTTTTGGCAGCGCTGGATGACGCAGCGCCAGTGGGTTATCGCGCTCCAGCGCGCGGGAACCTCGATCCGCAAACAGCGCGCAGGCGGCGCTCAGCTCATCCGGGGCCACCCACAGCTGCGCCACATGCTGATTGAACAGCTCACGGGCAGCGCCATCGGTATGTGGGTTAGCCGGCAATGGCAGATTGTGCGCCGCATTGCTGCCAGCGCCATAGAAACCGAAACCCTTCACGGTTTCGGCAATCCCGTAGGGCATCGGCAGCGGATAATTCAGCACGCCATCGCGCAGTTCCTGGACACGCCGGCCCAGACGCTGCTCCATCTCCCACAGGGCGCAGACAAAAGCGCCCGGGTCGCGGCCATCGAAACTCACCGGGTCAAAACCGCAATGGCGCAGGTGCTCGCGAAAGTTCTCCAGCCCGGCGGGTGTCGCCAGCTCGGTGCGTTGCTCGATACGTCGACCATTGGCGATCATCAGCGGCAAGGCCACACCGCAGTCTTCGGCACGCCACCAGCGCGGCATCCAGTCACTGCCGCGCTGCTCCTCGGCCGCGCCATCGGAAAGGAACGCCACCAGCTTCTCGCCGGGTAACGGCAGATGGGCATATTGCAGCTCGGCAAAGCCCAGATAACCCCCTTCGGCAATCCCGCCAGCCGTGTGCGGGTTGACGTGGCTGCCCAGCGGCGCGCTGACCTGGCCCGCCGCGTTCTGCGCATAGCTGTAGAAGTCCGCCACCAGCTGACTCATGCCGGCCTCATCACAGGGGTAACGCGCGGCCTGTTCCGGGTGCTGATTGGCCGTTAGCAGATTGAGCGCCTCGATGGCCGCCACACAGTGGCCCTGGCCCATCAACCAGCCACGGGTTTCCCCAGTCAGGTTATTCAGCGCCAGGTAGCCGGCGTAGGCCGGCAGCATATTCAGCGCGCCGCCGGTGTGCCCTTCGGGCGACACCTTGAAATCCTCTGCGGCCAACGCCGCGCCATCGAGGCGCACGCGCTGGGCATAGGTCATATGCACCACCAGCCACAGCCCCGCTGCTGTCAGCCGATCCAGGGCGTAAAAGTGGCGATAGACACTCGGCAGGTCCGCCTGCACGCCCGCCTGCACCAACTGATGCGCCATACGGTAGACCGCCGCGCAGGTCTGCGGACTATGCTGCAAAGGGCCATAGCCGCGCTGCCAGGCGGCGAAGGTCGGCTCAAGGCGGGCGTGCTCGGCCAACTCAGTGGCACCGGGGAATAGCTGGATCATTGGCTTACTCCGTGGCTATGCAAGAAGTCTAAAAGCCAAGACGGCAGGAGATACTGACCTGCATCAAGACAGCCGCCTGCCGCTTGAGCCAGCCTTGCAATGGCTCTTCACCAGACCAAGGACTCAACCATGGCCCTGCTCAATTTTTTCGGCGCGATTCAACAAGTCACCGGCTCCTGTTACCTGATCGAAAGCCGCGACGGCGCACGGGTATTGCTCGATTGCGGCATGCGCCAGGGCCGCCGCGAGGAGGAAGACGGCAACCGCGCGCCGTTTGCCTTTGACCCGCTCAGCCTGGACGCCGTGGTGATTTCCCACGCGCACATTGACCACACCGGCCTGCTGCCAAAACTCACGGCAGCCGGCTATCGCGGGCCAATCTTTGCCACCGAGGCGACCTGTGAACTGATGGAGCTGATGCTGCTCGACGCAGCCTTTCTCCAGGAGAAAGATGCCGAGTGGGAAAACAAATGGCGCGCACGGATGGGCAAGGCGCCAATCCGCCCGCTGTACACCACCGCCGATGCCGAACAGGCGCTGAACCAACGCCGGCCGATGATCTATGGCGAAAGCCGCGAAGTGGCCAAGGGCGTGCAGGTCACCTTTCATGATGCCGGGCATATCCTCGGCTCGGCGATTGTCGAACTCGACGTGCAGGACCATCACCTGACCCGCCGCCTGGTGTTCTCCGGCGACCTGGGCAATACCTGCTCGCCCTTGATGCAAGACCCCAGCACGCTGAGCAAAGCCGATGTGGTGCTGCTGGAATCGACCTACGGCGATCGCGACCACCGCTGCAGCGAGGACACCCTGGACGAGCTGGCAGCCATCCTGCAGCAGGCCCATCGCGACGGCGGCAACGTGCTGATCCCTGCCTTCGCCGTCGGCCGCACCCAGGACCTGATCTACTACCTCGGGCGCTTCTATCAGGAAGGCCGTCTGCCGCAGCAGGCGGTGTTTCTCGACAGCCCCATGGCGATTCGCGCCAACGCCATTTACTCGCGTTTTCAGGACCAGTTTGCCGCAGAAGATCGCGCAGCACTGGCGGCCAAAAAGGCCAAACGCATCGAGGACTGGCTGCCGATCCTGCGCTGTACGCCCAGCGTGGAAGAGTCGATGGCCATCAACCGGATCAACAACGGCGCGATCATCATCGCCGGCAGCGGTATGTGCACCGGTGGACGCATCGTCCATCACTTCAAACACAACCTCTGGCGCGACAACTGCCACCTGATCTTCCCCGGTTTCCAGGCCAAGGGCACCCTCGGCCGCACGCTGGTGGATGGTGCTGAAAACGTGAAAGTCCTCCACCAGCGCATCGCCGTGAAAGCCAAGGTGCATACCCTTGGCGGCTTCTCCGCGCATGCCGGGCAGTCACAGTTGCTCGATTGGGTCAGGCACTTCGAACATCACCCCGAGTTGTACCTGGTGCATGGCGAGCTGGAGAAGATGCAGACCCTGCAGCAGGTCTTGCGCGAGCGCCTGAACTGGATCGCCAATATTCCTGAACCCGGCGAGCAAATCGCCCTCTGATGCAGTCCTGGGCTGAGCCATTGGTTAATCGGCAAGTAACTGCGCCGCACAAACCAACCGCCGCCAGCCATACTCAGGACAAGGCCGACGCGGCAGCGTGCTGCCTCGACCGGCAACCAGAAGGAGAAGTTGTATGCCCGATGAATCGGACGATTTCCTGTCCCGGCACTTTCAGATCAGTGGCGTCGACCTAAACAGCAAAGTGGAAGAACTGGGCATCCTCGCCACACCGCCCGACAGCCCCAACAGCAAGCTCTACCAGGCCATGCTCGGCACGGTTGTGCGCATGGCGCAGGCCGACCGCAGCCGCTGGGACGCCAAGATCATGCTGCAAACCCTGCGCGAGATGGAGCAGGCCTTCAGCACGCTGGAACAGTTCAAACGCCGACGTAAGGTCACTGTGTTCGGCTCGGCGCGCACCCCAGCCAGCCACCCGGTTTACCAACTGGCCCGCGACCTCGGCGCGACCTTGGCCAAACATAACCTGATGGTCATTACCGGTGCCGGTGGCGGCATCATGGCCGCCGCCCACGAAGGTGCCGGCCTGGAAAACAGCCTGGGCTTCAATATCACCCTGCCCTTCGAGCAAGGTGCCAATGCCACCGTTGAAGGCAGCAACAACCTGCTGTCGTTCCACTTTTTCTTTCTGCGCAAGCTGTTCTTCGTCAAGGAAGCCGATGGCCTGGTGCTCTGCCCAGGCGGCTTCGGCACCCTGGACGAAGCGCTGGAAGTGCTGACCCTGATCCAGACCGGCAAAAGCCCGTTAGTACCCGTGGTGCTGCTCGACCAGCCTGGCGGCACCTTCTGGACTAGCGCACTGACCTTTTTGCAGGAACAGCTGCAGGACAACGGCTATATCCTGCCCAGCGATATGCGCCTGATGCGCCTGGTGCACAGCGCCGAAGAGGCCGCAGAGGAAATCGCCCAGTTCTACCGCAACTACCACTCCAGCCGCTGGCTCAGGGAGCGCTATGTGATCCGCCTCAACCATGCGTTGAACGAGGCGGCCATGCAGCAGCTGAACCATGAGTTCCGCGACCTGTGCATGCACGGCGACTTCCAGCAGCAAGCGGGTTGCGACTCCGAGCAAGACGAGCCGGAGCTGTGCCATATGACCCGTCTGGCCTTCGCCTTTAATGGCCGCAACCACGGCCGCTTGCGCGAACTGCTCGACCGGGTCAATCAGCCGCACAACTGGGCGGAAAACACCTGACCTGCCGCCCAGCCGATAGCCTGCTCGGGGGCTATCGGCAATCGCGGCTCAGCCGGCTAACCAGAAAAGATCGGCCATACGCATATCAGTACCGAAAGCATTTGCTTCCACTACTGCTGCATCATCGAGGTGTGAAAGGAGGTATGGAACAACGAAGGGACTGATGCCGGCTGCCTAAGCAGCAACCAGCTGCGGCATTAATCGTCCAATGCACCGCGTAGCAAGCGCCCGATCAACTCAGGGGGATAACCCCGATAACTGAGAAAACGTCCCTGCTGGGCACGCTCGCGGGCATCACGCGGCAACTCACCGGCGAACTTACGTCGCCAGGTGTCTTCCAGATGCTCACGCCAATCGATACCGCTGTCGCGCAAGGCCTGCTCGACATCGCTGCGGGCCAGGCCACGCTGGGTCAATTCTTCACGAATACGCAACGGCCCGTAGCCGGCACGCGCGCGGTAGCTGACAAAGGCTTGCAGGTAACGCGCCTCAGACAGCAACCCTTCTTCTGCCAAGCGATCGAGAGCGGCTTCGATCAACTCATCGGCCGCCCCCCGACTGCGCAACTTGCGGGTCAGCTCGACCCGGCCATGTTCGCGCCGCGCCAGCAGATCCATGGCCGCCCGCCGCACTGCGACGGGGTTATCCAGAGCAATCGACATAAGCCGGCAAATCAGGCGTCGGCGTCAGCCAGGTCATCGGCCGTGGAGTTGGCCTTGACCGTTGGGCTGACCACCAGCAACTTCTCACGGATCAAGCCTTCAACGGTGCGTGCCACTTCCGGGTTGTCTTCCAGGTACTTGGCCGAATTGGCCTTGCCCTGACCGATCTTGTTGCCCTGGTAGCTGTACCAGGCGCCGGATTTTTCCAGCAGACCGAGCTGTACGCCGAGGTCGATGATTTCACCGTTACGGTAGATGCCCTTGCCGTAAAGAATCTGGAACTCGGCCTGGCGGAACGGCGGCGCGACCTTGTTCTTCACCACCTTGACGCGGGTTTCGCTGCCCACCACTTCGTCGCCTTCCTTCACCGCGCCAGTACGGCGGATGTCCAAGCGAACCGACGCATAGAACTTCAGCGCGTTACCACCGGTGGTGGTTTCCGGGCTGCCGAACATCACGCCGATCTTCATGCGGATCTGGTTGATAAAGATCACCAGGCAGTTGGCGTTCTTAATGTTGCCGGTGATCTTGCGCAGCGCCTGACTCATCAGACGAGCCTGGAGGCCTACATGCATATCGCCCATTTCGCCTTCGATTTCCGCCTTCGGCACCAGGGCCGCCACAGAGTCGATCACGATCACGTCGATGGCGTTGGAGCGCACCAGCATGTCGGTGATTTCCAGGGCCTGCTCGCCGGTATCCGGCTGCGATACCAGCAGGTCATCAACATTGACGCCCAGCTTACTAGCGTACTCAGGGTCGAGCGCATGTTCAGCATCGACGAAGGCGCAGGTGGCACCAAGCTTTTGTGCTTCGGCGATCACCGACAGGGTCAGAGTGGTTTTACCGGAAGACTCAGGGCCATAAATTTCAACGATACGACCTTTCGGCAGACCGCCGATGCCCAGCGCGATGTCCAGACCCAGCGAGCCGGTGGAGATGGCCGGAATCGCCTGACGATCGTGATCACCCATGCGCATCACCGCACCTTTGCCGAATTGTTTTTCAATCTGGCCCAGGGCTGCCGCCAAGGCGCGCTTCTTATTCTCGTCCATTTAAGTCCTCACGTAATCAAGAAGGGCCAGCGATCGGCCACCAACAACTGTATAAGTAGACAGTATTATTCCACAGGGCAAGTCGCCCGCCTACCCCGCGTTTGGATTTTCTTGCGCAAGCAGGCGCAACAGCCCGGCCAGTGCGGCCTCAACCGTTTGTCGGCGAACCTCGCTGCGATCCCCGGAAAACTGCCGGCGCACGCTAAATAGTTGTTCACCATCGCCCCAGGCCAACCAGACCGTGCCCACCGGCTTCCCCGGCGAACCGCCATCCGGCCCTGCCACACCGCTGACCGCCACCGCAAAGCGCGCTCCACTATTAGCCTGCGCCCCCCGCACCATGGCTTCGACCACCTCCTGACTCACCGCCCCAACCGTGACGAACAGCGCCTCGGGCACGCCCAGCTGTTTGCTCTTCTGCGCATTGGAGTAGGTGACATAACCGGCTTCAAACCAGGCCGAGCTACCGGGAATGCGGGTAATCGCCTCAGCAATGCCGCCACCGGTGCAGGATTCGGCGGTGGTCACCTGGGCCTTGGCGGCAATCAGCTGCGCGCCCAATTCGGCAGCCAGTTGGGTCAGGGCATATTCATTGGCAGTCATCTGCACTCCGGGGTGAAACGGACAAGCTGGATACCCTACACTAGGCGCTTTTGCGATTCAGCCGGACAGTTAAAACGATGAGCCAAAGCGACCTCAGTTCTCACACGCCGATGATGCAGCAGTACTGGAAGCTGAAAAATCAGCACCCGGAACAGCTGATGTTTTACCGCATGGGCGACTTCTACGAGATCTTCTACGAGGACGCGAAAAAGGCCGCCAAGCTGCTGGATATCACCCTGACGGCCCGTGGCCAGTCTGCCGGGCAGGCGATTCCCATGTGCGGGATTCCTTACCACTCGCTGGAGGGCTACCTGGCCAAACTGGTCAAGCTCGGCGAGTCGGTGGTGATCTGCGAGCAGATCGGCGACCCGGCCACCAGCAAGGGGCCGGTGGAGCGCGCCGTGGCGCGCATCGTGACGCCCGGCACCGTCAGCGATGAAGCCTTCCTCGACGAGCGCCAGGACACCCTGCTCTGCGCCCTGCACGGC
>NZ_JBAQLP010000063.1:0-19110 GCF_049301935.1 Pseudomonas sp. | reverse complement strand
GCAGAATAAAGCCTTGGGCCCATTCTTCACGCTTGGCTTGGGACGCACCGTCTTGACGGAAATCACGGTTGAAGTAGAAGTTGCGTGCTTCAAGGGTCGCTTTGCTGTCCTTGATAAACTCGGCATGCGCCACTTGGCTAAGGGACACGCCCAGGGTGCTGGCTGCAACGGCCAAGGCCAGGGAGGTTTTTCTCATTATGTGTTCTCCAGTTGTGTGTGGGTTGCACATCGGCGCGGGTACTGTCTTCAGCCTGTGAAGCGGCAGGCACGCACCGAATTCGGGGGTTATTGCAGGCCGAGGCGCCAGGCAGGCGAACAGCTGTCGCAGCCAGGGCGGCCATGCAATAAGCGAAATCAGGTGAGCATGTGAAGGCAGTCAGCGCGAGCTGGGGAATAAGCACATAGCCGCGGACAGGTAACAATCATGGTGCAGGTCTCTTCATTTTTATTATCGGCCAATAACCCAAGCCGTTATGTGCTGAGCCCTACGCAGATACTGTGCCAGCTGCCAAAAGCAGCTCGGCAGAGCGTCTATTACAAGGTTTTTCGGGTTTTCTGGGGGATTTCTGCAGACCTGACAAGGAGGCAATAAGCGGTTTTTTGCCTATGGCAAAAAGCAAAAAGGCGGGTTATCGCCAACACGCCGCACCAACGGCATGCCGGCGCGCGCTCAATCCACCACGATCTGGTTTTTGCCCTGGCGCTTGGCCTGGTACATCGCGGCATCGGCGCGCGCATACAGGGTATCCAGACTGACATCCTCAGGCCGCAGGCTGGTCAGGCCCTGGCTCAGGGTTACACCGAAGGTCACGCCCTCGTGGCTGAAACTCAGGCGACGCACCTCGCGCTGCAGACGCTCGGCAATCTGCTCGGCCAGCTCAGGCTCACAGCGTGGAAACAGGGCGGCAAACTCCTCGCCACCAATACGACCGAACAGGTCGCCACGGCGCAGCGTGCTTACGCCACTGTAGGCCAGGCGCTGCAATACCTGATCGCCCATCTGGTGGCCGTAACGGTCGTTGATCTGTTTGAAGTCATCCAGGTCGAGCAGCAGAAAGGCCAGCGGACTGCCATATTCACGGGCCTGCTCGAACTCGCGCTGGGCGCACTCGAAGAAGTGCCGGCGGTTGCTGCTCTGGGTCAGCACATCGGTGGTGGCCAGGCGGTGCAACTCGCCTTCCAGCTGTTTTTTCTCGGTAATGTCTTCGGCAATGCCGACGATGATATGCGGCTGACCGGCGGCATTCTCACGGCTGACAAAACACTTGTCGCTGAGCCAGCGCAACTGGCCGTCGCTGCGGATAATACGGTACTCGCGGGCCTCGACCGCGCCGGTTTGCAGCACCTGGGCGAAGCTCTCGGCGGCATAGTCCAGATCATCCGGGTAGATGCTGTTGCGCCACTCTTCATAACCGGACAGCAGCAGTGCGGCGGAGCGGCCAAAGACTCGCTCGTAAGCCGGGCTGACGTAGATCACCCGCTGGGCATCCCAGTCAAACGCCCAGAGCACCGCATTGACGCTGCCCAGCAAGGTACTGAACAGCTGCTCGCGCGCCTGCAGCCGTGCCACCTCGGCGCGGGTGTGCAATAGCGCCAGGGTCAGCTCTTCCTGTTCGAGTTGCTGTCTGCTCAGCTCATCCATAAACGCCGCCATCCTGCGCAGTGCCTAAGACATATAAAAGAGCATACCGCAGAAAGTAAAAACCCGCCGGGAGGCGGGTTTAAGCGGCTAAGCGCGCGGTTAGGCGGCGACAGTCGGACGCAGCGAGTAGGTCTTGAGCTGCTCGGCGAATTCGCGCAGCGACTGAATACCGCTGGCTTCAGCCTCGTGTACCCACTGCTTGATGGCCTCGAGCATGTCGTGGCCATTGGCGCTGGTCTTGACCCAGATCTGCTGCAGGGCCAGACGCTTTTCATAGATCACCTTGAGCGCCTGACTCTGCTCCAACATGCGCTGGATACGCGCCTGGTGGGTTTCATCGAGCAGGCTTGGCTCACGCGACAGCAGGCGCTTGGCGCGGTGGAAGTGGTGGCGCACCGAGGCGTCGGCCTTGAGCAGTTCCTGCTTGACCAGCGGCGCGATCACCAGCTTGCGGTACTGCGCCATGATCTGAAAACGGTTGTTGAGGATGGCCATGGCGGTGTCCATATCCAGGCTGCGCTTGCCTTCCACCCGATGAGCGATGGGCGCAACGCGCTGCACCTGGGCCAGGCCGAGCAGGCTGAACAACTTGATCCAGAACCAGCCCATGTCGAACTCCCACTTCTTTACCGACAGCTTGGCCGAGTTCGGATAGGTGTGGTGGTTGTTGTGCAGCTCTTCGCCGCCGATCAGGATGCCCCAGGGCACCAGGTTGGTCGCCGCATCGCGGCATTCGAAGTTGCGGTAGCCGACGGCATGGCCGAGGCCATTGATCACGCCCGCCGCCCAGACCGGAATCCACATCATCTGGATCGCCCAGATGGTGATGCCCGCAGCGCCGAACAGGGCCAGGTCGAGCACCGCCATCAAGCTGATACCGGCCATGGGGAAGCGCGAGTAGAGATTGCGCTCGATCCAGTCCTCCGGGCAGTTTTTACCATAGATGCGCAGGGTGTCCGGGTTCTTCGCCTCTTCGGCGTAAAGCTCGGCACCGGTGCGCAGCACGGTGCCCAGGCCCTTGATCACCGGGCTGTGCGGGTCATCGACGGTTTCGCATTTGGCGTGGTGCTTGCGGTGGATCGCGGTCCACTCGCGGGTGTTCTGCGCCGTGGTCAGCCACAGCCAGAAGCGGAAGAAGTGCTTCAGCGCCGGATGCAATTCGAGGGCGCGGTGCGCCGAATAGCGATGCAGATAAACCGTCACGCTGACGATGGTCACGTGCGTCATCAGCAGGGTGACTGCGACCAGCTGCCAAACCGACAGATCGAGTAAACCGTTGTACCACATGGATCGTGTGCCTCATGCAAAAGGAAAGACGCCGCTGTTGTTTAGCACAGGTCGCCGGCCATTATCCCTGACCCGGATCAGAAAACCAGTTGGTCTTTTGCATAAGAATACCCCCCGCTTATCAGCATCTATACTGCCGGAGTCTGGCAAAGGACTGACTTATCCCCCATGAATGCTCCACAAGGCGCTTGGCGCCTGACCCTCTATTACACGCTGGCCGCTGCCTTTTGGGTGCTATTCAGCGACGGACTGCTGACCGCCCTGGGTCTGTCGCTGGCGCAACTGGAACGCGCGCAACTGCTCAAGGGGCTGGGTTTTGTGCTGCTCACCGCCGGTTTGCTGTATGTCGTGCTGCGCACTCACCACACACAACAGCGCCTGGCGCAGCAAGCGCTACAACGCAGCGAAAAACGTCTGCATCAGGCACTGGACGCCGCCAAAGACGGCATGTGGGACTGGGATCTGCAGACCCAGAAAGTGTATTTCTCCCCCGGCTACGCCGCCCTGCTCGGCATTCAGCCTGATGCCCTGGGCGATAACCCGCAGCACTGGCTACAGCGTCTGCATGCCGATGACCGCGCGAGTTTCGAGCGCAACCTGGAGCAGCGCCTGGCCGCGCGCAACCCCGCGCCCTATGAGGTCAACTATCGCCTGCGGCACCAGGACGGCAGCTACCGCTGGATTCAGTCACGCGGCCGTCTGCTGCTCGATGAGCACGGCCAGGCCGAACGCCTGATCGGCACTGCCAGCGACATCACTCAACGGCGTAAGGATGAAGACAGCCTGCGCCAGGCCGCGGCGGTATTCGATGCCACCCAGGAAGGCGTGCTGGTCACCGATGCGCGGCAACAGATCGTCCATTGCAACCCAGCCTTTAGCCGCATCACCGGCTACAGCCAGGCGGAAATCCTCGGCCAGTCACCGAGCCTGCTGAAATCCGGGCGGCACGATAAAAGCTTCTATGACAGCCTGTGGCACGCCCTGCAAAACCGCGGTGCGTGGAGCGGCGAGGTGTGGAACCGGCGCAAGAGCGGCGAAATCTACCCACAGTGGCAATGCATCCGGGTAATCCACGATGAACAGGGCGAGATCAGCCATTACGTCGCGGTGTTCTCCGATATCAGCGCGCTGAAACGCTCGCAACGTGAACTGGACTACCTGGCGCACCACGACCCGCTGAGCAACCTGCCCAACCGCCTGCTATTTACCGAACGGGTCGAACACGCCCTGGAGCGAGCCAAGCGCGAGAACCGCTGCGCTAGCGTGCTGCTGGTGGACCTGGATCACTTCAAGCACATCAATGAAAGCCTCGGCCACAATATCGGCGACCTGCTGCTCAAGGCGGTGGGCGAGCGCCTGGCCCAGCAACTGAACTCCGGCATCACGCTGGCACGTCTGGGCGGTGACGAGTTCGGCCTGCTCTGCGAGGACTGCAACAGCGCCGCGAACGCCACGAGCATGGCCCAGCTGGTGCTGAGCTGCCTGAAACAATCCTTCAACGTCAACGGCCAGGAGCTGTTTATCAGCGCCAGCATCGGCATCAGCCTGTTTGATCAGAACAGCCAGGACGTGGCCCAGGTGCTGCGTAACGTCGACTCGGCGCTGTTCAAGGCCAAGAGCAGCGGCCGCGAGGGCTATGCCTTCTACACCGAGGAGCTGACCCAGTACGCCCGCCAGCGGGTCGAGCTGGTCAGTGCCCTGCGCCATGCCCTGGAGAACGACGAGCTGCGGGTCTACTACCAGCCGCTGATCTGCCTGAAAAGCCAGCGAATGATCGGCGCCGAGGCCCTGGTGCGTTGGCAGCAACCCCAACGTGGTTTGCTGCCGCCAGGGGAGTTTATCCCCATCGCCGAGGAGAGCGGCCTGATTGCGGAGATCGACGCCTGGGTGCTGGAGCACGCCTGCCGGCAGATGGTGGCCTGGCAGGCGGCCGGCCATGAACTGCAGTTCGTCGCGGTAAACGTTTCCAGCCGCATGTTCAGCCGCGGCGAACTGGACCTGCGGGTCGCCCGAATACTGGCCGAAACCGGTCTGGACCCGGCCCTGCTGGAGCTGGAAGTCACCGAGAGTGCGGTAATGGACAACGCCGATGCCGCCCTGGCCCTGCTCGGCCGCCTGCGCGAGTTGGGCCTGCGCCTGGCCATCGACGACTTCGGCACCGGCTACAGCTCCCTGGCGCGGCTCAAGCGCATGCCAGTGCATAAACTCAAACTGGACCAGAGTTTCGTCCGGGGCCTGCCGCGTGACCAGGACGATGTGGCCATCACCCGGGCGGTCATTGCCCTGGGCCATAACCTGGGACTCAAGGTACTGGCCGAGGGCATAGAACAGGCCGAACAGGTCGAGTTGCTTCAGGAGTTGGGCTGCGACCATGCCCAGGGTTATCACTTCGGTCGCCCGCAACCGGCTGCAGCGCTGTTTATGCTCAGCACCGCCTGAACAGCGTTGCTCCGCCCCCCGGATTTCAGCAGCAGGAATGCCCTATGCGTGTACTAATTCTCGAAGACGATGCCTGGATTGCCGACTTGCTCAAGCAAATCGTTCACAGCCTGCGCCCCCAAGCCCAGATCAGCTGTGTAGGCCGGGTCGAGGCAGCCCTGGCCGAATGGCAACGCAGCCCGACCGAGCTGGTCATCTGCGACTGGAACCTGCCCGATGGCCCCGGCACCCAACTGCTGGAACATATCCGCAAACAGGACAGCCAGATTCCCCTGGTGCTGATCACCGGCCGCGCCGACCGCGCCAGCGTGCTGGAGGTGCGCCCGTTGCGCATCAGCGCCTTTATCAGCAAGCCCTTCCAGATACCCACGGTACTCGACTGCCTGGATCGGCTGCTGCCTTCGGTGGATTTGCATGCCGCCGCCAGCGGCCCTGTGCCCAGCAGTTTCGACGAATTCCTGGGTAGCCAGAGCGCCGGCGAGCTGGGTACGCCCCTGCAGCCCGGCAGCCTGGCTAAGCTCCAGGCCCTTGGCCAGCAACCCGCCGACCTGCGCCAACTGCACAACCTGGGGCATAACGAGCCGGCCATCACCGCCCGCCTGCTGGCCGCGGCCAATAGTGCCCAGTACAGCCGTGGCGGCGCGCTGTGCCTGAGCCTGGCCCAGGCCCTGCAAAATCCTTGAAGACCAATTGGCGATTGGCGAAACCATGCGCCTGACGCTGAACAACTTCGGCTACCACGCCGAGCACTTCAGCCGCATCGCCGACCTCGACGCCGCCCTGCAGCAGCAACGGCCCGATGCGCTGATCGTCGACGTCAACCTGCCCGACGAGCAGCTCACCGGCCTGGAGTATGCCGCCAGCCTGCAACAGCGCCTGGACGAACCCTTGCCGCTGCTGGTGATCACCACCCAGAGCGATTTTGCCACTCACCTTGAGGCCGTCCGCGTCGGCGCCCTGGGCTTTTTCACCAAGCCGCTGGACATCCCCCTGCTGGAAAACCGCCTGGAACGCTGCTTCGGCCAGCAACAGGGCGAGCCCTACCGGGTGCTGATCATCGACGATGACCGCGAGTTGGCCAGCCGTTTCAGCCTGGTTCTGCGCGGCGCCAATATGCTGGTGGAAATACTTCACGAGCCGGCGGAGATCTTCGCCTGCATGCGCCGCTTCAACCCCGAAGTGGTGCTGCTGGATGTCAACATGCCCGACTGCACCGGCCCGGAGCTGGCGCAGATCATCCGCATGAACGACGACTGGCTGCGCGTGCCGATCGTCTACCTGTCGGCGGAAACCGACATCAGCCGGCAGATAAACGCCCTGCTCAAGGCTGGCGATGATTTCATTACCAAACCGATCTCCGACAATGCCCTGGTCGCTGCCGTGTTCTCCCGCGCCCAGCGCGCACGCCTGCTGAGCAACGCGCTGTCGCGCGACAGTCTCACCGGCCTGCTCAAGCACGCCGATATCAAGGAGCAGGCGGCGGTCGAACTGGAACGCGCGCAGCGCAGCGGCAAGCCGGCCAGCGTGGCGATGCTGGATATCGACTTCTTCAAGAAGGTCAACGACAGCTACGGCCATGCCGCCGGCGACAACGTTATTCGCGCCCTGGCCAACCTGCTGCGCCAACGCCTGCGGCGCATCGACAGCCTGGGCCGTTATGGCGGCGAGGAATTCCTCGTGGTGCTGCCGGACTGCCCGGCGGAGCAGGCGCTGCGCATTCTCGATGAAATCCGCCAACGCTTTGCCGAACTGCAGTTTATCGCTGGCGATCAGCACTTCTCGGTAACCCTGAGCGCAGGCATCGCCTCCACCGAGAACGCACCCGCAAGTGCCGGCGACCTGCTGGAAGAAGCCGACCGCGCGCTCTATGCCGCCAAGCACGACGGGCGCAATCAGGTGCGATAGCCAGCGCACTTTGAAGCTCACCGCTACAGCACTTAGTGCATTTGCTAGTCGTCCGGGCTTGGCTTTATGAAATTTATCGCGTAGATTTTCATGAAATTACTTAAGCATAATTTCATGAGGCGCGCCATGTTCAAACAATCCGCCCAGCACATCGGCACCTACTACGCCGCCACCTACCCCGGCGCCATCCCGCTACGCCCGCGCCTGCAGGAAGCGTTGCAATGCGATGTGCTGATTATCGGCGGTGGTTTCAGTGGCCTGCACACTGCGCTGCGCCTGGCCCTGGCGGGCAAGCAGGTGGTGCTGCTGGAAGCCAGTCGACTGGCCTGGGCGGCTTCCGGGCGCAACGGCGGCCAGGCGCTGCCGGGCTGGTCCTGCGACATGCCGCCGTTCGAGAAGGCCCTCGGCCTGGAACGCGCCCGCCGCCTGTGGGACAGCATGGTCTGGGCCGCCGAAGAGATGCGCGAGCTGCCCCAGCGGCATAGCTTCGATATCGATTACCGCAGCGGCGCGCTCTACACCGCCGTGCTGCCGCGCCGTGTGCGCCAGCTGCAGGACAGCCTGGAAGAAGCCGAGCAGAAATACGGCTACGCGCAGCTGAGCTTTATCCCCAAGGAGCAACTGCCGCAGTGGATCGCCAGCCCACGCTACCTGGCCGCCCTGCATGACAGCGGCGCCGCGCACCTCAACCCGCTGAAACTGGCCCAGGGCCTGGCCGATGCCATCGAGAAAGCCGGCGGAAAAATCTTCGAGCAAAGCAAGGCGCTGAGCTATCTAGAGACGGCGGACGGTTATGTCGCGCGCAGCGAGCACGGCGAAGTGCGCAGCGACGTGCTGGTGCTGGCCTGCAACGCCTATATCGACAAGCTCGATGCGCAGCTGGCGAAACGCCTGCTGCCGGTCGGTTCCTATCAGGTCGCCACCGCGCCGCTGGACCCGCAGCTGGCACGCTCGCTGTTCCCGCAAGGCACCTGCGCCATCGACAACCAGTTCGTACCGGATTACTTCCGCGTCACCCCAGACAACCGCCTGCTGTTCGGCGGCGGCTGCACCTACCTCGGCGGCATCCCGGCGGACGTGCCAGCGGCCACCCGGCCTTATCTGGAGCGGGTGTTCCCGCAACTGCGCGGCGTGCAGATCGACTACGGCTGGGGCGGGCATATCGACTGCACCATGCAGCGCACCCCGGATGTCGGCCGCAATGGGCAGAAGTACTGGCTGCAAGGCTTCTCCGGCCACGGCATCCTGCCGACCCTGGCCGCCGCTCGCGCGGTCAGCGACGCGATCCTCGGTGACAACGAGCTGCTTGAGCTGTACCAGGGCCTGAGTAACCCGCGCTTCCCCGGCGGCGATCTGCTCGCCGCGCCCATCGAAGCCGTCGGCAAGGCGTGGTATCGCCTGCGCGATGTGATTTGAAATCTGCCCTCAAGCTACTGCGCTCGGTGATGCTGTGTTGAACCACGCCTCAGAATGCTCATTTACAACTCGTAAACTCCGCTTCTTCGGCGCGTTTCGCCTTGCCTCACCTTCGCTCGTGACGCTTGAAAACAAATTTCTAAAAAGGACATGAACATGGATATGCAGGAAGAAGTCGAAGGTCTGGCGATCCTGATCCGCGACCTGCGCAAGCACAAGAACCTCACCCTCGGTGAGCTGGCCGCGCGTATCGACCGTTCGGTGGGCTTTCTTTCCCAGGTCGAGCGCGGCCTGTCGCGCCCCACCGTGGCCGACCTCACCGCCATCAGCGAAAGCCTCGGCGTGCCGACCACTTATTTTTACAGCCTGAGCAAACCGCGCGCCGTGCCCTGGGTCACCCGCCCCGGCGAGCGCCGCACGCTGTATTACGCCGGCGGCATCACCGACGTGCTGGCCTCGCCGACCATGGCCGGCGGCTTCTCCATGCTCGAAAGCCATCTGCAGCCCGGCGCCAGCAGCGGCGAAGGCCACCTGAACGACAGCTCCGAGCAAGGCGGCTTCGTCCTCGAAGGCGAGCTGACCATCTGGTATGGCGACGCCGCCGCGCCAGTCACCCTCGGCCCGAATGACAGCTTCCAGCTGCCGCCGCACGCGCAGTTTCGCTACGCCAACCTTTCCGACTCCCCGACACGAGTGCTTTGGGTTTTTAACTAACCCGCGCAGATAACCGCCATGACAATCACAACAGCATTTCCCGACCTGCTCAGCGAAGTCCGCGCCTTCCGCAGCGCCCACCCCAAGGTGCGCTATGTCGACCTGATCAGCCTGGATATTCCCGGGCATTTCTACGGCAAGCGTTACCCCATCGCCATGCTGGAGAAAGTCGCCGCCGGCAGCCCGCTGAAAATCCCGCAGAACTGCGTGCTGCTTGGCGTGCAAGGCGGCCTGCACCCGATTGGCGACTACTGCTTCAACGACGGCGACCCGGATGCGCCGCGCCGGTTGATTCCCGGCACCCTCAAGCCGGTACGCTGGGAAAGCCAGCCCTTGGGGCAGATGCTGATCAGCTCCGACGGCACCGCCGCACCGATCGAATTCGAGCCGCGTGAAGTGCTCGCCCGTGTGCTCAAGCGCCTGGCCGCCCGCGGTATCCGCCCGGTGGTGGCGTTCGAGCTGGAGTTCTACCTGTTCGACCGCGCGCTCAAGGACGGCCTGCCGCAGTTCCCCCGCGACCCGCTGTGCGGCGACGAGGACGATCAGCCGAATATGCATATCGAACGCCTGTCGCGCTTTGCCGATGTGCTGCACGAGATCGTCGACGCCGCCAATGAGCAGGGCGTGGACGCCAACGTGATCACCGCCGAGCTCGGCCCCGGCCAGTTCGAGATCAATTTCGGCCATTGCGACGACGGCCTGCGCGCCGCCGACTGGGCCGCCCTGTTCTGTCGTAGCACCCGTGGCGTGGCGCTCAAGCACGGCCAGCGCGCCAGCTTTATGAGCAAGCCCTACCTGCACGCGCCCGGCAGCGGCATGCATGTGCATGTCAGCCTGTACGACGACGCCGGCAACAACCTGCTGGCCAGCGACGGGCAGCGCCCGCTGCGCCATGCGGTGGCCGGCTGCCTGGAGTTGCTGCCGCACTGCATGCCGATCTTCGCCGCCAACCACAACGCCTTCCGCCGCTACGGCGCCATGGTCAACGCCGCCAGCCGCGCCAGTTGGGGTTATGAGGACCGCGATGCGTGCATCCGCATCCCCGAATCAGACGGCAACAACCTGCGCATCGAACACCGCCTGGCCGGCGCCGACGCCAACCCTTATCTGGTGCTGGCGGCGATCCTCAGCGGCATGGAGCACGGCCTGGATGCCGGTAAGGAGCCGATTGCCCCGCTTAATGAGAACCGCCAGAGCGGCATCGACTTCCCCCAGGACATGCTCGGCGCGGTCAGCGCCATGCGCGACCATCCGCTGGTCAACCAGGGCCTGGGCAGCGAGTTCGTGATGGTCTACTGCGAAAACAAACGCCAGGACCACCTGGCCTTTATGCAGGAAGTCAGTGCGCGGGAATACCGCTGGTTTATGTGAGCCATACCTGTGCAGATTCGTAGGGTGGGTTAGCGACGCCATGCTCCGCACACTCAGGCGCAGCGGCTCTATGTGCGTCGCGTAACCCACCAGGCGTTAGCCGGCGTTGTCGCCATGGTGGGTTACGGCACTATGTAAATCGTATGGCCATGCCAATCGTCACAAGCGCCTAACCCACCCTACGGGTCTGATTTTTGTGAATCGTAATGCTTCAACGCAGCAGAAAAACCGCCAGCCCGGCCAGCGCCGACACCAGCAGCACCTCCATCACCCCACGTTTGAAGCGCAGCAGCGCCAGCGCCGCCGCCACGGCCAGCAGCGCCGACGGCCAGTCGAAAGTGCCGGCGAAGCCCTGCGGCCAGAGCACGTGGTAGGCAAAGAACAGCGCCAGATTCAGAATCACCCCGACCACTGCCGCAGTAATCGCAGTCAGTGGCGCGGTAAATTTCAACTCGCCATGGGTCGATTCCACCAGCGGCCCGCCGGCGAGGATAAACAGAAAGGACGGCAGAAAGGTGAACCAGGTGACCAGCGCCGCCGCCAGCGCGCCACTGACAAAACCCGAATCGCCACCGAACACCGGCTGCAGATAAGCGCCAACAAAGGCCACGAACGCCACCACCATAATCAGCGGCCCTGGGGTGGTTTCGCCCAGGGCCAGACCGTCGATCATCTGCGTCGGCGTCAGCCAGCCGTAATGACCGATGGCGCCCTGGTAGACATAGGGCAGCACCGCATAGGCACCGCCAAAGGTCAGCAGCGCCGCCTTGGTAAAGAACCAGGCCATCTGCGTCAGGGTGCCGTCCCAGCCGTACAGCCAGGTCAGCAGGCCCATTGGCAGTAACCAGAGCAGCGCGCCCACCGCCAGCAACAGCGCCAGGCGCGACGCGCGAAAGCGTGTATGCGCGGCCGGCGGGCTGTTGTCATCGATCAACGCCGGGCCGTAGTTCGCGCCCTGCGCCGCATGCCCGCCGCCCAGGCTGAACTGCTGCGGCAGCAGGCGGCCACCGAAGTAGCCGAGCAGCGCCGCGCCCAGCACGATCAACGGAAACGGCAGATTGAAGGCAAAGATGGCGACAAAGGACGCGCCAGCAATGCCCCACAGCCAGTTGTTCTTTAGCGCTCGCGAGCCAATGCGCCAGGCCGCCTGCATCACGATGGCAGTCACCGCCGGCTTGATCCCGTAGAAAATCCCCGCCACCAGCGGCACATCACCGAAGGCGATATACAGCCAGGACAGGCCGATCAGGATAAACAGCGACGGCAGCACGAACAGCACCCCGGCGATCACCCCGCCCCAGGTGCGGTGCAGCAGCCAACCGATATAAGTGGCCAGCTGCTGCGCCTCCGGCCCCGGCAGCAGCATGCAATAGTTCAGCGCATGCAGAAAACGCCGCTCGGACAGCCAGCGACGCTTCTCCACCAACTCCTGGTGCATGATCGCGATCTGCCCGGCCGGCCCGCCGAAGCTGATCAGGCCGAGCTTGAGCCAGAACCAGAAGGCTTCGCCCAGGCTCACTGCGGGCGGTGCGGTGGATGCAGAGGATTCGGACATGCGGGCAACTCACGGCGATAAAAACGCTGGCACTATAACCTGTGCAGATGACGATTTAAGCCTGCTGCACTCAAGCCCTGGCGCGGATTTACGTATACTGAGCAGCGCTGCGCCCTCCTTCAACCTGCCCGTGAAGCTCTCCGTGAAAATCCGCCATTCGCTAGTAAGCCTGCTGCTGATCTGCAGCTGCGTCGTCGTTGCATCGAACACCCAGGCCGCCCCCGCCAAACAACAGGACCTGGCCGCCGGCAGCGCCTTGGTTGTCGACTTACAGACCAACCAGGTGCTCTTCGAGCGCAATGCCGACACTGTGGTGCCGATTGCCTCGGTGACCAAGCTGATGACCGCCATGGTCACCCTCGACGCCAACTTGCCGCTGGATCAGCAGCTGCCGATCATGATTCGCGACACCCATGACATGCGCGGCGTGTTCTCCCGCGTGCGCGTGGGCAGCGAACTGAGCCGCCGCGACATGCTGCTGCTGGCCCTGATGGCCTCGGAAAACCGCGCCGCCGCCAGCCTGGCACACCACTATCCGGGCGGCCACGCAGCCTTTGTCGCGGCGATGAACGCCAAGGCCCGCGCCCTGGGCATGAACAATTCGCGCTTCGTCGAGCCCACCGGGCTGTCGGAACACAACGTGTCGAGCGCCCGTGACCTGGTGCTGCTGCTCAAGGCCGCGCGCCAGTACCCGCTGATCAGCCAGTTCAGCACCACCGCGGAAAAGACCCAGGCGTTCCGCAAGCCCAACTACAGCCTGGGTTTTCGCAACACCAACAGCCTGGTACGCAAGCCGGGCTGGAGCGTGCAGCTGAGCAAGACCGGCTACACCGGCGAAGCCGGCCGCTGCCTGGTGATGAACACCGTGATGAACAACCACCCAGTGGCCTTCGTGGTGCTCGATGCCTTCGGCAAATACACCCATATGGCCGACGCCAACCGTCTCAAGCGCTGGCTGGAGACCGGCAAGGTCACCGCCGTGCCGCCCGCCGCCATCAGCTACCGCCAGCAGAAACTGGCGCAGCGTAAGGCGGCGGCTGCACAGTAAGCCCTGCAGGCACAAGGCCCGCAGCACATGCGGGCCTTTTCAATCAACGGCAGAAAAGCAGCGTCTCAGCTGTTGTTTAACCCCAGCAACGGCTGGCGCATGCCAAACACCAGAAAGCGCGCCAGCTCGGGGAGCGGCAAGGCCTTGCTGATCAGGTAGCCCTGCACCTGATCGCAGCCGTACTGACGCAGCAGCGCCAGTTGTTCGGCGTTTTCCACGCCCTCGCCCACCACCTGCAGATTGAGGTTGAGCGCCAGGTTGATCATCGCCCGCACCAGTTGCCGATTCTCCGCACGCTCGCCCATGCCGCCGACAAAGCTCTTGTCGATTTTCAGCAGGGTGATCGGCAGGTTGTTCAGGTGCACGAAAGAGGAGAACCCGGTGCCGAAGTCGTCCAGGGAGAAGCGCACACCGAGGCGGGCCAGCGCCAGCATGGTCTGCTGCACCTGATCGCTGCGGCGCATCACGGCGGTTTCGGTCAGCTCGAACTCCAGCCACTGCGCATCCACGCCGCGCTCTTCGATCAGGCGGCTAAGGGTTGGCAGCAGCTGGCTGTCCTGAAACTGGCGGAACGACAGATTGACCGCCATGTGCAGCGCCGGCAAACCGCGCCCGCGCAGCCACTGCATATCGCGCAGGGCGCGGCTGATCACCCAGTAGCCGAGCGGGACGATCAGCCCGGTTTCCTCGGCCAACGGCACAAACTCACCCGGCGCGAGCAAACCATGCACGCTGTGACGCCAGCGCACCAGCGCCTCCAGGCCGACGATGCGCCCGCTCTGCAGGCACAGGCGCGGCTGGTAGTGCAGTTCCAGTTCGTCGCGGCGCAGGGCGCGGCGCAGCTCGCTTTCCAGGTCGGCCTGGTTGCGTGCGCTGCGGTTGATCCGCTCGTCATAAATATGAAAGGTGCAGCCCTGCTGGCTCTTGGCCTGTTGCATGGCGATATGCGCGTGCCACATCAGCGAATCGGCCGTGCCTGCGGCGCGCGAATGCGCCAGGCCCAGGCTGCAGCCGAGCAGCAGGCTTTCGCCGTCGATCCAGTACGGCTCGCCGAGGGCTTCGGTAATCTGCACGGCCAGGCGTTCGGCGCGCCGTGGGTCGCGGCGGCTGTCGAGCAGCAGGGCAAACTCATCACTGCCCAGCCGTGCCACTTGATCGCCGGCCTGCAGCTGCGCCTTGATCCGCGCCACCACCTGCAGGATCAGGCTGTCGCCGCCCTGGTAACCGAGGGCATCGTTGGCGTGACGGAAGTTGTCCAGATCGAGATGGCCAAGGGTCAGGCCACGCTCCTCATATTCAGCCAGACGCGCGGCGAGCAGAGTCTGAAAGCCCTGGCGGTTGGCAATCCCGGTCAAGGCGTCCTGTTCGGCCAGGCGTTGCAAGGTGTCGTTGAGCTTGCAGCGCTCACGCGCATAGCGCAGGCAGCGGCGCAGGGCATCCAACCCGGCGCCGGCCACCAGCCAGTCGCTGACACCACCCGGCACCTGCTGCGGCTGCGGCTCCTGCTCCAGCAGCAACACCAGGGGCAAGTGGCAACCCTGGGCCTGCGGCAGCTGCTGCGGGGTGCATAGCAACAGGCCCGGCTGCGCGGCGTCGAACAAACTGCTGGCGGCCGCCCAGGAAGGCGCGGTGATCAAATCGTGGGGATGGCCCAGGGCGGCCAGTTGCTCGCGCAGACGCCGGGCCCAGGCCGCAGACTCGGTCAGCAGGAGTAGTCGCAGGGGTTCAACAAGCACGGCCAAAGAGCATCCCCAGTGCAAGATAAAGGCTAACAGCGTGCACCAGGCCCGCCGTTACTGCAGCCCGTGCCGCCGGCTAGACAAGCTCGGCAGCTGGACGCTGGGGAAACAAACTAACCAACTGGATCGGCATCGACCAGCAGCTTATTGGCAAGCTGTGAGCGAGATCATGTCCCGCGGCAAAAGCCGGTGTTAGAGCGGCCCGTCGCTCAGGCCTGGCGCAAGGCGAACTCGCCGTTGTGCTGGCGATGCTGCAGCAAGAAGCGTTGCAATTCGTCCAGGGGCAGGGGCTTGCTGATCAGATAGCCTTGGCCCTGGTCGCAGCCGAACTGCAGCAGCAATGCCAGTTCGGCTTCGGTTTCGATGCCCTCGGCCACCACCTCCAGGCCGAGGTTGCGCGCCAGGTTGATCATTGCATTGACCAGGCGGGCCTGCTCGGCGTGCACCGCCATGCCGGAGACGAAGCTCTTGTCCAGTTTGAGCAGGCTGATCGGCAGACTGGCCAGGTGCACGAAGGAGGAGAAACCGGTGCCGAAATCGTCCAGGGAGAAGCGCACGCCCAGACTACCCAGGGTGCGCATGGTATTGAGCACGTAGTCGCTGCGGCGCATTACTGCGGTCTCGGTCAGCTCGAACTCCAGCCAGCGCGCGTCCACCCGGCAGTGCTCGATCAGGCGTTGCACGGTCGGCAGCAGCTGGCTGTCCTGAAACTGGCTGAAAGACAGATTGACCGCCATATGCAGCAGCAGGTCGTGCTCGGCCAGCCAGTCCAGGTCACGCAGGGCACGCGCCACCACCCAGTAGCCAAGCGGCACGATCAGGCCGCTCTGCTCGGCCAGCGGGATAAAATCGTCGGGGTAGAGCAAGCCCCGGCTGGGGTGTCGCCAGCGCACCAGGGCCTCCAGGCCGACTATGGCGCCGCTGGCCAGGTCCTGGCGCGGCTGGTAGTGCAACTCCAGCTCATCGCGGCGCAGCGCCCGGCGCAATTCAGCCTCCAGATCGGCCAGGCTGCGCACGTCGCTGCCCATGCGCTCGTCATACAGATGGTAGGTGCAGCCCTCTTCGCGCTTGGCCTGCTGCATGGCCAGGTGGGCATGCCAGAGCAGCGGGTCGGCGTCCTCGCCAGCGCGGCCATAGGCCAGGCCCAGGCTGCAGCCCATGGACAGGCTCTCACCCTGAATCCAGTAGGGCTCGCCCAGAGCGGCCATCAGCCTCTTGGCCATGGGTTCGCCCCGGGCGCGAGATTGGCTGATATCCAGCAGCAGGGCGAATTCGTCGCTGCCGACCCGGGCGGGGATATCCTGGGGTTCCAGCACGCCCTTGATCCGCTCGGTGACCTGCTGGATCAGCAAGTCGCCAGCCTGGTGGCCCAGGCTGTCGTTGGCGTGGCTGAAATTATCCAGGTCCAGATAACCCAGCAGCAGGCCACGCCCGCGGTTCTCTAGCAGGCGTTTACGCAGCAAGCCCTGGAAGCCCTGACGATTGGCGATACCGGTCAGCGGGTCGCGTTCGCTCAAGGCTTGCAGAGCCTGACGCTGTCGGCTGTAATCCAGGCAGCGGCGCAATACCTCGGCATTGAGGCAATCACGCGCCAGCCAATCCTGGGCATCACCAGGGGGCTCCTGGGGTGCGCGCTCCAGCAGCAGGATCGGCGGCAAGGAGCACAGCTGAGCAACCGGGCGGCACTCAGGGGTGCAGAAGATCAGATCGGGAAGTTCGTGCTGATACAGGTGCTGGGCATCCTCCCAGCTGTTGGCGGCGAACAGCCAGACCGGCTCGGTTTGCTCGGCCAGCAAGGCATCGAGCAGCGTCACCCAGTGGCGCTCTGTCGTCAGAATCAACAGCCGGCAGAAATGGCTTTGGCAGGACACACAACCTCCGCAGCACTCTTTTTAAGAACTTACTTTAACTTATAGCTGCAATAGCTTAATTAATCACTAGAATCCACTCAAAAAACTGCACCTGTATAAGCCCAGCCGACGCCCGCCCTGCGCAACTAGGGTTTGTTGCTATTTCTCACAGCACCGCGGCTCGCGATGAAACGGCAACAGACCCTAGAAGCATTGCTGGTAGAATTCACGGCCCTTTCGCCCGACTCCACTGCGCTCAATGTCCCGACTCAATCCCCGGCAACAAGAAGCCGTGAACTATGTCGGCGGCCCACTTTTGGTGCTCGCCGGTGCCGGTTCCGGCAAGACCAGCGTGATCACCCGCAAGATCGCTCATCTGGTGCAGAACTGCGGCATCCAGGCGCGCCATATCGTCGCCATGACCTTTACCAACAAGGCCGCCCGCGAGATGAAGGAGCGGGTCGGCAGCCTGCTCAAGGGCCCCGAGGCCCGCGGCCTGACGGTGTCGACCTTCCACAACCTGGGGATGAACATCATCCGCAAGGAATACGCGGCGCTGGGCTACAAGCCGGGCTTCTCGATCTTCGACGAGGGCGATATCAAGGCGCTGCTGTCGGACATCATGCAGAAGGAATACTCAGGCGATGACGGTGCCGACGAGATCAAGAACTACATCGGCAGCTGGAAGAACGAGCTGATCCTGCCCGAGCAGGCCCTGGCCGAGTCGCGTAACCCCAAGGAGCAGACCGCCGCCATCGTCTACCTGCACTACCAGCGCACGCTTAAGGCCTACAACGCGGTGGACTTCGATGACCTGATCCTGCTGCCGGTGAAGCTGTTTCAGGACAACCCGGCCATTCTGGAAAAATGGCAGAACCGTATCCGCTACCTGCTGGTGGACGAATACCAGGACACCAACGCCAGCCAGTACCTGCTGGTGAAACTCTTGGTGGGCATGCGCAACCAGTTCACCGTGGTCGGCGACGATGACCAGTCGATCTACGCCTGGCGCGGTGCGCGCCCGGAAAACCTGATGCTGCTGAAAGACGACTACCCGTCGCTGAAGGTGGTGATGCTGGAGCAGAACTACCGCTCCACCAGCCGCATCCTCAAGTGCGCCAACACCCTGATCGCCAACAACCCCCACGCCTTCGAAAAACAGCTGTGGAGCGAGATGGGTGTGGGCGACGAGATCCGCGTGATCCGCTGTCGCAACGAGGACGCCGAGTGCGAGCGGGTGGCCCTGGAAATCCTCACCGAACACCTGCGCACCGAGCGCCCGTACAGCGACTTCGCGATCCTCTACCGCGGCAACTACCAGGCCAAGCTGATGGAGCTGAAGTTGCAGCACCATCAGATTCCCTATCGCCTCAGCGGCGGCACCAGCTTCTTCGCCCGCCAGGAGGTGAAGGACCTGATGAGCTCCTTCCGCCTGCTGGTCAACCCGGACGACGACAACGCCTTCCTGCGGGTGATCAACGTGCCGCGCCGCGAAATCGGCTCCACCACCCTGGAAAAGCTCGGCAACTACGCCACCGGGCGCAAGATCAGCATGTACAACGCCAGCGACGAAGTCGGCCTCGGCGAGCACCTCGACAGCCGCTACAGCGAACGCCTGCAACGGTTCAAGCGCTGGATGGACGGCGTGCGCCGGCAATGCGCTGAGAACGACCCGATCGCCGCGCTGCGCAGCATGGTGATGGACATCGATTACGAGAACTGGCTGCGCCAGAACGCCTCCAACGACAAGGTCGCCGATGCGCGCATGGGCAACGTCTGGTTCCTCATCGAGGCGCTGAAGAACACCCTGGAAAAAGACGAAGACGGCGACATGACCATCGAGGACGCCATCGGCAAGCTGGTCCTGCGCGACATGCTCGAACGTCAGCAGGAAGAAGAAGACGGCGCCGAAGGCGTGCAGATGATGACCCTGCACGCCTCCAAGGGCCTGGAATTTCCCTCGGTGTATATCCTTGGCGTGGAAGAAGAAATCCTCCCGCACCGCTCCAGCATCGAAGCCGACACCGTCGAGGAAGAACGGCGCCTGGCCTATGTCGGCATCACCCGCGCCAAGCGCAACCTGACCATGACCTTCGCCGCCAAGCGCAAGCAATACGGCGAAATCAGCGACTGCAGCCCGAGCC
>NZ_JBAQLP010000062.1:0-125242 GCF_049301935.1 Pseudomonas sp. | reverse complement strand
CGCGTAAGCCGATCCGCAAGTAATCGCATTCGCGCATCGACAGGAATCTAGTCATGGCAAAACCTGCTGCTCGTACTCGTAAGAAAGTCAAAAAGACGGTGGTTGATGGCATCGCCCACATCCACGCCTCTTTCAACAACACCATCGTGACCATTACTGACCGTCAGGGTAACGCCCTGTCCTGGGCTACCTCGGGTGGTTCGGGTTTCCGCGGCTCGCGTAAAAGCACCCCGTTCGCC
This sequence comes from Pseudomonas sp., assembly GCF_049301935.1. Lineage (GTDB taxonomy): Bacteria > Pseudomonadota > Gammaproteobacteria > Pseudomonadales > Pseudomonadaceae > Aquipseudomonas. Next base: position 125,003 of record NZ_JBAQLP010000062.1, on the reverse strand, counting down.
GCCCAGGTGGCTGCAGAGCGTGCTGGTCAAGCTGCGCTGGAATACGGTCTGAAGAACCTCGACGTTAACGTCAAGGGCCCAGGTCCGGGTCGTGAGTCCGCTGTCCGTGCATTGAACGGCTGTGGCTATAAGATCGCCAGCATCACCGATGTGACGCCCATCCCGCATAACGGGTGCCGTCCTTCGAAGAAGCGTCGCGTGTAATCAGGAGACAGTGAGAAATGGCTCGTTACATTGGTCCCAAATGCAAACTGTCTCGTCGTGAAGGCACAGATCTTTTCCTGAAAAGCGGTGTACGCGCTCTGGAATCGAAGTGCAACATCGAAGCAGCCCCAGGTATTCACGGTCAGCGCCGTGGCCGTCAGTCCGACTACGGCACCCAGCTGCGTGAGAAGCAAAAAGTTCGTCGTATCTACGGTGTACTTGAGCGTCAATTCAGCGGTTATTACAAAGAAGCTGCCGGCAAGAAAGGCGCTACTGGTGAGAACCTGCTGCAACTGCTCGAATGCCGTCTGGATAACGTGGTTTACCGCATGGGCTACGGCGCTACCCGCGCTGAATCCCGTCAGCTGGTATCGCACAAGTCGATCAGCGTAAACGGTAAAACTGTCAACGTACCGTCCTACCAGGTTAAAGCTGGCGACGTGGTTGCAGTCCGCGAGAAATCGAAGAATCAGCTGCGCATTGTTCAAGCTCTTGAGCTGTGTGCCCAGCGTGGCCGCGTTGAATGGGTAGAAGTAGACACTGAGAAGAAGTCTGGCGTGTTCAAAAACGTCCCGGCGCGCAGTGATCTCTCCGCTGACATCAACGAAAGCCTGATTGTCGAGCTCTACTCCAAGTAAGGGCTAGAAAATAGGTGCATCCATGCAGATTTCGGTAAATGAGTTCCTGACCCCCCGTCACATTGATGTGCAGGTGGTCAGTTCGACCCGCGCCAAGATCACACTCGAGCCTCTCGAGCGTGGCTTTGGCCATACCCTGGGCAACGCGCTGCGTCGCATCCTGTTGTCCTCCATGCCTGGCTGTGCAGTAGTCGAGGCCGAGATTGACGGTGTACTCCATGAGTACAGCGCCATCGAAGGTGTTCAGGAAGACGTCATTGAAATCCTGCTCAACCTGAAAGGTCTGGCTGTCAAACTGCACGGTCGTGACGAAGTGACGTTGACTCTGGCGAAGAAGGGCTCGGGCGTAGTTACCGCTGCCGATATTCAGCTGGATCACGATGTCGAAATCGTCAATGGCGACCACGTAATCGCCAACCTGGCTGCCACTGGCGCGCTGAACATGAAGCTCACCATAGCTCGTGGTCGCGGCTATGAGCCGGCTGACGCTCGTCAGAGCGATGAAGATGAAAGCCGCAGCATTGGTCGCTTGCAGCTGGATGCTTCGTTCAGCCCGGTACGCCGTGTGTCGTACGTGGTGGAAAACGCTCGTGTTGAGCAGCGTACCAACCTGGACAAGCTGGTTATTGACCTGGAGACCAACGGTACTCTGGATCCTGAAGAGGCTATTCGTCGCGCTGCAACCATTCTGCAACAGCAGTTGGCTGCGTTCGTCGACCTCAAAGGTGACAGTGAGCCTGTGGTTATCGAGCAGGAAGATGAGATCGATCCGATCCTCCTCCGTCCGGTTGATGACCTGGAACTGACTGTACGTTCGGCTAACTGCCTCAAGGCAGAGAACATTTACTACATCGGCGACCTGATTCAGCGCACCGAAGTAGAACTGTTGAAAACGCCGAACCTGGGCAAGAAATCCCTGACCGAAATCAAGGATGTTCTGGCTTCTCGCGGTCTGTCCCTCGGTATGCGCCTCGACAACTGGCCGCCGGCAAGTCTGAAGAAAGACGATAAGGCGACTGCCTGATCGTCATCATCACCGAACGTGAGTTTGGTAAGGAATTGAACCATGCGTCATCGTAAAAGTGGCCGTCATCTCAGCCGCACCAGCGCACACCGTAAGGCCATGTTCCAGAACATGGCGGTATCGCTGTTCGAGCATGAGCTGATCAAAACTACTCTGCCGAAAGCCAAAGAGCTGCGTCGCGTTGCCGAGCCGCTGATTACTCTGGCTAAAGAAGACAGCGTTGCCAACCGTCGTCTGGCCTTCGACCGTACTCGTTCGAAAGCCATCGTCGGCAAGCTGTTCAACGACCTGGGCAAGCGCTACGCCACCCGTCAGGGCGGCTACCTGCGTATTCTCAAGTGCGGTTTCCGTACTGGCGACAATGCTCCAATGGCTTATGTTGAGCTGGTTGACCGTCCGGTCGCTGGTGCAGCTGTAGACGCTGAGTAAGTCGTAGGTTGTATAAGAAACCGGGCCTTGGCCCGGTTTTTTTATGGCTGCGATCTATCACGCTTTGCTCTCGCGGTAGCGGCGTATGCATCGTGCTTGACCCATGGGCCGCGTGCGGCCAGCATTAATCCCTGTTTGCCGCTTACTAAGGAAAATACCCATGAAAGGTCATGTAGAAGTCATCGATTACCTGAAGGTGCTGCTCAAGGGCGAGCTGGCGGCTCGTGACCAGTACTTCGTGCATTCGCGTCTGTATGAGGATTGGGGTTTCAGCAAGCTGTATGAGCGGATCAACCATGAAATGGAAGAGGAGACTCAGCACGCCGATGCCATCCTCAAGCGCATTCTGTTTCTTGAAGGTACGCCGGATATGGTCCCTGACAGCTTCCGCTTCGGCCAGAGCGTGCCGGAGATGCTTAAGCTTGACCTGGCGCTGGAGTATCACGTACGCGCGGCCCTGAGCAAAGGCATCGCCCTGTGCGAACAGCATCAGGATTATCAGACCCGCGATATCTTGCTGGTGCAACTCAAGGACACTGAAGAGGATCACGCTTATTGGCTGGAAGTTCAGCTGGGCTTGATCGACCGGGTTGGTTTGGAGAACTACCTGCAGACGCAGATGTAAGATTCTTCAGCCAAGAAAAAGCCCCGCATGTGCGCATATGCGGGGCTTTTTGTTGGGCGCGGGCTTAGTCGCGGTCACGTTCCAGCAGTGGTTTGAGGAAGTAACCGGTGTGCGATTGCGGCATCTCGGCGACTTCTTCGGGGGTACCGACGGCGATGATCTGGCCGCCCTTGGAACCACCTTCCGGGCCGAGATCCACCAGCCAGTCGGCGGTCTTGATCACGTCCAGATTGTGCTCGATCACCACCACAGTGTTGCCGTGGTCGCGCAGGCGGTGCAGCACGTCGAGCAGTTGCTGGATATCGGCGAAGTGCAGGCCGGTGGTCGGCTCATCGAGGATATACAGGGTCTTGCCGGTGTCGCGCTTGCTCAGCTCGCGGGACAGTTTGACCCGCTGTGCCTCGCCGCCGGACAGGGTGGTCGCGCTCTGCCCCAGCTTGATATAGGACAGGCCGACATCCATCAGCGTTTGCAGCTTGCGCGCCAGGGCCGGCACGGCATCGAAGAACCCCCGTGCTTCCTCGATGGTCATGTCGAGTACTTCAGTGATGCTCTTGCCCTTGTATTTCACTTCCAGGGTTTCGCGGTTGTAACGCTTGCTTTTGCACACATCGCAGGGCACGTAAATGTCCGGCAGGAAGTGCATTTCCACCTTGATCAGGCCGTCGCCCTGGCAGGCTTCACAGCGTCCACCCTTGACGTTGAAACTGAAGCGCCCCGGACCGTAACCGCGTGAGCGCGACTCGGGCACGCCGGCGAACAGCTCGCGGATCGGCGTAAACAGCCCGGTGTAGGTTGCCGGGTTGGAGCGAGGCGTGCGGCCAATCGGGCTCTGGTCGATGTCCACCACCTTATCCAGATGCTGCAGGCCGTCGATGCTGTCGTGGGCGGCGGCTTCTAGAGTGGTGGCGCCGTTCAGCGCAGTGGCGCTGAGCGGGAACAGGGTGTTGTTGATCAGCGTCGACTTGCCCGAGCCGGACACGCCGGTGACGCAGGTGAGCAGGCCAATCGGAATCTCCAGGTCGACATTGCGCAGGTTGTTGCCACGCGCGCCCTTGATCTTCAGCGAGAGCTTCTTGTCTCGTGGCGTGCGTTTGGCCGGCACTTTGATCTTCACCCGGCCGGAGAGGTACTTGCCGGTCAAGGAGTCCGGATGAGCCATGACTTCGGCGGCGGTGCCCTGGGCGACGATCTGCCCGCCGTGCACGCCGGCACCCGGGCCGATGTCCACCACGTAGTCGGCCATGCGAATGGCGTCCTCGTCGTGCTCGACCACTATCACCGTGTTACCGATATCACGCAGATGCCGCAGGGTGCCGAGCAGGCGTTCGTTGTCGCGCTGGTGCAGGCCGATGCTTGGCTCGTCGAGGATATACATCACCCCGACCAGGCCGGCACCGATCTGGCTGGCCAGGCGAATGCGTTGCGCCTCGCCGCCGGACAATGTGTCGGCGCTGCGGTCGAGGGTCAGGTAGTCGAGGCCGACGTTAACCAGAAACTGCAGGCGCTCGCGGATTTCCTTGAGGATCTTCTCGGCGATTTCGCCGCGACGGCCCGGCAAGGTCAGGCTGCCAAAGTACTCGGTGGCGTCGCCAATCGGCATGCCGCTGACTGCCGGCAGGGTCTTCTCGCCGACCCACACATGCCGTGCCTCACGGCGCAGGCGGGTACCGCGGCAATCCTGGCAGGCCTGGGTGCTGAGAAACTTGGCCAGCTCCTCGCGCACGCTGGTGGATTCGGTTTCGCGGTAGCGCCGTTCCAGGTTCGGCACTATGCCTTCGAAGGGGTGCGAACGTTTGACGATGTCGCCACGGTCATTCAGGTACTTGAAGTCGACGTTCTGCGTGCCGCTGCCGAACAGGATGCACTTCTGCTGTTCGGCGCTGAGCTCATCGAACGGCACTTCCAAACTGAAGCCGTAATGTGCGGCGAGGGAGCCGAGCATCTGGAAGTAATAGACGTTGCGCCGGTCCCAGCCACGAATCGCACCTTCGGCCAGGGTCAGCTCGCCATTGATCAGGCGTTTGCTGTCGAAGAATTGTTTAACGCCCAAGCCGTCGCAGGTCGGGCAGGCACCGGCCGGGTTGTTGAAGGAGAACAGCTTGGGTTCCAGCTCGCTGATCGAGTGGCCGCACACCGGGCAGGCGAAGCGCGCGGAGAAGATGATCTCTTCACCTTCCTCGCCCTCCATGGGCGCGATCAGGGCCAGGCCATCGGCCAGTTTCAGCGCGGTCTCGAACGACTCGGCGAGGCGTTGCTGTAGATCGCCACGGGCCTTGAAGCGGTCGACCACCGCATCGATGCTGTGCTTCTTTTGCTTATCGAGCTTGGGCAGTTCATCCAGCTCGTAAATCTTGCCGTTGACCCGCACGCGGACGAAGCCCTGGGCGCGCAGTTCGTCAAAGATCGCCAGGTGCTCGCCCTTGCGTTCGCGGATCACCGGGGCCAGCAGCATCAGCTTGCTGCCTTCGGGCAGGGCCAGCACCTGATCGACCATCTGGCTGACGGTCTGGGCTTCCAGTGGCAGGTCGTGATCCGGGCAGCGTGGAATACCCGCGCGGGCGTAGAGCAGGCGCAGGTAGTCGTAGATTTCGGTGATGGTGCCGACGGTGGAGCGCGGGTTGTGTGAGGTGGATTTCTGCTCGATGGAGATCGCCGGCGACAGGCCTTCGATGGTGTCGACATCGGGCTTTTCCATCATCGACAGGAACTGCCGGGCGTAGGCCGACAGCGACTCGACATAACGGCGCTGGCCCTCGGCGTAGAGGGTGTCGAAGGCCAGTGACGACTTGCCGGAACCGGACAGGCCGGTGATCACGATCAGCTTGTCGCGCGGCAGGGTCAGGTCGATGTTTTTCAGGTTATGGGTGCGTGCACCCCGGATCAGAATCTTGTCCACAAACAACGGCCTCGCATGGCGGGCGGAAAACCACCGAGTATACGGGCCCGAAGGCGAGCGCGGCAAAGCGTCACTGCTGTGCCGCATGGTTTGAGTGCTGCTAGAATCGCCGCCTATTTCGACAGGGCATTTTCCATGCACGATCCGCACAACGAGCGCATGAGCGGCAGTGAAACCCGTGCGGCCGGTGGCCTGGCGTTGGTGTTCGCGTTCCGCATGCTCGGTATGTTTATGGTGCTGCCGGTGTTGGCGACCTATGGCATGGAGTTGCAGGGCAGCACGCCGGCGCTGATTGGCCTGGCCATCGGTGCCTACGGCCTGACCCAGGCGTTTCTGCAGATTCCGTTTGGCATGCTCAGTGACCGCATCGGTCGGCGGCCGGTGATCTATGTAGGGCTGCTGATCTTTGCCGCTGGCAGCCTGCTGGCAGCCAATGCCGATTCGATTTATGGGGTGATTGCCGGGCGCATCCTGCAGGGCGCCGGGGCGATCTCGGCGGCGGTGATGGCGCTGCTCTCCGATCTGACCCGCGAGCAGCACCGTACCAAGGCCATGGCGATGATCGGTATGAGCATCGGCCTGTCGTTTGCCGTGGCCATGGTGGTCGGCCCGCTGCTGACCCGCGCCTTTGGCCTGTCCGGGCTGTTTCTCGCCACCGCCGCCATGGCGCTGCTCGGCATCGTTATCGTCGCCGGGTTGGTGCCGCGTTCTGCCGGGCCGTTGCAGCACCGCGAGTCTGGGGTGAACCAGCAGGCGTTGCTGCCGACGCTCAAGCACACCGACTTGCTGCGTCTGGATTTCGGCATTCTGGTGCTGCACGCGATTCTGATGGCCAGCTTTATCGCTTTGCCGTTGGCGCTGGTGGAGCAGGGCGGCCTGGCCAAGGAAGAGCACTGGTGGGTCTACCTGACTGCGCTGCTGGTGGGCTTCTTCGGTATGCTGCCGTTCATTATTTATGGTGAGAAAAAACGCCGGATGAAGCATGTGCTGCTCGGCGCAGTCAGCGTGCTGCTGCTGTGTGAGCTGTTCTTCTGGTGGTTCGGCACCAGCTTGCGGGCGCTGGTGCTCGGCACTGTGGTGTTCTTCACCGCGTTCAACCTGCTGGAGGCCTCGTTGCCGTCGCTGATCAGCAAGGTCGCCCCGGCGGGCGGCAAAGGCACGGCGATGGGGGTGTACTCCACCAGCCAGTTCCTCGGTGCGGCCATCGGCGGCATCCTCGGCGGCTGGCTGTACCAGCACTACAGCCTGTCGGGAGTGTTTGCCGGCTGTGCCCTGCTGGCTCTTTTTTGGCTTGCCTTTGCTGTTACTATGCGCGAACCGCCGTATGTCACCAGCCTGCGCCTGCCGCTTTCAGTTGCGGCCCTGCAAGAAGTCGGGCTGGCCGAGCGTTTACAGGCAGTGCCCGGAGTGGCGGATGCCGTAGTGGTGCGCGATGAAGCGGCCATCTATATCAAAGTGGATACCCAACAATTGGACCGCATGTCCCTCGAGCGCCTGATCGAATCGGCGCCGGTGACCTGCTGATAGCTTAGGAGAACGTTATGGCCCGTGGGGTTAACAAAGTCATTCTGGTCGGTACCTGCGGACAGGACCCGGAAACCCGCTACCTGCCTAACGGCAACGCAGTCACCAACCTGAGCCTGGCGACCAGCGAGCAGTGGACCGACAAGCAGACCGGGCAGAAAGTCGAGAAAACCGAGTGGCACCGTGTGTCGCTGTTCGGCAAGGTGGCCGAGATCGCTGGCGAGTACCTGCGCAAAGGTTCGCAGTGCTACATCGAGGGCAAGCTGCAAACCCGCGAGTGGGAAAAAGACGGCGTCAAGCGCTACACCACAGAGATCATCGTCGACATGCAGGGCACCCTGCAGCTGCTTGGCGGCCGTTCGGACAATGCCGGTGGCGGCGATTCCGCGCCACGTCAGCAGCGTCCTGCGCCGCAGCGCGAGCCTCAGCAGTCGGCACCACGCCCGGCGCCGCAACAAGCGCCTCAGCCGGCGGCGGATTTCGACAGCTTCGATGACGATATTCCGTTCTGACCAGCTGAGTTAGCGCTCGATCATGCGTATGCGGCTGATGCTGCTGGGTGGCGGTAATGCGTTGGGGCAGGCCTTGATCCGCCTCGGCGCCGAGGAAGATATTGGCTTTCTCGCGCCAAAACCGCCGGAGTCAGGCTGGGATCCCGCCAGCCTGACCCAGTTGCTCGATGACACCCGCCCCGATGCCCTGATCAACCTTGCCTACTACTTCGACTGGTTCCAGGCCGAAATGGTCAGCGAGGCGCATCTTGCTGCCCAGGAGCGCTCCGTCGAGCGTCTGGCCGAGCTGTGCCAGCATCATCAGATTCGCCTGCTGCAACCCTCCAGCTACCGTGTGTTCGATGGCTCGCGGGCGACCGCCTACAGCGAGAAGGAAGAGCCGCTGCCGCTGGGCGTGCGTGGTCAGGCGCTGTGGCGCTTCGAGCAACGCGTGCGGGCGATCTGTCCACGGCATGTGCTGCTGCGTTTCGGCTGGTTGCTGGATGACAGCGCCAACGGCCTGCTCGGGCGCTTTCTTGTGCGTGCTGCACAGGATCAGCCTCTGCAGCTAGCCGATGACCGGCGTGGCAACCCGACCCCGGTCGACGATGCCGCGCGGGTGATTCTCGCCGTGCTCAAGCAGCTGGATTGCCAGGTGCCGCTGTGGGGTACCTATCACTATGGCGGGCATGAGGCGACCACCGCGCTGGCGTTGGGGCAGGCGGTGCTCAGTGAGGCGCGCAATTTCCGCAGCAACCTGGTCGATGAGATCAGCCCGCAGGCGCACAGCACGCGCCAGGATGCCGCTGAAGAGCCGCAACATGCGGTGCTGTCGTGCAAGAAAATTCTGCATACCTTCGGTATTAAGCCGCGTGCCTGGCGCTCGGGTTTGCCGAGCCTACTGGATAGTTATTACCGCCATGTCTGAAATTCTGGTTACCGGCGGTGCTGGCTTTATCGGTTCCCATCTGGTCGATGCGCTGCTGGCCCAGGGTCATGGCGTGCGGGTGCTGGATAATCTGTCGATGGGCAAGCTGGCCAACTTGCCCCTGGACAACCCGCGCCTGCGCTTTATCCAGGGCGATGTCGCCGATGCGGCGGTGGTGGCGCAAGCGGTTGCCGGTTGTGCGGCGGTGGCCCATTTGGCGGCCGTGGCCTCGGTGCAGGCTTCGGTGGACGACCCGGTGGCCACCCACCAGAGCAATTTTGTCGGCACCTTGAATGTCTGCGAGGCGATGCGCCTGCATGGCCTCAAGCGCGTGCTGTTTGCCTCCAGTGCGGCGGTGTATGGCAATAACGGCGAAGGCCGCGCGATTGACGAGGACACGCCCAAGGCGCCACTGACCCCTTACGCGGCGGACAAGCTGGCTAGCGAGCACTACCTGGATTTCTATCGCCGTCAGCATGGCCTTACGCCTGCGATCTTCCGCTTCTTCAATATCTTCGGGCCGCGGCAGGATCCGTCCTCGCCCTATTCTGGGGTGATCAGCATCTTCACCCAGCGCGTCCAGCAAGGCCTGCCGATCAGCGTGTTCGGTGACGGCGAGCAAACCCGCGACTTCTTTTATATCGAGGACTTGCTGGCACTGTTGACCCAGGCGCTGACTGCGCCGCAGGTCGTAGATGGCGCGGTGAATGTGGGCTGGAGCCAGGCGGTGAGCCTGAATCAGTTGCTGGCGCAGATCGGTGAGCTGTGCGGCGGTTTGCCGGCGGTCAATTACCAGGCTGCGCGTGCCGGCGATATTCGCCATTCACGGGCGGATAACCAGCGCCTGCAGGCGCATTACCAGCTGCCTGCGGCCACGCCGATGCGCGAGGGGTTACGCCGATTACTCGCGCAGTCTTGAGGTGCAGATAAATGACAAAGCCGGCCCATTAGGCCGGCTTTGTCATTTAAGTCAGGCTTAGAACTTGAAGCCCAAGCCGACCATATAAACGAATGGATCGACATCCACATCGACTTTGACCTTGTCACCGAGGATGTGGGTGGTGCCGGTGGTGTCGATGTCGAGATAGCGCACCTGGGCGTTAAGCATGATGGTGTCAGTCAGCATGTAGTCCATGCCAACCTGCGCGGCCAGGCCCCAGGAGTCCTGCATGTCCAGGCCGCTAAAGCCTTTATCTTCTGCTTCGCTGCTCAGCTTGGTATCGAAGAACCAGGTGTAATTGATGCCTGCGCCGACATAGGGCTGGAAGGCCGAACTGGCGTCCAGCGGGTAGTACACAACGCTTAAGGTCGGCGGCAGGTGTTTGAGTTCACCCAGTTTGCCGTTCAGGCCGGCGAAGCCGCCGGGCATGCCTTTGACCCCGACGTTATGGCTAAACGGGGTGGCCGCCAGCAGCTCGATGCCGATGTTGTTGCTCAGCATATAAGCGAAGTTCAGGCCCAGCTGGGTGTCGCTGTCCAGAGTCGCCTGGGTGCCGGCCACATCGCTGCCGAGGGCGCCAACCCAGATGTCGCTGCTGCTTTCCTGCGGGTCAACGGTGATCGCGCCGGCCCGCACGATAATGTCGCCAGCCTGATGCGCGTGCGCCAGCGGAGCGGCAATGGCCAGGGCCAGCAGTGAGGCGGTAAACAGTGAAGTGCGCATGATGTGCTCCCATAAAGCATCGGTTCGTATTGGCTGAGTGCGATGGTAGGGGCGCGGAAAAAGCGACTGTTGATCCAACTCAATAAAGTAGTTAGCTATCTATATTTTCTTTTGCTGCACCTGAGCGGCGGCGTTTGTAGCGGTCTTACCAACGGTTATGGGTTTTGTGCGGGTTGCTTGAGAGATGTAATGCAGTTGATAATGCTTCTCTTTATGTACGTTCTCTTAACAAGGAATGCCCCATGATCCCTCTGCCGAAGCGCCTGCTGGCAGTCGCCCTGGTTCTGGCCAGTGCGCCGCTCGCCGCGACCCCTCTGGATGCCGCGCTGGATGAAAGTCAGCAACTGGCCGCCGAAGCCAAGGCCTCCCAGGCGCGCATCGAGCAACTCGATGATGCCAGCCGGGAAATGCTCAGCGAGTACCGCAACGCCTTGCAGCAGGCCGAGGCTTTGCAAGGTTATAACGCTCAGTTACGTGAACTGGTGGCCGCGCAGCGCAAAGAGCTGGCTGGCTATCAGCAGCAACTGGATGGCATCGAGCGCACCCAGGAGGCGGTAACTCCACAGATGCGCCGCATGGTCGAGGTACTGGGCGAGTTTATCGCCGCCGACCTGCCGTTCCTGCCGGATGAGCGCAGCGATCGCCTGGCCCAGCTGCAGGACTTGCTGCCGCGTGCAGATGTCAGCCTGGCGGAGAAATACCGACGCATCCTCGAGGCCTATCAGGTGGAGAGCGATTACGGCCGTACTCTGGAAGCCTGGCGCGGTGAGCTGCCGAGTGACGGCACGTCGCGCAGCGTCGAGTTTCTCCGTCTGGGCCGGGTGATGCTGTATTTCCAGACCCTCGATGGCCACGAAAGCGGTTGGTGGAACCCACAAACCCGCAGCTGGCAGCTCCTCGACGGCAGCGCCCGGCGCCCGTTGCGCCAAGCCATTGCGATTGCCCGCCAGGAGCAGGCCCCGGCCGTGCTTGAGTTGCCCGTGAAGACCCTGGCGCTGGAGGCCAAGCCATGAATCGTCGCGTTCTCGCTTTTACCCTGGCCCTGCTGCCTGCCCTGGCAGGTGCTGCCGAACCGCTGAGCCCGGATCAGCTGCTGCAACGTATTCGCAGCGAGCGCGCGGCGGAAGTCAGCGCCATGCAAAGCCGCGAACAGGCCTTTATTGTCGAACGCGGCGAGCGTGCTCAACTGCTGACCAGCGCGCGCAGTGCCCTGGCCGCGCAAAAGGCCGAAGCCGAACGGCTGAAGGCCGAGTTCGAGCGTCAGGAAAGTCTGTTGGCCGAACAGGAAAAACTCCTCAGCCAGCGTGCCGGTCACTTGGGCGAACTGTTTGGTGTGGTCCGGCAGAGCGCCGGTGATGTTGCCGGGCAGTGGCAGGACAGCCTGCTCAATGCCCAATACCCCGAGCGCCTGGCGCGCCTTAAGGCGCTGGCCGAAAGCCGCACGTTGCCCTCGGCAGCTGACCTCGATGGCTACTGGATGCTGCTGCTCGAAGACCTGACTGCCAGTGGCCGGGTTGAGCAACTGCAATTGCCGGTGGTGGCCGCCGACGGCACGCGTAATGCGCAGGCTGTGCTGCGGGTCGGCGCGTTCTCCGCCTACGCTGCCGATGCCTTCCTGCGTTATGACGCCGATGCCGGCGAGCTGCTGGCGCCGCCGCGTCAGCCGTCCGGTTTGGGCCAGGTCGCCGATTACCTCGACAGCAGCGCCGCAGTCGCCAGCCTGCCGGTTGACCCAAGCCGTGGCACCTTGCTGGCGCAGCTGCAGCGCGAGCCTGGCTTGTGGAATCGCGTACAGCAGGGTGGCCTGGTCGGCTGGGTGATTCTGCTGCTCGGTGCATTCGGTCTGCTGCTGGCCGCCTGGCGCATGGTCTACCTGACCCGCGTAGGCCGTGGCGTCAGTGCGCAGATGCATAACCTGAGTGCGCCGCGTGCCGACAACCCGCTGGGGCGGATCATCGGTGTGTTGGGGCCGAAGCCGCAGCTGGCGGATTTGGAAACCCTGGAGCTGAAACTCGACGAGGCGATCCTGCAGGAAACCCCGCCGCTGGAAAAAGGCCAGGGCCTGCTCAAGCTGCTCAGCGCCGTGGCGCCGCTGCTTGGGCTGCTCGGCACCGTGACCGGGATGATTGTCACTTTCCAGGCGATTACCCAGGGCGGTGGCGGCGATTCGCGGCTGATGGCCGACGGTATCTCGCAAGCGCTGGTGACCACGGTGCTGGGCCTGGTAGTGGCGATTCCGCTGCTGTTCCTGCACACCCTGCTGGCCAGCCGCAGCAAGGGCCTGATTCAGCTGCTGGAGCAGCAAAGCGCCGGGCTGATTGCCCTGCACCTGTCCGGGGCGCCGCGCCGTGACTGATTGGCTGGCGCTATGGTTGCGCCTGGTGGACAGCGCTCATGCCTTGCTCGACTTTATGAGCGCCGGTGGCGTGGTGATGTGGGCGCTGGCTGGGCTGTGCGTGGTGTTCTGGACCCTGGTCTTCGAGCGCTTCTGGTACATGCGCCGGGTGTTCCCGCAGTGGGTCCGCGAGCGCCGTCAGGCCTGGCAGCAGGTGCTGAGCGACGACACCGGCAACTGGCAGCGCGCAGTGCGCAGTGCCTGGTTGGCCCAGGCGCAGCAACACCTGCTCGGGCCGCTGCGTCTGAGCAAGACCCTGGTGGCGATGTACCCGCTGCTGGGCTTGCTCGGCACGGTCAGTGGCATGGTCGCGGTGTTCGACGTGCTGGCCATCAATGGCACCGGTAACCCGCGCGGCATGGCGGCCGGGGTCTGGCAGGCGACTCTGCCGACCATGGCCGGCATGGTCTTGGCGATTAGTGGATTGTTCAGCCTGGCGCGCCTCGAACGCGATGCCCGCCGGGCCCTAGAGCAGCTGGCTGACCAGCTGCGTAACGACTGAGATTCGACACATGAGAATGCGCCGTCACCACCAGCAAGACGAAGACACCGGCATCGACCTGACGCCGATGCTCGACGTAGTTTTCATCATGCTGATCTTCTTTATCGTCACCAGCTCCTTTATCAAAGAAGCCGGCGTCGAAGTGCAGCGGCCCCAGGCGCAAACTGCCAGCCCGCAGGACAAAGGCAATATCCTTATCGCCATCACCGCCGACGGGCAGGTGTGGATGGACAAGAAAGTCGTCGATGTGCGCAGCGTGCGTGCCCATGTCGAGCGCATGCGCGTCGACCAGCCGGATGGCGCCGTGGTGGTGCAGGCCGATCAGGATGCGCGCACCGGTCTGGTGGTACAGGTGATGGATCAGGCGCGTCTGGCCGGTGTGCATGACGTGGCCCTGGCCGCTACGGCGGGAGCGCTTTGATGCGTTTGCCACTGTCCTTTGTCGCGGCCTGCGTGATGGCGCTGGCGCTGTTCGGCCTGATGCTTTACATGGTCGCGCCGCCCAGCAGCAAACCGAGTGAGGAACCGCTGACGGTGGCCAATTTCGTCCGCCTGGACGGCGACTCCAGCGACACCGCGACGCGCACCCGCCAGCAGGCACCGCAACCGCCGCAAGCACAAACGCCGCAAACTCCGACCCCACCGACGCCGATGACGGCCACCCCAAGTGCCAATCTGCCGGCCCTGGATCTGCCGGTGCCAAGCCTGAGCAGCGGCATCGCCGTCAACAGCGCACCGACGCCGAGTTTGACGGGCCTGGCGGCAGGCGCCTCGGCGCCCAATGCACCAACCCCCAGCGATACCGGTGGTCAGCCGGGCGACCCGGAAAGTGAAGTGATGCCGCTCAACGATGTCAGTCCAGATTACCCGCGCTATGCTTTGCAACGTGGCATCGAAGGCCACGTCAAACTGGCGTTCACCATTAACCGCGCGGGTGCGGTGGAGAATGTGCGGGTTATCGACGCCAGCCCGCAGAACGTCTTTGAACGCGAAGCTCGCCGCGCCGCCGTGCGTTGGCGGTTTGCGCCGCGCACCGAGGGAGGCCTGGCGGTGGCCCGCGAAGCGGTGAAAACCCTGTACTTCCGCCTGGAAGGAGGCCGCTGATATGTATCGTCTCGTGTTGCTGATCGCGCTGTGTGGCGCCGGTGCCGCGCAGGCGGCTGAGCAGAGTGTTGAGCCGGGCGTGTTTCGCGCCCTGGATACGGCGCAGAGCGCACAGCAGAAGGGTGACTACGCCGCCGCGCGCCGCGCTCTGGATGCCGCTAGCGGCCAACCGGGTAGCCTGGAAGAAGCGCTGCTGTGGCGCAGCAAAGCTTATCTGGCCTGGGCCGAAGGGCAGAATGCCCAGGCCATCGAGTTGCTGGAGAAGGTGCTGAAGAGCGGCAAACTGGACGCCGAACTGCAGGCCACTGAAGCGCTGAACCTGGCCCGCCTGAATCTGCTCGAGCGGCGCTACGCCCGTGTCGTGACCCTGCTCGCACCAGGCCAGGCCAACGCCAATGAAGAGGTGCTGCAGATGCTGGTGCAGGCCTATCAGGGCCTTGGTCAGCCGGCCAAGGCGCTGCCGCTGGCTGAGCGTTATGTGCAGGCTAATCCGCAGGCCGCCGATAGCTGGTTGCAATTTCTCGTCGCCATAAATGCCGACGTCAAACGCTACCCAGCCGCCGAGCGCTGGCAGCGTCAACTCCTGGCACGTCAGCCGAACAATGCCCAGGGCTGGCGTCAGCTGGCAGCGCTGCAGCAGCGAAGTGGCAGTTATGACAAGTCCCTGGCAACCCTGCGTACGGCGTATCAGAAGGGCCTGCGTTTTAGCGAAAGCGAGCTGGACAATTTGGTGCTGCTGGCCGGAGCTGCCGAGCAACCCTGGCAGGGCGCCAAGCTGCTCGCCGGGATGCTCGATCAGGGTCTGTTGCCACGCACCAGCGCCCGTGAGGAGCGGCTGGGGCTGCTCTGGTGGCAGGCGCGTGAGCGCGGCAAGTCGGCGCAGATCTTCCGCGAGCTAGCGCAGCGCTCGGGTACGGCCAAACATTGGCTGCACCTGGCTCAACTGGAGCTGGAGCAGGCGCGCTGGCAAGCCGGGCTCGACGCCCTGGCCAAGGCCGAACGTGCCGGCGCCGAGCGCAGCAAGGTGCGCGCCTGGCGCCAGTGGGCGGAAAGCGAGTTGAGCTACCAGCGTGACAAGCGCCTGGCCAGCGCCGGCTAGTGGCTTACCGATTTGTTACGGCCAATAAAAAGCCAGACCTGGGGTCTGGCTTTTTTCTGCCTGGTTGCTGCGTTGTGTCTTAGCTATCCGGCAGCTCATAGGCGTAGATCTTCTCGGCTTCCATCTGGTAACCGGCTTCAGCCAGCTCGCTGCTGGTCTGCTCGACCTTCATCGGCCCCTCGATCCAGAACGGCTGGTACAGCGCATCCAGCAGCACGCCCAGCTCGCTGGTGACATGCACGATCTGATTCGACGGCGGTGGCGGCACGTGGATGCACGCGCCGAAGTATGGCACCAGCAGGAACTCGGTCACCCGACCTTCATCCGTCACATCCAGTGGCACGATATAGCCCGGCAGCTTGACCGATTGGCCATCCAGTGCCTGCACCACCGGCGCGGCGGGTGACTGCTGCATGGCCGCCGGCCCGGACTCGGCGAGGGCGTCGGCCAGCTGTGAGAGGTCGTGGATCGGCGCCGGTTCAACGACTTGTGGCGGTGCGTCGGCCGGGACCATTTCCGACCAGGTCAGCTCGCGCACCTCGGCGGCTGCCAGGGGCAGGGCCAGGGTGAGCAGCAGGGTGGCGAGCAGGGAGCGGTGCATGCAAAAGAGCCTCATAAGCGGATCGATAAGCCATCGGCCAGGGATTGGCGATACGCACGCCAGGCCGGAACACAGCCCATCAACAGGGCGGCGTTCAGGATAGCGCCGAGCAGCGTCCACTCATAGCGGCTTGGCAGATTCAGTGGCAGGTACAGGCCGTAATTCGCCTGCACGTAGCCCTGCGCCCCGGCGATACCCAGGTACAGCAGCAGCAAGCCAAGCAGCACGCCGGCCAGGGCCAGGGCAAAGGCCTCGACGATCAGCAGGCTGGCGATATGCCAGGGCCGCGCGCCGACCGAGCGCAGAATCGCCATTTCCCGGCGGCGCTCGTTAAGGCTGGTGAGAATCGCCGTAAGCATGCCGATCAGCCCGGTCAGCACGACAAACAGTGACACCACAAACAGCGCCTTCTCGGCAGTGCCCATCAGGCTCCACAGCTCCTGCAGGGCCACGCCGGGCAGGATCGCCAGCAACGGTTCGCCGCGAAATTCGTTGATTTCGCGTTGCAGGCTAAAGGTGGCGATCTTGCTATTCAGACCGAGCAGTACTGCGGTGATCTGCTTGGGTTGCAGGTCCATGGCCCGTGCCTGTTCAGCGCTGACCTTGGCCGCGCCGCGCGCCGGCATGCCGTTCTGCCAATCAACATGCAGGGCCTGCATGCCGGCCAGGGAGATATGCAGAGTACGGTCCACCGGGGTTCCGGTGCGTTTGAGGATGCCGACCACCTTGAACGGTTTGTCGTCATGTTTGACCAGGCTGATGGTGGCCACGCCATGGGCCAGCACCAGCTCCTGATCGAGTTGGTAGTTGAGGGCCTTTGCTACTTCCGCACCCAGCACCACTTCGAACGGGTCATCGGCAAAGGCGCGGCCGCTGCTCAGTTGCAGTGGCTGGCTGCGGGCATAACGATAGTGTTCGAAGTACGCCGGACTGGTGCCCATTACCCGATAGCCGCGGTGCGAATCACCGAGGGAAATCGGGATGGCCCATTTGACCTGACGATGCTGGGCGAGCTGCTCGAAGCTGTCCCAGCGAATATTGTTGGTCGCATTACCGATGCGGAACACCGAGTACAGCAGCAGGTTCACGCTGCCCGAACGCGCGCCGACAATCAGGTCGGTGCCGCTGATGGTGTTGGCAAAGCTGGCGCGGGCTTCGGTGCGTACCCGCTCGACCGCGAGCAACAAACACACCGAGAGCGCGATGGCGAATACTGTGAGCCACGCAGTAAAGCGGCGGTTGCCCAGGCTGGCCAGGGCGAGGCGCAGTAGATACATGGTTAAATCTCCGCCAGACGAGTGGCTTTGTTCAGCTCGGCCAGCGACAGGCTGCGGTCGAACATCCGTGCCAGGCTCTGGTCGTGGCTGACAAACAGCAGGCTGGAGCCGGCCTCGCGGCATTCGGCGAACAGCAGTTCGAGAAAAGCCTCGCGGGCGTCGGCATCCAGGGCCGAGGTGGGCTCGTCGGCGATCACCAGCTCCGGCTGGCCGATCAGTGCCCGGGCTGCAGCCACGCGCTGCTGCTGGCCGATCGATAGGTCGCCAGCGCGGCGCTCGAGCAGGCTTGGCTTATTCAGGCCCAGGTGGGCCAGCAGGGCGGCGGCGGCGTTGTCCACGCTGCCATGGCGTTGCACCGCGCGGCTGGTGCGCAGGCGGGAGAAATGACAGGGCAGTTCGACGTTCTCGCGCACCGAGAGAAACGGCAGCAGGTTGAACTGCTGGAAGATATAGCCGGTGTGATCGACGCGAAAACGGTCGCGAGCACCGGCCGAGAGTGTACTCAGGTCCTGGTCGAGCAGCTGGATACTGCCGCGGTTGGGCTTTTGCACGCCGCCGAGTAGGCCCAGCAGGGTGGTCTTGCCGCTGCCACTGGGGCCTTTGAGGAACAGGCTTTCGCCGCGTTGCAGGGTGAAGCTGTCGATGTCCAGCAGCTCGGGCTGGCCGGGCCAGGCAAAGCCGAGGTTGGACAGTTGGATCAGGGCTGAACTCATGGGGGAACTCGTTTGGCGCGTAGGCAGGATGACGCTTCACCCATCCACCGCAAAATTGCCAGGGTGGATGGGTGAAGCGTCATCCACCCTACGTTAAATCGGCAAATCAGAAACTCAGGGTCGGCTGCGCAGGCGTCAGCTTGAGGCCCTGCTGGCCATTCGGACCGATCAGTTGTACCTGAATTTTCGCGGTGGCGGGGAAGCGCTTAAACAGTTCGCCCAGGTTCAATTGCTTCAGTTCGCCAGGGCTTTTGCAATCGAGCTGGTAATGCGCATGGATTTCGCTGTGTTCACTGTCTTTGTCGTGCGCGTGATGTTCTTCGTGCTCGTCATCTGCAAACAGGGCGCTTTCCAGCTCCGCTTCACGCATGCTGCAATCGCCTGCGTTCAGGCCGAACAGCGCCAGCGGGTCTTGTAACTGGCTGCGCACGGCGGCGACCTTGGCTTTATCGGCGTCGCTCTTGGCGGCATGTTCGAACCCCAGCAGATTCATCGCCGGGCTTTCCAGCTGCAACTCCAGCACCTTGCCGTCGAGCAGCACATTGAGTTGTGCTACGCCGTGCTCGTGAGCGTCCAGGCTGCCGTGCTCGGCATGTTCGTGCTTATCTTCGGCGTGCTCATGGCTGTGTTCGGCAGCGCTAGCGGCAAGGGGCAGCAGGGCAAACGGCAGGGCAAGTAGCAGGCGGCGCATGGCGGTCTCCGGTCAGAAATAATCAAGCGTTACGTTATAACAACTTTATGGCCTGCCTGGCCAGTCTTGCTTGGCGGTCTGCGGCAGACGTGGGAGCATGGCGGCTGATCAGTTGAGGGCAGAACCATGGTGCGAATTCGCGGGCAAATCGGCGCTTGGCCGGTGGACCTGATGGTTGAGCTGGATGCGCAGGATTGGGCGCAGCTGGCTCAGCATGTGCCCCTTGCAGCACCCGCTGCGCCGGCCGCAACTGCCGCACCGGTGGCCAACGACGCGCTATGGCAGACCACCCTGGAGTTGCTGCGTCAGGCTGGACAGATCGAGGGGCCGCAATTGCTCGGGCAACTGGCCGGGCTGGCCGGAGGCGAGGCGGCGGGCAAGCGCTTGCTCGTGCGCCTGCGCCATTGCGCGCAGGTGCGCGTGGAGACGGGGGTGGATGCGCCGATTTATCACTGGGTCGGCTAGTTCTCGTCGATGGGGGTTACCCATCGACGGTGGTGGGGATCAGTAAATCGCCTGGTACAGCTTGCGCCGGTAGGCGGTGACCAGCGTGTGGTCATTGCCCAGCAGGTCGAATACTTGCAGCAGGGTCTTGTGCGGCAGGCCGTCGGCATAGCTGCGGTTGCGGATAAACAGCTTGAGCAGTGCGTCCAGCGCCGGCTCATAGTGTTGGCGCGCCAGTTGCTGGATGGCCAGTTGGTAGCTCGCTTCATCGTCGTCGGCGTTCTGTGCCAGGCGGGTTTTCAGGCTGGCCACGTCCGGCAGCTCGCCGGCCTGGCGCAGAAAGGTCAGTTGGGCGCGGGCGCCGGCCAGGGCCTGTTTGTGCTCATCGCCTTTTACCGCGTCCAGCACCGCCTCGGCTTCGCCCAGTTCGCCCCGTTCGGCCAGGCAGCGGGCGTAGAGAATCAGCGCGGCAGCGTGTTCATTGTTTTCCGTCAGCAGCAGCTTGAGCAGCGCTTCGGCATCGGCAAAGCGGCCTTCGCTGAACAGCGCCTGCGCCGCTTCCATCGGGTCGGCGGCCGCCGGTGCCGGTTCGGCCACATGCGGCTTGAGCAGCTCGCGAATCGCCGACTCGGGCTGCGCGCCAGCAAAACCGTCCACCGGCTGGCCATCCTTGAACAGCACCACGGTGGGCAGGCTGCGGATGCCGAAGCGCGCAACGATGTCCTGTTCGATATCGCAGTTGACCTTGGCCAGCAGCAGCTCGCCGTTGTATTCCTCGGTGATCTTCGCCAGCAGCGGCATCAGCGCCTTGCACGGCGCGCACCACTCGGCCCAGAAATCCACCAGTACCGGCTTCTGGAAGGAATTCTCGATCACCAGCTGTTCGAAGCTGGCGCTGCCTGCGATATCAAAAATATAAGGGGAGTCGCTCATGGTCGGTCTCGGCTGGGCGAAAAATGGGATGAACTATAAATGCGGGCATGGCGCGGCGGATACAAGGGGCTTTAGCTGCGTTCGGCGTGGTACAGACTGACATGACGAAACTCCGCTGGCTCGGCCAGATCCGGCCAGGTGCAGGCTTCCAGTACGCCCAAGCGTTGGTACAGCGGGTGCTGAAAGTCGCGCACCCGCGAGTCGGCCACCAGCGCTGCACGCCCTCGGCTGAGAAACTGATCGAGCAGCGGCAGGTTGGCGCGGTCGTAGAGCACGTCGGCGACGATGATCAGGTCGAAGCGGTCGGCCTCGGCGAAAAAATCGGCGGAATAACTCAGCTGCACATCATTCAGTGCCGCGTTGGCCCGGCAGGCGGCAATTGCCAGCGGATCAAGATCGCAGGCCACCACGTCCAGTGCGCCGGCTTTGGCCGCAGCAATTGCCGCCACGCCTGAGCCTGCGCCGAAATCCAGCACGCGCTTGCCGCGCACCCATTCGGGGTGCGCGGCCAGCCAGCGCGCCAGGACCAGGCCGCTGGCCCAGCAGAAACACCAGTAGGGCGGTTCTTCGAGGATCAGGCGGGTTTCTTCCGGGCTGAAGCAGCGATCCATGTTGGCCGGGTCGATCAGCCATAGCTTGATCGCAGTGCCGGGCAGGGGCTGCGCGCTGAGCTGGGCGTCACCCAGCCGTTCGCTGAGCGCAGCCTGCAAGGCGGCGGGTGCCGTCATGGTGCCGGCACCAGGCGTAATTCACCGAGGGCCTGGGTTTCGCTGCGGGCAATCGGCTGCGGCGGCAAACGCAGAATCAGCCTACCGGCCTGGTTGGCGCGGCCATGCAGTTCGATACGCTTGTGCTTGTTAAAGGTTTGCGGGTTGAACGGCAGGCGAAATGCCAGCGGGTTGCCGGTGCCGCGCAGCTGGATATTGCCCAGCAGCGCTGTGGGGCGGCCGCGTTGATCAACCGCCAGCAGGGCCAGTTCGACATCCGCGGCATTGGGCACATTCAGCAGGGTGCCGCTTAGCTCGCGCTGGTGTGCCGGCAGTGGCGCTGCTTCTTTCGGGGCCTGTGCCGGCGCGGGCTGAGTGGGTTTGGCGGGCGGTGGGCTATCGCTGGCGCAGGCCGTCAGTAGGGCAATCAGGCTTACTAGAATCAGCGGTTGCAACGGCTTCGGGGCTTTCATCGAGGGTATCAACTCCGCTGGTTTGCATGGGCGCCTGTATACCGCAAAGCCCGCGGCTTGTCTTGCCTGCGGGATGCGCTACCATGGCTGTCTTCGTTCTAAAGCCGGCCTTATTTATGCACTGTCCCTTCTGCGGCGCCAATGACACCAAAGTGATCGACTCGCGCCTGGTTGCCGAGGGCGAGCAGGTGCGGCGTCGGCGTGAATGCCTGGCCTGTGAAGAACGTTTCACCACCTTTGAGACCGCCGAGCTGGTGATGCCGCGCCTGATCAAGCAGGACGGCAGCCGCCAGCCCTTCGATGAAGACAAGCTGCGCGCCGGCATGCAGCGTGCGCTGGAAAAACGCCCGGTGAGCATCGAGCGCCTGGAAGCGGCCATCGCCCATATCAAGCACAAGCTGCGTGCCACCGGCGAGCGCGAGATCAAGTCATTGGTGCTCGGTGAGTTGGTGATGGGCGAGCTGCAGAAACTCGATGAAGTGGCCTATATCCGCTTCGCCTCGGTGTACAAACGCTTTCAAGACCTTAACGAGTTCCGCGAGGAAATCGACCGCCTGTCCCGCGAACCTGCCAAAGGTTGATGATGAATTCAGATCACGCCTTGATGGCGCGCGCGCTGGAGCTGGCCCGTAAAGGCCTGTACTCCACCCACCCCAATCCGCGCGTGGGCTGCGTGATCGTGCGTGATGGGCGCATCGTCGGCGAAGGCTGGCATGCCCGCGCCGGCGAACCGCACGCCGAAGTGCACGCGCTGCGCCAGGCCGGCGACAAGGCGCGCGGTGCCACCGCCTACGTCACCCTGGAGCCCTGCAGCCATCATGGGCGCACGCCGCCGTGCGCCGATGCGCTGATCAATGCCGGTATCGCCCGCGTCGTCGCCGCCATGCAGGACCCCAACCCGCAGGTCGGTGGCAATGGTTTGCTGCGCTTGATGCATGCCGGTATCGCGGTGCAGGGCGGTGTGTTGGAGGCTGAGGCGCGCGCGCTGAATGCCGGGTTTATCAAACGCATGGAGCAAGGTCTGCCGTTTGTGCGGGTCAAGCTGGCGATGAGTCTGGATGGGCGCACCGCCATGGCCAGCGGCGAAAGCCAGTGGATTACCGGGCCGGCGGCGCGCGCTGCGGTACAGCGCCTGCGTGCTCGCTCCAGCGTGGTGTTGACCGGGGCCGATACGGTGCTGGCCGATGATGCACGACTGACCGTGCGTGCCGACGAGCTCGGTCTGGGCGCCGAGTTGAGCGCCTTGGCGCAGACCCGGCCACCGCTGCGGGTGCTGGTCGATGGGCGTTTGCGCGTGCCGCTCAGCGTGCCGTTTTTCCAGGCCGGTGCGGCCCTGGTGGCGACCTGCGCGGCAGCTTCGGCGCGTGATCGCTATCTGGACGATGGCCACGAACTATTGGCCATGCCCGGCAGCAATGGGCATGTTGACCTGCGTCGGCTGTTGGTCGAGCTGGCCAGCCGGGGTGCCAATGAGGTGCTGGTGGAAGCCGGACCGCGTCTGGCCGGGGCCTTTGCCCGCCTGGGCCTGGTGGATGAGTACCAGCTGTTCGTCGCGCCCAAGCTGCTGGGCTCCAGTGCGCGGCCACTGCTCGACCTGCCGTTGGCGCGCATGGCCGATGCGCCGGCGCTGAAAATCGTCGAGATGCGTGCGGTCGGTGACGACTGGCGAATTATCGCGGTGCCGCAGCCGGCCGTTTGATCGGCCGCTATTAGCGATCGCGAGTCATTCATGCGGTCGCTTGGTCATGCAGGGCGGCGGCAATTGTGGTAAAACGCGTCTCGGCCATGCAAGTGGCCGTAACGTTCTCAGGGCGGGGTGTAATTCCCCACCGGCGGTAATGGCTGCAAGGCCTAGCCCGCGAGCGCTTGCCCGGTGGCTGTAAACCGCCGCGCAAGGTCAGCAGACCCGGTGTGATTCCGGGGCCGACGGTTAGAGTCCGGATAAAGAGAGAGCGGGATTGCCTTAACAGGGCGCGTTCAGGCGTGCCTCGAAATCCCTATCGATCAAACATGCCCTGTTTTTTTATAAAACAGGAGTTGGTCTAGATGTCTGATTTTTATTCCGTGTCCCAAGCTACTGGCGTTGTTCGCCAGTGCTTTGCCGTGGGCATTAAGCAGGGGGTGGCATGTTTACCGGCATAATCGAAGCCATTGGCAATATCCGCGCACTGACGCCCAAGGGTGGTGACGTGCGGGTGTATGTGGCAACCGGCAAGCTGGACCTGGCCGACGTCAAACTCGGTGACAGCATTGCGGTCAACGGCGTGTGCCTGACGGCAGTGGAATTGCCGGGCGATGGTTTCTGGGCCGATGTCAGTCGCGAAACCCTGGCGCGTACCGCGTTTATCGATTTCAAGGCCGGCAGTAAGGTCAACTTGGAAAAGGCCCTGACGCCTACCAGCCGTCTGGGCGGCCACCTAGTCAGCGGGCATATTGACGGCGTCGGCGAGATCGTTGCGATGGCGGAAAATGCCCGTGCTTGGCAGTTCACCATTCGTGCGCCGAATGAGTTGGCCAAGTACATCGCCCACAAAGGCTCGATCACCGTCGATGGCACCAGCCTGACCGTCAATGCGGTCAACGGCGCCGAATTCGAACTGACCATCGTGCCGCACACCCTGGCCGAGACCATCATGCTTGACTACCGCCCTGGCCGTAAGGTCAATCTTGAAGTGGATCTGCTCGCGCGTTACCTGGAGCGCCTGTTGCTCGGTGACAAGGCCGCGGAGCCTTCAGCCTCGGGCCTGACCTCCAGTTTTCTCGCCGAACACGGCTACCTGAACAAATAAGGAATCGCCCGCATGGCTCTTAACAGTATCGAAGAACTGGTCGAAGACATCCGCGCCGGCAAGATGGTCATCCTGATGGATGATGAAGACCGCGAGAACGAAGGCGATCTGATCATCGCGTCCGAGTGCGTGACCGCCGAACATATCAACTTTATGGCGCGTTTCGCCCGTGGCCTGATCTGCATGCCGATGACCCGCGAGCGCTGCGAAACCCTCAAGCTGCCGCTGATGGCGCCGCGCAACGGTTCCGGTTTCGGCACCAAGTTCACTGTCTCCATCGAGGCCGCCGAAGGTGTGACCACCGGCATCTCCGCCGCCGACCGCGCGCGTACCGTACAGGCCGCCGCGGCCAGGCATGCCAAGGCCGACGATATCGTCAGCCCTGGGCATATCTTCCCGCTGATGGCCCAGCCCGGCGGCGTACTGGCCCGTGCTGGACACACCGAGGCGGCCTGCGACTTGGCGCGCATGGGTGGTTTTGAGCCGAGTGGGGTGATCTGCGAAATCATGAACGACGACGGCACCATGGCCCGTCGCCCGGAACTGGAAGTGTTTGCCGCCGAGCACGGCATCAAGATCGGTACCATCGCCGACCTGATCCACTACCGCCTGATCCACGAACGCACCGTTGAGCGCGTCAGCGAGCAGGTGCTCGACAGCGAACTGGGCCAGTTCAATCTGGTGACCTACCGTGACTCGGTGGAAAACGACGTGCACATGGCGCTGACCCTGGGCGAAATCTGCGCGGAAGAACCGACCCTGGTGCGCGTGCACAATATGGACCCGCTGCGCGACCTGTTTATGGTCAACCAGCCGGGCCGTTGGAGCCTGCGCGCAGCCATGGCCGAGGTGGCCAAGGATGGCAGCGGCGTGGTGCTGCTGCTGGGTAACCCGCTGACTGGCCCGGACCTGCTGGCGCACCTGGAGCGTCAGTTGGGCGGTGAGGCGAAAGTCGCCAACCCGACTACTTACAGCACCGTTGGTGCCGGCTCGCAGATTCTGCGTGACCTCGGTGTGCGCAAGATGCGCCTGATGAGTTCGCCGATGAAGTTCAATGCAATATCCGGTTTCGACCTGGAAGTTGTAGAATACCTGCCCTCCAAATAATCCCAAGGGTCGCCACTGGCGGCCCGGCTCTTTAAATAGACGAGACGCGTTATGACCCTGAAGACCATCGAAGGTACTTTTATCGCCCCCAAGGGCCGCTTTGCCCTGGTCGTCGGCCGCTTTAACAGCTTCGTTGTCGAAAGCCTGGTAAGCGGCGCAGTTGACGCCCTGGTGCGCCACGGCGTGAGCGAAAGCGAGATCACCATCATTCGTGCGCCGGGTGCCTTCGAAATCCCGTTGGTCGCGCAGAAAGTCGCCCAGCGTGGCGATTTCGACGCCATCATCGCCCTCGGTGCGGTGATCCGTGGCGGCACTCCACACTTCGAATACGTGGCTGGTGAGTGCACCAAGGGCCTGGCTCAGGTTTCCATGGAGTTCGGCGTACCGGTGGCTTTCGGCGTGCTGACGGTGGATTCCATCGAGCAAGCCATCGAGCGTTCCGGCACCAAGGCCGGTAACAAGGGTGCGGAGGCTGCATTGTCCGCCCTGGAAATGGTCAGCCTGCTGGCGCAGTTGGAGGCCAAGTGAGCCAGAACGACGGTAACGGGCAGCAGCCACAAGCGCCGAAGAAAGGCCCCAGCAGCAAGACCCTCGCGCGCCGTCAGGCGCGCACCCTGGCCATGCAGGCGCTGTACTCCTGGCACATGGCTGGGCAGTCGCTGAACGAGATCGAAGCGCAGTTCCGCGTCGATAACGATTTCACCGCAGTCGACGGCGGCTACTTCCACGAGATCCTGCACGGCGTGCCGCGGCAGAAAACCGAGATCGATGGCGCGTTCGAGTCGCTGCTCGACCGTCCGCTGGAGGAGATCGACCCGGTTGAACTGTCGATCCTGCGTCTGTCGACCTACGAGCTGAAAAACCGCATCGATATCCCCTATCGCGTGGTGATCAACGAAGGCATCGAGCTGGCCAAGGTGTTTGGCGCCACCGACGGGCACAAGTTCGTCAACGGCGTGCTGGACAAGCTGGCACCGCGCCTGCGCGCGGACGAAGTTCGCGCTAATAAGCGCTGATCTGGCTTGAGTGCCTTGGGTGAGTTCGAGCTGATCCGTCACTACTTCGCCGCTGCGTCCTGTGCGCAGGCCGGCGAAGGTGTGGCATTGGGCATCGGCGACGACTGCGCCCTGCTGCAAGTGCCGGCTGGCGAGCAGCTGGCGATTTCTACCGACACCCTGGTCGCCGGGGTGCATTTCCCTGCATCGCCTGAGCCGTTTCTGCTGGCGCAGCGTGCGCTGGCTGTCTCGGTCAGCGATCTGGCTGCGATGGGCGCGACGCCTGTCGGTTTTACCCTGGCCTTGACCTTGCCCGGTGCCGAGCCGGATTGGTTGCAGGCGTTTGCCCGTGGCCTGGATCAGATGGCGCAGCACTGCGCCATTCGTCTGATCGGCGGCGATACCACCCGTGGTCCCCTGAGCCTCACCCTGACGGTTTTTGGCCGCGTGCCGCTTGGCATGGCGCTGACCCGCCAGGGCGCGCAGGTCGGTGATCTGCTCTGCGTCGGTGGTGAGCTGGGCGATGCCGCTGGTGCTTTGCCGCTGGTGCTCGGGCAGCGCCACGCCGATCCGGCAGTAGCCGAGCCGCTGCTGGCGCGTTACTGGTCGCCCATGCCGCAGCTCGATCTGGGCCTGGCGCTGCGGGGTAAGGCCACGGCGGCACTGGATATTTCCGATGGGCTGTTGGCCGACTGCGGGCATATCGCCGCAGCCTCTGGTGTAGCGTTACTCATCGAACAGGCGCAGGTGCCGCTGTCCGCCGCTTTGCTGGCCTTTGCCGGCGAGTCGGCGGCGCGCCAGTGTGCTTTAAGTGGTGGCGATGATTACCGCCTGGCATTCACTCTACCGGTGCAGTATCTGGCGGATTTGCAGCAGGCCGGTTGGCCTGTGCGCGTTATTGGTCGTGTTGTGGCCGGTGAGGGCGTTACTCTGCTGGACGCGCAAGGCCAGCCTGTGTCGCTGCCACATAGCGGCTATCAACATTTTGGAAGTGTCAGTGACTGATCATCCCAAGCAAGTCCCCGCCGAGTTCGTACCGCCTTCGGTCTGGCGCAATCCCTGGCATTTCCTGGCCTTTGGCTTCGGTTCCGGCACCTTGCCGAAAGCCCCGGGCACCTGGGGTTCGCTGGTGGCGCTGCCGTTTATCCCACTGTTTCAGCTGCTGCCGGACTGGGGCTACTGGCTGATGCTCGGCATCACCATGCTGTTCGGCTTCTGGCTGTGCGGCAAGGTAGCCGATGACCTACGGGTGCACGACCACGAAGGCATCGTCTGGGATGAAATGGTCGGCATGTGGATCACCCTCTGGCTGGTGCCGGAAGGCTGGGGCTGGCTGCTGCTAGGCTTTCTATTGTTCCGTGTGTTCGACATCCTCAAGCCCTGGCCGATTCGCTGGATTGATCGGCACGTGCATGGCGGTGTCGGCATCATGCTCGATGACGTGCTGGCTGGAGTATTCGCCTGGATGGCCCTGCAACTGGTCGTCTGGGGCTGGGCCAACGGCCTGGCCGCCGCGCTGGGCTGGTAACCGATGGAGGGGTAAATGAGTCGCTGCTGTAGGTGGTGGTTGTGGTCGGTGATGAGCCTTGCCAGCGCGTCTGTCAGCGCTGCCGAGCCGACGCAGATTCGCATTGCCAGTGAGGTCTGGGAGGCGCACACCCAGGTCGATGGCAGTGGCCTTGCCTGGGATGTTCTGCGCACCGTGTATGAGCCGGCCGGCGTGCAATTGAGCATCCAGAGTGTGCCCTACACCCGCTCCATCGGCCTGGTGCAGCGCGGCGCTGCCGATGCCTGGGTCGGCTCCTACCTGAATGAAGTTGAGCAGGGCGTGTTTTATCCGCGTTGGCATTACGATGCCGACCAGATCGCCGCGCTGGGCTTGCAGGATAAACCCATTCCCACCCAGGACTCCCTTGGCGAGTACCGTTTGGTCTGGATGCGCGGCTATGAATATCAGCGTTATCTGCCAAATTTGCGCCAGTACCGCGAAGTGTTTAGCCGTAGCGGTATCCTCGGCATGTTGGAACTGGGTCATGCGGATTTCTATATCGATGCCCTGACCGAGGTTGAAGATGTACTGAGCAATGCGAGTCAGTCGGCCCGCTACCGCGTTACCCTGCTGACCCAACTGCCAATCTACCTGGGCTTTGCCGATACCCCGCGTGGCCGAACCCTGGCCGAGCTGTTCGACAAACGCATGGATAGCCTGGTGGCGGACGGTAGCCTGCGGCCGATTTTCCAGCGCTGGCAGCAACCTTACCCGTTTGACTAACCTGTGCGAGAGGTTCCATGTACGCCTTGAAAGTCTTGTTATTGAGCCTGTCGCTGCTACTTGGCAGTGGGCTAATGGCGGCCTCCCAGGTACGGGTTGTCGGCCTGTTTCCGGGGGCGGCGGTATTGCATGTCGACGGCCAGCGCAAACTGGTCAAGGTTGGCCAGGTCGGCCCCGGCGGCGTGGTGGTGGTCAGCGCCGACAGCCGTGGTGCGGTGTTGCGGGTCGACGGTGTCGAGCGCAGTTATAGCCTCAGCCGCGAATACAGCAACGGCTTTGCCGAAGCGCAGAAGAAGCAGCTTAGCGTGGCCAAGGGTATTGGCGGGCATTACTGGGTAGCGGGTTCGGTCAACAGTCAGCCCATCCAGTTTCTGGTGGATACCGGCGCCACCTCGGTGGCCTTAAATGATGCGCATGCGCGCCGCTTGGGCATCGATTACCGGGTGATTGGCGCACCGTTGCAGGTCAGTACCGCCAGCGGCACCGCGCGCGGCTGGCGCGTGACACTGGACCGGGTGAAAATCGGTGAGCTGGAAGTGCTGGGTGTCGAGGCCGTGGTACTGGAAGGCGGCTCGCCCACCGAGGCCCTGCTTGGCATGAGCTTTCTTAGCCGAGTTGGCTGGAAGGTCGAACAGGATGTGCTGGTGCTGGAGTCCAAGTACTAGCGCTTTGACCATCTCGAGCTGGCTCGATCCTTATCATCAGTAATTCAGGCTAAGCGGCTGCCAGGGCCTGCTGTTACAATGCCGGCCTGATTTTTCCAGCCCATTTCTTTAGGAGCATCCGGTGTCCGTCGTGTTTGTCGCCGCCTCCCAGCTGCCCACGCCCTTTGGCGTGTTCACCATGCACGGTTTCCTCGAAGAGGCCACGGGTAAGGAACATGTCGCCCTGACTTTTGGTGATGTGGCCGATGGCGCGCCGGTGCTCGGCCGTTTGCACTCCGAGTGCCTGACTGGCGATGCACTGTTCAGCCTGCGTTGCGATTGCGGTTTCCAGCTCGAAGCGGCGCTGCGCGCAATTGCCAATGAAGGTCGTGGCGTCTTGCTCTACCTGCGTCAGGAAGGCCGTGGCATTGGCTTGCTGAACAAGATCCGCGCCTATGAGTTGCAGGACGGTGGCGCCGACACCGTGGAAGCCAACGAGCGCCTGGGCTTCGGTGCCGATCAGCGTGACTATGCGATCTGCTTGCCGATGCTCGATCACCTGGGTATCAGCCAGCTCAAGCTGATGACCAACAACCCGCGCAAGGTCAAGGCGCTGGGCGATATGGGCATCAAGGTGGCGACCCGTGTGCCGTTGCAGATTGATCACAACCCGCACAACAAAAAATACCTCGCGACCAAGGCCGGCAAGCTCGGGCATATGCTCGGCAGCCTGCACCAGGGCGAGGTCGAGGAAAGCCTGTGACCCGCAGCGAAGTGCGCCGTCGACTAGCGCTGGAGTGGTGGCGGCAACTGGCCGTGACCCTGGCCCCGTTGTTTGTGCTCAACCTGCTGTTTGGCGCCGAGCAAAAACCCGGCCTGCTAACCATGCCGCTGTTTATCGCCGGCCTGGCCTCGATGTTTGTCAACCTGCCGCTGTTCAGCGCCTACAAGCGCGCGTTGCTGGCCACGGAAAAAGCCCTGGATACCCCCGCCGAGCATGACGCCTGGCTGGATTTGGCGCGTGTGCGTCGCCAGGCCTTGCTCGGTGCGGCGCTGCCGGCCTGGATTGCCGCCATCGCGGTATTCGCCGGCCTGGAAGCGATTCCGCTGATCCTCCTGGCGATTTCCAGCATCGTCCTGCTCTATCTCTACCGCATTCCCCGCCAACTCGGCTGATGCGCGCCACCACTCTCTGTTTGCTGCTGTTGCTGGCGTTGCCCGCCGCAGCGGTCGAGCGGGTGGTGAGCCTGGCGCCGTCGCTGACTGAAATAATGCTGGAGCTGGACGCGGGCAACCTCTTGGTCGGCCTGCTCGATGGCGGTGAGCGCCCGGCTGCGGTCGCGCAGCTGCCTTCGGTCGGCCGCTATGGCCAGCTTGAGCTGGAAAGCCTGCTCGAACTGCAACCCGATCTGGTACTGCTCTGGCCCGATAGCATCAGCAGCGCGCAACGCCAGCAGCTGCAACGTATGGGGATTCCCCTGCTGATCGTCGAGCCGCGCAAGCTGGCTGATCTGGCAGAGAACTTCGTCGAAATTGGCACGCGCATCGGCCGCGCCGAGCAGGGCCGGCAACTGCAGCGGCAATTCAACAGCGGCCTGGCCGCGTTGCGTCAGCGCTATCAGCGTAAGCAGCCGTTGCGCCTGTTCTATCAGGTCTGGGATACGCCGCTGTACACCATCGGCGGCCAGCAGATCATCAGCGACGCCCTGGGTATCTGCGGAGCCGAGAATGTATTTGCCGAGCTCACCTTGCCGGCGCCGCAGGTCAGCGTGGAGGCGGTGCTGCAGCGCAACCCCGAGGTGATTCTGGCGGGCGTGCAGGGGCAGCTGGACGCCTGGCGTATCTGGCCGCAGGTGGCGGCGGTTGCGCGGAAGCAGCTGTGGCTGGTGCCGGATGCAGGCCTGGAGCGGCCGAGTTTTCAGATGTTGGCGGCCACCGAGCGTCTGTGTCGGGCCCTGAGTAGGGCACACTAAAAAGCCCCGCGTTTGCGGGGCTCAGTCGATTGCCTGGTTGACGGTTAGGGCCTTAAAGCTGAGGCGTCCAGGTCACGGCAAACAGCGCGGTACGGCCTTCGGTGTTGTAGCCGAAACGACCGTTGCTGGTGCTGTAAGTCGCTTCGGCATAATCCTTATCGAAGAGATTGTTCAGTTTCAGGTCGAAGGCTACTTCCTCAGTGGCTTGCCATTTGCCGCGCAGGCTCAGCAGGCCGTAACCACCCAGCTCACGGGTGTTGGCGGCGTCGTCATAGCGGCCGCTGACTGCGCGCCAACTGGCACCCACTGCAAACTCACCGAAGGGGCGATCCAGGTCCAGGCTCAGCGTGCGTTTGGCGCGGCGGGCGAGGGTGTGGTCCGTGTCACGATCCCGTGGATCGATCAGCGCGAGTGCCAGGTTGCCCTGCCAGCCATACAGCTCCTGTTTGAGCGCGGCCTCGAAGCCGTTGATGCGGGCCGTCTGCACGTTCTGCGGAATAAAGTTCTGGTCGAGGACAATCGCGTCCTGCAGGTCGATACGGTACAGCGACAGCTCCAGCACGCCAGTTTCGCTGTAGCGGCTACGCCATTGGGCTTCGTAGCTTTTGGAGGTTTCTGGTTCGAGGTCGGGGTTGGCGCTGGCGGAGCAAAAGCCGGCAAAACAAAAATCGGGGTAGTACAGGTCGTTGAAGGTCGGCGCGCGGAAGCCTTCGCTGTAGGACAGGATCAAGTCGTTGGCGTTGTTGAATGGCAGGGTCAATGCGGCGTTCCAGCTGTTCTCGCTGCCGAACTGCTGGTTCTTGTCATGCCGCAGACCCAGCTCGGTGGAGAAGTGGTCGGCGTTGTAACGGTGCTGGATAAAGGCTGCCTGGTTCCAGCGCGAGTCCTCAGTGAAGTTCTCACTGCCATTCACGCGATCCTCATACCAATCGGCACCCAGCAGCACTTGGTGGCGCTCGTTGAGGCTCAGGGTGTTCACCCAGTTGACCGAGTCGCGGTAGGTATTAAAGCTGTAGAACGAGAATGCACTGGCGTTTGGCTGGTCGTTGCCGGTGTCGCGCTTGTCCTCGCTGTGGCCGATTTCCAGGCGGCTATTCCAGGCTTCGCTGAGGTTGCCATCGATGTAGCTGGACAGGCTGCTCAGCTGGAAGTCTGTGCTGGGCAGCGAGGTGCTGAAAATGTCCTCGAACTCGGCCTGACCACGTTGGTCGAGGGCGCTGAAGCCGATTTTAAGATCGTCATTGAAGCGGTGCGAGAGGTTCAGGCTCAGCGATTTATTGCGATAGGCATCGTCATCGCCGTTGGCACCGAAGTTATCGCGTGTGGCGTCGATCCCTTGGCTTTCATCGAGTGCGGCGCCCAGATTGAAGCGGGTTTGTGCGTCGCCACCGGACAGACCAAGGTTGCGTTCGAAGGTCTGGTTGCTGCCGACGCCCAAGCGTACATAGGGTTTGAGTCCGTCACCGCTGCCTTGGCGGGTGAAAATCTGCACGACGCCACCGATGGCATCCGAGCCATAGAGCGCCGAGCGTGCGCCGCGCACGACTTCAACACGTTCGATCTGCTCTGGGCTGAGAAACTCCAGGCTGCTGGTGCCGCTGGACGCGGCAGCAATGCGTTGGCCGTCGACCAGAACCAGGGTTTGTGCGGTTGCAGTGCCGCGTACGAACAAGCCGGTCTGGCTGCCCGCGCCGCCAGTACGGCTGACGCTGACGCCGGGCACGCGCTCAAGCAGTTCTGCCACGCTGCGCACTTGTAGGCGTTCGATGTCCTGGCGGGTAAATACCGTGGTTACAGCGGTCGCCTGCTGGATTGGTTCGGCATGCCGTCCGGAGGTCACCACCAGGGGCGGTAGCGCGAGCGGGTTCTGGTAGGCGTTGGATTGTTCGGCATGGGCAGCCAGCGGCAGCAGCGCCACAGCCAGGGCAAGACGGGACATTTTCACGTAGAGAATCCTCAAAAGATCAAACGACTTTTGAGGAGGGCAGGGGCAAGAACGGGCGCGCGGACGCAGCCTGAGCTTGACGGTGATGCCCTCCGCAACACCAGTCACATCCAGCAAGGCCGGTCTCCGGGCTCTCGACGTGCGCCACCTCGCCTTCCCGGGCTAACCCAGTGGCGTTGAGGTGACGTGCAGAGCGTGGCTCTGCGGTCGATTACCGTTGCGGGGGCAGCGCCGGGTTGGTTCGACAGAACGCACCGGCTTCCCGTTTAACGCCGCTTCACTGTGGAAGGGACGCACCTTGGCGGAAGTAAAACGCCGCGCACCTTAATCCGCGGGTGGATGAATTACAAGCAAGCCTGGTTCAGCTCTGGATGAGCGGTATTCATGCAGAAAGGCTGGCGAGGCGCGCGCGGATAGCGGCTTCGATACCGGCGGCATCCAGCCCGCATTCGGCGAGCATCTGCGCGGGCTTGGCGTGCTCGACGTAGTAGTCGGGCAGGCCCAGGTGCAGCACTGGCTTGAGGATGCCGGCGGAGGCGAGGAACTCGCTGACCGCACTGCCGGCACCGCCCATCACGCTGTTCTCTTCGATAGTGACCAGCAGCTCGTGGTTGGTGACCAGCTGGCGTACCAGGGCTTCGTCCAGGGGTTTGACAAAGCGCATATCCACGACCGTCGCATCCAGTGCCTCGCCAGCCTTAAGCGCCTCGCGTAGCTGCACGCCAAATACCAGCAGGGCCGCTTTGTTGCCCTGGCGGCGGACGATGCCCTTGCCGATTTCCAGTGGCTGCAGGCCTGGCTCGATGGCGGCATTCGGGCCGCTGCCACGTGGGTAGCGCACCGCCGCCGGGCCGTCGAACAGATGGCCGGTGGTGAGCATGCGGCGCAGTTCGTTTTCATCGCTCGGCGTCATCACCAGCATGCCGGGGATGCAGCGCAGGTAGGAAATATCGAAGCTGCCGGCGTGGGTCGGGCCGTCCTCGCCGACCAGGCCGGCGCGGTCGATGGCAAACAGCACATCGAGGTGCTGCACGGCCACGTCGTGAATCAGCTGATCATAGGCGCGCTGCAGAAAGGTCGAGTAGATCGCCACCACCGGCTTGGCGCCGTCGCAGGCCATGCCGGCCGCGAGGGTCACCGCATGCTGCTCGGCGATGGCCACGTCGAAATAGCGCTCGGGATAACGTTCGCTAAACGCCACCAGGTCCGAGCCTTCCTTCATCGCCGGGGTAATGCCGACCAGGCGCGGGTCCTGCGCGGCCATATCGCACAGCCATTGGCCGAACACGGCGGAGTATTTCGGCCCGGCGGCTTGCTTGGGCGCGGCTGGCGCGTTGATCGGCTCCAGCTTGGTGATGGCGTGGTAGCCAATCGGATCGGCCTCGGCCGGGGCGAAGCCCTTGCCCTTCTTGGTCACCACATGGAGGAACTGCGGGCCGTCGAGGTCGCGCATATTGCGCAGGGTGGCGAGCAGAGTGGGCAAGTCATGGCCGTCGATGGGGCCGACATAGTTCCAGCCCAGCTCCTCGAACAGGGTGCCGGGCACCAGCATGCCTTTGGCGTGTTCTTCGACCTTGCGCGCGATTTCCCAGGCGCCGGGCAGGTGCGAGAGGATCTTCTTGCTGCCTTCGCGCATGTTCGAGTAAGTGCGGCTGGAGATGATCTTGGCCAGGTAGTTGGACAGGCCGCCGACATTCTTGGAGATCGACATGTCGTTGTCGTTGAGGATCACCAGCATATTGGCGCCCACATCGCTGGCGTGGTTTAGTGCCTCGAAGGCCATGCCGGCGGTCATTGCGCCGTCGCCAATCACCGCCACGGCCTTGCGTTTGCTGTTCTGCAGGCGGGCGGCGATGGCCATGCCCAGGGCGGCGCTGATGCTGGTGCTGGAGTGGCCAACGCCAAAGGTGTCGTATTCGCTTTCCGAGCGGCGCGGGAAGGCGGCGATGCCGTCCTTCTGCCGCAGGCTGCCCATCTGCTCGCGGCGGCCGGTGAGGATCTTGTGCGGGTAGGCCTGATGGCCGACATCCCACACCAGGCGGTCATCCGGGGTGTCGAAAACGTAATGCAGGGCCACGGTCAGTTCGATCACGCCGAGGCCCGCGCCGAAATGCCCGCCCGTTTGCCCCACCGTATACAGCAGGTACTGGCGCAGCTCGTCGGCCAGGGTTTCTAGCTCGGCTTCGCCCAGTCGGCGCAGCTCGTCCGGCGTGTTGGCGCGGTCTAGAAGGGGCGTCAGCGGGCGCTCACGGGGAATCGCGTGGAAGGTCGTCGGCATCAGGCAGATCGTTATCGGGGTAAAAGATGCGGCAGTTTACCCGAAGCGCCGGAAACTGCCCAAACATGCTTCGGGCAGGCGCTTTTTACCAGGTGTCGACGCTGCGCTTCTTGCCTTCGCGCGGTGCGGGTTTAGGGGTGGCATTGAGGCCGCGCAGCAGCCAGGCGCGGGTTTCCACGGGGTCGATCACCGCATCGATCTCCAGGAAACTGGCCATATTGATGCCCTTGCCGTTCTGGTAGGCCTTGGCCACCAGCTTGTCGAACAGCTGCTGGCGCGCGGCGGGTTCTTCGATGGCGGCCAGTTCCTTGGCAAACCCCAGGCGCACCGCGCCTTCCAGGCCCATGGCGCCAAATTCGGCGCTGGGCCAGGCGATGGTGAACAGCGGTGAATGGAAGCTGCCGGCGGCCATGGCCTGGGCGCCCAGGCCGTAGCCCTTGCGCAGCACCACAGTGAAAAACGGCACCGTCAGGCTGGCGGCGGTGACAAACATGCGCGACACATGGCGCACCGTGGCCTGTTTCTCCGCCGCCGGGCCGACCATAAAGCCGGGGGTGTCGCACAGCGACAGCAGCGGGATATCGAAGGCATCGCACAGCTGCATAAAGCGCGCGGCCTTGTCGCCGGCCACCGCGTCGATGGCGCCGCCGAGGTGCGCCGGGTTATTCGCCAGCAGGCCGAACGGCTGGCCCTCGATGCGGATAAACGCAGTGATCAGCCCAGGGGCGAACTGCCTGCGCAGTTCCAGCACGCTGTCCGTGTCGGCGAGGGTGGCAATCACCTGACGGATGTCATAGACCCGCAGACGGTTTTCCGGGATCAGGTGACGCAACTCGCGCTGATCGGCGCAGTGCCACGCGCTGAGCGGGCCCTGGAAGTAGCTCAGGTACTGCTTGGCCACCCGCACCGCCTCGGCTTCGTCGGCCACCCGTATATCGATCACGCCATTGGGCCCCTGCACGCTGACCGGGCCGACCTGTTCCGGTTTAAAGCTACCCAGGCCGCCACCTTCGATCATCGCCGGGCCGGCCATGCCGATGGTGGCGTTGTCGGTGGCGATAATCACATCGCAGCAGCCGAGCAGCGCGGCGTTGCCGGCGAAGCAGCGGCCGGACACCACGCCGACCAGTGGCACCAGGCCGGAGAGTTTGGCCATGCCGACAAAGGTGTGGCAGTCCAGCCCGGCCACGCCGACAAAATCCGTATCCCCCGGACGGCCGCCACCGCCTTCGGCAAACAGCACCAGCGGCAAGCGCCACTGCGCGGCGAGGCCGAGCATACGGTCGGTCTTCTTATGGTTGATCACGCCCTGGGTGCCGGCGAACACCGTGTAGTCGTAGGCGATGGCCATGCAGCGCGCCGCCTGGCTAGCGAACGTTTCGGCGTTGACCGTGCCGATACCCGCCACCAGGCCATCGGCCGGGCTTTGCTCAATCAGCTCCTCCTGTGAGCGCCGACGGCGTTGCGCGGCAATCGCCAGGGCACCGTATTCGTTGAAGCTGCCGTCATCCAGCAGGTCCGCCAGGTTCTCCCGTGCGGTGCGCTGGCCGCTCTTGCGCCGCTTGGCCACGGCCTGGGGGCGGCGCTCGTCACGGGTAATTGCATGGCGTTCGAGCACTTCGGCCAGGTCCGCGCGGATATGATCGAGGTCCAGGCTTTGTTCGCTTTGGCTGGCGGTGGCATCCACGTCGGCCGGCTCGATAAACAGCAACGCTTGGCCTTCATTGAGCGCGCTGCCGACCTGCACGGCCAGTTGGCGGACGATGCCGCTGTGACTGGCGGTAACCACAAACTCCATCTTCATCGCCTCCAGCACGGCAATGCTCTGGCCGACGGCCACGGCATCACCCTCGGCCACCGCCAGGCTGACCACCACGCCGGTGCTGTGGGTCAGCAGCGGCAGACAACCTGGCGGTGCGTCCGCTATCTGCTCGGCGTCTTTGCTGGCAGCCTGCGCACCGGCAAAGAAATGATGTGGGTGGGCCTCGGGCTGGGCGGCCAACAGTTCGCTCAGCTGGCTTTCGACAAAGCGTGTGGTCAGCTGATAACTCGCCACTTGCGGCAGGCGCAGCAGGTTTTGCAGCAGGTGCAGGTTGCTCGCTACGCCTTCCAGGCGGAACTCGCACAGCGCGCGGTAGGCGCGGCGCAGGGCGCTGGGGTAGTCCGGCGCCTGGGCGATCAGCTTGGCCAGCAGTGAGTCGTAGCTGGGGCTGACCGGATAGCCGGCGTAGCCATAGCCGTCCACCCGTAGGCCGGGGCCACTGGGTGGTTGGTAGGCCGTCAGGGTACCGGCGGCCGGGCGGGTGCTGCCGTCGCTGCTCATGCTTTCCAGATTGATCCGCAGTTGTACGGCGCAGCCATTCAGTGGCGGTGGTTCGAGCAGACCCAGCTCGCTTAGGGATATCCCCGCGGCCAGCTTAAGTTGGGTGTGCAGCAGATCGACGCCAGTGACCTGTTCGGTGACGGTGTGCTCGACCTGAATACGCGGGTTGGCCTCCATAAAATAGAAACGCTCGGGCTGTTCGGCATCCAGCAGAAATTCGAAGGTGCCCAGGCCCTGGTAGCGGGCCGCGCCGGCCAGTTGCAGCGCGGCCTCGATCATCCGGGTGCGGGTGGTGGACAGCAGATCCGGGCTGGGGGCGATTTCGACCAGCTTCTGCTGGCGGCGTTGCAGGCTGCAGTCACGCTCCCACAGGTGGCTGACCGCCCCCGTACTGTCGCCCAGCACCTGAATCTCGATATGCCGGGCTTGGCCTACAAGCTGCTCGATATACAGCGCGCTATTGCCGAAGGCGCTGTGTGCCTCGGACTGGCAACGGGCAAAGGCCTCGTCCAATTCGCTGGCAGCCAATACCGGACGCATGCCACGACCGCCGCCGCCGGCCAGGGCCTTGAGCATCACCGCGCCATGCTCGGCGAGAAAGCCATGGGCTTCCTCCAGGCTGATCGGCCGATTGATCCCCGCCACCAGCGGCACGGCGCAGCGTTCGGCCAGCTCCCGCGCCGCTGCCTTGTCGCCAAACAGCTGCAACACCTCGCTGCTGGGGCCGACAAAGCACAGCCCGGCGGCCTGGCAGCGCCGCGCGAATTCGGCGTTCTCCGCGAGAAAGCCATAGCCGGGATGCACGGCATCGCAGCCCTGGGCCTGGGCGATGGCGATCAACTGCTGCATATCCAGGTAGGCCGCCACGCCACGGCCCTTGAGCGCCACGGCGCTGTCGGCCTGGCGCACATGCAGGGAGGCGGCATCGTCTTCGGCATAGACGGCGACCGAACGGATGCCCAGCTCACTGGCGGCGCGGGCGATACGGATGGCGATTTCGCCACGGTTGGCGATCAGCAGGGCGGCGAAGGGGGCGGTGGTAGAGGGCATGGTGGCTCCAGATTTTTATTCTGCAGCCATCTTAGGCGCTCTGCGGGCGAGGTAAACCAAGCCTTAGCGGCTGAGGGTTGGGTTATTGATAGGGGTGATAAGGGGCGCGGGTATGGCCTAGGCGTCCCCGCCGCGCCTGCAGGCGCGTGGCTGATCTGTAGGAGCGGGCTTGCCCGCGATGGGGGCTGTGCTGGCTTAGCTGCGTCGCTCGACGATATAGCGCGCCAGATCACGCAGCGGCTCGGCGGCCTGGTCGAACGGGCGCAGGGCATGCAGGGCCTGGTCGCGCAGTTCCAGGGCGTAGGCCTTGGCCGCGTCGAGGCCGAGCAGGGCCGGGTAGGTGGGTTTGTCGTGGGCCTGATCCTTGCCCTGGGTCTTGCCCAGGGTGGCGGTGTCGCTTTCCACGTCGAGGATATCGTCCTGCACCTGGAAGGCCAGGCCGATGGCGCGGGCGTAAGTGTGCAGGGCTTTTAGCGCGTGGTCGTCGGCCTGGCCACTGGCCAATGCGCCGAGTTGCACGCTGGCTTCGATCAAGGCGCCGGTCTTGTGCCGGTGCATGATTTCCAGGGCGCTCTGGTCGAGCCGCCGGCCCACCGAACCGAGGTCGATGGCCTGGCCGCCAACCATGCCGGCCGGGCCAGCGGCGCGGGCCAGGGTGCTAAGCATGGCCAGGCGCAGTTCGGCGTCATGCGGGTTGTGTGTGGCATCGCTGAGTACTTCAAACGCCAGGCTTTGCAGGCCATCGCCGGCAAGAATCGCGCAGGCTTCATCGAAGGCTTTGTGGGTAGTCGGCTGGCCGCGGCGCAGGTCGTCATCGTCCATCGCCGGCAGGTCATCGTGGACCAGGGAATAGGCGTGGATCAGCTCCACCGCGCAAGCGGCAGCATTGGCGCGCGCAGGCTCGCCACCGAGGGCTTCGCAGGCGGCATACACCAGCAGCGGGCGCACCCGCTTGCCGCCGTTAAACAGGCTGTAGCGCATGGCGGCGTAGAGGCGTTCCAGCTCCGGGCATGGGCTGCTCAGCAGAGTCTCCAGGGCCGCATCGACGCGGCGTTGGCAGCTGCTCTGGTAAGCCGCAATCATGCCTGCTGATCCGCGTCGAAGGGGGCTTCCTCCAGCTCGCCGTCGCGTTCCATCAGTATCTGCACTTTCTGTTCGGCCTGGGCCAGGGCGCTCTGGCAATCGCGGGTCAGGCGCACGCCTTGTTCGAAGGCGGTCAGTGAGTCTTCCAGCGACAGCTCGCCGTTTTCCAGACGTTCGACCAGGTTCTGCAGATCGCTCAGGGATTGCTCGAAATCGAGCGCGGCTTTTTTGCGGGCGGCCATGGCGGATATCTCGGGCGGATCGGGGAATCGGAACCGGCGCGACACTAGCAGAGCCATGCCGTGCGGGCAAATCGCGGGGCGTGGGGCAGGGCTGGCTGTCAGTCGATCCCGCCATAACCGCGTGCCATCAGCACCGCTAATAATGGGATGGCCAGTAGCAGCAACAGTTCCAGGCGAATCACCATGATCACCAGGCGCGCCTTGGCTGGGCTGACCAGTGGCACCTCGCCGGCCTTGAGGCTATTGCGCCAGTTGAGGAAGACAAAGGTCGGCACCACGGAAATCAGCCCGACCAGAATAAACAGGCCGACTTTGGCGTGAAACAGGCTGTTGCTCAGGTAGTAGTCCAGGCCCTTGCCGTACCACAACACCCGCGCCAGACCGGTGAAAAGCACCACGCCGGCGCAGATGCCGTAGGCGATGTCGGTGATGATCAGGCTGCGTGCGCGGCGCAGATCCAGCGGCAGTTTGAATTGCACATGCTCGATACTGAGCAGGGCGAACAGCAAAAAGATCGACAGGTAATGCAGGTAGGCGGCAATGGCTTGGCCCATGGGAGCATCCCTTCAGGTGGTTGATATGCAACTGGCGAGTTCGACCCGATTACGGCCATTGCCCTTGGCCTGATACAGCGCCTGGTCGGCGCGGTTTAGGGTGGCCGTCGGTGCTTCTTGAGG
This sequence comes from Pseudomonas sp., assembly GCF_049301935.1. Taxonomy (GTDB): domain Bacteria; phylum Pseudomonadota; class Gammaproteobacteria; order Pseudomonadales; family Pseudomonadaceae; genus Aquipseudomonas. The sequence continues at coordinate 84,261 of NZ_JBAQLP010000062.1, read as the reverse complement.
GCCGCGCAGGGCTGCGCCGACACTGATGGTCAGGTTGAGTTGCAACTCGTCGATGGCCACCGGCTCCTTGTTCAGGGCGCCGCGAACACGCTCGGCAATTTGCAGCAGTTCATGTTGATCATGCACTTGCAGCAGCACCACGAACTCCTCGCCGCCGCTGCGCGTCACTACATCCTGCGGGCGCACCGCTGCGCTGATACGTCGCGCGGCTTCCCATAGCACCTGATCGCCGATGGCGTGGCCGTGGTTGTCGTTGACCTTCTTGAAGTAGTCGAGGTCGCAGAACAGCACGCCGAGCTGCAGGCCCAGGTCGGCGGCCTGCTCCTGCTGCCGCGGTAGAAAATGGTTGAGGCCGGCGCGGTTCCACAGCTGGGTCAGCGGGTCGAGCATGACCTTGCGTTGTTCACGGCTTAGCGCCGCGCGCAGTTGCACGGTCTGCGCGCTGACGTGACGCAGCTTCAGGTAGCCCTCGACCAGGGTGGCCATATCGATAAGCAGACGCACCTGCTGCTCGTTCAGGCGACCGGGACGCGGGTCGAACAGGCACAGGGTACCTAGCGCCTGACCTTCCTCGGAGAGCAGCGGCTGCCCGGCATAAAAACGGATGTGCGGGGTGTTGATCACTAGCGGGTTGTCATGAAAGCGCAGGTCGTTGTGAGTGTCTTCAACGATAAAGGGCTGGGTGCCGAGGATCGCGTGGGCACAGAACGAGATGGTGCGCGGGGTTTCGTTGAGCTCCAGGCCGATGCGCGATTTGAACCACTGGCGATCATGGTCGATCAAGCTAACCAGTACGGTCCTGACCGCGAACACATCGCGCACCACCCGCACCAGGGTGTCCAGATAGGGGTCGGCAGGCGTGTCGAGCAGCTCTTGGTCATCGAGAGTCTGTTGGCGCAGCGCTTCATCACAGGGCATTTCAGGGCTGAGCATGGGAGGCTCCGGATTGGCTGGGGGCGAACCATCGATCGTCACGGGTCAGACGGTAAGCATAGCCACCCAGGCACAGGCTGCGCAGCCCCATAAAGCTCAGAAAAGCCAGCCATAGGCCCTGGTTGCCCAGCGGTTGCAGGCTCCAGGCCAACGGCAAGCTGAGCAGCAGCGCCAGCAACATGGCGTCGCGCATCTCGCGGGCACGGGTGGCGCCGATAAACAGCCCGTCGAGCAGGTAGCCCCACACCGCGATCAGCGGCAGCAGGGCGAGATAGGGCAGGTAGGCGAACGCCGTCTCGCGCACCGCCGCGATAGTGGTCTGCAGGCTGATAAACCAGTGCCCGCCGAGCAGAAAGAACAACGCAAAACCCAGGCTGGCGAGCAGTGACCAACCGCCGGCGACGATCAGCGTTCGCCGCAGCGCATGGCGATCCCGGGCGCCCAGGGCATGTCCACACAGCGCCTCGAGGGCGTGGGCCAGGCCGTCGAGGGCGTGGGCGGCGAGCAGCAGGCCGTTGAGCAGCAGGGCATTGGCCGCCACCGTGGCATCACCCAGGCGCGTGCCCTGCACGGTGATCAGAAAGAACACCGCCTGCAGCGCCAGGGTGCGAATAAAGATGTCGCGGTTCACCGCCAGCAGCGGTCGCCAGCTCAGCCAGCGGCGCAGCGCCGCCCAGTCCAGCGTGCCGGCATAGGCGCGCAGGGCACGGCGTGCCAGATACAGGCCGAGCAGGGCACCGCTCCATTCGGCAAGCACCGAGGCCCAGGCCGCGCCGGCCACGCCCCAGTGCAGGCCGAGGACAAACAGCAAATCGAGGGCCACATTCAGCAGGTTGCTGGTCAGCAGAATGGCCAGCGGCCCGCGGGCGTTCTGCGTGCCCAGCAGCCAGCCAACCAGGGCGTAAGTGGCCAGCGCCGCCGGCAGGCCGAGCAGGCGGATATGCAGGTAGCTGCGCGCCAGCTCATCGAGCTGCGCCGAGGGTTGCATCAGGCTCAGCGCGGCGCTGCTCAGGGGAATCGCCAAGCTGATCAGCAACATCGCCAACAGCACGCCGAGCAGCAAACCCTGCAGCAGCACCTGACGCAGCGCGCCGCCATCATTGCGCCCGGCGGCCTGGGCACTGAAACCGCTAGTGCCCATGCGCAGAAAGCCCGCCGCCCAGGCCAGCAAGGTGTACAGGCTGCCGCCCACGGCCACGGCGGCCAATTGGTGGGCGTGCGGCAGGTGGCCGATCACCGCGCTGTCGACCAGCGCCACCAGTGGCACCGAGAGGTTGCAGAGGATCATCGGCGCGGCCAGCGCCCAGACCTTGCGCTGAGTCGGGCGGTGCTGCCAGGCGTCGAGCAGTGCGGACATGGGCGCTCCGGAAAAACGCCGATTATAAGCGCAGCCCAGTTGATAGTGCGGTTTCGCCTATACAGGCCTCGCCATAGCAGCAAGGGTTGCAGAGGCCGGCCGCTGCACGGGAGCGGGCTGGCTACACTGAACTCAGGGGGTAATGACTGCGTATGGCGCAGTCGAGGAGGTGGTTATGCACATGGCACAAACCCTTGAGCGCAACCTGCAGCGTGCGCACTGCCAGTACGAGCTGCTTGCGCACGATATAACGGCGACCAGCCTGGAGTCGGCCCGCAAGGCGGGTATTCCGGCCGCACGCATGGCCAAGTCGGTGATCCTCGACGATCGCCGCGGGCATTACCTGATGGCCGTGTTGCCGGCCAATCGCCAACTGGACCTGAGCAAGGTACGCAAGGGCCCGCGGCGTTGGCAGCTGAGCGGCGAACAGGCGCTGGCCAGGCTGTTCAAGGATTGTCAGCGCGGTGCGGTGCCGGCCATTGGCGAGCTCTATGGCCTGGACATGCTGATCGACCCCATGCTGGTCGGCCAGCAGGATATCTACCTGGAGGCCGGGGACCACGAAAGCCTGGTGCATATGCCGGTCGATGAGTTCTTCAGGCTGGTGCCCAATGCCGAGATCCGCGAACTCTGTGCTTGAGGCTTGAGGCCTAGGAGCCGCGGTCTGATCCGGCATTTCGCCGGACGGCGGAGAGTTGTGCGCTGCTCGTGGCTTTGCCGGTGGCCCGCTCGTCGGCCGCCGGGGGCTCGACTATAGTGTGTGGCTGCATCTACCACCCTTGTTGGAGCCCGCAATGCCGAAGAATGGACTGCTTCTGGCACTTGCCCTGAGCCTGCTCAGCGCCTGTGATTCATCCACCCCTGGGCCGGCCGAAGTGACGGCGACCCAACCCTCCCCCGTGAGCAGCGAGGCGGCCAAGCCGGCGCTCGAGCGCAAGGCGCTGGCCGAGCGTTACGCCGGCCGCGAACTGACGGTGGTGGACGTTTCGGAAGTGCAGCTCGATGGCGCCAGCACCCTGTCGATCAGCTTCTCGGTGCCGCTCGACCCCGAGCAGAAGCTCGCCGAGCGCCTGCACCTGGTCGACAGCAAAGACGGCAAGGTCGATGGCGCCTGGGAACTGAGCGACAACCTGATGGAGGTGCGCCTGCGCCACCTGGAGCCGCAGCGCAAACTGGTGCTGACCGTGGATGCCGGTCTGCTCGGGCTGAACGGCAAGAGCCTCGCCGCCGAGCAGGTCACCCGCCTGGAAACCCGCGACCTGCAAGCCAGTGTCGGCTTTGCCAGCCGTGGCTCCTTGTTGCCCACACGCCTGGCCGAAGGCCTGCCGGTTATTGCGCTGAACGTCGACAAGATCAATGTCGAGTTCTTCCGCATCAAGCCCGAGTCGCTGCCGGCCTTTCTCAACCGCTGGGGCCGTTCGAGCAACCTGGATAACTGGGAAGCCCGCAGCCTGCTGCCGATGGCCGAGCTGGTCTACGGCGGCCGCTTTGACCTGAATCCTGCGCGTAACACCCGCGAAACCCTGCTGCTGCCGATTGCCGGCCTGCAGCCGTTCAAGCAGCCCGGCGTGTACCTGGCGGTGATGCGTGAGGCTGGCAGCTACAACTACGCGCAACCGGCCACGCTGTTCACCCTGAGTGATATTGGCCTGTCCGCGCGGCGCTACCAGAACCGACTCGATGTGTTCACCCAGGCCCTGGCCGGCGGTGATGCCCTGGGCGATGTGCGCCTGGAAATTCTTGATGGCGAAGGCCAGGTGCTGGCCGAAGGCAAGACCGACAGCGCCGGCCATGGCGAACTGCCGTTGCCGCCCAAGGCCGAAGTGCTGCTGGCCCATCAGGGCGAACAGACCAGCCTGCTACGCCTGAACACCGCGGCGCTGGACCTGGCCGAGTTCGACATTGCCGGGCCCGTCGCCCACCCGTTGCAGTTCTTCGTGTTTGGCCCGCGTGACCTTTATCGCCCCGGCGAAACCGTGCTGCTCAACGGCCTACTGCGTGATGCCGATGGCCGCGCGGTAAAAGCCCAGCCGGTAAATGTGGAAGTGCGCCGCCCGGATGAGCAGGTCAGCCGCAAATTCGTCTGGCAGGCCGATGATGCCGGCCTCTATCAGTACCAGCTGCAACTGGCCGATGAGGCGCCGACCGGGCGCTGGCAACTGCTGTTCGACCTCGGCGATGGCCGCCAGCAGCTGTATGAATTCTCCGTGGAAGACTTCCTGCCGGAGCGCATGGCCCTGGAACTCAAGGGCAGCGATGTGCCTTACAGCCCGGCAGAAAACGCCCGCTTCGAGGTCACCGGGCGCTATCTGTATGGCGCGCCAGCGGCGGGCAATCGCTTAAGTGGTCAGCTCTATGTCCGCCCCCTACGTGAGGCGGTGGCGAGTTTGCCTGGCTATCAGTTCGGTTCGGTTACCGAAGAAGAGCTGAGCGAGGACATCGAGCTGGATGAAACCAGCCTCGACGAGCAGGGCAAGGCCAGCCTGGATATCGAAAGCCGCTGGGCCGATGCCAAATCGCCGCTGCGTCTGATCCTGCAAGCCAGCCTGCAGGAATCCGGTGGCCGGGCGATTACCCGGCGGATTATCCAGCCGGTCTGGCCGGCCGAGCGTCTGCCCGGTGTGCGCGGGCTGTTCGATGGCGAAGAAGTGGACGCCGACAGCCTGGCCGAGTTTGAAGTGCTGGTGGCCGATGCGCAGGGCAATAAGCTGGCGGCTGACCAACTCAGCGTGCGCCTGATTCGTGAACGGCGTGACTACTTCTGGAACTTCTCCGAAAGCGATGGCTGGAGCCATAACTACACCGAGAAATTCCTCACCCTCAATGAAGAAACTCTTAAGGTCAGCGCTGGCGGTACCGCCAAGATCAGCTTTCCGGTGGAGTGGGGCCCATACCGCGTTGAAGTGATTGATGCGCAAACCGGCCTGCTCAGCAGCCTGCGTTTCTGGGCTGGCTACCGCTGGCAGGACAACGCTGACGGCGGTGCGGTGCGCCCGGACCAGGTCAAGCTGGCGCTGGATAAACCGGCCTACGTCGATGGCGACACCGCCCAGGTCACCGTCACCCCGCCTTCTGCGGGCAAGGGCTACCTGATGGTGGAGTCCAGCGAAGGGCCGTTGTGGTGGCAGGAAGTCGAGGTGCCGGCCGAGGGCAAGACCTTCGACATCCCGATTGCCAAGGACTGGGCGCGGCATGACCTGTATGTCAGCGCCCTGGTGGTTCGCCCTGGCGAACGCAAGAGCAATGCCACGCCCAAGCGCGCGGTCGGCCTGCTGCATCTGCCGCTGGAGCGTGCGCCGCGCAAACTGGCGCTGACCCTGACCGCTGCAGAAAAGATGCGTCCCAACCAGCCACTGAAGGTCAAGGTGCAGGCGCGCAACGCTGACGGCAGTGTGCCGAAACAGGCGCAGGTGCTGGTGGCCGCTGTGGATGTCGGCATCCTCAATATCACCGAGTACGCCACGCCCGATCCATTCGCCAACTTCTTCGGCCGTAAGGCCTATGGCGCGGATCAGCTGGATATCTACGGGCAACTGATCGAAGCCGGCCAGGGCCGGATGGCCAAACTGGCCTTCGGTGGTGACGCGGCGCTGGCCGGCGGCGGCAAACGCCCGGACACCAGCGTGCTGATCGTCGCGCTGCAGAGCCAGCCGCTGCAACTGAACGAGCAGGGCGAAGGCGAAGTCAGCCTGGCGATCCCCGACTTCAACGGCGAACTGCGGCTGATGGCGCAAGCCTGGACCGACGAGCATTACGGCATGGGCGAAGGTAAGACGCTGGTCGCTGCGCCGCTGATTGCCGAGCTGTCGGCGCCACGCTTCCTCGCCGGTGGTGATGAAACCACCCTGGCCCTGGACCTGAGCAACCTGTCCGGACGTGAGCAGAAACTCGATGTGCAACTGAGCGCCGCAGGTCAGCTGCGCCTGGCGCAGCATCCGGGCGCGGCAGTGGCGCCGATTACCCTGGCGGATGGTCAACGGACCATTCTGCGCATTCCGGTCACCGCGTTGGGCGGTTATGGCCAAGGGCGCTTCAAGGTCAGCGTCAATGGCCTGGCCCTGCCGGGTGAGGAGCTACCACCGTTTAGCCGTGAGTGGATCCTGGGCATTCGCCCAGCCTACCCGGCGAAGCTGCAGCACTTCCGCGCCGTGCTGAAAGACGAAGCCTGGCTGCTGCCGGCCAATGCACTTAGTGTTTTTGAAGCTGCAGGCCTGGAGGCGCGTCTGGCGATTTCCAGTCGTCCGCCGCTGAATCTTGGCGAGCAGATTCGTGCGCTTAAAGCCTATCCATACGGCTGCCTGGAGCAGACCACCAGCGGTCTGTATCCGTCGCTGTATGCCGATGCGGCCACGCTGAAACGTCTGGGCGTGGACGCCGAGCCGGATGAGCAGCGCAAGCGCTCCATCGAACTGGGCATTGAGCGTCTGCTGAGCATGCAACGCTACAACGGCAGCTTCGGCCTGTGGGGCGCGGACAGCGATGAGGAATACTGGCTGACCGCTTACGTCAGCGACTTCCTCCTGCGTGCCCGCGAGCAGGGCTTCGGCGTGCCGGAAGAGGCGCTGAAGAAGGCCAATGAACGCCTGCTGCGTTACCTGCAGGAGCGTCATCTGATCGAGGTCAACTACAGCGATAATGCCGAGCACAGCCGCTTTGCCGTGCAGGCCTACGCCGGTTACGTGCTGGCGCGCAGCCAACAGGCGCCGCTGGGGGCCTTGCGCAGCCTGTATGAGCGGCGCAGCGATGCACGCTCCGGCTTGCCCCTGGTGCACCTGGCCGTGGCCCTGGAGAAAATGGGCGACCAGCCGCGCGCCGATGAGCTGCTGACCGCTGGCCTGGCCCGTGGTCGTGAGAGCAACACCTGGCTGGCCGATTACGGCAGCCCGCTGCGCGATCAGGCGCTGATTCTGGCGCTGCTGGAAGAGCATGATCTGGCCGGCAATCGCCGCGAAGAGCGGCTGTTCAAGCTGGCCGACGAAGTGGCCGGGCAACAGTGGCTGTCGACTCAGGAACGCAACTCGCTGTACCTGGCCGGGCGCAACCTGCTGAGCAAACCGCAGCCGAGCTGGCGCGCGGCCCTGCAAAGCGGCAGCCTGGCCTTCGAGCTGAGCAATGCCCAGCCGGGCTTCAAGCTCGATGGCAGCGACCTTACTGCGCCGTTGAGCATCCGCAACTTGGCAAGTCAACCGGGTGATACGCCGCTGTACCAGCAGCTGACCCTGTCCGGCTACCCACGCCAGGCCCCGGCGGCGGGTGGTGAAAACCTCAGCATCTACCGTGAATACTTAGGCATGGATGGTGAGGCGCTGGACCTGAGCGACTTGCACAGCGGCGAGCTGGTGCTGGTGCACTTGGCAGTTTCTGCCAAGCAGCGGGTGCCGGATGCCCTGGTGGTCGACCTGCTGCCGGCGGGCCTGGAACTGGAAAACCAGAACCTGGCGCAAAGCGCCGCCAGCCTCGACGACGCCAGCAGCGCGGTGAAGGAGTGGCGTGAGTCGATGCAGAACGCGGCGATCAAACACCAGGAGTTCCGCGCTGATCGCTACGTTGCCGCGCTGGATGTAAACGGCTACGACACCACCCACCTGCTGTACCTGGCCCGCGCCGTCACCCCCGGCAGCTACCGCGTGCCGCCACCGCAAGTGGAGTCGATGTACCGACCGAACTGGCAGGCACTGGGCGAAAGCCCGGGACGTCTGGTGGTTAAAGAGCGCTAGAACGCACAAGGCCCGCCAAGTTGTTTAGCCAGTGTGACTTAGCTGATCAGGCCGCTTAGCAACCACAACCCCAGCACCAGCCAGATCACTCCGGCAATGATCGAGCGGCGGATAAAGGCGCGCACCGCCAGGTACAGCAGCCACAGGCCGGCGACCAGAACCACGATGCTGAGCAATGACGGCGTCACCCCAAGGGCCTTGGACATGCCCGTGATAAAGCTGCTGACCGCGCCGCTGAACAGGCCGAAAAAGCCGCTCAGGCCCTCGACGATAAAACGGATAAGCGAGCCGAATGCCTCGCCCAGTGATTCGAAAAAGCCTTCTACGCGCATCTACTAGCCCCAATCAGCCGAGTACCTGAATGGCACGGCGGGTTAATCTTCCGGACAGTCACGTTTGGACCATCGCAGAGGGTGGCTAGTGTGCCACTCCTGGAGCGGGTATGCAGGTCTATTGGGTTGCGGGCTGGGTGGTTTTATCGTTGCCACGGCGCATGGCTGGCACTTGGGTTAGTTCATGGTGCCCAGGCGTCGTCACTTGCGGGCAAGGCTTGTGCGATCCATTTTGAGCAGGCCAGGCTAAGCCGCGAGAAGGAAAAGTCCCTCTCGCGGCCTATTGTCCCAAACGTCAGACCGATAGAGTGTGATCGCTATCGCCGAAGTAGATGCGCACCATATCCATCGCTGGGGTGCCGTAGTTGCTCAATACCGCCACATCGGCGAAGTTCGTACCATTGGTGGCGCCATCGGTGTCCACCTGCACGGTGATGTCGCTGCCAGCCTGCACCAGCTGAACGAAGTCCGAAACCTGGCTACTGCCCGTGACGAAGTTGGCGTCCAGCAGCGCCGAGAGGTCGAGCGCGTCGCCTTCGGCGAAGCTGTAGTCGAGGATGCTGTCGCCACCATCGCCCAGGTTGAGGTAGGCGAACACGTCGGCTCCTGCTCCACCGCTGAGGGTGTCTGCCCCGCCGCGGCCGGCGAGGATGTCGTTGCCGCTGCCGCCACTGAGCACATCCGCCAGCATGCTGCCGACCAGCGTGCCGCTGTGGGCACCGGAGTAGCTGACCAGGGTGCCGGCCTCGCCGCCGGCGGCGACCTGGAAGTCGGCCGCCGAATAGTGGCCTAGCAGGCTCACCTCGGCGCGCTGAGTGCCGTCGTCCACCGTCAGCACGCCGCCGCTGCCATAGGCGTTGGTGCTGTAACTGAGTTGGGTGTTGGCGCCGAAAGCGAGATCGCCGAACACCAGCGAGTCATCGCTTTCCAGGCCGAGAATGCCGACCAGCGAGCCCGCCGCCTCGGCCTGTGCGATCACCAGCGTGCCTGCACCTCCGCCATAGAAGGCGACCGAAGCATGGGCGGCGCCAGCGAAGCTAAGGGTTGCATTGCCATCGATGGTGGCGCTGCCGTTGCCCGTCACGTCGGCCAGCAGGCGCAGGTCGCTGCCATTGGCCCACAGGTGGCCGGAGTTGTCGATCGCGCTGGCCACCGTCATGCCCCCCGCGCCCGTAGACTCCAGTGTGCCGCTGTTGACTATGGTGTTGTCCCCGGTGTCGATCACCAGGGCGTTGGCGCCGCTGGCCAGGATCAGCCCCGCATTGATCAGCACCAACTGCCCGGCGCCCAACTGGCCGGCGCCGGAGATGCGGTTGTCGACATTGGTCAGCACGGTGTCGGCGCTGCCGCCGAAAATAACGTTTTGCGCGCTGTCGGATAGCAGCACCTGGCCGCCTCCGGTCAAGTTCGCACCACGGAAGAGGATTTCCAGGGCGGTTTCGCTGCCGGTGGAGCCCAGCTCGATGCTGCCGCTGTTATGGATGCTGCCACCGAACGGCATGATCGCTCCGTCGGCAATGCTGATGGTGCCGCTATTGGTCGTCAGCGGGTCCACGTCGAACAGGAAGTTGGCCGCACCCAGGGCCGCCGCATCCACGCCCTTGATCGTGATGGTCTGGCCGGAGCCGATGCTGACCAGCGCATTGCCGTTTGCGTCGTTAGCGATGCTCAGATCAGCAAAGCCGGTGACGCCGGCGAAGCCGATCAGGTCGATCTTGTCCGCCGCCGCGTCGAAGCTGTGGATGACGTTGTTGCCGATCGGCTGGGCGAAGACGAACAGGTCGGCGCCGCTGGAGCCGGTGAGGTTGTCGTCGATGGACAAGGCGAAGATTGGATTGCCGGGGGCGTAGGCTTCGACGTTGTTGGCGATGAACATGTTTTCCGTACTGCCGTCGGCGTTGGTCCAACTCATGCTGACACTCAGCACCATGGCCCCAACGTGATCAGCAGGCGTGGTGACCGTCAGTGCGCTGGGGTTGTTGGTCAACACCGTCCAGGTGCCGTCACCGTTATTGGTGCCTGCGTTGAATGTCCAGCCGGTTGGTACACCGCTGATGCTGACCGTGACCGCGCCGACGTGATCGGAAGGATCGGTCAGTGCCAAGTTGATCGGCTCGCCAGCAGTACCAGCGGGGGCCAGTGAGTTGATGGTGCCAGATGCCGTTAACGCTACGTTCCCAGCAGCGTCTACAACATTTGTGCCAGTTTTTAGCGTAAGCGTCAGGGAGTTACCGCGATCCCCACCGTTGGCGGGAGGCGCTGAAACGTAGCTCACCGTCACCGTATAGTTTGCGCCGGATCCCGTAACGTTTGTAATCGTTGGGTTCGGAGGGGCGGTAAACGCAGTACCAGTCAGAACAAAGTCACTCGCATCCACACCGGTTACCGACTCCGAAAATACTACGGCGAAGGTAGCTGTCCCAGCAGTCACGTCCTTACTGCTGGATCCAGTAATAATCGCAGTCGGCGGCGTCGTGTCGTCGGCTACTGCCACCAGCGTTACCGTGAATGTTGCTGCCGCCGAATTCATCGTACCGTCGTTGACCGTCACGCTAAAGACGCGCGTACTCCCATCCACCGGCGTGTCCGAGGTGTTGTTGTACTTGAGCCCGTCCAGCAGCGCTTCGTAACTTGCCTTGGGCGCCTCTGTGGCGCTACCACCCGACCCGCTCAAGCTGGTGAAGGTGATGGTGCGCGTGCCGCTCACATCAGCGATCGCATACCGAAACACCGTACCACCCGCTGTCACCTCGCCCATGGCCGTCGTGCCCGTGATGTCGATGACGGTGCCACCAAACACCAGCCGATCGCCGGTCGCGGCGCTGACCGCTGACAGGCTGACTTTCAGGTTGGCCAGATTGGCCGAATCGACGTCGCTGATGTTTGTACCGCCCGCGCTGAAGAATACCGCATTGGCGCCAGTATCCGCCCCGGACACCTCGGTAAAGGTTGCGGTGTTGTTCAGCCCTACAGTGCCGGTGTTGAGATCCACCACCGGTGCATCGTTGGTGCCGGTGATGGTGATGGTCACGTCCTGGGTGGCGGTGGCGCCCTGGTCGTCGGTGACGGTGACGGTGAATACGGCGGTGACCACGTCACTTGCGGCGAGGTAATCCGGCGAGGCCAGGTCGAAGCTCCAGTTGCCGTCGGCATCGATGCTGAACGCATCGGCGATGGCGGCTTGCTGGTCGGCACTGAGGGCGATGCCAACGGCGCTGATGGTGCTGTCGGTGTAGCTGGTGGCTGGCGTATCGCCGCTGTCGATATCGCTGAACAGCAGGGTACCGCTGGTGCTGAGGGGCGCATTGGTTTCGGTCAGGTCGGCACTGGTGTCGGAGCCAGCGGCATCGATCACCGGTGCATCGTTGACCCCCAAAATCTTGACCGTCGCCGTGGCCCAGCTAAGCGTGCCGTTGCCCAGGCGGATGGCGTAAGTAAAGCTGTCCGTCAGGTAATCAGTCGCTGAAAGCTGCTGGTAGTCTAGGTTGTGTTGAAGGGCGCTGGCGTCATAGGCAACTTTGAATTTTCCGTCCGTCGAATCCCATTTGATCTCGATGCTTGCGCCATAAGCACTGATAGTCGGGTGAGTTAACTGAGTTAACAGGGCTGCTTGAATGTCAGCTGCTGTGGCTACGCTGCCATCGAGCATGCCGTCATCCAGTGAGTAGAGCGTCTTGGCCTTGCCGCCTAGATCATTCGCCATCACATCCAGATAGATGTAACTGAAACCTTCACGTACTAATGCATCGTAATAAAACATATCCCCGGTGGCTTGCGGGGTGTTGTTGAAAGAGACTGTGGAAATGGCCATGACGACTTCCTCTCTAAACAAAAACGCGGCTCGTTAGAGGCGCAGGTTATAGGTAACAACTTCCTTTTTACGTGGCCCTTGAACAACCCAGGTTGCTGGCAATGTTGAAGGTGGGGTGGCGACGCTTTCGACGATGGCAAGCCTCTCCCATGATCCGGCGGAAATAGCCCGTTCTCATTGCATATATAGCGGAAAGGCCTAGGCGGGTCGGAGCTGGGTTGAGAGTGGAATAGGGTGGCGTTGTGCAGCGAGGAAGCCCGCGAAGCGACGGGCTTGAAAAACTAAGAGCGCCCATGGCGGGACTCCTACAACAGTGATCAGAACCTTGTCTTCGGGTTGCCGACGCAGGTTGTGGTCGATGCCAGCTGATGTCAGTTTGATATTGTTGTAGGCGCCGCCAGAGCCGCTGTAAAGACTGCTGTTGAGTTGTTCTGGGGCGGCAGTCGTAAATTCGACGAATGGTTATTTATGGTCAATTTATTGACTGACGTAACTTTGAATGCTGTGCCGCTACCCCGCTCGGAAAGTGCCGTCGGTCACTGTCGCAGAAGGGTTGATGACCGACAATGGGCGCGCCTGTGCCGCCGCAGGTAAAGGCGCAGGCCTGGATTGGCGAACTTTATATGGGGTGATATGACCAGCATTGCCGTGTGGGGTAAGCGCTATGACGGCCGTTTGCCAGGGCGTCGCCTGCGTTGGCTGCTGCTTAGCCTGCTGCTGGTGTTTGTGCTGCTGTGGAGTGCCGACCGTCTGTTCCCGCTGCCCCTGCCAGCCGACGACCTGGCCCGGGTGGTGCTGGCCGAGGATGGTGCGCCGCTGTGGCGCTTTGCCGACCGCGACGGTGTATGGCGTTACCCGGTCAGCCCCAGTGAGGTATCGCCCTATTATCTGCAGGCGCTGCTGACCTATGAGGACCGCTGGTTTTACCAGCATCCCGGGGTTAACCCGCTGGCGCTGGGCCGTGCGGCCTGGCAGAACCTCCGCGGCGGGCGCGTGCTGTCGGGCGGCAGCACCCTGTCGATGCAGGTGGCGCGCCTGCTCGATCCGCATGCGCGCAGCTACAGCGGCAAGCTCAAGCAGTTGTGGCGCACGCTGCAGCTGGAGTGGCAGCTGTCCAAGGATGAAATCCTTACGCTGTATCTCAATCGCGCGCCCTTTGGCGGCACGCTGCAAGGGGTGGCGGCCGCCAGTTGGGCCTACCTGGGCAAGTCGCCGAGTCAGCTGACCCGCGCCGAAGCCGCCTTGCTGGCGGTGCTGCCGCAGGCGCCCAGTCGTTTGCGACCGGATCGCCATCCCGAGCGGGCCCAGGCCGCGCGCGACAAGGTGCTCAAACGCCTGGCCAGTTTTGCGGTGTGGCCGCAGCCGGCGATTAACGATGCGCTGGAAGAACCGGTGCTGCTGGCGCCACGTCAGGAACCGCGCCTGGCACCACTGTTGGCGCGGCGGCTGAATACGGCCGGCAGCCCACCGCTGATTCGCACGACTATTGATGCCGCCTTGCAGCGCCGCCTGGAAGACCTGCTGCTGGGTTGGCGGGCGCGCCTGCCGGAGCGCACCTCGGCGGCGATTCTGGTGGTCGAGCAGCCGAGTATGGCGGTGCGCGCCTATCTGGGTTCGGTGGATATCGGCGATGCCAAACGCTTCGGCCATGTCGACATGATCAATGCGCTGCGCTCGCCCGGTTCGACGCTAAAGCCCTTTCTCTACGGCATGGCCCTGGACGAGGGGCTGATCCATTCCGAGTCGCTGCTGCAGGATGTGCCACGGCATTATGGCGATTATCGCCCCGGCAACTTTGCCGCCGGTTTCAGTGGTGCGGTGTCCGCCAGTGAGGCGCTGGCGACCTCCTTGAATCTACCGGCCGTGCAACTGCTGGAGGCTTACGGGCCGAAGCGTTTTGCCGGCGAGTTGCGCAGCGCCGGGGTGCCGCTGCTGTTGCCGCCGTTGGCCGAGCCCAATCTGGCGCTGATTCTCGGCGGTGCCGGCAGCCGCCTGGAGGAGCTGGTCAGCGGTTACAGCGCCTTTGCCCGGAGCGGCATGGCTGCGCGTCTGCGGTTTCAGCCGCAGGATGGGCTGCATGAGCGGCGTCTGCTGTCGCCCGGTGCGGCGTGGATCGTGCGGCGCATCTTGAGCGGTCAGGCGCGCCCGGACCGCGACCCGCGCGCACAGCTGGTGCAGCGCCCGAGCCTGGCCTGGAAGACCGGCACCAGTTACGGCTTTCGTGATGCCTGGGCGATTGGCGTGGCGCCGCGTTACCTGATCGGCATCTGGATTGGTCGCCCCGATGGCACCCCGGTGCCGGGGCAGTTCGGCCTGGCCTCGGCGGCGCCGCTGTTGCTGCAAGTGCATGATCTGCTGGTCAACCGCGACAGCCAGCGCGGCATCGCCCTGCCGCTTGACCCGCAGCCAGCCTCGGTGGGCGTGGCGGCGATCTGCTGGCCGCTGGGCCAGCCGCTCGACAGCCGTGACCGCAACTGCCGGCGTCAGCGCTTGGCCTGGACCCTGGACGGCACCACGCCGCCGACCTTGCCGGCGCAGGATCAGCCGCTGGGGCTGGGTTTGCAGGAAACCCTCTGGCTTAACGCTGCGGGGCTGCGGGTGGATGCCAGTTGCCCGGGCGCGGTGGCGCAGCACCTGGCGCTATGGCCCGCGCCACTGGAACCCTGGCTGGCCAAGCGTGAACGGCGCAGCGCGCGTCTGCCGGCGGTCGATGCCGCGTGCCCGCCGCAGCATGCTGCGCCAACGGCACCCTTGTCGATTGTCGGGGTGCGTGATGGTGATCATCTGCGGCGCCCCGTCGGCAGTAACGAGCCACTGCGTTTGCGCCTTTCGGCGTTGGGCGGGAGTGGCCGGCGCTGGTGGTTTGTCGATGGTCAACCGCTGGCGGAAAGCGCCGCCGAGGCCGCGTTCAACCAGGCCTTTAGCCGCACCGGCGAATACCAGCTGAGCGTGCTCGATGAAAGCGGGCAGACCGCGCGGGTGCAGTTCAGCCTGAATCAATAGCCCATGCCGCAGCGCGATCTATGCTGTTACTGAGCTAGCACCTCAAGTCCGCCATAGATCCTGTCGATAAGGTTTTGAGCCGAATGGCCGTTGAATTTGTATACATATATGTATTCAATCGCCATATTCAAACAAAATTTAAAAGGTAATCTCCATGCGCTTATGGAAACGCAGCATCCAGTGGCAGCTGATTCTCAGCATGGGCGCCGCCCTGCTCGCCAGCATTCTGATCGTGGTCGGCGTCTACTCGGCGGTGGTCAATCGCCTGACCGAGCGCTTTCTGGTCGAAGAAGCCTTGCCGGCGCGGGTGCTGGCGATTCGCAATGACCTGGAGCGGGTGCTGACCGCGCCGATCACCGCCAACGCCGGGATTGCCGGCAACGCCTTTATCCAGGACTGGCTGGCGGCGGGCGAAGAGCAAGGCCAGCGCGACGCCGTGGCGCGTTACCTGGAAGGCGTGCGCCAGCAGCAGAACGCCCTGACCACCTCGATTGCCGTGCTGGACAGCGGCAACTATTTCACCGGCGCGGGCCTGGCCCGGGTGATCAGCCGTGAGCAGCCGGAAAACCAGTGGTTCTACAAACTGGTCGACAGCAGCCGCGATCAGGTGCTGGAAATCGATATCGACAAGGGCACGCGCCTGCCGACCCTGTTTATCAACCAGCGGATCAAGCAGGGCGGCAAGACCCTCGGGGTGTCCGGTTTGGGTTTCAGCCTCAAGGCCATGTCGGAAATGATCCGCGACTTTCGCTTCGGTGAGCGCGGCCAGGTGTTTCTGATCGATGCCCAGGGCGAGATCAAGGTGCACCCGCAGGCCGAACTGAGCGGCGCTGGCCGTCTCGCCGAGCTGTTTGGCACCGCGCCGGCCAATGAGCTGCTGGGCAGCGGCGGCAAGGCGGTGCGTTTCGAACGTGACGGTGAAACCTACCTGGCGGTGGCGCAGAAGCTCTCCAGCCTGGACTGGCTGCTGGTCAGCGAGGTGCCGGAAGCGGAAATCTATGCCGAAGCGCGTGAGGCGCTGTTGATGACGACGGCGATCGGGGTGGGCGTGGCCGTGCTGTTCCTGGGTCTGGTGGTGCTGCTGGCACGCGGTTTGGTACGGCCGATCCGTCAGGTGACCGCCGCGCTGGTGGAGATTGGTGGCGGTGGCGGTGATCTGACCCGCCGCCTGGATGAGTCCCGCGAGGATGAACTGGGCGATCTGGCGCGTGGCTTCAACCGCTTTATCGGCGGCCAGCGCAGCCTGATCAGCGATGTGCTTACGACCAGCGAGCGCTTGCGCGCCTCGGTCAGCCAGGTGGCGCAGGTGGTCGATAACACCGCCGGGCGCTCCAGCCAGCAGCAGGAAATGACGGACATGGTCGCCACTGCCGTGCATGAGATGGGCCTGACCGTGCAGGAAATTGCGCGCAACGCCAGCAGCGCCGCGCATGCCTCGCAGTCGGCGCGCGATGAGGCGCAGCAGGCGCGCAAGGAGGTTGGCGAGTCGATCAGCCATATTGAGACGATGTCTGCGGATATCGGCAGCGCGGCCTCTGCGGTCAGCGAGTTGGCCAATCAGGTTGCCTCGATCGATCAGGTGCTGGCGGTGATTCGCGGCATTTCCGAGCAGACCAACCTGCTCGCGCTCAACGCCGCCATTGAAGCGGCGCGCGCCGGGGAAATGGGCCGTGGCTTTGCCGTGGTGGCCGACGAGGTGCGCACCCTGGCCAGCCGCACGCAGAGCTCCACCGATGAAATCCAGCAGATGATCCAGCGCCTCAAGCAGGGCGCGGAAACGGCCGTCAGTTCCATGCATGCGGGCCAGGCGGCCACCGGCACCGGAGTCGAGGCCAGCCAGCGTACCGGCCAGTCGCTCAGTGCGATTACCGAGCAGGTCGAACGCATCAGCGATATGAACACCCAGGTGGCCGCCGCGACCGAGGAGCAATCGTCGGTGACCGAAGAAATCAACCGCAACGTACAGGGCATTGCCGACCTGGCGCATGCCACAGTTGCCGAGGTGCAGGTGTGTAAAGAGGACTGCCACGCCCTGCGCGGCCTGGCCGATGACTTGGCCAAACAGATGGGCAGTTTCCGTCTTTGAGTCTGGCTATATATGAATCGGCTGATGTCGCTCTGTTTGGCTTTTGCAGGAGCCCGTCCGGCGTACTGCTACGCGAGTACGCCCTACCTGACTGTTGAGTTTTTGTAGGAGCGGGCTTGCCCGCGAATCGAGGTCAATGCAAAAGCATTGCGGCCAATAACCAGGCGTCCCATAGCTCCTGCCGCTTTTGTAGGGCCCCCAGGACTGCCGGCACCACTGAGTTGGCCTCAGGCCAGTTCCAGGCGGTTGCGCCCGCCGGCCTTGGCCCGATAGAGGGCGTTGTCGACCCGGGTGTAGAAGGCTTCTGCGGAGTCATCGCAGAGCGGCTGGAAGGTGCCGACGCCGAGGCTGCAGGTCAGGGGTGGATACTGCGCGGGGTTCTGCCCCGGAATGTTCAGCGGGTGTTCGGTCAGTTCGGCGCGGAAGCGCTCAGCCAGCAGCATGGCCTGCTCCAGGCTGGTGTCGGGCATCAGCACGGCAAATTCCTCACCGCCCAGGCGCAAGAGGATATCGCTGTCGCGGCGGAACAGCTGGCGCATGCGCTCGGCGAAGGCTTGCAGGTAGAGGTCGCCAGCGCGGTGGCCGAACTGGTCGTTGATCTTCTTGAAAAAGTCGATATCCAGCAGCACCAGCGCCAGCATGCTGTTCTGCCGGCGCGCACTGGCCAGCCAGTTGGGCAGCAGGGCATTGAACTGATAGCGGTTGCTCAGGCCGGTCAGTGCATCGGTGCGGCTGAGACGGTCCAGTTGTTCGCCCTGGCGCAGCAGGCGCAGCTCGCGATCGAGGCTTATGTGGTACTCGCGGTGCCAGCGATAGAGGAACAGGCCCAGGTAGCTCAGGTAGATCACCAGGGCCACGGACTCGCCGATATCGCCGATACCCAGGTGGATCTTGACCGCGGTGCTGGGCAGGTAGGTCAGCAGGATGGCCAGGGCGCAGCTAGGCATGCGCATCGGGTAGGTAAATGCCAGGGCGGTGCCAAACACCACCACGCAGAGCATAACCACCAGGTGCGAGACGATGACCCCAGGGTGCAGCTGAATGCCCGCCAGCATCAGGCCCCAGGCCAGCGACTGCAGCAATATGAGAACCCAGCGCTGGTCCAGCCAGCGCTGCAGTTGCTCCGCCGGCAACTGTTCGGTGGGCCGCTCGCTGCTGCGCAGGATAAAAAAACCGAGCAACAACAGGACGCCGCCGCTCCACAGCCAGAGGTTTTGCCCGGGGTTGCGGCTGGTCAGCCAGAGCATGGCCCAGGCGAGCAGGTAGTAGTAACCGCCGAATCGGGAGCGGATATGGGTATCGCTCGCCTCCCGCCACAGTCGCAGGCGAGGGCCGGTTGCCGCGGATATTGAGGTCATCTGCAGCTACTCGAAGGGTCACCCAGCTGAGTCTAGTTGAGTGATGGCTATTTGCCGTGTGTGCGCCTCAAGCCAGCTGCAAGCGGTTGCGGCCCGCGCCTTTGGCCAGGTAGAGGGCATCATCTACGCGCTTGAAGAAGGCCGCAGCGTCGTGGTCACGCTGCGGGTCGAAGCAGCCCACGCCCAGGCTGGCGGTCAGGGGTAGAG
This sequence comes from Pseudomonas sp., assembly GCF_049301935.1. GTDB lineage: Bacteria > Pseudomonadota > Gammaproteobacteria > Pseudomonadales > Pseudomonadaceae > Aquipseudomonas. The sequence goes on along the minus strand of NZ_JBAQLP010000062.1, from coordinate 65,457 downwards.
GGTTGCCGGCGATATTGAAGCCCTGCTGGACCAGTGTCTGGCGAAAGCTTTCTGCGCGCTGGCAAGCCTGCTCCAGCGGGGTATTGGGCATCAGAATGCCGAACTCTTCGCCGCCCAGGCGCAGCAGCGCATCGCTGTCGCGGCGGAAGTTCTGTCGCATGCGTTCGGCAAAGTCGCTCAGGCAGCTGTCGCCACAGGCATGCCCATACTCGTCATTGATCCGTTTGAAGAAGTCGATATCCAGCAGCACCAGCGACAGCGGCTGGCTTTGGCGCTGGGCGTTGGCCACCATCAGCGGAAACAGACTATTGAACTGATAACGATTGCCCAGCTGGGTCAGGCTATCGGTGCGGCTCAGGTGTTCGAGGCGCTCCTGCTGGTCGAGCAGCTGCAGCTCCAGGGCCAGGGTGTTGTGGTACTCACGGTTGCTGCGGCTGAGCACCAGCAGCAGGTAGCTCAGGTAGAAACTCAGGGTGATCAGGATGGCGTACTGCTCGCGCCATGCCAGCGCTAGCACCAGCAGCCCCGGCAGGTAAAGCAGTAGCAGTGCAAGCATTGCGCGTTTCTTGCGCATGGCAAAGTTGAAGGCCATGGCGGTGCTAAAGGCGATGGTGCTGAGGGTGGCGATAATCACCGAACTACGCAACAACGGGTCGTGCTGCGCCAGGGCGTGGGCCAGGCCCCAGCTCAGCGCGGTGATCAGGATCAGGCACCAGTGCAGGTTAAGCCAGCGGTTTAGCGCTTGGCTGGTCTGTTCCTGGGGCAGGCGGTGTAGCAGGCGCAGGGCCAGCAGCAGGGCAAACATGGCAATGCCGAGGGCGCCAGGTACCAGTAGTGCACCGGGTGCATCGCTGAAGATCCAGGTGAGCAGCCACGCCAGCAGGTAATAAATGCCGCCCAGGGGCGAGCGGGTGCGGGTGTCCTGCGCTTCGCGCCAGAGGGTGAATGCATGCGGCTGGCGGGGAACCTGGGCTTCAGTCATGGCCGGGGATCACAAAATAACGATGTGGTCGCAGCATAACCCGTTGCTTTTGCAAAAGCTGTCAGATTGCTATCGCGCGGGCTGTGGCGAGCCGCTCGGCTGGGTAGGGCCGTAACGGGTGGGGTGGGCCCACCTCGTCCGCATCTAGCGCAGAATCAGCAGCGCACTGTTGCTGGTGCGCAGCAGGTGGCTGGTGGTGCTGCCCACTAGGAACTGACGAATCCGCGAATGGCCGTAGGCCCCCATCACCAGCAGGTCGATGCCCTGCTCGGTCTGGTAGGCGTGCAGGGTCGGTTCGACCTCGCCGGCGCGGATCGCCAGGTGCACCTGATGGCCGCCTTTGACCAGGCGCAGCTCGGCCTGCTTGAGCTGCTCCCAGGCTGGGCCGGTGTCTGCGCCGACCATCAACACATGGATCGGCAGGCCCTTGAACAGCGGGCTGGCGGCGAGCATGTCGATGCCCTTGTGGCAGGTCGGGCTGCCATCGAAGGCCAGCATCAGGCTCTGCGGGGCCTGGAACTGGCCCGGACTGACCAGGATCGGCCGGTGCAGGGTGCGGATCACGCTTTCCAGGTGGCTGCCCACCAACTGGCTGAGGTTGTCGCTGGTTTCGCCCTGGCGACCGATCACCAGCAGGCGGATGTCCCGCTCCAGCTCGCCGAGGCAGCTCACCAGGTCGCCGTGGCGCTGGCGCAGCTGCGGGTTGGCTACGCCATCGTGCTGGGCGCGCTGCTTGGCCGCCTCCAGGGCCAAACGCCCCTGTTCCAGGGCCAGCGTGCTGCGTTGCCGGTCGAGGTCGGCCAGCTCCTGGAGCAGCTGCTCGCGGCTGCCCAGAGTGATATTGCCGGACAGGTTGCTCAGCGGCGGGTACTGCTTGTGGTCCAGTACGTGCAGCAGGGTCAGCGGCGCAGCGAGGCGCAGGCAGGCCCAGGCGGCGTAATCGCACACCGCGGGGGAAGACAGGGAGCCATCGATGCAAGCCATTACCTGGGACATGGTGTTCTCCATTAGCGTGAAAGTCGCGCAGCGACGACTCCCTTTGTCCTTCTCCCTCCGGGAGAAGGTGGCGCGAAGCGCCGGATGAGGGAGGCGGATATACCCGTCAGTGGCCCGACAGCAGGTCGCTGGCGTTGTCTTTGTCGTGCACGCCGAAACGGTCGACGATGGTCGCGCTGGCTTGGTTCAGGCCCAGTATTTCCACCTCGCTGCCTTCGCGGCGCAGCTTGATCACCACCTTGTCCAGGGCCGCCACCGCGGTGATGTCCCAGAAGTGCGCGCGGGACAGGTCGATCACCACCTTAGCAACGGCTTCCTTGAAATCAAAGGCGGCGACAAATTTGTCGGCGGAGGCGAAGAACACCTGGCCCACCACCTTGTAGCTGCGCTGGCTGCCCTCGCTGTCGGTTTCCGAATTGATATAGAGGAAGTGGCCGATCTTGTTGGCAAAGAACATCGCCGCCAGCAGCACGCCGACGAACACCCCGTACGCCAGGTTATGGGTATAGACGGTGACCGCCACGGTGGCGAGCATGACGATATTGGTGGAGAGCGGGTATTGCTTGAGGTTGCGCAGCGAGTCCCAGCTGAAGGTGCCGATCGATACCATGATCATCACCGCCACCAGCGCGGCCATGGGGATCTGGCGGACCCAGTCGCTGAGGAACACCACCATCAGCAGCAGCACCACGCCGGCCACCAGACACGACAGGCGGCCACGCCCGCCGGATTTCACGTTGATCACCGACTGGCCGATCATCGCGCAGCCGGCCATGCCGCCCATCAGGCCGGAGGCGATATTGGCCACGCCCTGGCCCTTGCACTCGCGGTTCTTGTCGCTGCTGGTGTCGGTCAGGTCATCGATGATGGTGGCGGTCATCATCGATTCCAGCAGACCGACCACGGCCAGGGCGGCGGCGTAGGGGAAGATGATCGCCAGGGTCTCGACGTTCAGCGGCACATCCGGCCAGAGGAAGATCGGCAGTGTGTCCGGCAGCTCGCCCATATCGCCGACGGTGCGGATATCCAGGCCGAAGTAGATGGCCACGGCGGTCATCGACAGGATGCACACCAGGGGCGAGGGGATCAGCTGGCCAATCTTCGGCACATAGGGGAATAGGTAGATGATGCCCAGGCCGGCGGCGCACATGGCGTAGACCTGCCAGGTGACATCGGTCAGCTCCGGCAGCTGGGCCATAAAGATCAGAATCGCCAGGGCATTGACGAAGCCGGTAACCACCGAGCGCGAAACAAAGCGCATCAGGCTACCCAGCTTGAGGTAACCGGCGCCGATCTGCAGCACGCCGGTCAGCAGGGTCGCCGCCAGCAGGTATTCCAGGCCGTGGTTCTTCACCAAGGTGACCATCAGCAGGGCCATGGCCCCGGTGGCGGCGCTGATCATCCCTGGGCGACCGCCAACAAAGGCGATCACCACGGCGATACAGAAGCTGGCGTAGAGGCCGATTTTGGGATCGACCCCGGCGATGATCGAGAAGGCGATGGCTTCCGGGATCAAGGCCAGGGCCACCACCAGGCCGGCGAGCACATCGCCACGGATATTGAAGAACCAGGTGTTTTTCAGGCTTTGCAGCATGGTCAATTCCACAGGCTGGGGTCCGCAGGCGCACGCAAGGGCGGCGGATGGGGCTAATAAAAAGCTGGATACAGCGAACGCAACACAGCCTTGCGGCGGGCGCGCAGGAGCAGAGCTAAGGCAGTGGTTGTACCGGCCGGGCTATGCGGGGAGGGGGCGAAACGCTATGGCGGCGTAGGCAGCCAGCGCAATGGTTGGGCCAGTGTCATAACGACCTGTCTCTATCCATTCGGGCGAAAAGGGCTGGTACCTTACCACAGGGCATCCAGGCATGGCACCCGCAGGGCGGGTCGCGGCAATTGCTCGCCAACCAGGCTTCGCGCGATCAACTTCGCCTGATCAGCCAGATGCCCGCGACGATCAGCAGCAAGCCGCCGACTTTGCCCGCGGTAATCGGCGCTTCGCGAAAACCGGCCCAGCCGAAGTGGTCGAGGGTTAGCGCCATGCTCAGCTGCCCGGCGATCACCAGGGCCATAAACAGCAAGGCGCCGACCTTGGGCCCGGCAAAGGCGGCGGTGGCGATAAACATCACCCCCAACAGGCCGCCGCTCCAGTGCCACCAGGTCAGGCCTTTTAGCGCGCCAAGGCTGGGAAACTCGCGCTGGGCCAGTACCACAATCAGCAGCGCCAGGGTGCCGACGGCGAAGGACACCAGCGCGGCGGCCATTACGCTGGACACCTGTTTGGCCAATTGCCCATTGATCCCCGCCTGCAGCGGTAGGCAGGCGCCGGCAACCAAGGGCAGGGCGAGTAACCACCAGATCGGGGCGGGCATAGGGGCATCTCCAGGGCAGCAAGGGGGCGATTATGCCGGGGCAGCTGTGCGCTTCGTCAGCCTCTCGGCCAAGGCATTGGCCGACCTTGCTGGATTTTATGAGCGAGCGGTTGGCGGCTCGCCCAGACGGGGCCTGTCATCGGCCTACAGGGTTTTGCTGAACTGGATTAATGCCACGCGCTGACCCTTGGGGTCACGCCGCTCGACCACGTCACTGAGCGCATAGCCAAGCTTGGGGTAGAGCAGCAGGCCGGCGCTGTTGGCGTTGAAGCACGACACCTGCATGCGTTTGGCGTGGTAATGCTCGCGCGCCAGTTGCTCCATCACCGCCACCAGATAATGCGCCACGCCATGGCCTCGGGCCCAGGGGGCGACCATCAGGTTGCCGAGGGCGCAGTGGTCGTCGTAGTGCCACTGGTAGAAGTTGGCAAAGCCGGCCACCCGACCATCGAGCAGCACCACGGTGCTGTCGCGGCGCTCGGCCATGGCGGCGGCCAGCTGACCGATGCTCAACGGCCAGTCGGCCTTGGGATAGCAGAAGAACAGCTCGTCGGCGTTCTGTGGAAAACCGACGATCTCGGCCAGGTCAGCCGCTGCTGCGGGGCGATGGCTGAGGTGTGGGGTTGGGCTCATGCAACTTCCTGGTGGGTTAGCGGGGTGGGTACTGGCTTAGCACCTCGGCGACTGTACGGCGAATTGCCGCTTCGCGCTCGCTGGGGCTGGGCTGGCGGCTGCGCAGCACCTGTTCGGCACTGCCGCGCCAGACCAGTTTGCCGTCCTTGCCGTCGAGCAGGTCGATCTGCAGGGTGCCGACCTGGTAGTCCAGGGTGCGGGTTTCCACATAACTCGGGCCACCCCAGAAACCACCGCGCCATGGGTCGCCCCAGCCACCGCCCATTTGCGTGCTGACCTGCTGCTGGCGGTTATCGACGATCATCCATACCTGCACTTTGAGGTCGCTTTGCATGTTCGCGACCGCCTCGCGCAAGCCGCGCTGGTCGAGCTGCTCGCTGACCGCGCTGCGGATGCGCTGGCCGGTGAGGTCGCTGTTGATGCGCGGGTCATCGGGTTTGTATTGCACGGCCGGCTCCTGCCAGCTCCAGCTGCGGTAGGCGGCAAAATCGCGGTTGGGGTCGAAGTCGCGTTCCAGCTGCGCCGTCTGACAGGCGCTGAGGATCAACAGCAGGGGCAGTAACAGCAGTGATGCACGCATGGGTACTTTCCTCGGGCTTCAGCAATCAGTGTGGTGGATAGGCTGCCAGGGCCTGTTGTACCGCGTCGCGCAGCGCGGCGGCGCGTTGACTCTGGCTGCCGCTGCTGAGGGTTTCGGCGCTGGCACTCCAGACCGGCTGGCCATCCTGGCCGTCGAACAGTTCGATGCGCACCAGCATGACGTCTTCGCTATAGCTGCGCACCAGCGGCGCGCTACCCCATAGGCCGTAGTTATCGCCATAGCGACTATGACCGTACTGGCTGCCGTAGTGTTCACTGACCTGGCGCAGGCGTTGTTCCAGGCGCAGCTCGGCGCTGACCTGCAGGTCGCTGGTCTTGCCGGCACGATGGGGGCGCAGGCCGCGTTGATCGAGGGCGTTGCTCAGGGCTTCCTGCACCTGCTCGGAGCTGGCCCAGGCCGTGCCGGCGGGCAGGCGTTGCCAGCTCCAGGTGCGGTAGCGGGCATAGTCGCGCGGTGCGGCCGGGTAGGCGCTGCGGTCAAGCTGTTGCGGCGAGTGCACAGGTGCCGGCGGCAGGGGCTGACTTTCGGCGGTATACGGGTTGTCGCCCTGGCAGGCCGCTAGGCTCGCCAGGAGCAATAAGGTGCCCAGTCTTTTCATTGAATGTTCCGCCTCCTGTGAGAGGGCAATCAGCGTGGCCGGCAGATCCAGTGCAGGTAGCGCCCCAGCCCGGCAAAGCTCGGGTGGCGACGGTAGGCCAGCTCCATTTCCAGCAGGTCGAGCAGCTCGGCCTTGGCCTGAAAAGGCTGCGGCATATAGTCGTGAAAAACCCGCACGCCACTCCGGCTTTCGACCTGCCAATCAGCCTCAAGTTGCGCCGCCAGCTCGCGCGGATCAAGCGGCATCTGCGGGGTCAGGCTCTGCTTTTCCCCGGCGAACTCGGCCTTGCGCAGTTTGCGGAAATGCCCCTTGAGCAGGTTGCGGTAAATCAGCGCGTCCTTGTTGTAGAACGCCAGCGATAGCCAGCCGCCGGGCACGCACAGCTGGTGCAGCACCGGCAGGATGCTGTGCGGTTCGGCCAGCCATTCCAGCACCGCGTGACAGATCACCAGGTCGTAGGGCTGATTGAGCTGGCCGAGCAGCTCCTGCCAGGGCGCCTGAATAAAGGTGGCTTGTTGTCCGGCGGCAGCAAAGCGCTCGCGGGCGCCATTGAGCATGGGTTCGGCGGGCTCGCTCAGGGTCACCTGATGACCGCGCTCGGCCAGCCACAGCGACATATGGCCAAGCCCCGCGCCAATATCCAACACCCGCAACGGGCGCTCGGGCAGCGCTTCGGCCAGGTCGGCCTGGAGCACCGCCAGGCGAATCGCGCCCTTGGCGCCGCCATAGATCTTCTCGGCAAAGCGCGTGGCCAGCTCGTCGAAGTGCCGATCGGTCATGGCGCGTCTCCGAGAAAGCGCCGTTCGTTGTCGGCCAGCTTGGCGCGCACCACCTGTTCCATATCCAGGCCCAGCTCGCCACACAGCAGCACCAGATAGAGGACGATATCGCCGATTTCCTGGCCGGCATGGGCCAGTTGTTCGGCGGGTAGCTCGCGTGACTGCGCCTCGCTCAGCCACTGGAAGATTTCCACCAATTCGGCCATTTCCACGCTGGCGGCCATGGCCAGGTTCTTCGGACTGTGGAATGGCCGCCAGTCGTTGCGATCACGAATGGCGTGCATGCGGGTGGTCAGTTCGGCGAGGTTCATCAGCTGCTCCAGCAAAGAGCGCATAGCTTCGGGGGTTCGCCGGCAGGGTGCAAGCGGCTGCCGAATAGTTACCGGCAGCCGCCTACTTTATTTCAGGTGAGCGGCCGCCAGCTGCCGCTCATATGCACCAGTTCATCCCCGCCGAGCAGGCTGAACTGACCACTGCTAGCCGACTCGCTGGCCAGTAATCGCACCTCGCCCGGCAACAACAGCGGTTTTTGAAAGCGCACGCTCACTGCATAACCGGCAGCAGGCAGGCGCGCGCCCAGTTCGGCCAGGGCACGGCCCTTGTTCCACAGGCCGTGGGCAATCGCGCGGGGGAAGCCGAACAGCTTGGCCGTGGCGGCAAACAGATGGATCGGGTTGTAGTCGCCGGCGATGCGCGCATAACGCCGGCCGATATCCGCTGGCGCGCGCCAGTGGGCCAGGGTGGTCTGGGTAAGCGCGGTTGCGGCGTCACGTTCGAGCGGCTTGCCGTCCAGGCGTAGGGCGCGGCAGAGGATGCGGCTGTCGCCTTCCCAGAGCAGGCCGAGCTGGTCGTGCAACTGGGTGATCAGGCTAAAGCTCGCGCCCTTGTCGTGGGGTTGCAGGTCCTGCACCTGCACGCTGACGCTAAACGGCCCCAGGCCGCCGAGTGGGCGCAGCACACGGATATGGTTTTCCAGGTGCACCAAGCCGAGCAGCGGAAAAGGCAAGCGCTGGTCGGTGAGCAGCTGCATCTGCAGGGCAAACGCCAGGATATGCGGGTAGGGCGCGGGCAGCAGGTGATCATCGGCAAAGCCGCAGATCTGCCGATAGCGCGCCAGGTGTGCGGGCTCTACCGTGACCTGGCAGCGCACGCCCAGCTCGGGCAGGCTGCGACCGGTCACACGGCGGCGCAGGGCGGCACGCAGAAACAGCGCGGGTAGGGCAGGTGGGGCGGGCAGTTCGAGCCAGTCGATGGCCATGGGCAAACTCCTCAGAACGGTGGCAGCAGCTTAGTCGGCCGGCTTTTATCTGCATTGGCCGCATCGCCCAGGTCTACGGCGGGCCAGTCAATCGTTTAGGCGCATGATTCACGCCTTGAGCGCATGAGCTAAAGCTGCCTAAGATGGCCGCGCCTCGCAGACAATAAGAATCCTCAACATGCGTGACCTGACTGACGACGTGGCGCTGATGCGCCCGGTGATCGACGCCTTGCGTGCCAGCGGAACCGACCCCGATCGCGTGCTGGCGCGGGTTGGCCTGCCGCCTGGCGGCTTGCCTGCCGGGCGCTTCCCGCATGCCGCCCAGGCACTGTTCTGGAAAGCCGCCATCGATGAGTGCGGCCAAGAGCATATTGGCCTCTACCTGGCGCAGCACCTGCCGGCCTTCCACGGCCTGCTGCTGGAATACCTGTTTCTTTCCAGTGAAACCTTCGGCGAAGGCCTGCGCCATGCGTTGCGTTATGTGCGCCTGCTCTCCGATACCCTGAACGCCAAGCTGGAGGTGCAGGGCGAGCGCGCGGTGCTGGTGCTCGGGCTGATTGCGGGCACGCCGCGGCACTTTCCGGAAATGCTCGCCGGCGCGGTGATCCGCCTGTTTGATGCGCTGACCGAAGGCGATTTCACCCCCTATGAAGTGCAGTTTATGCATGCCGAGGGTGCGCCGGCCGAGCGCTATCAGCAGGTCTACGGCTGCCCGGCGCAACTGGGCGGTGAGCGTTACGCGCTGGTGTTCAATGCCGCGGTGCTGGACAAGACCTCACGGCACGCCGCGCCGGAACTGCTGCGCATGCACGAATCGCTGGCACGGCGGCAGCTGGCCGAGGTCGAGCGCCTGGACCTGGTGCGCAAGGTGCGCGAATTGATCGGCGAGTTGCTGGTCGACAGCGGCGCCACCCTGGAACAGGTCGCGGCGCGGCTGAATATGCCGGCGCGGCGCTTGCGTGAGCGCCTGGCCATGGCCGGGGTGCGCTTCAATGACCTGGTCACCGACTACCGCTGCCGGTTGGCCAAGGACCTGCTGCTCAACACCGACGAGCGCATCGAGGTGATAGTCGAGCGCACCGGCTTCTCCGAACCGAGCACCTTCTACCGCGCCTTCAAGCGCTGGGTCGGCGAGACCCCGGTGGAGTTTCGCAAGCGCGGTAAAACCTGATGGGCTACTGGGCGAAATAGGTCGCCCAGAAGTAATAGAGCGTCATGCCGCTGCCGACGCCGATCACCAGCAGGCGCAGGAACTTGGCCGGCAAGCGCTGACCCAGCGCGCCGCCGACATAGCCGCCGACGGTGGCGCCCACCAGCAGAATCACCAGCTCATACCAGCTAACCCGGCCGGCGATGATAAAGGTGGCCGTGGCGACGCTGTAGATCACCGCGGAAATCAGGTTCTTCAGGGCATTGGCGCGGGCCAGCGGGTGGCCCTCGATGGAAAACGCCGCCAGTTGCAGAATGCCCATGCCGGCACCGAAGTAGCCGCCATAGATCGACACGCCAATATGCGCGGCCAGTGACAATGGGCCGTGCGGCGGTTGTGCGGTCTCGGCGCGGCGCGCGGCCAGAGCGCGACTAAGCCAGGGGCTGGCGGTAAACAGCGCGGTGGCGGCCAGCAGCAACCAGGGAATCAGCTTGGCAAACAGCGCATCGCCGCCCACCAGCAGCAACAGCCCGCCCAGCAAACCGCCCGCCAGCCCGGCCGCCAACAACGGCAGCAGATAACGCCCCAGCGGCCGCAGTGAATCCCGCGCCGCCCAGGCCCCGGCCAGGCTGGCCGGCCACAGCGCCACGGCATTGGTGGCATTGGCTGTCACCGGCGGCAGACCCGCCGCCAGCAGCGCCGGAAAGGAGAAGAAGGTGCCGCCACCGGCCAGGGCATTCATCCCCCCGGCAGCAAAACCGGCAAGTACCAGCAGCAGAATTTCGGATACAGGCATGGCAAAGGCTCGGGCAAAAGGTCAGCAGCTTAACCAGCGCACGCGGTGGGGCCAAGTCGACCAAGGTCGTTGGTCCAGGGGTTTGGCGGTGTCGGCCCCTGGTACAGGTACTTCTGGAAGCCAAAGAACAGGTTTTTGATCAGCTCGGGTTTGCCCAGGTCGGCGACGGCATCGGTCCCGAGGAACAGGGTCGCCATCATGTTGCGAATACGCCGCACCGAACCATTGCTCAGCTTGATCTCGACCACCTCGGGGCGGGCGCGGTGGTCTTGGCTCCTGCGGGGCGTCCGCATAGCCACCACGTTCTTCACCGGTGCCAACACCGCCGGGTGTGGCGGGGTCTTCCGGCTCGCCATCCCACTCCGGCTCGCGTAACAGGTGATGGGCTTTGACGAAGTCGTAGACGGTGAAATAGTCCTTGCCGTCGAACAGCCGCGTACCGCGCCCGATGATCTGGTACTCCTCGCCACGGTTGCCTTGGCGAACAAGAATGCCCGGATCATCTGGGCGATCCTCAGCAAGGGGCAAGACTATCAACCTGCTGAGGCGTACACCTGAATTACCCAAGCTGGAACCAGTAGCACCGTAGAAGATCCACCACGATTGCACAGTGACATGCAGTGATGACGAACCGGTCGAGCCGGCATGTGTAAAGCCTGCTTTACCCACAGGCCCTCTGTAAACCAAGGCCGCTAGGGCGATCAGGGGCATATGAGCGGATATTCATCATGGCTCAAGACAACACGCGCCTTATCAGCAGCCGGATATACGGAAGCAGTCGTACCTAGGTTCGTTGGATGTGTATTTCACTGGCAAAACGGGAGGAGTCCATACAAGGATGACGCTTCATCCATCCACCAATCACGGACATAGGGTGGATCAGAAGAGCATCGGCTGCTCGCCCCGATCCCCCTACAGCGGCCCGACATCTCATCGCTGGCCCTAGATAAACCGCCGATGCAGATCGGGGAAAATCTCCTGGGCAAACCACACCGGCAGGCCCGGCTCCACGTCCCGCGATTTGGGCGTGGGGCTAAGCACAATGCCCAGCTCGATCAGACGCTTGAGTTCTTCAATCGCCAGGCGCTCGCTCAGTCCGAGAAAGGTCTTGAAGGTCGCGCGCGGCATGCTACCCATGCTTAGCAGTGCATGCACCGCCGCCGCCGAGCCGGGGCGGATTTTTGCGGCGCTGATGCGCTCATGATGTTTAAACAACCGCTCTATGCGGCCACGCATATTGGCCGGGTCAACCGCCTCGGTCATATAGTCGATCTGGTCGATACACACATCCAGCATAAAGCCGATAAAACCCAGGTAATGCTTGAGCGAGAGCTGGCCACGGCCGTCCAGATCGCCTTCGCGCGGCCGGTCGGCGTTGGCCATCACTGCGTAATACTCGCTTTGCCGGCGCGCCAGGCCCCGTGATAGCGACCACAGGTTAGGCCGCAAATCCAGATACACCAGTTGCAGATGGGTAATCAGCCTTACCAGCCGGCCATTGCCATCCATAAAGGGATGCACCCAGGCCAGGCGATGGTGATAGGCCAGGGCGGCAATCAGCCGGGTGCGCGGGTCGTTGTAGGCTCCCAGCTGCTGTTGCAGCAACTCCAGCATGGGTTGCACCACCTGGGCGTCGGGTGCCAGATGGTTGCCTACCACCACCTGCTCATCAGGTTCTGTACGCAATTTGCCCGGTACTAAATAGCGTTCGCTGTTGTGCAGTTTGAGCTGCTCAGCAGGCGCGTATTTGAACAAGGCCTTGTGCACCTGCTCGGTGAGCCAGGGGGAGAACATCGCCGACCAGGCAATATCCTTATCCCAGCGGCGCATAATCCGCTCAAAGCTGGTTTGCACGCCAAGCTGCTGCATGGCCAGATCGGCCAGCTGTTTGCGCTCGCGCTTTGGCGCGGCCTGGGCGCGCTGCATATCGGCCGGGGCCGAATACTGCCCCTCGATCAGGTTGGAGTAATAGGTATTGGTCACCTCCAGCAGCGCGGCCAGCCTGGCGCGGGTGGCCGGGGCCAAACGGCCATCGAGAAACGCCGCCTTGGCCGGCAGCAGCGAGGCCTTTTGCAGAATATCCGCTGGCAGCTCGCCGGGCAGCGCCGGGAGCAGGTAGTTCTTGTCGCTGATCATCGCCGCCTTCTGCACATTTTTATGCAGATTGTGATAACCCGCAGAAGCCCTGCAAATACTAGCCTAAAGAAGAAAGTGTGGGCTTTGTTTTAAGCTGTTTTTGCACATTTTTCTGCAGATTATTTCGGGGGTTGCTTGGCACGGCTAGACAATGGCCATCGGCAACGGCGCTGTGCGGGGAAATAGATGCTGGATTATGTGGGCAGGGCTTTAGCCGCGATCCCAGACGCCGCGCGTTCACGCAGCAAACAGAGTGCTCAGGAATTAACGCCTTAGGATGGGTTAGGTGCCCGCAAGTTGACCTGCTGCCAGTAGAGCTAAGGCACCGTAACCCATCATCGACAGCCGTCATGCCGGCGAATACGAGCCTAAACCGCGTGATGGGTATCGCTACGCTCAACGCCATCCTACGAATTACGCAGCGCCCAAAACACTCGATTGGGGCCCAGGTACAAATTACGGGCATGAAAAACTGTCTGGAGCAGTTTTTAACCTCGCGCAGCGACGGCACAAAGGGTCGCGGCCATGGATGGCAGACATAAAAAAACCGGCTTGTGGGCGGCATTTTTAAATATCCAATATATTGATTTATATTGGTTTATTTTTTAATCGTGTTTCTGTCCCCCCACTTGTCCCCCCATCCAGGTTCTGCGTGACATCGTCCGGCTTCTTGACGCGTGGACAGATACGCCGGGCGACTGATACCTTATCCAAAGGTAATACCTTTAGATAGCGAGGGTTCGGCTATGGCCACTTCCATCAAGATCGATGACGAGTTGAAAAATCGCATTCAGCACTTGGCTGGTCTGCGTCAACGTTCGTCCCACTGGATTATGCGCGAAGCGATAGCGCAGTACGTTGAGCGCGAGGAAGCCCGTGAGAGTTTCAAGCAAGAAGCCTTGGCGTCGTGGGCGGCGTATCAGGAAACAGGCCGGCATCTGACCGGCCAAGAGACTCGGGCCTGGCTCAATACCTGGGGTACTGAGGCTGAGGCGGAGCTTCCTAAGTGCCACGAGTAATTATCACCGAAGGTGCTGCACAAGGGTTGGAGCGCTGTCGTAAGTTTCTTGTCGAGAAAGGTCCGCAGGTAGCTCGGCGTGCTGCTCAGGCGATTGAGCGACAACTCGCTCGACTGGAAGAAGGTCCGGAAGTAGGTCGCCCATTCCCAGAACTGCCGGAACTGCGTGAGCTGATAATCGAGTTCGGTGATTCGGGTTATGTTGCGCTCTATCGGCATGAACGGGCGGATGACGCTGTATATGTACTGGCCTTTCGGCATCAGAAAGAAGTCGGTTACTGAGTATTTGTCCTTGCGACCACGGCGTCATAGTCCAAAGCATGGCTGGATAGGACTGATAATCATGCGCTATGACTAGCTTCGACTGGTAATGTCGCTTGTGCATTTAGAGGTCGGTTTCTCAGCTAACTCTCCCAAGAAGCGATGCGGAAAATCTCTCGATAGGCTTGGCAATCTTGCTCCCCATTGCCCTGTCTCGCCGAGATAGTCGGAAGTGAGTAAAGCTGCATCTATTGATATAGTTATATAGTTATATAGTTATATAGTTATATAGTTATATAGTTATATAGTTATTAACTATCTATTCAAGTAGTTAAATAGTAATAAGCACTAACCCTACTCAGCATGGACTACCAGCAGAGGAAAAGGAGAACGGTTAAAAAATCCACTTCACGTACTAGGTATGAGTCAATCAACCAGGTACCCACCATGAGCAATCGTAAGACCTACACCCACCTCTCCCAATCCGACATTGCCCTTCAAATTGAGTCACTCGTCCAGGCTATCGAGAAGACCGACGCACCAGCATTCCGAATCACGCAAAGCCGATCAGGCTATGAGCGTCTCGAAGAGACCAGGCTCTCCCGATACTTCACCCACATCAAGCAGATGGTCGACCTGTTCGACGATGATCGAGTGGAGTACAGCTACAGCGAGCACCTGCAAGCATTCAAGGAGGCTTGCCAGGACGTAGGCCTTGTGCGTCGTCTTGACGGTCCTATCTGTCTGAATGAACTGGGTACGGCTTACCTGGATCACCACCACAGCATGAACGTACTGACGGCGCGCATCCGTAAATTGACCCGTGAGCTGCGGTATCGGCGTAAGAGTGGGGATCGCAGTGGTGAGGCGCGTAAGCAGGAGAAGGAGATCACTGGGTACACGGATGCTCTGGTGAGTCTTTATTCGCGTACTACGATCGTCAGAGTCAATCTTTACTATCGCTCAGAGGCTCAGGCCCGGCTACGAGTTGAGCACGTCTTTGATGACCTGCAGCAGTTAGTTATCACGCATAAACGCAATCCGATCTTTGAACATCTTATCGGCTACATCTACTCGGTGGAGCAGGGTGACCGGAATGATGGTCAGGGCTATCACATCCATGCTGCTTACTTCTTTAATGGCAACGTGGTCTGCCGGGATGTCTGGAAAGCCATCGAGATCGGGGGTTTGTGGGAAGACATCACGCGTGGTCAGGGCTACATGGAAAGCTGCAACCATGATAAGGATCGATATGGCGATGAGTGCGGCATTGGCCAGATCCAGAGGGGAGATCAAGCTATTCGACCTCATATCCACAGGGCAATGAAGTATCTCGTCAAAAATGCCCAGCACCTGCGCTTAAGGCCTGAGGGTGCTCGATGCCTGCGGACGGGGCAGCTGAAGCATCCTTGTCGAGGGTGAAATATCCAAACCTCTGGTGTGCACAGCTACCTGTGCAAGGTCACTATGAAGTCCTTCGGTGATCGTCAGCGTGGGTTTGGAGCAAGTAGGGGATAGTCCCTTGCTGATACTGCCAGTGCGAGCCAGTGATGCTTTGCCATCATTGGTTCGACGTTCTAGGATCGGGTCATGCTTACCTATTGAGCTGGGGACTTATGGATCAGCTGTGGAACATCAATGGCAAGTCGGGCGCCATCCAGCTTGCAGACCCAGCCATGCATAGAAAAGCGGGGACTAGCCCCGCTTTCTAATGAACAAGAGATTAATTTATATAGCCAAATGCTCTTGGCAGGTAGAGCGACAGTGGCGACCAGTAGGTCGTCACCAGCATGACCGGGAGCGCAGCGAATGCCATGAATCCGAGTGCCGGGCGCATTACCTGCGATATGCCCACGTTACCGATTCGGCACGTCATGAACAGGATAGGTGCCATCGGTGGGCTATTGCAGCCGATGACCACGCTGGTACCTACAATTGCCGCGAACTGTATGGGGTCGACGCCAATATTCACCATGACCGGTAGCAACAAAGGGCTAACGATGGCAACGACGCTGACATCATCCATGATCATGCCGAGCAGGATCAGAAAAATATTCACGACCAGCAGAATGAGCAGCTTGTTCTGGAACAGGTCCATCAGTACGTCAGTCAATTGTTGCGGAACTCGCTCAAGCGTGAAGATGCGGCTGGCAACAAAGGAAAAGAGCAGGATGACCATGATGACGCCGGTCGTCGTTGCTGCGGCGATAAAGCATTCAGCCAGCTTCTTAAGATCCAGTTCACGGTAGATAAATAGGCCGACAGGGATCGCATAGACAACCGCGATAGCCGCCGCTTCGGTGGGGGTGAACACGCCACCGTAGATACCGCCAAGAATGATCACCGGCAGCATTAGAGCAGGAAACGCCTTCCACATGCTGTTGCCGATTTCTTCGGCGCGCTGACGAAACTTTACCGGCTGCTCGGCTGGATCCGGGTGAGTGCGCATTTTGATCCAGTTCAAAATGCACAGCATGATGATTAGCAAAATGCCCGGTCCGATGGTCGATAGGAAACAGGCTGCCACCGACTGCCGCGTTACAACGGCGAAGAGAATCATGGTGATGCTGGGGGGAATAAGTAGCCCGAGCAGCGACGAAATGCCCAGCAGGGCACTGGTGTACTCCCGCGGGTAGCCGTGTTTCTCCATAGGGCCAATCATGATGGTGCCAATCGAGGCGACCGCAGCGGACGCAGTGCCAGAGATGGCACCGAAAACGCCGCAGGCCACGACCATCGACGAACCCATGCCACTGCGGGACTTGCCCACCAGGGCCTCAACGAAGTGAACCAGGCGTGCAGCCATGCCGCCGGCCTGCATCAGGTAGCCCGTCATCACGAAAAGGGGCAGTGCCAGCAGGATGACGGAGTTTACCGACCAGAAGCCGGTGGTCATCAGCGACGAAATATCGACACCGTAGGTGATGGAAAGAACCAGGGTCATAGCAGCGAAGGAGAAGACAACCGGAACCCCGATCATCATCAGCACTATAACAACGGCTATTGCGAGTAATGCGCCCATGATTAGTCTCTGCGATTTCTTGTAGTTGTGGTCTGAGGGTTGCTCTGGCTGGTAGCACTACCCGTGCCCGTGAGCAGTTCTCGCGCACGCTCGAAAACTGTTGATGTCGTTAATGGCGTCACGTAGCTGGTAGAAAATGAACAGAATGCTGGCCACGAAAAGGCTGCTCTGCGAAAGGTACCAGGGCAGCTTCAGAACCGTGCTGCTCTGGCCTTTCATGACTGCCCAGTACAGCAGGTCATAGCTCCAGGAGGCGAACATACAGGCCATGAACAGGGAAATCAGTGCTGCGACTACGCGAAAGGCGTGTATGACTCTTGGGTTCTTGAAGATAACTTCAACAAAATCAGCGGTGAGGTGAGAGCGGTCACGCGAGGCCAGAGCCGCGCCAAGCATATAAAGCCACATGGCACCGAGTAGCACGATTTCTTCCAGCCCGAAAACGGGTGTACCCATGACCGAACGGGTGAAAATGCCATAAACCAGTAGAACGGCTACCAAGAAGCTTATGACCACTACGATTGGCTTGATGATCAACATCAGTAATTTATCGACTGATGCCATCAATATAAGTAACTTGGCCATCGAGAGACCCTGCTGAAGTAAAAAGATAAAGGCAGCCGGTACAACATCCCGGTTGCCCAAACGCTGACATTATAGTTGACTGATTATTGGGGGACCGATGCGTTGGCGCGAATCTTGTCCATCAGTTCCTTACCGAGGGACTTTTCGGCCTCCGGCCAGACTTCGGCGCGTACACGCTCAACCCAAGCCCGCATGTCTTCTGCAGACGGCACGATGTATTCCATGCCGGCCTCCTGTGCCTTGGCGATCCACTTGTCGTCCTCGGCCTTGGCGTCCTTGAACTGCTTGTCGATTACCGTTTGTGCGGCGGCAGAGATGATGGCCTGATCTTCAGCGTCAAGCTCCTGCCAGGTTTCGTTGTTCATCAACATGGCGTAGGACGAGAAGTTGTGTTTGGAGTGTACGAAGTAATCCAGTTGATCGCGGAAGTACTCATAATCCCAATAAATGACGTTGCTCGAGTCGCCATCAACAACCCCGGTTTGAATGGAGGTGTAAACCTCGGCCCAATCGATAGGCACCGCCTGGAAGCCCATGGCCTTCATGGTCTGCGGGAGAGGGAATACCGGCTGCGAGCGAACTTTTAAGCCGTTGGCGTCTTTATTGTTTGTCGCGTATCGGCCTTTGGTGGCGATGCCGCCGAAGCCTTCCGGGTAGGGGCCGAAATACTTGAGGCCGATATCTGCGTAGACCGGGCCGAGAATGTTCTTCAGCCAGCCGTCTTCGTCATAGGCCTTCAGAGCATCTTCCCAACCCAGGGTCAGGTAGGGGATGTAGTTAACGCCGAGGCGTTCGTCATAAGAGGTTTGTGGCCAGGTCAGCATCATGTCGATGTTGCCTTTTACCAACTGGTCGAATAGCTCCTGCTGACCACCGAGCTCTCCTTGGTAATAGATGCTGACTTCCATACGGCCGTCAGACTTTTCCTTGATCAGGTCGGCCCACTGCTGCATGGATTTGGCGGATGCCGAATCACGATCACCTGATTCCAGCGCCAGCTTGAAGCTGTAGTCCTTGTCGCTTGCCAGGGCGCTGAAGGCACAACCTAGCGCGACGGTAGTCGAAAGCACGGCTACTTGCGAAACTTTAATTATTTGTTTAATCGACTGTTTCATTTCTATCTCCGGGACTCTTGTTCAATTGGATTGAATGAGGCGACTCATCAATCTTTGTTGTCCAGATGGGTTATTAAACCGCCGAGTTGAACGGTAGGCTTCCACGTATTTAGCGTCAAGAAACAAATCTAGTGGGCAATGGATAACGTCCAGTTATGAATAATTTGTGCTTCATTACTACTGGGCGTTAGAGGGTGGTATGACGTGACGTTATCGTTTGGGGTGTATAAAAGTTGATTGTTAATGCTGCCTGGTTGTCATTAGATTTTGCCTCGTTCGCCTTGGCACTTTTCCCTAGGTCAAGCCACTTTCCAACAGGACATTACTATGCGCGTTGAAGGTATCTACACTCCCGTAATCACTCCGTTTCGCGAAGACCTGAGCATTGATCTCGAGGCCTACACGGCTTCTGTTGATTACCTGTTGGCGGCTGGTGTGCACGGCATCATCGTCGGCGGCACCACGGGTGAGTACTACGTCGAGAGTCACGAAGAGCGCGTGCAACTGCTGGAGATCGCCCAGCAGCGCTGTGCGGGCCGAGTGCCGGTCATTTTCGGCACCGGTTCGGTCGATCCGGACGAGTCGATTCGTCTGGCCAAGGCGGCTGCCGAGCGCAAGGCCGACGCTATCCTGGTAGCAACCCCGCCCTATTCGCTGCCGACCGAGCATGAGGTGGCGCAGCACATTCTCGCCGTCGACCGTGCCGCCAACCTGCCCGTCATGCTGTACAACTACCCCGCCCGCATGGGCGTCATGATGGGCGAGGCTTGCCTGGACGAGGTGCTCAGCTCGCCGAACATCTGCTCCATCAAGGAGAGTTCCGGCGATATCAACCGTCTGCACCTGCTCATGCAGAAGTACCCCAGCCTGCAGACCTCCTGCGGCATGGACGACCAGGCGCTGGAGTATTTCGCCTGGGGGGCGAAGAGTTGGGTCTGTGCCGGCTCCAACTTCCTCGCCGAGGAGCATGTCGCGCTCTACAAGGCCTGCGTTGTCGAGGGCGATTTCGACAAGGGGCGTCGCATCATGGGCGCGATGATGCCGCTGATGAGCGTGCTGGAGCAGGGCGGCAAATTCATTCAGAGCGTCAAGTACGGCGTGACCCTGGCAGGTCGCTTCGCCGGTGTCACCCGCAAGCCGCTGCTGGGGCTGGACGAGGCTGAAAAACGTCAGCTGGAAGAGGTGATCAGCACGCTGAAGGCGACCATCGCAAACATTCAGAAAGGAGAATAAGACATGAGCGATCTTCTGAGCCGCGAAGAGTACCGAGCCATTGCTGCCCGCCTGAAGATTCAGACGCTGAGCTTTATCGACGGCGAATTCCGTCCGGCACTGTCCGGCAAGACCCTGCCGACCATCAATCCGGCTACTGGCGAAGTCCTGGCCGAGATCGCCGCCTGCGGCACCGAGGATGTCGACTTGGCGGTGCAGAAAGCCCGCGCAGCGTTCGAAGACGGTCGCTGGAGCCGCCTGCACCCGCGTGAGCGCAAGGAAACCCTGCTTCGCCTTGCCGAGTTGATGGAGCGCGATCGCCGCGAGCTGGCGGTACTGGAAAGTCTCGATTCGGGCAAACCGATCGCCGATTGCGAGACCATCGACGTGCCCGAAACCATCCACGTGATGAAGTGGCACGCGGAACTGATCGACAAAATCTACGACCAGACTGCGCCGGTAGGCTCGGACGTGGTGGCTATGGTGGTGCGCGAGCCAATTGGTGTGGTCGGCGCCGTACTGCCCTGGAACTTTCCGCTGCTGATGCTCGGCTGGAAGCTGGGGCCGTCATTGGCGGCGGGCTGCTCGGTGGTGGTCAAGCCGGCAACCCAGACCTCGTTGACGGCGCTGCGTATCGCCGAGCTGGCCAAGGAGGCGGGTGTGCCGAGTGGCGTGCTGAACGTCGTCACCGGTCATGGTTCGGTAGCCGGTGCAGCATTGGGCCGTCACCCGGATGTCGACATGGTGGCCTTCACCGGTTCGACCGAGACCGGTCGCCGTTTTCTGCATTACGCAGCCGAGTCCAACCTGAAAGAGGTGGTACTCGAGTGCGGCGGCAAGAACCCGTGCATCGTGCTCGATGACGCCGAAGACCTGGATACGGTGGCAGCTCAGGTGGTGTCCGCGGCGTTCTGGAACATGGGCGAAAACTGTTCTGCCGGTTCGCGTCTGATCGTGCATGAAAAGATCAAGGACGAGCTGCTGGAGCGCGTCTGCGCCAAGGCGGCCGAGTGGCGCACCGGTGACCCGCTGGACCCGGCCAATCAACTGGGCGCGCTGATCGACAAGGGGCACTTCGAGAAGGTCACCAGCTACTTGCGTCAGGGCAAGGAAGCCGGCCACAGGCTGCTGCTCGGTGGTGAAGCGCTGGAAGGAAATTTTGTACCGCCGACTATCTTCGATGGCGTGCGTAGCAGCGATGCTCTGGCGCGCGAAGAGATCTTTGGCCCGGTCTTAGCGGTCGTGACCGTCTCCAGCTTCGATGAGGCGATCGCGGTGGCCAACGACAGCGACTACGGACTGGCAGCCTCGGTGTTCACCGCCAACTCGCGCAAGGCGTTGCGTGCAGCACGCGCGATTCGGGCGGGCACCGTCACCGTCAACTGCTTCGGCGAAGGCGATATCACCACGCCGTTCGGCGGTTACAAGCAGTCGGGCTTCGGCGGTCGCGATAACTCGATCCATGCCCACGATCAGTACACCGAACTCAAGACGATCTGGATCAGTCTGGGTGACGAGCTGATCGAAGGCTGAGTGCCGCTGTGGAGAGCGTAGGATGGGGCGCCGCCAATCCGCGGATTTGACCCTGTGGTGGCTGCGGAGAGATGGCCGCCCCATCCTGCGATTTCGATTCCTCTCAAGACCCGCGGGAGCAGAGTACGGCTCCCGTGTCTCGCTTCGCTGTCATTCTGGCAGGATGATTTATGAGCAAAACACTGAAGGTCAGGCGTCTACCCAAGGATACAGGCCCAGCGGCGTGGAACGCGATTCTGTCGCCGGCGCCGGCCTATCCGCAGGTCGATCAGGATATCGAAGCAGACTGGGCGGTGGTCGGCGGCGGCTTCGCCGGGCTCGCGGCGGCACGCCGCCTGAGCCAGCTGGTTCCCGGCGAGCGTATCGTGGTGCTGGAGGCGGGGCGCCTGGCTGAAGGGCCGGCGGGCCGTAACAGCGGTTTCATGATCGATCTGCCCCACGAGTTGAATTCCGAGACCTACGCCGGCGCCAAGGATGCCGATCTCAGGCAGATCCGCCTGAATCGCCACGCCATCGAGTTTGCGCGGCAGACGGCTGTGGCGGCCGGCATGCCGAAGGCCGTGTTCGATCAGTGCGGCAAGGTCACTGGTGCGGCTTCGGACAAGGGCGAGCACCATATCGACACCTACAGCCGGCATTTGGCCTCGCTGGGTGAAGATTTCAGATTCATGGATACGGCCGAGATGAAAGCCTGGACCGGCACGGAGTTCTATCGCCGTGGCCTGTTCACGCCCCATTCGGTGATGATCCAGCCGGCGGCCTATATACGCATGTCCGCCGCCGAGCTGAGTCAGCGGGTGTCCATCTATGAGCACAGTCCGGTGCTGTCGATGGACCTCGGTGACAGGCATGTCTTGCACACCCCGAAGGGGAGAGTGCGCGCACGCAGCGTCATCCTCGGAGTAAACGGCCATATCCAGTCGTTCGGCTATTTTCCGCACCGGCTGTTGCACGTCTTCACCTACGCATCGATGACGCGCGCGCTGACGGAGGCCGAGGTCAAGCGCCTGGGCGGTGCCCCTGACTGGGGCCTGCTGCCTGCCGATCCGATGGGGACGACGGTTCGCAGGGTGTCGAACTACGACGGCAGCGGGCACCGCATCACCGTGCGCAACCACTTCACGCTGAATCAGTCGATGGAAATCGGCGAGCGGAATATCCGCCAGGCCGCCAAGCTCCATGACAGAGCGTTCTCGGCCCGTTTCCCGATGCTGGAAGGTGTGCCCATGGAGCATCGCTGGGGCGGCCGGCTCTGCTTGTCGTTGAACTCGGTGCCGGCATTCGGTGAGCAGGACGAGCGCGTGTTCTCGGCTGCCTGCCAGAACGGCCTTGGCACGGTAAAGGGGACGTTGTCGGGGATGTTGGCGGCAGAGTTGGCGGTCAATGGTCGTTCGCCAATGCTGGATGAGTTCCAGGACTGTGCCCCGCCCAGCCGATTGCCGCCGGAGCCGTTTCTATCGCTTGGCGCAAACATGACGATGCGCTGGAAGGAGTGGCAGGCCGGTATCGAGCTGTAAACGACGTAATGCCCTAACGCTTCAACCTGCCCGTAACTGCCTGGAGGCCGATGTGACTCAGTATTGGACGGCAAGGACGGCTTTCCTTGACGGCGTGCGAGCGCTGATGCCCATGGTCCCGGGGGTAATCCCCTTTGGGCTGGTGACCGGGGTCATGGCCGTCGAGCAGGGCTTGTCGCCCCTAGCCACCCTGGGCATGACCCTGTTGTTTTACGCCGGTTCGGCGCAGATGGCGGCCTTGCAGTTGCTGCGTCAGGACGCCTTTGCCCTGGTGATCGTACTGACCGTGTTGGTGATCAACCTGCGGTTTTTCATGTACAGCGCCTCCCTGGCGCCATACCTACATCATCTGTCCTGGCGCTGGAAATGGCCGCTGTCGTACATGCTGTCGGATCAGGCATACGCGCTCAGCATTCTGAAACTGTCGTCCGGTGAAATGGCCCGCGTGGGGCACTGGTACTATGCCGGCAGTGCGTTAAGTATGTGGCTGAGTTGGCAGCTATCGGTGATGGTTGGGGTCTTCCTCGGCGCCGGAATTCCAGCCAGCTGGTCGCTGGAATTCGCCATACCGCTGTCATTTCTGGCTCTGCTGGTGCCGGCGATCCGCAACTGCGCCAGCCTCGCCGCCGCCTGTGTCGGCGGCGTGGTCGCGGTGCTGGCCATGGGGCTGCCGTACAACCTTGGCCTGTTACTCGCATCCTTGTGCGGCGTTTTTAGCGGGCTGATCGTCGAGCGTTATCGCCAGGCATGTGGAGCATCCATCGCCGGGAAGGACGAATGATGGCGGATCAGTCGCTCTGGGCGTTGTTCCTGGCCATTGGCTTTGGCACCTTTGCGTTACGCCTCTCCTTTATTCAGGCTTACGGCCGGCTACGCATTCCTCTCTGGTTGCATCAAGCGCTTGCCTATGTACCGGCGAGCGTGCTGGCCGCGCTGGTGTTGCCGGCGGTGATCTATCCCGGCGCTGACGCTCAGTTCGATCTCGGCAATGGACGTGTGCTGGCCGCTGTGGTGGCTACGCTGGTGGCCTGGAAAACGCGCAATATCCTGCTCACCCTGGCTGCCGGGATGGGAACGCTCTGGTTGCAGCAGTCACTCGTTTAGAGCGCGTTGGGCTCGCTGGCTTAGCGACGTCTATCCAGCAACTCAATCAAGTTGGAACTGCCGGGCGCTGCGGCTCAGCGCCTAGGCCTTGGCGGACAGTCCCTGGGTGTGCCGTTCAAGCGTCAGGCGCAGGCCTTTGGTCTCGCCGGTATGCAGGTTGATATCGTCCATCTTCGCGGCGATGTCTTCGGTGGTGCTGGAGATTTCCTCGATAGCCACCACCTGACCGGCATACCGCTGGTTCTCCGCGGCCAGGGAGCGGCAGGCACAAAAAAACCAGCCAGCAGGTTTTTATATGAGTGATATCGAGCGTGCCGAGCAATAGCCTGGCGAAGGTTTAACGACGTGTAACTAAACCTGCTGCATCAGCCATTCGCGCAGCCGGCAGCAGGCCTCGTCGTCTTCTCTGTCCTCGCGGAAGGTGAGGTAGTGTAGGCTTTCGCGATGCACGACTTCTTCGGCAACCGGGCGTACCAGCAGTCCTTGTTCGACCAGATGGCCGACCAGGTGATTCCAGCCCAGCGCCACGCCCTGATGGCTGAGCACCATCTGGATCAGCATGTTGTAGTCGTTGGCGTTGAAGAAGTGCGGGCTGTCGTGGGCGCGGGTTTCGATATCGATATCGTTGAACGCCAGCCAGACGCCCCAGTCGACGTGCTCGGCGACCTGCGAGCGGCCATAGGGGCTGAGGTTGAGCAGCACGCTGTCGCGCAGGCCTCCGAGGCTGCTCAGTTCTGGATGCTGCTCGAGATACCGCGGTGTACAGACCGGGTAGATGACATCGTGGAACAGCGCCGTGCTGCGGTAGCCCTCATGCACCTTGGCCATCTTGGTGATGAAGATGTCCGGGCGCACGCCGGGTTCCATCGACAGGAAGTTTTGCGTGGTGATCAGGTTGAGGTCGATATCCGGGTTGGCGCCGAAGAAGCTCGGCAGGCGATGGGCCAGCCATAGTGCGGAAAATGCCGGCGAGCAGCACAGGGTCAACACCCGTTTGCCGGCGTTGTGGCTGCGGATGCGCTCGGCGGCCTGGGCGATATTGACGAAGGACAATTGCACTGCGTCGTAGAAGATCGAGCCGGCGGTGGTCAGCTCCACGGCGCGGCCGGCGCGAGTAAAAAGCTCGGCGCCGAGGTAGCCCTCCAGCTCGCGGATCTGCCGGCTGATGGCCGCCTGGGTCACACAGAGGGCTTCTGCGGCTCGGGTAAAGTTCTGGTACTTGGCCGCGGCGATAAAGGATTTTACCGCCCGCAGTGACGGCATCTTGATCAGCGACTGATCGGGTTCGGTGTGTATGACCATAACTACAGGTATTCAATATCCTGAATAAAAAGTCGATTCTGCTGACTATAGCCGGACTCTAGACTTCAAGGGCGGCGACTGCTGATGCACTTCCTAAAATGGCCTCGGAGAGTATCCGAAAAGTGATATTCAAGGAAACTCCGGAACAGTCGCATGCGCTTTGCTGAAATGCTGTTTACACCGCTCCAGGGCCCTGCCTCTTGATTTGGGTGGAGTTTAGGGTGTTGAACAGGCCGGTAAATCTAATAGCCACAGGGCGAGCGCTTTGTGGGAGGCACGGGGCTTGTATGTGTTATCTCTGATCGACCGGCTCTTTTAACAAGGTCTACAACGTTCACTTTCGCTCGCCGGCTGGAAGGCTTGGGGCGCTGACTTCCGATGGAGTTGCCTGCGTGATGAAATCGTCGTTCGAGAGCGTCCTGAAGGACAAGAACCGGGTGCACCTGGAGCGGGTGCCGTGTGGCGAGTCGAATATGGAGGTGCAGCATGTTGCCTTCGTGCTGTTGGACCACTTCTCGATGATGGCCTTTACCGGTGCCGTGGACGCCCTGGTCACGGCCAACCTGATGAGCGCCACGCCGCTCTACGAAGTGCTGGTGGTCGGTGGCGATCAGGATGTAGTGGTCAGCGATCTGGGCATTGTCATCTCGGTGGATTGCCGTCTAGCCGATCTGGAGGAGCGTCAGCAGCAGCTGATCGTGATCTGTGGCGGCTTTCGTGTGCAATTACAGGCAAGTCCGTTGCTCAGAACCAAGCTGCGCCAGGCCGATGCCGCCGGTGCCATGCTCGGCGGATTATGGAATGGCGCCTACTTCATGGCGGAAGCAGGGCTGCTGGACGGCTACGAATGCGCCTTTCACCCCGATGGCCGGGTGATGATGACCGAGCTGTTTCCCAAGGTTAGGGTGACCGGCCATTCCCATGTGGTCGATCGGGGGCGGATCAGCTGCGCGGGGGCCAACAGCTCTCTGGGCATGATGCTGGAGGTGGTGCGCCGAGACACGCGGCAGGAGTTGGTCAGCGCGGTTGAGGAAGTGTTGAGTTGCGACAAGATGCGCGAGACCTTCGACGTTTCCGTGGTTTCGATCGACATCGAGCCGACCTTGCCACAATCGCTGAAAACCGCACTGGAGCTGATGCACAGCAATATCGAAGACCCTATCGGGATCGGCGAGATCGCGCAGTATGCGGGTATTTCCAGGCGCCACCTGGAGCGTCTGTTTTGCCAGCATGTGAAGGCGACGCCGCCGCGTTACTACCTGGAGTTGCGGCTGACCAACGCGCGCCAGTTGCTGCAGTACACCAATAAGTCCTTACTCGAAGTCTCCATTGCCAGCGGCTTCGTGACCTCCTCGCATTTCCAGCGCCGCTTTCGAGATATGTTTGGTACCGCCCCCGGGCAGTTTCGTAAGCGTGCTAACCCCTGAATAAGGAAACGTCCCGTGTGCAAGAGTTCGGAATCCGTTGAGGTATTTTTTGTGTCGGCATCACCGCCTCAACGGATTCTGATTTATGTAGCAAAGCTGATGGCGTTGTTGAGCGAAGCGTGGATGTAGTGGGCAGTTGTGGTAGTCGGTCAAAAAAGATATATGGCTAAGCAGCCCGTGTGAGCAAGCTTTTGCCTGCTCACACGGGCTGTGCCATTTACTGGAAAGGCTTGCCTGCTTTTTTCAACAGCCAGTACAGGATCCAGCACGCCAGCGCTACGGCAATCAACAGCGGCGGAAAGCGCAGCATCAGCACGATGCTCACGACCAATGCCCCGGCTGCCGCCAGTGCGCCAATGAACGCAAACAGACTGAGCAGAAATCGCAATAGAATCATCTCGGTTCTCCAGAGCCTGCCTGAAGCCAGGTAGGCGATAGGTCAGTGGGGTTGAGTTGCGAGCACTTCCAGTTTGCCCGCCAGTGAGGTAGTGCTAGGGGGCAGCGCTTCGCTTTGGGGGTTGGTGGAAGCTGCATCCGTGCTGGAAAAGAACTCTTCGATCACGGCACCGGCATCCTCTCCGCTGTCCTCGAATACGCCGTTGCCAAAGCCACGTCGCGCCGCCTCATCCAGTGCAACCTGATCGAAGCCTGCTCCTTGCCGTTGAGTGTCCAACTCATTAGCAGCCTGCAGCGCCTCGGCCATGTCCATGCCGGTACGCACTGTGAGATCGACGTAGAAGATCGGTGTGCCATGGCTCTGGCGTGTCGACTTGCCACGCAGACGTAGTTCCAGTGGTAAGCAAGCCAGCCGATTGCCGGAAATAGCCTGGAAGTAATGCAGGCGTGCAGCCAGGGTGCGGATGCTGTTGAAACCGGTGGTGCGGAACACAAAGCTGCCCAACGGATCGTCATCACCAATCAGCACGTTCAGCCGGCCGTAAGGTTTACAGGCACCGCCTTTGGCTAACGGACAAGCATCAGGCGAAGGGCAGGGCAGTGATTGCATGCCTTCCTGGGTGACTCGCTTGCAAGTCTCGCCATTGCCTACGCACAACGGCCTGCCAGACTGCCGATCAAACAGCGTGTAGTCTGCACGGAAATTCAACTCAGGTTCGTTGAACAGCAGGCGTACCGGGATGCTGCGCAGTTTGTCCTCCTGGTTTTTACGCAGCTCATCATTGAGCGGATGCAGCAGCCAGCCGTCCTTGCCTTGCACCTGTGAAGTGATGGTGAATTGATCATCCTTTTCCGGCAGACGTTTGCCGTTCTTCTCGATGATCTTGCCGATGGAAATTCGCCCGAGCACCGGCGGGGTGATAGCCAGACCTTTGAGCATGGTGGTTCTCCTGCAAACGAAAAAAGGCCAGCCACGCAGCGCTAACTGCATGGACTGGCCAACGGGAAGGAATGGTTGAGGTTGGGATTAGGCGACCAGGAAGCGCCGGCAGCCTTCCTTGAACTTGGTATAGCGAACCTGCAGGTAGGGCTTGTCCTTCAGCATGCGGTCAACATCGAGCACGTTGCTGTCTTTGGATTTCTTCCAACTGATAAAACCGTGGCTGAACTCCGCGCGTGTGGCTTCGCCCATGGCTTGTTGCAGCATTTGCTTGAGCTGGGCCTCACGGGTTTCTTTCTCGTTGATGGATTGGCGCACGGCCTTGAGTTCCAGGTATGCCGCAGCTAAACCGGCACGGCCACTGAAGTCGACCGTCTGGCCGTTGTCCTCCGGGTAGAGGCAGCGCAGCGCCATTTCAGCTGAAGCAGAACCATCAGCAGGCGGTGGCGTGTCGGTTTCGACGTAGTGCCAGAACTTTCGTTCCAGCTCGATCAGGCGGGCGATCATCTGCTCGTCCCGTTCGATGCGATGGATCTCCAGGATCTGACCGCCTAACAGAACAGCCACGTCGGCGGCTTGCTTACCGGTCACGGCCAACTGGTGCATGACCTGCAATTGCACATACTCGGGTACGCCTTCTTTCCAGAGGCGTGCACCGTTTATGCCGGCGGTCTTGCATTCGAGGATCTGCACATCGTCAGCGCCAATGACCTCGCGGTCGATGTTGGCCAGCATCCAGGGCAGCTCAGGATCAGGATGTTGCAGCACGGCATTGATGCGTCGCACCTTGTTCTTTGTGCGTTTGCTGTAATGCCAGGCCACGACCGGTTCCAGCACATTGCCCCAGTACATCGGGCTTTCTTCATCGTGCGGGTCGGCCTTCGGTAACGTGGTGTCACGACCGGTTTTCTCCATCCATAACTCCAGCTGCGACTTGTAGGGATTTAGGCCCACTGCAGCACCAGCATCCGAACTGCCAATGCCCTGCTTGCGCACCGCCAACCATTCTTCACGCGGTAGTTCCTTGGTACTGATCAAGCGCAGCGCCGGGCGCGACTTGCTGGTGCTGCTCAACGGAGTAGCTGTCATAACGTTCACCTTGCGGAAATAGAAACGCCCGATCAGCAACCAGGCTGATCGGGCGTTATGGGGGGAAGTAAGCGGTCAGGCGACCAGCTGCAGAGCGGTGTCCAGAGCACGTTGTTTGATCTGCGCGCCCTGGCCGAACCAAGCCGAGTCCATGCGGTACTCATTGCTGCGGGCGCGGCGCTCGTGATCGACAAACTCAGTCACAGAATTGAGTAGGCCCCAGGCGGTGCCGCGTGCCGAGTCCAGCTGACTGCCCCGGCCACGGCCCTCGTACAGCTCTTGAACCTTGCGCAGAGCACGCTCGTTGGGTAGCACCTCCGGCAGTGCGCCGGTCGGATTGGTTTCGCACAGCACGTTCATAAAGAAGCCCAGCGCCTCATGCCACTGCACCTTGCGCTCTGCCAGCACGCGCATGCGGTACATAAAGTCGTCCCATTGCGAGACGGCGATGCCGAGCTGTTTCTTCACCACAGTTGAATCAAAGCGCGTGTTGTGCGGCACCTTGATTGCGCGGCTCGTGCCGTCTAGCGCGATGGTCAGGGTGTTGTTGCACACCACGCGAACCGTGGTTGGCGTTGCTGTGGTGGCCAGGGTGCCGTCGCAGGATGTGGCCAGTAGCAGGTAGCCGTTGATCTGGTCGTTACCTTTGAGCGCTGCCCCCTGACCAGTACGCGCCAGCGCCCAGAGCTTGCGGCCACCTTTCAGTACACCAGCCGTTTCCAGCTCGTAGCCAGATACTTCGGTCAGATCCCGGTAGAACTCCAGCACCTCGCGTGGTTGCACGCTGTGGTAGCGGTTGGAAACCACCGAAAGCGGTGCTTTGGTATCCGAGCGAAACAGCACCTTCTGCTCAGGGAATGAGTGGATAGCGCCCAGCGGACCGATGCTGTCCGATTTGAAATGCACAGGGCTTTCCTGGATCTGCCAATCCATGCCGGCTTCGCGTTGCCAGACTTCGATGGGTTGTTTTTGCGTGAGCTGATTGCCCAGGCCATGCCACGGGGTAGCGCCAGCGTAGGCCATTGTTTCGATGAGATGAGCCATGGTTGAGATTCCTTAGGGTGCAGGCCGGCATAAAGCGCCGCGCACAGCGCAGCACCGGCCGGACGACATGGATAGAAAGGTGTGGTCAGATCAGGCCGGCAGGTTGAAGCGATGCCCACAGAGTAGGCAGAGGTTGTGGCCCAATACGTGACGGTCGAGCGACTCACCGAGCTGAGCGCCGAGTGCGTAGCCTCCGACACCGCCGGCCAGGCCGCCGAGAATGGCACCCGACACGGATCCGAGGGTGATGCCGACAGGCCCGGCGAACGCGCCGATAGCTGCGCCCGCTTGACCGCCAGCCAGGGCAGCGCTGACGCCACGAGCAACGCCGCCCACGGTGCCGATGGCCGCGCCGACTTTCATGGCGTGATGGAAAGAAGCGACTTTGGGAGAGTGACAGCGAGGGCACTGCAATGACATGGGGCGAACCTCCTTGGTGGTGATGTCATTGCAGTTATGTGTGTTTGAAAAATTAACGAATGGAATTTTCAGGCAGTGTAGGCGTCGCTGCGCCCGCTACTTTTGCTACAGCTTTAGCAGCTTTAGCAGGTAGCGACGGGGCTGTTGGTTGAAAAAGTGCCGTGCGCTGTTTTTTCTCAGTATTTCAAAAATGTCAAGGTAACCGCTTAAAATAATTTCTGTTTAGTGGTTTGGCTGTTACGACTTCGCCGGCTAGGTACCGTTGAGGTGCCAAAAGGAGGGTCGTATGCAAACAGAAAATTTTGATGATGAGTTGCGAGTGATCCGCATTAGTCGGCTTCAGGTCGTGCTAGGGCTCAGTAGGTCGACTATATATGAGCGTATTAAACCAGGATCAAAATGGTTTGATCCGGATTTTCCTAAACCGTTCAAGATCGGAATCTACGCAGTTGGATGGGATCTGCGGGAGGTAAGAGCATATGTTGAGCTGAAAAAACAGGTGGGGGGATGATGCGTGGCGAGAAGCCTGCACGGCAGCCATCATGGGGTAAGGTGCCGCTCGAACCAAAAGAAGCATCGAATAAACATAACTTACTGGACCCCATCCCAGGTCTGCCGTTCGAAGTTTTTACTGAAGCGATTGATGAGGTGCAGAGAAATATAAAGGCCCCAAGGGAGCTTGGTGTTTGCTCTGCGCTGGCGATGATGTCCCTGGTTGCTCAGGGGCTATATGACGTTAAGTCGCCTCTCGGTAATGTCTGCCCGCTGTCGCTGGCTATTATGGCGATTTCCGGTTCTGGGGATGGAAAAACACCGACGTTTCGTGCGTTGTCTGCAAGTGTATTTAAATATCAAGAAGTGGTCCTTGCAGAACGTGATCTTGAGTATATTAAATATAAGGCTGCTCATGGTATTTGGCTTGAAATTTTAAAGGCACATAAATCTACCTTGAGAAAGTTTGTACAGCGAGGTGAAGATACTGGAAAAATTTCTAGTTTGATCTGTGAGCATCAAGAAAAAGAGCCAAGGCCACCATTGAATCTATTATTTCTTAATGATGATGTGACAGTTCAGGCTTTGTTTAAAACCATGAATGGAGGGTTGTCGTCGGCTGGGTGGATGTCCAGTGAGGCCTCAGGGATTCTGAAAGGAGGTGCGTTTCAGCATTTCGATAAAATTAATTCAGTCTGGAGTGGCGATGGCGTACGTGTAGGTCGTGTCTCAAGTGAGTCTTATCAGGTGTCTGATGCAAGACTTACCCTTTTTTTGATGATGCAGCCTAGTGTTTTTGAATCGTTTAACGAAGTAAAAGGTGATGTTGCAAGAGGGACGGGTTTTATTTCGCGTTGTTTATTTTGTCGGCCTAGATCAACTCAAGGCTCCAGAATTGATGATGGCGCTGAGCAAGGGTGGCAAGCTTGTGAAAGATTTGGAGATAGAGCCGTTATTCTTCTGAAAGAGTATGTTGAGCGTTGTCGTCTTGGTGAAAGTGCCCGCAAGATTATTCGATTGTCGGCACGCGCAAGTATGATCTGGATTGATGTGCGAAATCAGATTGAGAGAGAGATTTCGGAAGAAGGAGTTTATGGGTGGGCGCCGGATCATGCTTCAAAACTTGCAGAAAATATGCTTAGGTTAGCTGCTATATTTCACGTATTTGAGGGGCGTGAGGGAGATATTTCTGAGACGACGATGCTGGCGTCAATTGAGCTTGGTTATTGGTTTTCGCGTCAGTTCAATAAGGTGTTTAGTCCGGATACAATGCTAGAAAACGATGCAAGTGAGCTTCACGCTTGGATAAGGTCAAAAGGTGAATGGCGAATGGATAAAACCTATATTAGGCGTCATGGTCCCAATCGACTTAGAGACTCTGATAGGCTGGAGGAAATATATGAAAAGCTTGTCTGTGATGGGTTGATTCGCCTTGTGCTGGAAGGTAAGAAAGGGGTTGTAATTCTTAATTGAAATGGCTGGGTTCTTATGAGTGTGTATGATTCTGTTGCGAAAATTAAGTCAATTTCATTTGAGGATAGTTTGCACAGGCTACGTGCTGGCTTGCGATACATCTTTTTTAAACGCTGGCCTAAAGAGATGTTTAGCGATTTCTTAAGGAGAGTGTCGACCTTTCTAGAGGCAGATAAGAAGATATCTGAGAAAAGCATTCTTTGGTGTTGGATGAGGGAAGAAGCGGCACGTGGACCTGTTGAGTTGAAAGAGAGGTTTTTTTATGCCTCTCTTTATTATTTGGCTGCGGTCTGTGAATATGATCGAGGGCGAGGAGATGTAGCTGCATCTCTGGCCGCGAGGTCTGCACTTGAGCTCGGCCGGTTTGATGGCTGGCAGCAGTTTATGGCTGTAGTAAATATCTCTTATGACGGTCGTCTTAAAGGCGCACAAGCGGGCAAAGTTATTATGGATGCTTTATATGCTAAGCTTCTCGACTGTATCAGAGGTGGCCCGGTCAATCCAGAATCGGGGTGGTCATGCCATGAAGACGTTATCAAGGATTTTGAATTGAAGCTTGAGAGCTTTCTGGATGAATCATTCAATTCATTTAGCCTTGATATCGGTGATTTTATTATTAGGTCGCTAAAGAATAAAGGTGAGGTAAGGGATTTTTACATGGAGTTTAAAAATAAATAGGTCGTTATCTGCTTATTTTTCTGGCTTATATCGTCTCTGTTGTCAGGTACCCTGCCCAGTCTTGCATTAGTTCTCTGCGCTTATCTAGATAGTCAGACCTGGAGTATGCACCTTCAGTTTGGTCGCGTTCGTCATGCGCAAGTGCCATTTCACAAACTTCACGTGGGTAGTGTGTACGTTCACCTGCCCAGTCGCGAAATGATGAGCGGAAACCATGTCGCGTAATAGATTTATGTCCCATGTCATGTAGTAGGGTGCGGATCGCATTTACATGCATTACACCGCTTTTACCTTGACCAGGGAATAAGAATGGACTTCCTTCTATACGTGGAATATCTCGCAGGCAGTCAATAACCTCGTTAGCAAGTGGTATTACGAAGGCAACGCGCATTTTCATGCGCTCGTCGGGAAGTGACCACGTACGAGCTTCAAAATCAAACTCATCCCAGCGTGCGAATCGCACCATGTGCGCTCGCGCGGCGGTCATGATCAGCAATTGTGCGGCAAGAGATGGTGCTGTCATGTTCGCTTTCAATTGATGCATCAGCTTTGGTACGTCTTGCCACGGCATTGCAGGGAAGTGCTCGCGCTTTCTAGCTTTTTTCTTTTCTGCCCGGCTGAGTAAGTTGTCCAGGTGGCCACGCCACCGTGCTGGGTTTTCTCCGTCACGAAGTCCGCGCGCTTTTGCTGCATCCAGAATTTGTTCGATCTGTCCGCGTACCTCGTCAGCTGTACGGGTTTTGGTGGTCCAGATAGGCTGCAGAATCTTGAGAATATGCGCTGTGTCGATCTGCTCAGCAGCCAGCTTGCGAATATAGGGGAACGCATAGAGCTCTAGCTTGCGCATCCAGCCTTTACGCCACTGCGCAGACCAACTCCCGCTGTGGGCGATCCAGTAATCTGTTGCCAGCACTTCAAACTTGAGCTGTTTTGCCTCTTGGGCTCGCTGAGCCTCGCGCTGGGCTGCGCGCTCCTGATCCCTTGCTGCAAGAGGGTCAACACCCTCTGTCAGGTGACGACGTTTGGCGCTTGCTTCGAGTCGTGCGTTCTTGAGGCTGACCTCTGGGTACGAACCTAAGCCCATTTCCCGGCGGCGACCTGCGAGCTGGAAGCGTAGTAGCCAAGACTTGCGTCCTGTGGGTTTGACGACCAGTCGAAGTCCTTCTCCATCTTCGTAGGTGCCAGGTTCTGTCAGGTTCTCGACCTGTTTCGGATTTAGCTTGCCCATCGTGTCCCTGCCGCGTTGCCATTTCCGCTTGTCCCCCCACTTGTCCCCCCACATTGTCGTCGGATGGGGTTGTATCGCATTGGACTGGGTTGGTTGGGATAATGGCTGTAGCCCTTGATTTATCTAGGCTAGCAGCTTTGGTTTCGGACTGGATAGGATTATTTCGGGCATAAAAAAAACCGGCTTGTGGCCGGTTTTTAGGGGGTAGTCTCAGCTTATTTTTGGTAAGCCGCGACCGCCTTATTAATCAGGTTGCGGGCCTCGTCGGCGCCAGCCCAACCTTCGACCTTGACCCACTTGCCCTTCTCCAGATCTTTGTAGTTCTCGAAGAAGTGCTTGATCTGCTCGATCAGCAGCGGGGGCAGGTCGGTGTATTCCTGAACGTCCTTGTACAGCACGGTCAATTTGTCGTGGGGAACGGCCACCAGCTTGGCATCGCCGCCGGCTTCGTCGCTCATCAGCAGTACGCCGACTGGACGGGCGCGGATCACCGAGCCTGGGGCCACTGGGTAGGGGGTCACGACCAGCACGTCGAGGGGGTCACCGTCGTCGGCCAGGGTGTGCGGGATAAAGCCGTAGTTGGCCGGGTAGAACATCGGGGTGGCCATGAAACGGTCGACCATCAGGCAGTCGCTGTCGTGATCGATTTCGTATTTGATCGGCGCGTGGTTGGCCGGGATCTCGATGGCGACGTAGATGTCGTTCGGCAGGTCTTTACCAGCAGGGATCTTGCTGTAGCTCATGGGGCGACTCCCGAGGGGTGGGCCAAAAAAGTGGCGCGATTATAGGCATATTCCCCAGGGGTTGCTACGCCGGGATGCCTAGCCATTGGTCGCGAACCCACTGTCTTCGGTTCTGACCTGATAGTCGGGGTTGCTGGCCTGCAGCTGCTGCAGGCGCGCCAGCGGGTCCTGGCGGTAGAACAGCTTTAGCTGCGCGTACACCGCCGGGAAGGCCTCGGCGAGCAGGTCCGGGGCGCTGAAGAAGTATTCGCTGGTGACGGCAAAGAACTCTGCCGGGTCTTCGGCGGCGTAAGGGTCGATGGCGGTTTCGGCCTCGGGATTGGTATCCAGTTCGATGTTTAGCTGGTCGAAGGCGCTCTGCATGGCCATGGCCCAGTCCTGCACGACCATAGTGCTGTGCAGCGGCGGCAGGCCGTTGGCGTCGCCGTTAAGCATATCCAGTTTGTGCGCCAGCTCGTGGATCACCAGGTTATAGCCATGCCACTGGCCGCTGGCCTGCACGCCCGGCCAGGCGAGGATCACCGGGCCTTGCTGCCAGGCCTCGCCGCTGTGTTCGGCGTCCCATTCGTGCACCACGCCGCTGGCGTCGCGGTGGCGCTGCGGGCTGACGAAATCGTCCGGGTACAAGACGATTTCATGGAAGCCCTGATACCAGTCAAGGTCGGCCAGGTGCAGCAGCGGCAGCTCGGCCTGCACCGCCAGCAGCAGGCGTGCGTGGCGGTCCAGTTCGACGCCAGGCAGGGCGCTGAGGTGTTTGTGATGCAGAAACAGCACGGCGCGTTCGCGCAGGCGCTGCTGCTCGGCGTCATTCAGACCATCGAGAATCGGCAGCTGCTGCAATACAGCCTGCCACTGCTCACTACTGACGGGGTGACGGGCGAGGATGCGCTGGCGACGCCAGGCGCGGAGCGACCACATGGACTCTGCTCGGATGGTGGAAAGCGCCCACCATAAGCCGGGGACCAGTGCTGGGCAAGTCGGCACAAAGGCTGCAACGGCAGGCTTATCCGCGACCTGGGAGGGCTGCCAATGTCGATCGAGCGTCTGCATCATGCCACCGTCAAACTGCTTTGCGGCCAGGGCCTCGACCTGCCCAGCCAGGCCGCACGGGCGCGCGCGACCTGGCTGCCGGGGCGTGAGGGGCGGGCGCCGGTGTTACTGGTGGCGCTGCTCTGTGCGCGCGAATGCACTGATGTAGTGCGCACCCTGGAGGCGTATCTGGATGGCCTGCTGGCCGATTGCTGTTGCACCCCCAGCGGCTGGAGTGAGGCCCAGGCGGCGCGGCAGGTGCTGGCGGCGTTTAATCAGCAGCTGTTTCGTCAGCGCCAGGCCGGGCGCAGCATTGCGCAGCTGAATGTCGGGCTGTTACTGCTGCAAAACGCCGAGGCGCAGTTTCTCCAGGCTGGCGCCATCGGTTTGCGGCGTTATCAAGGTGACACGGCAACCAGCCTGGTAGGCCGTGATGGCCTGCAATTGGGCGCACAGGCCGAGCTGGCGCTGGTGCAGCACCGCCTGACCCTGAATCCCGGCGAGCTAGTGCTGCTGGCGCCGCAGCCGCTGCTGGATGTGGCGGACCTGCGCGGCTTTCATGGCGCAGGCGAGGCGCTGGGCAGTGATCCATTAGCGCAGCTGCTGGCGCCGCTGTTGCAGGCCCCTGGCGCGGCGGTGTTATTGCTGCCGGGCGAAGCCGACAGCGTGCCAGAGCTGGCCCCGCGCAAGCCCTGGCGGGCGGTGAGCAATGCGCAGCCTGGCCTGCAGCTGGATGGCTGGGTGCTGCTCTCGGCTTGTCCCTACGGCCCGCCTGGGCGGGTGTTTCGCGCCACGGATCCACGGGGTCGTGAGGCCATGTTGTGGCTGGCCGAACAGGCCGCGGATGAGGCCTTCTGGCAGCGTGAGTGGGCGCTGCGGCGCAGCCCGGTGGCCAGCCTGGCGCAGGTGCTGTCTTCGCATCAGCCGCGCGAGCATGCCTTCTGGTTATTTGAGCCGGCGGGCAAGGGCATGCGCAGCCTGATCGACTGGGTGGCGGCCCATGGCCCGGTGGACGGTGTGACGGTGCTGGCCGTGCTTGAACAATTGATTGCCGCCGTACGTGGCCTACAACGCCGGGGCATGCAGGGGCTGTGGCTGGACCCACGCAATATTCTGTTGGATGACGGCGGTCGGCTGCTGTTGCTGCCTGAATATGCCGTGCTGTTGCCCGGCGTGCCGCCGCAGAAACTGCCTGAACAGGCGGTGCCGCTGGCCCCTGAGGTACGTGGTGGGCAGGCCGTGGATGGCCGCGCCGACCAGTTTGCCCTGGCGGCGTTGGCCTATTGGCTGTTCTGCGGGCGCTGGCCCGAGGCGGCGCAGGCGGATGCGGGTATTCACAGCCGTTATGTGCCGTTGGCGCAGTTCAGCGTGCAGGTGCCGGTCGGTTGGGATGGTGTACTGGCGCGGGCGCTGGCGCCCAGGCCGCAGGTGCGCTTCGAGGCGCTGTCGGAGTTTGAGCAGGCATTGCGTCAGCCGTTACTGCATCAACCGGCAGCCACGCGCCGCACGCGGCACTATCGGCAGAGCTGGCAACTGGCCGCGTTGGGTTTGCTGGTTTTACAGCTTGGGATTGGTTTGTGGCTTAGCCTGGAAGGCTGAGGGGCTGAGCCAGCGGCGCGCTGTGCGTCGCTGGCTGGGCCGGTTACGGCGCAGTGAAGTCTTCGGTGATCGGCAGGACAAAGCTCTTGAACTCGGTGTCTTCCTTGAAACCGATGGATTCGTAGAGCTTGTGCGCGACCTCGTTGTTGATGCTGGAGGCCACCCGCAGGCGTACGGCGTTGGTTTCCTTGGCCATCTGCTTGGCGGTCTGGATCAGGCGGTCGGCCACCAGCTGACGGCGCGCGTCCTGGCAGACATAGATGTCGTTGAGAATCCATACGCGCTTGAGTGACAGCGAAGAGAAGCTCGAATAGAGCTGGCAGAAGCCGAGAATTTTATCTTCATCGTCAGCCATGGCCAGGTAGATCACTGATTCCTTGCGGCTGATGCGCTTTTCCAGAAAGGCGCGCGAGGAGTCGGGGTAGGGCAGCTGGCCAAAGTGTTCGCGGTAATTGACGAACAGTGGCGTGAGTTGATCCAAATGCTCCAGGGTCGCTTGGACGATGCGCATGGTGAGCCTCTACTTAAAGTCATGTGGATGGCTTCGGCAACACGGCAGCGCTGCCTGCGAACGACCCCGATGCTGCCTAAAGCTTTTGGAAAGTGCAATCCAAACAAGCGTTTGGTTGTAGTTTGCGGAAATTTCGCGTCATCCAAGAAGAAAATTCTCGCGCTGCACCCCGCCGGCCAGCAGCGGCACTTCGGCCTCATCCTTCAGATTGACCCCAGACAGCTGGCGGCGGCAGGCCTCGCGCATCAGGTACAGCAGGCGATGGCTGGCCATGGCGTAGCTCAGGCCTTCCTGGCGCACGTTGGAGATGCAGTTGCGGTAGGCGTCGGTCAGGCCGACCTTGGGCGCGTAGGTGAAGTACAGGCCCAGGCTGTCCGGCGAGCTCAGGCCCGGGCGCTCGCCGATCAGAATCACCACCATGCGTGCGCCGAGCAGTTCGGCCACTTCATCAGCCACCGCCACGCGGCCCTGACTGACCAGAACCACGGGTGAGACGCTCCAGCCTTCGGCAGCGGCCTGTTCCTCGATATGCGCCACCATGGGCAGGGCATTACGGTGCACGGCCAAGGCAGACAGGCCGTCGGCAATAACAATGGCCAGGTCGTAACCGTCTGGATTGTTTTCGCGGTGCTGGCCCAGCAGCTCGGCGGACTCGTGGCTCAAGCGCCGGCCCAGGTCCGGGCGTTGCAGGTAGGTATCGCGGTCCTTGGCGGCGCTGTGCAGCAGCAGGCTTTGCCGATGCTGGTGAGCCAGGCCGGCAGCTAATGCGGCGTGGTCGAACGGCAGATGCACGGCATCGCGGGCCTGGGCGTGGGCGAACTGGAAATCCAGCTGGGCGCGGGTCGGCATGCTGGTGCCGGCACGACCCAAGGCGATGCGCGCCGGGGTGAGGTTGCGCAGTTGCTGCCAGGGATTTTCGCTGGCGCCGCTGAGTGGGCTGTCATCGTACATAAGCGACTCCTCTGCTAACCAAGCTGCGCCAGTGCCTGACGAAACGCCGTCGGCAGGCTGTTGCCCATGCGCGGGCGGCCATCGGCCTGGGTAAAGATGCCCATGCGCTGCAGCCAGCCTTCGAACTCAGGGGCCGGTTTCAGCCCCAGGCTCTGCCGGGCATACAGCGCGTCGTGAAAGGAGGTGGTCTGGTAATTGAGCATCACATCATCGGAGCCGGGGATACCCATGATGAAGTTGATCCCGGCCACACCGAGCAGGGTCAGCAGCACGTCCATATCGTCCTGATCGGCTTCGGCGTGGTTGGTGTAGCAGATGTCGCAGCCCATCGGCAGGCCCAGCAGCTTGCCGCAGAAGTGGTCTTCCAGGCCGGCGCGGATGATCTGCTTGCCGTTATACAGATACTCCGGGCCGATAAAGCCGACCACGGTATTCACTAGAAACGGTTTGAAATGCCGCGCCACTGCATAGGCGCGGGTTTCGCAGGTCTGCTGGTCGAGGCCATGGTGGGCGCCGGCGGAGAGCGCGCTGCCCTGGCCGGTTTCGAAATACATCAGGTTGTCGCCGAGGGTGCCGCGTTTGAGGCTCAGGCCGGCGTCGTAGCCTTCCTGCAGGATCTTCAGGCTGACGCCAAAGCTGGCGTTGGCCGCCTCGGTGCCGGCAATCGACTGGAACACCAGGTCCAGTGGCACACCACGGTTGATCGCCTCGATCGAGGTGGTGACGTGGGTCAGCACGCAGGCCTGGGTGGGGATTTCATAACGCTGGATGATGCCGTCGAGCATCTTCAGCATCTCGCAGATCGAACTGATGCTGTCGGTGGCCGGGTTGATGCCGATCATGGCGTCGCCGTTGCCGTACAGCAGGCCGTCGAGAATGCTCGCGGCGATGCCGGCCGGTTCATCGGTCGGGTGATTGGGCTGCAGGCGGGTGGACATGCGCCCGCGCAGGCCGACGGTGTTGCGAAAACGGCTGACCACACGGATTTTCTGCGCCACCAGCACCAAGTCCTGCACGCGCATGATCTTCGATACCGCTGCGGCCATTTCCGGCGTCAGGCCGGGGGCGAGGGCGCGCAGGCTGGCTTCATCGGCGCTGTCGCCGAGCAGCCAGTCGCGAAAGCCGCCGACAGTCAGGTGGCTGACCGGAGCAAAGGCCGCCAGGTCATGGCTGTCGATAATCAGCCGGGTGACTTCATCGGCTTCGTAGGGAATCAGCGCCTCGTTGAGAAAATGCTTGAGCGGAATATCGGCCAGGGCCATCTGCGCCGCGACCCGTTCGCCGGCATTGCTCGCGGCAACGCCGGCGAGAAAGTCGCCGGAACGCGCCGGGCTGGCCTTGGCCATGACTTCGGCGAGGCTGTCGAAACGGTAGGTTTCACCACCTACCCTATGCTGAAAACTGGACATCGCGTGTCTCCCAAACGTCGCACTGGCGCAGCTGCGCCAGCGCGGCGGTGTTACTTGGTTACTTGGCTACTTGAGCGCGGCCTCGGCTTTACCGATGGCGACGAATTCTTCTTCCGGCGTACCGGCCACCAGGTGATGGCGACTGTACAGGGCGAAGTAGGCGATCAGCACGGCGTAGATAACCGCAGCGCCAATCACCACCCGTGGGTCGACCAGGAAGCCGGCGACCACGGCCACGCAGGCCAGCACCAGGGCGATGCCCGAGGTGACGATGCCGCCTGGGGTGCGGTACGGGCGATGCATCTCTGGACGGCGTACGCGCAGGGTGATGTGCGCGGCCATCATCAACACATAGGAGATGGTGGCGCCGAACACTGCCACCAGAATCAGCAGGTCACCCTGGCCAGTCAGCGACAGGGCAAAGCCGATCAGACCGGGCACGATCAAGGCCAGTACCGGCGCCTTGTTCTTGTTGGTCAGCGACAGCGAACGCGGCAGGTAGCCGGCGCGCGACAGGGCGAAGATCTGCCGCGAGTAGGCGTAGATGATCGAGAAGAAGCTGGCAATCAGACCGGCCAGGCCAATCAGGTTGACGAAGCTGCTCATCCAGGTGGATTCGCCGTAGGCAATGGTCAGGGCTTCCACCAGCGGGTTGCCGGAGGCCATCAGCGCGTTGGCGCCGGCGCCGCCTGGGCCAATCA
The DNA here is from genome assembly GCF_049301935.1 of Pseudomonas sp. Taxonomy (GTDB): domain Bacteria; phylum Pseudomonadota; class Gammaproteobacteria; order Pseudomonadales; family Pseudomonadaceae; genus Aquipseudomonas. Next base: position 24,360 of record NZ_JBAQLP010000062.1, on the reverse strand, counting down.
GCAGAATCAGCAGAGCAAAGGCCAGCAGCACCAGCATGGCGCCGATCAGCCCGCGCGGCATATCGCGCTGCGGGTTGCGGGTTTCTTCGGCGGCCAGTGGCACGCCTTCGACTGCGAGGAAAAACCAGATCGCATAGGGGATCGCCGCCCATACGCCGACGTAGCCGAACGGCAGGAAGCTGCTGGCGCCGGTGGCTTCGCTCACCGGGATATCGAGCAGGTTGGCCACGGAGAAGTGCGGCACCATCGCGACGATAAACACGCCGAGGGCAATCGCCGCCACGGCGGTGATGATAAACATCAGCTTCAGCGCCTCACCGACGCCAAAGATATGGATGCCGATAAACAGCACATAGAAGGCCAGGTAGATCGCCCAGCCGCCGATGCCGAATAGCGACTCGCAGTAAGCGCCGATAAACACCGCAATCGCCGCTGGGGCAATGGCGTACTCGATGAGGATCGCCGTGCCGGTAAGAAAACCGCCCAAGGGGCCGAAGGCGCTGCGGGCAAAGCCGTAGCCGCCGCCAGCGGTGGGGATCATCGAGGACAGTTCCGCCAGGGAGAAGCACATGCACAGGTACATCAGCGCCATCAGCAGGGTGGCGAGAAACATGCCGCCCCAGCCGCCCTGGGCTAGACCGAAGTTCCAGCCGGCGTAGTCGCCGGAAATCACGTAGGCCACGCCCAGGCCAACCAGCAATACCCAGCCTGCTGCGCCCTTCTTCAATTGCCTGCTTTGGAAGTAATCGGCATCGACCTGCTCTAAATCGGTGCCTTGCGGTAGACCTACCGCACTGATTTGTTCTGCTGCCATGGGAATTCCTTATCAACACGCTGGCCGCAGCGCAGGCCCGGCCAGGCGTGTAGCTATTTGAGGGAGAGTGTTACCCAGTGGATCAGCAACCGCTGTGCCAACTGCGCCTCTGGTCTAGACCTGGGGCGCGAGCGGGCAAGCCGATGTCGTTTCCGAGCATCGGCTGCGGTTGCGCAGGGGCTTAGAAAAAGCCGAGTGGGTTGGTGTCGTAGCTCACTAACAGGTTCTTGGTCTGCTGGTAGTGGTCGAGCATCATCTTGTGGGTTTCGCGGCCGACGCCGGACTTCTTGTAGCCACCGAAGGCAGCATGCGCCGGGTACAGGTGGTAGCAGTTGGTCCATACGCGCCCGGCCTTGATCGCCCGGCCCATGCGGTAGGCGCGGTTGATGTCGCGGGTCCACAGGCCGGCGCCGAGGCCGAACTCGGTGTCGTTGGCAATCGCCAGGGCTTCGGCTTCGTCCTTGAAGGTGGTGACGCTGACCACCGGGCCGAAGATTTCCTCCTGGAACACGCGCATCTTGTTGTGGCCCTTGAGCAGGGTCGGCTGGATGTAATAGCCGCCGTCCAGGGTGCCGCTGAGCTTTTCCACGCTGCCTCCGGTGAGCAGCTCGGCGCCTTCCTGCTTGGCGATTTCCAGGTAACTCAAGATCTTGTCGAACTGCTGCTCGGAGGCCTGGGCGCCGACCATGGTGTCGGTGTCCAGCGGGTCGCCGCGCTTGATCTGCTCGACCTTCTTCATCACCTCTTTCATAAAGGCCGGGTAGATGGATTCCTGCACCAGTGCCCGCGATGGGCAGGTGCACACTTCACCCTGGTTGAAGAAGGCCAGCACCAGGCCTTCGGCAGCCTTTTCGATAAAGCTCGGCTCGGCCTGCATGATGTCTTCGAAGAAGATATTCGGCGATTTTCCGCCCAGCTCCACGGTCGACGGGATGATGTTCTCGGCGGCGCACTTGAGGATATGCGAACCGACCGGGGTGGAGCCGGTGAAGGCGATCTTGGCGATGCGCTTGCTGGTCGCCAGCGCCTCGCCGGCTTCCTTGCCGAAGCCCTGCACCACGTTGAGCACGCCCGGCGGCAGCAGGTCGCCGATTAGCTCCAGCAGCACGCTGATACCCAGCGGGGTTTGCTCGGCCGGTTTGAGCACCACGCAGTTGCCAGCGGCCAGGGCCGGGGCGAGTTTCCAGGCGGCCATCAGCAGCGGGAAGTTCCACGGGATGATCTGCCCGACCACGCCCAGCGGTTCGTGGATGTGATAGGCCACGGTGTTGCCGTCGATCTCGGCGGCCGAGCCTTCCTGAGCGCGCAGGCAGCCGGCGAAGTAGCGAAAGTGGTCGGCGGCCAGGGGAATATCGGCATTCAGGGTTTCCCGTACGGCTTTACCGTTGTCCCAGGTTTCGGTGATGGCCAGCATTTCCAGGTTGGCTTCGATGCGGTCGGCGATCTTCAGCAGGGTCAGCGAGCGCTCCTGCACTGAGGTGCTGCCCCAGGCATCGGCGGCAGCGTGGGCGGCGTCGAGAGCCTTGTCGATATCCTCGGCCGTGGAGCGCGGGAACTCGGCAATCGGCAGGCCATTCACCGGCGAGGTATTGGTGAAGTACTGGCCTTTGACCGGCGCAACAAACTCGCCGCCGATGTAGTTGCCGTAACGGGATTTAAAGGAAACGAGGGCACCTTCGGTACCGGGATGGGCGTAACGCATGCTGAATATCTCCTGGTTCTTATGCTTGTTCTGGTGATGCAGCGAACGGCGCGCTGTGGCGCTTGTGCAGAGACAGAGCAAGGGCTGGGCCAGGAGTGTGCAGTTACCGTGCTAGAGCGGTTGCGTGACTTGGGGCTAGGTGCTGGGGCAGGGCGTCTGTATCAGCCCTGATACAGGTCGCGTGACACTTTGTACCAGGGCCGATACAGCTTGGTGACTCATTGGTCAGACTATCTTGCAATGGCCGGAAAGCTGGTGGATGCTCGGTCATCACGTGCACCTCCTAGAGCGGAGAACAATAACAATGCACAACCCAGCAAGCCGCCACGCCCAGCAGGTGCTGACCGTGGCTCAAGGGCGCGGACAACTCGCCGGCCCGGCTGCCGATTCCTCGGTGACGCGCTCCTGGCTGCGCTGCCTGCAGCAGCATCACCTCGACCCGGCGCAGAGCCTGCCGCCGGCGGTGATTGAGCACGCGCACATGCTTGAGCGGCGCGAGCAGCTGCAACAGGTGCTGGAGATTTCCAGCAACGAGATGAACAGCCTGCACCGCCAGCTGGCCGGTTCTGGTCATGCCGTGCTGCTCACCGATGCCCGTGGGGTGATTCTTAACTGTGTCACTGAACAGGCGGAAAAACGCACCTTCGAGCAGGCCGGGCTGTGGCTCGGCGCCGACTGGAGCGAGGCCTGTGAAGGCACCAATGGCATCGGCACCTGCCTGGTCGAACGGCAGCCGCTGACCATCCACCAGAATGAACATTTCCGCAGCCGCCACACCGGCCTGACCTGCTCGGCCAGCCCGGTGTTTGATCCGCATGGCGAGCTGCTGGCGGTACTGGACGTGTCCTCGGCGCGGCATGACGTATCGCGGCAGAGCCAGTTCCACACCATGGCCCTGGTCAACCTGTCGGCCAAGGCCATCGAGGGCTGCCATTTCCTGCGCAGCTATGAGGGCGAGTGGCTGTTGCGCTTCCACGCCCAGGCCGAATACATCGGCCAGTTCAGCGAGGGGCTGCTGGCTTTCGATGGCGACGGCCGGGTCAGTGCGGTGAATCAGAGCGCGATCAACCTGCTCGGGTTGTCGCGTCGGCAACTGCTCGGGCGCACCTTGGTGGAGGTATTCGACTGCCGCCTGGATGACCTGCTCGGCCGCGCCTCGGCGCAGCCCAGCGCCAGTTGGCCGCTGTATACCCAGCGCGGTCAGCTGCTGTTCGCCATGCTGCGTGGCCAGCCGCGGCGCAGTGCTCAGGTGCTTGGTGCGGCGGCGCTGGCAACCCCAGGACTGTGCCTGGCCGATCCGCAATTGCAGAGTGATTTTCGTCGCGCGCTACGGGTGTATGAGCGCGATGTGCCGCTGCTGATCGGCGGCGAAACCGGCACCGGCAAGGAGGCCTTCGCCAAGGCCCTGCATCAGGTCAGCTCGCGTGGCGGCAAGCCGTTTGTTGCGCTGAACTGTGCGGCGATTCCCGAGAGCCTGATCGAGAGCGAGCTGTTCGGCTACCGCGGCGGCAGCTTTACCGGCGCGCGCAAGGAAGGCATGCGCGGCAAGCTGCAACAGGCCGATGGCGGTACGCTGTTTCTCGATGAAATCGGCGATATGCCGCTGGCGCTGCAAACCCGCTTGCTGCGCGTGCTGGAAGAACGTCGGGTCGAACCGATTGGCGGTGAAGCGCAGGCCATCGATGTGCGGGTGATCAGCGCCAGCCACCGCGACCTGAACGAGCGAGTGGCCAGCGGCGAGTTTCGCCAGGACCTGTTCTATCGCCTGAATGGTCTGGTGATCGAGCTGCCGCCATTACGCGCGCGCAGCGACAAAGCGGCGCTACTGGATTTTCTGCTGGCCGAAGAAGCGCGCGGGCAAGCGGTGCGGCTCGATGATGCGGCCCGCGAAGCGCTGCTGGCTTACCCCTGGCCGGGCAATGTGCGCCAGCTGCGCAATGTGCTGCGCACCCTCTGCGCGCTGTGTGAACAGGGTGTGATCAGCCACGACGAACTGCCTGCCGAGATTCGCCATACACGCCCCGCGTTGGCTCGGCTGCCGGCGGGCAAGCCCGACCAGTTGGGTGATGCCGAACGCCAGGCATTGCTCGCGGTGTTGGAGGCGCAGCGCTGGCAGATGAGCCGCAGTGCCGAACAGCTCGGCATCAGCCGCAATACCCTGTACCGCAAGTTGCGCAAGCACGGCATTCGCGCCGAGGGCTGAAACATCGGACAAGCCTCGAACCGCTGCAGGCGGGGTTCCTGCGGTCGAATTAACCGCCCACAAGATTGATAGCAATCTGCCATTTGGGTGGTGGTATTTGTTCTTCTCAGGGGCTAATCTCGGGATAAGGTCAATAAAAACCTTGACGCCAGTTTTAAGTCTGCGGCGCCGCGCATTCAAGTTCGCGGCCAATCAGCAGATACCCCGGAAATAGAGGCAACCTAAACAAACATTGCAGATCGGCCTGAAGAACGCATTTGGCCGCTGTGCAGGCGAGAGCTGGCGGTTTTTCTACGCTGGACGTCACCCATCGTTTTGGCCGAGATCACCTATGTCATTGTCACTCAGTGCGCCCTGTTTCTGTCTCCCCGCCCCAGGTAGCCTGCTGGGAACCTTGGCCGTCACCGGGTCCAGTGTGGGTGGCGAGGGTTCCCTGTTTGGTGTGATCAACTTGCTTCTGCTGTTGCTGGTTGTTGGGGTTGGTTTCTGGCTGTTGTGTGCCAAACATGCGCGCGCCCTGGCTGCTCTGCAGAAATCCCTTGAGGAAAGTGAAGCCCGGCAACGGACTCTGTTGCTGCCCGAGGTGCTCGAACAGCAGCAACAACAAAGCCGTGAGCAACTGGCTGCGCTCCAGCAAAATCTGGCACAGGTCAAGGCCGAGGCCGAGCAGGAACTGCGCAACCTCAACCACGAATACGCGCAAACGCGTCAGGCGCTGGAGCAGGAACTCAGTCAGCTGCGCCAGTCGCGACAGGCCAGCCTGGAGCACATGGCCCGCAATATGGTTCAGATCAAAACCTCGGTGCAGGAATTGCTGGACATTACCCAGACCATCGAACGCTGGCATGAGGGCATGAACAGCATCATGGTGCACAACAAAATCATGCAAAAGCAGATTGGCGACTTCAAAAGCATTGTTGGGCAGATTGCTATTCTTTCGCTCAACGCCGCCATCGAGGCCGCGCGCGCTGGTGAGTCCGGGCGCGGCTTTGCGGTGGTCGCTGACGAGGTGCGCAAGCTCTCCACCAGCGCCGAGGCGCTCAACGAGGAGTACCGCACCAACCTGAACAAGAATGCGTTGATCGCCACTCTGGCGTTTCAGGACGTACAGGCCGGCGGCAATATGATCGTGACCGCCATCCATGGCGTACAGACTCAGGTCAGTGGTCTTGACCAGGTCTTGGCGGACGTCCGCTAAATTATGCGAAAGACCAATTACGAGTTCGACTCGACATTCAACAAGCTATTGCAGGCCACGCTGCTGCAGACGCTTAACGGCTGTAATGCAAGCACGCCATGGCTGGTCAGCAAGGTCGATAGCTTGGCGGACATCCATCACGATCAATGCATTGTGCTGACCATCTCGTCATTCAAGTTCAGAATCATGTGCCTGCTCCACCTGAGCATGGATGCGGCCAACCGTCAGTTTGTCGCCCAAGCTATTGCACAGGGGAACGATGAGCTCGATGAGTCGACCTATGTCGATTACCTGCTGGAAATGAGCAACAGCTTCAGTGGCAATCTTAAGCGTCATTTACAGAGCAGTTGTCCGCCTCTGGGAATGTCCACGCCCAATTTTCTGCAGCACGCCAGTCTCAAGTTTGACCAGACCACCCAGCCGACCTACAGCGTCCATGCTCGCGCGCAAGCGGCTAGCAACGCCCCGTCATTGTTTGCCGTGAGTGCGCTGGTCTGTACCAAGCATGAAGCTGACTTTACCTTGCAGCACTATCAAGAGCATGTCGGCGAAATTAATACCCAGGCCGACAGCTCTGGAGAGCTAGAACTCTTTTAAAAGAGCCACTCCCTGCCCCAGTGAGTACCGTTGATATGATCGGATTTGAAAAGCGACTCGTCAGCAAGGTCTTGATTTTCGAGGAGGATGAGCGTGCTCGGCAGCAACTCAAGGAGTTCTGCGCCGAGAACGGGCTGATCGGCCTCAAGCAGGTCGGTCATTCCATTATGGAGATGCTGCACGCCAATATTGACTTGGGTGCAGTCTTGATCTCAGAGCGCAGCGATGAGCGCACCGAGGGTATTGCGGATGGCTTCGAGTTGGCCCGGCGTATCCATCAACTGCGCCGCGAATTACCGATTTTTATCCGGCGCAACGGGCGTACCGATCTGGACGACCTGACCCCCGACGAAAAGCTCGGGATTGCCGGGGCTTACGATATCGATCAGCCGCAAAGCCTCAAGCTTCTGCTCGACCAATACCTGGCGGACACTGAATACCCCATCTCGCTGATCCGTCGCATGGAAGAAGTCACCCATAGCTCGCTCAACGCGCTGTTTCGCGACGTCGAGGTGAGCAACGAACTGCCCTACCTGGTCAAGGATAAGCTCACCTATGGCGACATATTGAGCCTGTTGCCGGTGGAAGCCCCCTGGTTCAGTGGCTACATGATGATTCAGGCCGAAGAGCAGCCCATGCTGGGCTTGATCAAGGACGGGCGCACCGCCATCGACGGGGCGCGCGTGGACTTTCGTGACGTGATGGGCATGCTCAGCGAAATCACCAACCTGGCCTGGGGCGGGTTACGCACACGCTTGTTGGCCCTGCATCCACCGGCACTCGATGATGGCATGCGCATCAGCGTGCCGATCACGGTTAATCAATATAAGGAATACATCTCCTTCGGCACCGACCGCTCGCAGTTGTGTTTCAAGTACAGCTTACGCGACATACAAGGGCGCCTGGCCCCCGTGACGCTCTATCAGAAATTCATCTTCAATATTCGCTGGTCGCCCGAAGACTATCTGCAGGCCGATGAGAATAAAGTTGAAGACCTGGTGGAAAGCGGCTGTTTGGAATTGTTCTGAGGAGGGTTTGCAAGGTATCCGCACAGGTTAATGGTTATCCAAAAACAACAATATCGACGTTTAACTGGTAAAGGCTGACGGCAATGGCACAAATACTCGTAGTTGATGACAGCGCAGCAATTCGCAATGAAGTTGCGGCGTTTCTCAAAGCTAATAATTTCAGCGTCGAGACCGCGGTGGATGGTAAGGACGGGCTGAGCAAACTCAAGAATGACCGCGCCATCAAGCTGGTGATTTCCGACGTCAATATGCCGAACATGGATGGCCTGACCATGGCGGAGAAGGTGCGCAGCGAGCTGGGCAACCAAACCGTCAATATCATCATGTTGACGACCGAAAATGACCCCAATATGAAGAATCGCGGCAAGGCCGCCGGCGTAAAGGGCTGGATCGTCAAACCTTTCAATGGCTCCAGTGCCCTGGGGGCGATCCAGAAGCTGGTCGCCGGTTAAACGACAGGCCGGTACAGGCATGCGGTCGCAAGCGCAGGCGACCGCTCGGTCATAGGCTGCCGATCAGGATGCCTAGCGTGATCATTGGAATACAACAATAACGAGTCCAATTGAGGTGGCATCCATGCCCATGCTTAAGCTCAGTTTCAATCAGAAAGTCGCACTGGGTTTTGCGATCATTCTGCTGCTGTTGACCATTTCCGGTGGCATGTCCTTATGGACGCTCAGTGATATCAGTCGCTCCAATCAGCGGGTCCATGAAACCGCGGTACCTGTGGTGGGCGAAGTCAACAAGGTGCAGATCCAGCTGCTGAAGCTGGCCAACCTCAGTGCCCTGGGCTTCAACGCCCTCAGCGAAGAAGATATTCGCCCCTATCGCGACGGTTTCGACAAGGGCGCCAAGGAGTTTGCCGAGGGTTACCAGCGCCTCGAAAAGCTGGCCCAGGCCGATCCGCAACGCGAAGCCCTGGTCGCCGAAATCAAAAGCAACTACCAGACCTACACCGAGGCCGTGCGGCAGATGTTCGATGCCAAGCTGGCAGTGCTGGTAGCCAAGCAGAAGGTCGAGGACGAAGTGGCCCAGGTCATGGAGCTGTCTGACGATGTCGGCTTCGGCTTTATGGAAATCGTCAACGCCCGCGCGCCGAGCAAGGCCATGGAGAAGGACCTGACCCTGGCCCAGGGCTTCGCCAACCAGGCGGATGCCCTGATGGCCGGTGTCGCCAAAGCCGCCGAGGAATTGAAGAACAGCGGCGACCTGGAAGGCCTGGACAGCGCTCAGGATGATTTCGAATTTATCATCAATGGCTCGATGTTCTGGTTCGACAAGGCCGCGCCGCTGTTCAAACCAATGGACAGCGACGGTGTTCTGGACACCGCCTACGCCAGCGTCGAGGCGCTGCGCGAGCGGCTCAAGAGCGAACCCAACCTGGTGGATCACAAGCGTGAGCAGTTGACCCAGGCGCAAACCGCCTGGGAGCAGCTGAATGCCTCCAAGGTCGCGGTGCAGAAAGCCGTTGACGGTCTGGACCAGGTGCTGGTGTCCGCCGATGCGCAGTTCAACCGTCTGCAAACCGAACTGGGTGACAGCGTTGGCTTTGGTTTTAAAAGCACCATTGCCATCCTGATCATTCTATTGGCCCTGGCCACCCAGAACTTCAACTCCATGCGCTTGGCGATCCGCAAGAAGATGATTGACCTGGCCAAGCTCAATCGTATCGGCGGCACGTTGGCGGCGGCGCGAGATCAGGACACGGCGTTGGAATTGGTGCTGCATGCCATGTACGAGAAGATGGGCATCGAGAGCGGCTCGGTCTATCTGTTCAATAAGGACAATGACCTGGAGGCCAAGGCCTTCTTGCCGCCCAAGCAAATGGAGGGGGCCCCATCGGCCATCACCTTTGTCATGGGCGAAGGGATTATCGGGCGTGCAGCGGCCTCCAAACAGGCGCTGTTTGTACCGGATACCAGTCGTGACAGCGCATATGTGGGTCGGGAAAACGAGAAACCCAAGGCGCTGTTGTGCGTGCCGCTGGTCGATAAGGACATGCTGATCGGCGTGATGAACTTCTCCGGTGAGGTGAACAAGGTGGCGTTTGCCGATAGCGACTATGAGTTCGTCGCCGCAGTCGCCCGTTCGCTGGTAACTACCATCAAGAATATCCGCATGGTTGAAGTCATCGAGGAGCACAACCGCACCCTGGAGAAGAAGGTCGAAGAGCGTACCGCGGCCCTCAAGCAGAAGAACGAGGACATTGCCAATATGTTCTCCAACATGCACCAGGGGCTGTTTACCATCGTCGATGGCGGTCTGATTCACTCCGAGTATGCGGCCTACCTGGAGACTATTTTCGAGACCAAGGAAATCGCTAACCGCAATGTCGTGGACTTTATGCTGCGCCGCTCCACGCTGAGTGCCGATGTGATTGACTCGGTCTCCACCGCCATCGCATCGATCGTGGGTGAGGACGCGATGATGTATGAGTTCAACTCGCACTTGCTGGTGACCGAGTTGGCGCTGGAATTTGCCGATAAGCCCCGTAAGCTGATTGAGCTGGATTGGGATCCGATTATCGACGACCAGGATGTGGTCACCAAGCTGATGGTGACCGTGCGTGACGTGACGGCCCTGAAGGCGCTGCAGGCTGAGGCGGAAGGGCAGAAGCAGGAGTTGATGATGATTGGCGAGATCTTGGCGGTGGATGCCGACAAGTTCAGCGACTTTATCGAGGGTTCTGCCTCCTTTGTCGAGAAGTGCAAAACCATCATTGAGGAAACCCAGCAGAAAGACCTGAACAAATTGGCCGAGCTGTTCCGCAATATCCATACGGTCAAGGGTAATGCGCGCACCTACGGGCTCAAGCACATCACCGATACCGTGCACCGCATCGAAAATACCTATGACCAGCTACGCAAGAATGAAGAGATGCAATGGCAGCCTCAGGAGTTGCTCGATGAGCTGGCTTTCGCCGAGCAGGCGATCAAAGTCTACAAAGGCATCTTCAAGGACAAATTGGGTCGCGATGGTAAGCAGGGTATTGCCGGCGCGCGGGTTGATCGTGAGCAGATCAATCGTCTGATGGAGAGTATCGCCGCGCTGTCCAGTACCGAGTTGCCGGCCAACGTCATCAATATCGTGCGCGACACCTATCATTCGCTGGCCTCCATCGAAGCCGAGCCGCTGGCGGATGTGATTGAGGATGTGATCGAGTCGGTGCAGTCGTTGGCGCTGGAGTTGGGTAAGCCTGCACCGTCTATCCAGATCGCCGATAACGCGCTGTTCACACGCAAGGAGGCGCACGGCCTGCTCAATAACATCTTTATGCATGTGCTGCGCAATGCCCTCGACCATGGCATCGAAACACCGGCAGAGCGCCTTGAGAAGGGCAAGCCCGAGCAAGGGCGTATCCAGATTGACGCTCTGGAGCACGAGGGCGCCATCAGCTTTGCCGTGCGCGACGATGGCCGCGGCATTGCCTTGAGCAAGATCTTCGCCAAGGCCGTCGAGCTGGGGCTGTATTCGGCCGATGCGGAGCGACCGGCCGCCCACGAGATCGCCAACCTGATCTTTACCTCCGGCTTCTCCACCGCCGATGAAGTGACTGAAGTCTCCGGGCGCGGGGTGGGCATGGACGCGGTGCGCGGGTTCCTTGAGTCTGAGGGCGGTAGCATTGAGGTCAAGCTCGACGCCGGTGACGAAAATGCCGACTACCGTGGCTTTACCACCCTGATTCACCTTCCCGTCCAACTGTGCATCGTGCCGCCGGAGTTCGCTCAGGCGAGCTAACCTGCCCCATCGTACCCAGGCCGCCCCGTTATGTAGGAGCGGCCTTGGCCGCGATCAAGCTTTCTGGCGAACGCAGTCCTGCTCGGCGTCGGAATTTTCCCAGGTTTTATCCGGGCTACAACCTGCGCTTTCGCAGGGTGGACAAGCCTTCGGCATGCCCATCCTGCGAGCACCGAGGCCTTACCCACAACCATAGAGTCGATGGGCTGGGGGCGATTTTCGCGCCTACGTTTGCTTCGCGTTAACCAGCGGCGATAACCTCGTCACCCTGCTGTCCAAGCCGTGCCCGTGGCCGCTGTGCTAACCTGCGGCGATATTTTTGCGGGCGTTATTGGTCATCCGGCCGGTCTGTTTTTGAGGTTATCCATGCATATCCATATTCTCGGCATCTGCGGCACTTTTATGGGCTCGCTGGCCGTGCTGGCCAAGGAACTCGGCCACCGCGTGACCGGCTCCGACGCCAACGTTTACCCGCCCATGAGCACCCAGCTGGAGGCGCAGGGCATCGAACTGACCCAGGGCTATGACGCCGCGCAGCTCGACCCCGCACCGGATCTGGTGGTGGTTGGCAACGCCCTGTCGCGGGGCAACCCGGCTGTGGAATATGTGCTGAATAAGGGCCTGCCCTATGTCAGTGGCCCGCAGTGGCTGGCCGACCATGTGCTACAGGGCCGTTGGGTGCTGGCGGTGGCGGGCACCCACGGCAAGACCAGCAGTTCGAGCATGCTGGCCTGGGTGCTGGAACACGCCGGCATGAGCCCGGGCTTTCTGATTGGCGGCGTGCCGCAGAACTTCGGTATTTCCGCGCGTCTGGGCGCCACGCCGTTCTTTGTGGTCGAAGCCGACGAGTACGACAGCGCCTTCTTCGACAAGCGCAGCAAGTTCGTGCACTACCGTCCGCGCACCGCCATCCTGAATAACCTGGAGTTTGATCACGCGGATATCTTCCCGGATCTGGCGGCCATCGAGCGGCAGTTCCACCATCTGGTGCGCACCATTCCGGGGGACGGGCTGATTATTCACCCGACCACTGAGCCTGCGCTTAAGCGGGTGATCGAGATGGGCTGCTGGACCCCGGTGCAGACTACGGGAGAGGGCGGCCAGTGGCAGGCGCGGTTGCTTAGCGAGGATGGCTCGCGCTTCGAGGTAAGTTTCGAGGGCAAGGTTGCTGGCACTGTGGACTGGCAACTGACCGGTCAGCATAACGTGGCCAACGCCCTGGCGGTGCTGGCGGCGGCGCGGCATGTTGGCGTGGTGCCGGAGCTGGGCATTGCCGCGCTGTGCGGCTTTATCAACGCCAAGCGGCGTATGGAGAAGGTCGCCGAAGTGAATGGCGTGACCATCTTCGATGACTTCGCTCACCACCCGACCGCGATTGCCACCACCCTGGACGGCCTGCGCAAGCGCATCGGCACGGCCAAACTGATCGCCATCGTCGAGCCGCGCTCCAACTCGATGAAGCTCGGCGCGCACCGCGATGGTCTGCCCGAATCCGTGGTACAGGCCGACTCGGTGTACTGGTACGCGCCGCCGAATCTGGGCTGGGACCTGGCCGGCACCGTGGCCCGCTCGACCGTGGCGACCCAGGTGTGTGATTCCCTGGAAGCGATCATTGCCGGGGTCAAGGCTGAAGCAGCGCCCGGCACCCAGGTGGTGGTGATGAGCAACGGCGGTTTTGGCGGCCTGCATGGCAAGCTGGCGGTGGCCCTGGCCAGCTAGGTTGTAGGATGGGTTGAGGCGCGCAGCGCCGATACCCAGCGAGTCTAGGGTGATGGGTATCGCTTCGCTCAACCCATCCTATGACCGACGGTTTCACTCATTCCACGGAGTTCGCATGAACGGTCCCGAACGCATTACCCTGGCCATGACAGGCGCTTCCGGTGCTCAGTACGGCCTACGCCTGCTCGACTGCCTGGTGCAGGAAGAACGCGAGGTGCACTTTCTGATTTCCAAGGCCGCGCAACTGGTGATGGCCACCGAAACTGATGTCAGTCTGCCGAATAAACCCCAGGCCATGCAGGCGTTCTTGAACGAGTACACCGGCGCCGCGCCTGGGCAGATTCGCGTATATGGCAAGGAAGACTGGATGGCCCCGGTGGCCTCGGGTTCCGGCGCGCCCTCGGCGATGGTGGTGGTGCCGTGCAGCACCGGCACCCTGTCAGCGATTGCCACCGGGGCCTGCAATAACCTGATCGAGCGCGCTGCCGATGTGGCGCTGAAAGAGCGTCGTCAGCTGATTCTGGTGCCGCGTGAAGCGCCGTTTTCCAGCATCCATCTGGAGAACATGCTCAAGCTGTCGAATCTTGGAGCGACTATCTTGCCGGCCGCGCCGGGCTTCTATCACCAGCCGCAGACCATCGATGACCTGATCGACTTCGTCGTGGCACGCATTCTCAACTGCCTGAATATCCCTCAGGACATGCTGCCGCGCTGGGGCGAACACCATCAGATCACTCCGGATGAATAAGCCGGTGGCCCGCGCGGCCGGCTTGTTGCTGCTGAGCCTGACCCTGAGCGGCTGCGCCACGGTGCGTACTCTGGATGCCGCCAAGCCTGACGCGCCGGTGGTGTATGCCGGCACGCGGCTGAACCTGTATGCGCTGCAGGGCGGTTGCTGCGCCACTCAGCGCTTCGGCGCCGAGGCCCCGGCTTACCCGGCCGCCGACCTGCCGGTCAGTGCGTTGCTCGATACCCTGTTGCTGCCACTGTCCCTGGCCACCGCCATCGGCCTTAACCTGGGCATCAGTGGCGGCTTGTAACGGGCGTCAGGCGTCCGGAATGCCGGCCTTTTTATCCTGCCAGCTAGCGGCCAATGGCCAGTCCTCAAGGGTCTGCGCCGGCCCTGGTTTGGCAAACAGGTAGCCCTGAAAGCGCCGGCAACCCATGCGTTGCAGGGCATTGAACTGTTCCTGGGTTTCCACCCCTTCGGCCGTCACGGCCAGGTTGAGGTAACCCCCCAGCGCCAGGATGGTGCGCACGATGGCGGCATCGCTGGGGTGGTCGAGCAGGTCGCGGACAAAGGATTGGTCGATCTTCAGCTGGTTCAGCGGCAGGCGCTTGAGGTAGTTGAGCGAGGAGTAGCCGGCACCGAAATCGTCCAGCGCCAGGTGCACGCCGCGCGCTTTCAGCTGGCTCATCTTGCCGATCAGAGTTTCCACGTCTTCCACCAGCTGGCTTTCGGTCAGTTCCAGTTCCAGGCGCTGCGGATTGGCGCCGCTTTCGGCGAGTGCGGCGAAGACGTCTTCGACAAAATCAGGATGGTGGAACTGCTTGGCGCTGACGTTGACTGCCAGGGTCAGCTGCGCCAGGTGCGGGTGGGCGGCCCAGGCCACCAGTTGCTGGCAGGCGCTGTAGAGAATCCAGCGGCCCAGCGACAGAATCAGCCCGGTGCTTTCCGCCAGCGGAATAAATTCGCCCGGCGGCACCAGCCCGCGGGTGGGGTGTCGCCAGCGCACCAAGGCTTCGGCACCGACCAGTCGGCCCTGGGCGTCCACCTGCGGTTGGTAGTGCAGAATAAAGTGGCGCTCGCCGAGGCTGTGGCGCAGGTCGCTTTCCAGGCTGGCGCGGGCGCTGACGTCGGCCTGCATCTGCGGGTCGAAAAACCGCATGGCGTTGCGGCCGGTGGCCTTGGCCTGGTACATGGCCATGTCGGCGCGCTTGAGCACTTCATCGACCGTGCTGTGCGCGCTGGGGAACAGTGCAATGCCGATGCTGGCGGTGCTGATATGGCTGCGCCCATGCAGGTTGTAGGGGGCTGCGAGCGCGGCGATTACCTTGTTGCCGACATGCTCGACCTGGCTCAGCGCCTGCGCGGACTGCAGGCTCAGGCCTTCGAGCATCAGCACAAACTCATCGCCACCGAGGCGGGCCAGGGTGTCCTGGGCGCGCACATGGCTGCTCAGGCGTTCGGCCACCTGCTGCAGCAACTGGTCGCCCATATCGTGGCCGAGGGTGTCGTTGAGGTCCTTGAAGTTATCCAGGTCGATAAATAACAGTGCGCCCTGTTGCAGGCCGCGCGCATGCTTGGCCAGGGCCTGTTGCAGGCGATCAAGCAGCAGGCGACGGTTGGGTAGGCGGGTGAGCGGGTCATAGAAGGCCAGCTGGTTGATCTTCTCCAGGTTCTTCTTGTGCTCGCTGATGTCGGTGGAAATGCCGCACAGGGCATAGATCTGGCCCTGGGCATTGCGCAGTGGCAGCTTGACCGACAGATAGGCGTGCACGCTGCCGTCACTCAGGCTGAGATTGGTCTCTTCGGCTTCCACTCGCTCACCGAGCTTGAGTACGCGGCGGTCGTTCTCGTACAGATTGATGGCGGTATCCATATCGAAGAACTGTTCATCGGTCTTGCCGATCACCTGCTCCAGGCTCTGGCCGAACAGCTCGCAGACCTTGCGGTTGGCGTACTGGTAACGCAGCTGGGTGTCTTTGATGTAGATGCAGGCTTCGACGCTGTCGAGAATGGTGTTCAGACGCTGTTCGCTAGCCAGCAGGTGACGGGTTTTCTCCCGTACCTGGCGGCGCAACAGCAACGCCCCTGCGAGGGCGGCGACCAGCAGCAGCGCGAGGGTGCTCAGGCCCCACCAGACGCCGCTGGGAATCAGCAAGCGTGGCCGTTCACCGCCCCAGCGTTGCAGGCTCTGGTAATAGATCGAGGAGGGCGAGTCCTGCCAGTCCGACAGGTGCTGATCGATGGCAGCCAGCAGATCGGCGTTTTGCCCCTTGCGTGTGGCGTAAAACAACTGCGCCGGCTGAAAGATGATCGAGGAGCTCTGTAGTTGATAGCTCGGCGCATGGAAGTCGCCAAAGCGCTGGTTGGCCACTACCGCGTCAGCCTGCCCGGCCGCCACCTGTTCGAAGCCTTGGGGCAGGCTGGCTACGCCGAGCAGCTGGGCTTTCAGGCCAAAGCTTTCGAGCAGCCCGCGCAGGTATTCCTCCTGCACCGAGCCCTGTAACACGGCAATGCGCAGGTCTTTGAGGTCGAGTATCGATTTGAGTTGCAGGTCTTCGCTGCTGTAAATCTGCGACCAGCTGATCAGCGAAGGGGTCTTGTGGAAGTCGAGTACCTGGGCGCGGCTGTCGTTGTAGGCCACGTCTGGCAGCAGGTCGATTTCACCCTTCTGCGCCAGCTCCAGGCACTCTTGCCACTCGCACGGCCTGGGACGCAGTTGCCAGTCCTCCTGGTTGGCGATTTCATTCAGCAGTTCGCCGAGGATGCCGGAGAGCTTGCCGTCCTGGCCGAGGAGAATTTTCGGCTCGTTGGCGTACACTCCCACGCTCACCTGACGTGCTTGCGCGCTGCTCAGCGATGCCGCCATAAGGCTTACGGCCAATAGCAGAACAGTGGCGCAAGGGCGAAATGACAGACGCTTCATGCGGTGGCCGATATTCATACGAGAATCCATGGCCTAACAATAGTCAGGATAGGGTGCCGGTGCTGACCGCTAATGGCAATTGGCTATTTATGCGGGCTAATCAGCCCAGCCTTGGTAGATATAGGTCATGGGTTTTGGGCCCTTGAGGTAGCGATTGCTTAGCTCGCCAATCTGAAAGCCGCCGGCAGTGATCAGCGCTGGAATGTCGCGATTAAGGTGGCAGCCCCCGGCGAGTGGCTTCCACACTGGCGTCAGGCGGTTCTGCCAGCGCAGCACGGGCAGCTCGGGAGCCCTGCCATGCTCGCAGAACAGCAGACGGCCGCCAGGCTTGAGCACGCGGCGCATGTCTTGCAGCGCGGTCACGGCATCGGGGATGGTGCACAGGGTAAAGGTGCAGACGATGCAGTCGAAGCTGGCGTCGGCGGCCTGGATCTGCCCCAGTTCGAGGGCAATCATCTGCACTGGAATGCAGATGGCGGCGGCGCGCTGCTTGGCCAGCTTCTGCATAGCGGCGCTGGGGTCGACGCCGATAATCACGCTGACTTTTTCGGTATCGTAGAAGGCCAGGTTAAGGCCGCTACCAATGCCGATTTCCAGCACCCGACCATGGGCCTGGGGCACCAGTTGCGAGCGGGCCTTCATCACCTCGCCCATGCCGCAGGCGAAGTCGATCAGGTGCGGCAGCAGGTAGCGGTCATACAGGCCCACAGGATTGCCTCGAGTACTCTGCTATTCGGCGTCGTTGCTGGCGTCATCCGGCAGCTCGCTGTTGTCGCCGCTGACGGCGGCAAAGCACTTGATCAGGTGCGGCCCGGCCGTGCCGCTGATGGCCCAGGCGTCGGCTTCGCCGTCGAAGCGCGCGGCGATCACCTGCGCCAGGCTGAAGTGCCATTTGCGCAGGGCGCGGCCATCCATGCACTCGATGCTTAGCAGCGGCGCGTCGCCAGTAGGCGGGTTGCCGGCCTGGTGCTGGGCCAGTTGTTCGCTATCAAGGTGGAATTGCCAGGCATGCAGGTCGTCGATCTCCAGCATGTCGGCGCGGCTGAGGGCGCTGATCAGGTCGTGCGGGGTGCTGCTCATAGACTCATTCTTCTGTTAGCGGCCGAGACGGCGCAGTTGGTCTGATTCGATCACGCGGGTGCCGACGTCCTCTTCCAGCGCCAGGCGCCATAGCGCACGGGCCAGCACGGTGGCTTCGATGCCGCGGTATTTGCCTGGCAGCCAGCGCATAAAGGGCGCGGCCAGACGCTCGCCGAGGCGAAATTCCTGGCGTGCGCCGAGCAGCAGTGACGGGCGGGCGATGGTCAATTGCGGCCACTCCTGCGCACGCAGGGTCTGTTCCATTTCGCCTTTGACCTTGTTGTAGAACACCTTGGAGTTGGCGTCCGCGCCAAGGGCGCTGATCACCAGCAGGTGGCCTGCGCCGAGGGCGCGGGCGCGTTCGGCGAAGGCGATCACCAGGTCATGGTCGACCGCGCGAAAGGCCGCCGGCGAGCCGGCCTGTTTGATCGTGCTGCCCAGGCAGCAGAAGGCGGTATCGACCTTGCCGGCCAGTTGCGGCAGCAGGTCGAGTAATTCGCCCTGGGGATTTTCCAGGTGTGGGTGCGCCGCCAGCGGCCGGCGGCTGGGGGCCAGCACGCGGGCGACCGTGGGCTCGTTCAGCAGGCGGTCCAGCAGGTGTTCGCCGGTCAGTCCGGTGGCACCTGCGAGAAGGATGTGCTGGGGTGTCAAATACATAGTGTGGAATTCTCCGCTGATATCAATCAGCTTATCAGGCTGTTGGACATACGCATGGCTGTTATGGGGTGACTGAGGTTTGCACGTCGAGGGCCGTGTTAAGGGCGCGCTCGGCCTGCTGCTCGCGCAACTTGCGCCACTGCGCGAGCACCGCTTTGGCGGGCCAGATTTGCGGCTCGGAAGGCTCGAAACCATCGGCTTTTTCGCGTTCGGCAACGCTGGCCTGGGCCAGGGTGAAGGCGCGCTGCAGGTCGTCGGTCTGTTGCAGGGCCTCGGCAAACAGGGCGCGGCCGAAGTAGGTGAAGTCGTTTTCTTCTGAGCAGCCGAAGGACACCCGGTCGGCCCGTGCGGCGGTGATCACCAGGGTCTTGTCGTCCTGCAGTTTGGGGATAAAGCCGCCGGAGTAGCAGGCCGAAATCACCAGTACCTTGTGCCGCTCCTTCAGCGGTTCGAGCAGCGCCGCCAGCTCGCTGGCAGGCAGGTCGTTGAGTTGCAGGCGCGGCTGGTCGAGGTTCAGCTCATGCTGGGCCGAGCCGTGGCTGGTCAGGTAGATAAAGATCAGGTCTTCCTCGCCGCTGCGTTCGGCCAAAGCCTGAACGCTGCGGCCCAGGCTGACGCTGGTGGCCAGTGGCCGATCTGCCAGGTGGTTGCGGTGGTTGACCAGGGTGATCAGGCCGCGGGCGGCGAAACGCTCCTGCAGCAGATTGCCGACATAATCGGCCTCGCGCATAAACACACTCTGCTTGCCGTCGCCGGCCAGCGTCAGGGCATACAGCTCGATAGCCGGAGTCGAGGCGGGCAATTTGCCGAGGGCGGCATCCAGCAGCCGGCCTTGTTCCAGCAGGCCGGTGGCCAGGGCGTCGGGTATGGCCTTGCCCTGGGCGTCACGAATCAGCCGGCCGTTCTGCCAGGTGCCGCTTTGCTGGCTGCCGTCGCTCAGGGTCAGGCTGCCACTGCCCTGGTATTTACCGTAGGCAAAGTGGCCTTGATAGAGGCTGCCGTCGCTCAGGCTCAGGCGACCTTCGCCGTGGTAGCGCCAGTCGCGGAACTGGCCGGTGTAATGGCTGCCGTCGCTGCCCTTGAATTCGCCTGTGCCGGTCAGGCTGCCGTTGACGAAGCGCCCGCTCCAGACTTCGCCATCGGCGTTCTGATAACGGCCCTTGCCGTGGAACTGGTTGTCGCGGAACTGGCCGCTGTAGAGGTCGCCGCCCTGGCTCTTGAAACTGCCCTGGCCATTGAGCTGGCGGTTATCGAAGGTGCCGGTGTACACATTGCCTTCGGCGTCGCTGAGCACGCCCTGGCCTTCAGGTTCGCCTTGTTTGAATTGGCCCTGGAAGCTGGCCCCATTGCTCCACTGCAGTTTGCCCAGGCCGCTGTACTGGCCCTTGCTGAATTCGCCGCGGTATTCCAACTGGCGGCTTTTCAGATGGCCTTCGCCGCTGGGCATGCCATTGGCAAAGCCGCCCTGGTAACGGCTGCCGTCGCTGTAGGTGAGGCTGCCCTGGCCGTGGAAGTCGCCGTTCTGAAATTCACCGGCATAGAACTCGCCATGCTTGCTGCGCCATTCACCGGGGCCGCTGAACTGGCCGTCCTTGAATTGTCCCTGGTAATAGCTGCCGTCGCTGTAATCCAGGCGGCCAGGGCCTTGCAGCAGACCGTCGATCACCTCGCCACGGTAGCGTCCGCCATCGGGTAATACGGCATCCGCTGGCAGCAGGGGTTCGCCATCGCCACAGGCGAGCAGCAGCAGGGCGAGGCTCAGTGGAGCCAGGAGAATGAGGCGTCGCATGCAGAACATCCAGGCTGGAGGGGCGTCATTGAGTATGCCTTAAAGCGCTTGGCCTGCCGTGATTGAGCGCACCGGCAGAACAATAAAAGCAGCCGCAAGTGCCCCGACTCTCCTGCGCGTGGACGCCCCCATGCACCATGCCAGGGGGCGTCGCTACTGCTCGGCAGCCTGATGTCCATGTGCTCAACGATGCCTGGGGAGCGGCGCATAAAAAATCCGATGCCTGAAACAGGCATCGGATTTTCTTTGCACTGCGCTAAACGCCAAAGCTAGCGTCTGCGCTGGGTGTGGGCGGTTTAGTCGAACAGGCCAAAGGTCAGGTAGCTGAACCAGGAGCGGCTCGGCTGCTCTTCGCTCGCGCCGGCTTTGAGCTCGTCCGGAATCTGCTGTTCGGCGTCTTCGTACTGACGAATCACGTCCTGGCTGGCGCGGGTTTCGCCCGGCGGCAGGGGTGTGTCGGTTTCGATCAGGCCCAGGGTGGCCTTGGCCATCCAGGAGCGGCTGTCGGCTTCTTCTTCGCGCGGCACGAACTGACCGTCGACCAGGCTTGGGTGATCCGGGTAGTTGAGCTTGAGGGTTTCCAGGCTGGTGGCGGCCAGGTCATCCAGGGTCAGGCGCTGGTAGGCTTCGGTCATGACCGCCAGGCCGTCGCCGACGGCTGGGGTTTCCTGGAAGTTTTCCACCACGTAACGACCACGGTTGGCGGCTGCCACGTAGGCGTTGCGGGTCAGGTAGTAGTGCGCCACGTGGATCTCGTAGGCCGCCAGCAGGTTGCGCAGGTAGATCATGCGCTGCTTGGCGTCGGGTGCGTAGCGGCTGGTCGGGTAGCGGCTGGTGAGCTGGGCGAACTCGTTGTAGGAGTCGCGGGCGGCACCTGGGTCGCGCTTGGTCATGTCCAGCGGGACGAAGCGGGCGATCAGGCCGCGATCCTGGTCAAACGAGGCCAGGCCTTTGAGGTAGTAGGCGTAGTCAACGTTGGCGTGCTGCGGGTGCAGGCGGATAAAGCGGTCGGCTGCGGATTTGGCGGCTTCCGGCTCAACGTTCTTGTAGTAGGCGTAGATCAGCTCCAGCTGCGCCTGCTCGGCATAGCGGCCGAACGGGTAGCGCGACTCCAGTGCCTTGAGCTTGGCCACGGCAGCTGTGTAACTCTTGTTGTCCAGATCGGCCTGTGCCTGCTGGTAGAGTTCGGTCTCGCTCAGATTTTCGTCGACCACTGGTTTCGATGAGCAGGCGGCAGTGAGGGCGAGGATTGCGATCAGCAGCAGGTGTTTCACTTGCATGGCGGCTTGCGTCCCTGTGACGGCGGCTGTCTTGAGCAAAGCCGTCCTGTTATGATGAGCGCCCCCGGTACCCCTGGGGCAAAGACGCCGTATTTAACCACAAGCGTGTAGCCGAAACCAAAAGCTATGCCCCCTCTGTTGCCGAGCATGTCCTCTATTAATAAGCAGATCATTCAACTGAACGCCGAGGTGCCCTATGAAATGGGCGGTCAACGCCTCGATCAAGTCGCCGCACTCCTGTTCGCCGAGCACTCGCGTTCGCGTCTGTCTGCCTGGATCAAAGAGGGTCTGCTGACCGTCGATGGTGAGGTGTTGCGCCCGCGCGACATCGTTCACGGTGGTGCATTGCTGGCGCTGAACGCCGAGCAGGAAGCCCAGGGCGAATGGATTGCCCAGGACATCGCGCTGAACATCGTCTACGAAGACGAGCAGATTCTGGTGATCGACAAGCCGGCTGGGCTGGTCGTGCACCCGGCTGCCGGGCATGCCGATGGCACCTTGCTCAACGCCTTGTTGCACCACGTGCCGGACATTATCAACGTGCCGCGTGCCGGCATCGTCCATCGCCTGGACAAGGACACCACCGGTTTGATGGTGGTGGCCAAGACCATCGAAGCGCAGACCCGTCTGGTCGACCAGCTGCAGAAACGCTCGGTCAGCCGCATTTACGAGTGCATCGTAATTGGCGTGATTACCTCCGGCGGCAAGATCAATGCGCCGATCGGCCGTAGTTCCTCGCAGCGCCAACGCATGGCGGTCAGTGATGGTGGCAAGCCGGCGGTCAGCCATTACCGGGTGCTGGAGCGTTATCGCTCGCATACCCACGCGCGGGTCAAACTGGAAACCGGCCGCACCCACCAGATTCGCGTACATATGAGTCATATCGGTTATCCGCTGGTGGGCGACCCGGTCTACGGCGGGCGTTTCCGCATTCCGCCGGCCGCCAATCCAAGCATGGTGCAGACCCTCAAGGAGTTCCCGCGCCAGGCCCTGCATGCGCGCTTCCTGGAGTTGGACCATCCGATCACCGGTGAACGGATGAAATGGCAGTCGCCATTGCCGGATGATTTCGTCTGGTTGCTGACGCTGCTGCGTCAGGACCGTGAAGCCTTTGTCGGCTAATAAAAGCACGAGTGGGTAACAGGGAATTGGGTGACAGGATGCACGACTGGCTAACGCCGCAATGGCCCGCACCGGCACGAGTGAAAACCTGCGTTACTACTCGTTCAGGCGGCGTGAGCCTTGCGCCTTACGACAGTTGCAACCTGGGCGAGCATGTCGGCGATGACCCGCAGGCGGTGCTGAAAAACCGTCAGCGGCTGGTCAGTCTGCTCGGCTGCAAGCCGGCCTGGTTGCAGCAGGTGCATGGCGTTGCGGTGGTTGAGGCCAATCCTGCGGCGGTGCGTGAAGCCGACGCCAGTTGGACCAGCAAGCCTGGCATCGCCTGCACGGTGATGACCGCCGACTGCCTGCCGGCATTGTTCTGTGACCGTGCCGGCAGCCGTGTGGCGGCGGCGCATGCCGGCTGGCGCGGCCTGGCTGCCGGGGTGCTGGAAGCCACTCTGGATCAGTTGGCGGTGCCGGCGGATCAGGTGCTGGTCTGGCTGGGGCCGGCCATTGGGCCGCAGGCCTTCGAGGTCGGTGCGGAGGTGCGTGAGGCCTTTGTTGCCCAGCATGCGCACGCGGCAGCGGCATTTCAGCCCAGCGTCAATCCGGGCAAGTTTATCGCCGATATCTACCAGCTGGCGCGTATTCGCCTGGCCGCCCGTGGCATCGAGGCGGTGTACGGCGGCGATTTCTGCACCTTCAACGATCCGCGTTTCTTTTCCTACCGCCGCTCGGCGCAAACCGGACGTTTTGCCAGCCTGATCTGGCTGGGCGACTGATCCTCAGGTGCCGCCTCTGCGGCACTGTGGCGGTAAGTGACCCAGGTCAACGCCGCGCGGCTTGAAACCCGCACAATCGTCCTCATCTACTCTTCATCTCGCAGGCTTTCTGTTTGGGCGCGATTCAGTGCGCCGGCCTGCCACCACTACGAGGGTTGATTGTTTATGCGTATTGATCGTTTAACCAGCAAGTTGCAACTCGCGCTGTCCGATGCGCAGTCCCTGGCCGTTGGTCTTGACCATGCGGCCATTGAACCGCTGCACCTGATGCAGGCCTTGCTCGAACAGCAAGGCGGCTCGATCAAGCCGCTGCTGATGCAGGTCGGTTTTGATGTGAATAGCCTGCGCCTGGCCCTGGGCAAGGAGCTGGATCAGCTGGGTAAAATCCAGAATCCGTCCGGCGACGTCAACCTGTCGCAGGATCTGGCGCGCCTGCTCAATCAGGCCGACCGCCTGTCGCAGCAGAAGGGCGACCAATTTATCTCCAGCGAGCTGGTGCTGCTGGCCGCGATGGATGAGCACACCAAGCTGGGCAAACTGCTGCTGGGTCAGGGCGTCAGCCGCAAGGCGCTGGAAAACGCCGTGAGCAACCTGCGCGGCGGCGATGCGGTAAATGACCCGAATGTCGAGGAAAACCGCCAGGCCCTGGATAAATACACCGTCGACCTGACCAAGCGTGCCGAAGAGGGCAAGCTCGACCCGGTGATCGGCCGCGATGATGAAATCCGCCGCACCATCCAGGTGTTGCAGCGCCGCACCAAGAACAACCCGGTGCTGATCGGTGAGCCCGGTGTGGGTAAAACGGCGATTGCCGAAGGCCTGGCCCAGCGTATCGTCAATGGCGAAGTGCCGGATGGCCTCAAGGACAAGCGCCTGCTCTCCCTGGATATGGGTGCGCTGATTGCCGGGGCCAAGTTCCGCGGCGAGTTCGAGGAGCGCCTGAAGGCGGTGCTCAATGAGCTGAGCAAGCAGGAAGGGCGGATCATCCTGTTTATCGACGAGCTGCACACCATGGT
>NZ_JBAQLP010000061.1:0-1685 GCF_049301935.1 Pseudomonas sp. | reverse complement strand
GCGGTATTCCTTGCTGGCGCGGAAGTCGCTGAGCGGGGTGAAATCCTCGGCCAGCGCGGCACAGGCGCGTTCGATCACACCCGGGTACCAGGCCGAGCCTTGCAGCGCGGCTTCACAGGCGGCGGCGCGTTTCGGGATGGCGGCCATGCCACCAAAGGCGATGCGCGCGTTTTGCACCACGCCATCTTCGACCACCAGGTTGAAGGCGGCGCAGACGGCGGAGATGTCATCGTCGAGGCGCTTGGACACCTTGTAGGCGCGGAACGCCTGGCTGGCCTGGTGGCGCGGCACGATGATCTTCTCGATAAATTCGGCTTCCTGGCGCGCAGTCACCTTGTAGTCGAGGAAGTAGTCTTCGATCGGCAGCGTGCGGCTCTCGCTGCCCTTACGCAGGACAATCTGCGCGCCGAGGGCGATCAGCAGCGGCGGGGCGTCGCCAATCGGCGAGGCGTTGCCAATGTTGCCACCCAGGGTGCCCTGGTTGCGGATCTGCAAGGAGGCGAAACGGTGCAGCAGCTCGCCGAAGTCCGGGTAGTCCTGGGCCAGCGCGGCGTAGCAATCGGACAGCGCGGTGGCGGCACCGATTTCGATGCGCTCGGCGGTGACTTCCACGCGCTTCATCGCTTCGATATGACCGACATAGATCATCACCGGCAGCTCGCGGTGGAACTGGGTGACTTCTAGGGCCAGGTCGGTGCCACCAGCCAGCAGGCGCGCCTCCGGATTGGCGGCGTAGAGATCGGCCAGATCGGCGACGGTCAGCGGCAGCAGGCAGCGTTTGTCGCCGCTATTGAGCTCGGCGGTGTCCTGCGGGGCGATGGCTTTCAATTGCGCGACGGTTTCGGGCTCAAAGGCATCGAACTGATCCGGCTGCTTCTGGCAGCAGGCTTGTTCGGCTGCATCGATAATTGGACGGTAGCCGGTGCAGCGGCACAGGTTGCCGGCCAGGGCTTCCATGGTGTCGGCCTTGTCGAAACCGCTGCTGTTTTTCTGCAGGGCGAACAGCGACATGACAAACCCAGGGGTGCAGAAGCCGCACTGCGAGCCGTGGCAGTCGACCATGGCTTGCTGCACGCTGTGCAGCCTGCCCTGGTGCTTGAGGTCTTCAACCGTGATCAGCTGTTTGCCGTGCAAGGAGGAGACGAAGGTCAGGCAGGAGTTGAGGGTGCGATACCGCACGCGCTCGCCATCCAGCTCACCGACCACCACGGTGCAGGCACCGCAGTCGCCTGAAGCGCAGCCTTCTTTGGTTCCGGACTTGCCGACATGCTCACGCAGATAATTGAGCACGGTGATGTTTGGGTCCAGGGCATGCTCAGTACGCAGCTCCCGGTTGAGTAAAAACTGGATCAAGGACGACCTCCAGGCACTTTATTGTTCTCGTATCAGGCTCTGCTGAAACGACTGAGCACGATGGCGCAGCGTTTCCACACGGCTTGGCATGAGGCGAATCTAGAGTTTTCTGACTTTAGGGTCAACAAATATTTGACTCTTTGGTCAGGTGATTGTCATACGATTCAGTTATGAGCGCGAAAAGCCCTGCAGCTCGGTTAAACGCTAGCCGCTTTTATGCCAAGCAAGGAGCTGTAGACGGATACAGTGCCGCTCATAAAAAAACGCCAAGGGTGGGAGCCCTTGGCGTTTTTTTGTTGCGGCGGCTGCGCTTAGGAGTGAGTTAGCTGCGA
>NZ_JBAQLP010000060.1:0-7363 GCF_049301935.1 Pseudomonas sp. | reverse complement strand
TGCCGAGCATTTCGAAGAAGGTGTGGTGACGTGCGGTGTAACCGACGTTTTCCAGGTCGTTGTGCTTGCCGCCGGCACGCACGCACTTCTGGCTGGTGGCGGCGCGGGTGTAGGCGCGCTTTTCCAGGCCGAGGAAGCAATCCTTGAACTGGTTCATCCCCGCATTGGTGAACAGCAGGGTCGGATCATTGCCCGGAATCAGGGAGCTGGAGGCAACACGGGTGTGTCCCTTCTGTTCGAAGAAGCTAAGGAAGGCTTCACGGATTTCTGCGCTTTTCATAGGAATCTTCCAAAAACCAGCGGCCACGACAAAGCCGGCAAAGGGCCGCATTATATCGGGCCTTTAGCATCGGTACAGCGTGTTTATCAATAGATAGCGGCTATAGCAGCTGTGCTACGAGAAAACCGATGGCGGACAAGGCTCCGCCATGTCCGCCCTAGATCCATATATCCACCCCTCGCCCTCGGGAGAGGGGCTGGGGGGGGGACGGCCGGCATTGCGAAGCGGCCAAGGAAAGCAGCATCGCCATGGAACTGATGAGACGCTGCGCCGGCGGGTTGAGCAATGATGGGTTACGCCGCACATAAATGGATGGCTACCTGGATACCCTGTTGGCGGCTAACCCATCCTACGAACTATTCATCGCCCCAAGACAATCAATTCCGGCGAAATTCGGCGAAGGCTGCGACCACCTGATCGATATCCTCAGCGGCAATATCCAAGTGAGTAACCATGCGCAACCGCGGCGCGGCGGTGAGCTTGATCCCGCGCTCAGCGCAGAAGGCTTTCAGCGCGCCGACCCGCTCGCCGACCTGGGCGTAGACCATATTGGTCTGCACCGGCTCCACCGCATAACCCAGCTCGCGCAAGCCGGCGGCCAGGCGCTCGGCGTTGGCGTGATCCTCGGCCAGGCGCGCCACCTGATGCTGCAAGGCATACAAGCCAGCCGCGGCGAGCATGCCGGCCTGACGCATGCCGCCGCCGACCATCTTGCGCAGCCG
This sequence comes from Pseudomonas sp., assembly GCF_049301935.1. Lineage (GTDB taxonomy): Bacteria > Pseudomonadota > Gammaproteobacteria > Pseudomonadales > Pseudomonadaceae > Aquipseudomonas. The sequence goes on along the minus strand of NZ_JBAQLP010000060.1, from coordinate 6,361 downwards.
TCGCGCCCTGCCGATCAATTCGACTGAGCCGCACAACACCGAGCCAATCGGCGCACCAAGGCCCTTGGACAGGCACACCGACACCGAATCGAAATACTGAGTAATCTGCCGCGCCGGCACGTCCAGCTTGACCGCCGCGTTGTACAAACGCGCGCCGTCCAGGTGCAGGGCCAGGCCGCGCCGCGTGCACAGCTCACGCGCGGCCTGCAGATACGCCTGCGGCAGCACCTTGCCCTGCATGGTGTTTTCCAGCGCCAGCAGGCGGGTGCGGGCGAAGTGGAAGTCATCCTGTTTGATCGCCGCTTCGACCTTGGCCAGGTCCAGCGAACCATCGGCTTCGCCATCGATCGGCTGTGGCTGGATCGAACCGAGCACCGCCGCACCGCCGCCTTCGTATTTATAGGTATGCGCCTGCTGGCCGACGATATATTCGTCGCCCCGTGCGCAATGGGCCATCAGCCCGAGCAGATTGCTCATGGTGCCGGTGGGCACGAACAACGCAGCCGCAAAACCCAGCTCGCCAGCCAGAAACTGCTCCAGACGATTAACCGTAGGGTCTTCGCCATACACGTCATCGCCCAGCTCGGCGACCTGCATGGCCTCGCGCATACCTGAAGTCGGCTGGGTGACGGTGTCGCTGCGCAGGTCGATAACGGGCATGGCGGGAAGTCCTTAGACAGGGCTAAAGCCCGATGCTAAAGCGCGACCATCAGGCAAACAAGGTACAGATTGGGTGAGAACGCGCAGGACAGATTGCGCCTCAGCAGTACGAGTTCAGGCTAATTCCACGTCTTCGGCGGGAACTATCAAGATGCCGGCACGCAGGCCGTTCTTGACCTTGGGATTGGGGAAGATAATCCGCGCGCCCGGCTCATTCACCACCCAGCGGGTGCCGGCCAGGTCCTCGGCCAGCAGGTAGCCAAGCGGCAGCTCGCTGAAATTCTCGATATCCGCCGGCAGGTTCAGCTTGAAGGCGTCGCTGTGCTTGATCACTTCGCGGGCCACGGCAAACAGCTTGAGCTGGCCCAGATCATCGCGGGCACCTTCGGGCTCGCGGCCTTCGATCAGCGCCTGCAGATGCAGTTCGAGCAGATCCAGATTGACCAGCTCGTTCTGCCCGAACGGCCGCGCCTTGCCCAGCTCCAGGGTGAAGGCTTCGGCCCCAAGCTGGGTGTAGGTATAGGCGCTAAAGGTGATCGAGCTCTTGTTGTGCAGCAGCACCGCTTCGATGCCGGCAGCACTCAAACGCGCCAGTTCACGCTGGCTGCGCGGACGGCCTTCCTGAAACGGGTAGAGAGCGAACTGCTCGATCTTCGATGCGCGAATCGCGGTGTGCAGGTCGTAATGCAGGCGGGTGCGACCCGGCTTGCTGAAGAAGGTGGCCGCCAGATGTTCCAGATCGCAGGCACGCAGCGCCTCGGGACCGGTGTGCTGATCGTGGCGGCCGTTGAACAGGCGGTTGATGTCCTGCTCGATATAGCGCTCGCCACTGCGCATGGCGGCGGGGTTACCGAACAGAAAGAGAATGCGCGCGCGGGGCTTGAGCTGGTTGCGGGCAATGCCCTGCAACAGGCGGTCGAGCAATTCAATCGGCGCGGTTTCATTGCCATGGATGCCGGCTGACAGCAGCAGGTCCAGACCATTATCACTGGCCACTGGCGGCGTGACTTCCAACGCGCCTTCGGCCAGCCAACGCAAACGCGTGCCTTCGGGGGTCAGCTGAATCTTCGCTGCCGGTTCGTGGCCGGCCAGGGTCAGTTCGAGCAGTTTGCCGAGGGCAAGCATAGGCGTCTCCTCAGAGCGTAAATGCGCTCTTAATGGTTGCAGTCAGGACCATGCACGTGATCATTATCTTCGTCCGCCAGATCCGCCGCTTCCATCTCCAGCTCCAGGCTGACCAGATTGGTGGCCAGCGGGCGCAGCAGCAGGTTGGCGTACTCGGCAGCGCCCTCCTCCACGTCTACACCGATCATCAGCTGGTTGTTACCAACCTGCTGGAACCAGATTTCCTGGCCCTGCCAGATCACGGCAAAGCGCGTGCAGGAGGTTTCCAGCTGGGTGCCGTCAGTGTCTTCGAGGATCAGTTGCAGGGCGTCGCTCATAAAATCTCCACAGTGTTGGACCTAGGATGGATGGCGTTTTTACATCCACCACAAGCCCGTCATGGTGGATCGATAACGCGTGATCCACCCTACTTAAGCTAATTGGAAGGGATAAACCGCGCCCAGTTTAAGGATCTGCGTCAGTTCGTCCAAGGCCGTGCGGCATTCGTTGAGCAATTGTGGGTCAGCCAGGTCGTTTTCGCTCAGGCGATCACGGTAGTGCTTGTCGACCCAGACGTTGAGGCTGTCGTGCAGGGTCGGGGTCATGATCACGCCCTGATTGACCGCCGCCAGCTCGTGCTCCTTAAGCGCCACGCGCAGGCGCAGGCACGCCGGGCCACCGCCGTTCTGCATGCTCTGCTTGAGGTCGAACACCTTGACCTCGCGGATCGGCCCATTACCGCTGGTCAGTTGCTCCAGGTAGCGCCAAACATTGGCGTTGTTACGGCACTCTTCCGGCACGATCAGCAGCATGCCGCCCTCGGCGCGGTTGAGCAGCTGGCTGTTGAACAGGTAGGACTTGACCGCATCCTCCACCGTCACCGCCTCACGCGGCACGCACACGGCCTGGAAGTTGCCGCCACGGCGGGCGAGCTTGTCGCTCAGCTCGGCCAGCACTTTGTCGGTGCCCTCGAAGGCGTCCTGGTGATAGAACAACACCTCGCCATTGCCCACGGCGATCACGTCGTTGTGGAACACGCCCTGATCGATCACTGCCGGCGTCTGCTGGGCGTAAACCACGCCGTCATCACTCAGGCCATGCAGACGGGCCACCGCCTGCGAGGCTTCCAGGGTTTGCCGCGCCGGGTAGCGCTGCGGCGCCGGGAAGCGGCTGTCGAAGGCACTGCGGCCGAAGACGAAGAACTCCACGCCGGCATCGCCGTAATCTTTGCAGAAGCGCGTGTGGTTGGCCGCGCCCTCATCACCGAACTGACCGACGGCCGGCAACGCGGCGTGGTGAGCGAAGTGCTGCTCGTTGGCGAACATCGCGCCGAGCACGCGACTGGTGGTCGGGTGTTCGATCGAGCGGTGGAATTTGCAGTTGAGGTTGGCGGCGGTGAAATGCACGCGACCATCCGCTGTATCGGCACTCGGGCTGACGGTGCAGGCGTTGGCCGTCCACATGCTGGACGCCGAGCAACTGGCCACCAACAGCGGCATGGCGTCTTTCGCGGCTTTCTGGATTACCTGGGCGTCGGTGCCGGTAAAGCCCAGGCTGCGCAGCACGGCGACATTCGGGCGTTCCTGCGGGGCCAGTACGCCCTGCTTGAAGCCCATTTCCATCAGGGCCTTCATCTTGGCCAAGCCCTGCTTGGCCGCTTCTTTCGGGCTGGACGCGGCCTGGCTGTTGCTCTGCGAGGCGACGTTGCCGTAGGACAGGCCACCGTAGTTGTGCGTCGGCCCGACCAAGCCATCAAAGTTCACTTCAAATGAATTGCTCACAGGCTTACTCCGGGAGTCAGGGTGGCAGGCAGGCTCAGGCTGTCGGATTCCAGCGAGGCCACCGGGTAGGCGCAATAATCGGCCGCGTAATAGGCGCTGGCACGGTGGTTGCCGGAGGCACCCACACCGCCGAATGGCGCTGTACTGGCGGCACCGGTCAGTTGTTTGTTCCAGTTGACGATACCGGCGCGGCTGTGCAGCCAGAACTGCTCGTAGCGCGCCTTGGAATCGGACAGCAGGCCAGCGGCCAGGCCGTATTGGGTGTTGTTGGCCTCAACGATGGCAGCATCGAAATCGGCGTAGCGAATCACCTGCAGCAGCGGGCCGAAGAACTCTTCATCAGGACGCTTGGCCACCTCAGTCACATCGATAATGCCAGGGGTGAGCAAGGCGGCGCCGGCCAGCGGCTGGGTCATTTCCAGCAACGCCTTGGCGCCCTGGGTCAGTAGGTGCTGCTGCGCCTTGATCAGGTGCTGCGCGGCGGCCAGGGAAATCACCGAACCCATAAAGGGCGCAGGCTGGGCGTCGAAACTGCCCACCTTGATACTGGCGGCAACCTCCACCAGACGCGCCAGCAGGCTGTCGCCCCACGCACCTTGCGGCACCAGCAGGCGGCGCGCACAGGTGCAACGCTGGCCAGCCGAGATAAAGGCCGACTGGATAATGGTGTACACCGCCGCATTCAGATCAGCGACCTGATCGACCACCAGCGGGTTGTTGCCGCCCATTTCCAGGGCAAGGATCTTATCCGGGCGACCGGCAAACTGGTTGTGCAACAGGTTGCCGGTACGGCTGGAGCCAGTGAAGAACAGCCCGTCGATACCGTCATGCGCGGCCAGAGCGACACCGGTATCGCGGGCGCCCTGCACCAGGTTGAGCACGCCCGCCGGCAAGCCGGCTTCGATCCAGCACTTGACCGTCAGTTCGGCGACTTTTGGCGTCAGCTCGCTGGGTTTGAACACCACGCAGTTACCTGCCAGCAGCGCCGGCACGATATGCCCGTTAGGCAGGTGACCGGGGAAGTTGTACGGACCGAACACTGCGACCACGCCATGCGGCTTGTGCCGCAGCACGGCGGTGGCGTCGGCCAGCGGGCCGCTCTTCTCACCGGTGCGCTCGCGGTAGCTCTGCACCGAGATGGCAACCTTGTTGACCATGCTGGTGACTTCGGTGGCGGTTTCCCACAGCGGCTTACCGGTTTCCTCGCCAATGCAGTGGCCCATGGCCTCGGCATGGCTTTTCAGGGTGGCGGCAAACTGCTCGAGCACGGCGATGCGCTCATCCAGCGAGCGCGAGGCCCAGGCCGGAAATGCCGTGCGGGCGGCCTGCACGGCGGCGTCAACCTGGGTGGCACTGGCCGCAAAGCCTTGCCAGATAACGTCCTGGCTAACCGGGTTGAGCGATTCCAGGGTTTCACCCTGACCCGCCTGCCAAGCACCGGCAATGTAATGAGTGCTCATCTTGTTTTATCACTCCCAGCAAGGTGTAGACCCGGTGTGCACCGGATCGGCAAATAGAGACAGCGGCGCCCAGTTGTTAACCGCGGGCAGAAATCGCGACCGCACGCACCTGATCGCCCGCCGCCATCTGCAGGCGCTTGGCGGTTTGCGCATCCACCACCAGGGTGCCGGCGGCCAGGCGCGCCGGCGCTGCGGTAATCCGGCAGTCCTCACGCTTGCGGTTATGGATCAGGAACTGCGGCGCGTCATCGCCCGGGGTACCGACGGCCAGTATCAGCACCTGGCTGTCCTGCACCGCACGGATCTTCGCGGTCTGCGCTTCGATGGACGGGCCGGCGTCGAAGATGTCGACATAACCCTGGTAGCTGAAACCCTCGCCCTTGAGCATGGCCAGCGCTGGTTCGGTATCCGGGTGCACGCGACCGATGATGTTGCGCGCCTCCGGGGAGAGGAAGCAGGTGTAGAGCGGAAACTTGGGCATCAGCTCGGCGATAAAGGCCTTGTTGCCCACGCCGGTGAGGTAGTCGGCCTGGCTGAATTCCATCTTGAAGAAGTGCCGACCGAGGCTTTCCCAGAACGGCGAACGGCCCTGCTCATCGGACATGCCGCGCATCTCGGCAATCACCTTGTCGCCGAACAGCTCGCGGAACTCGGCGATAAACAGAAAGCGTGCCTTGGACAGCAGCCGCCCATTCAGGCCGCTGCGCTGGTCGCCGCGCAAAAACAGCGAGCACAGCTCGGAGTTGCCGGTGAGGTCGTTGGCCAGAAACAGCGTGGGCACCTGGCGGTGGATATTCAGCTCCTGCGAGGCGCTGACCGTCAAACCAACCCGGTAGTTGTACCAGGGCTCGCGCAGGCCAACGGCGCCGGCGACGGCCGAGATACCGACCACCTCGCCGTTGTCGTCTTCGAGCACGAACAGGTAGTCGGCATCGGCACGCGCGGCTTCGCCACGGAAGGTTTTCTCGGCCCAGCCAACGCGGTGCGCCAGGCGCTCCTCATTGGCCGGCAGCGTGGTCAGGCCAGCGCCGGTACTGCGCGCCAGTTGAAACAGGGCCGGCAGATCGGCGCTGCGGACGGGACGAACGATCATGCGCTAACTCCTTAAACCGCAACCAGGCGTACGCTGACACCTTCGCCGACGCCCAGGGCTTCGGCGGCCGCCAAACTCAGGGTGACCGGCTTACCCGGCACCCAATCCAGATCCACCACGATGGCGCGGAAATCCTGCAGCTGGCCGTTACTCACCAGATACGGCCGCCCGCCTTTCACCGGCTCGCCAATGCGCAGCGGTACTACACGGCTCTGGGCAATCGAGCGGATGCCCGAGGTGCGCGCATGCAGGGTCGGGCCGCC
>NZ_JBAQLP010000059.1:0-145078 GCF_049301935.1 Pseudomonas sp. | reverse complement strand
AAGGAGTGGGGGCAACAGCAGCTGCGCTGGTAGACTTATCCACAGTTGCTGGTAACAAAATCAGCAATCCGCCCTGGGTCAAATTTCAATCGGCAGGGTGGGTCAATTTTCCATCAGCGCCAACAGGCCAATGCCTCATTCAGTAACTGCTCACCGTGTACAGGCACTGAGCGCATCGTTGCTCCTCAGAGATTGATGATTAGCTGCGGGTCGAAGCCTGTGCATTCGCCAGGGTATCCCCTTGGGTTACAAACGATCCGTGTTCCAGCTTCGTGATAGTCAACCGGAGTATGAGAGTGGCCGTGTACCCACAATGCCACTCGATCTCCGTCCATCAGATCAAGCCATTCATTTGCATACGCGGCATCAAGATGACCACCTGCATGTGGGCTTTCCGACAATGAGCGCATAAGCGGTGCGTGGTGCGTTATCACTACGGTTTGGCCTGAGAACGGTTCGGCTAGTTTGCTAAGAAGCCATTCCCGTGTTTTTAAAGCTTCGTCAGCAAGGTCGCCGGTCTTGATCCGACGGTAATGCTCTCCCGCCCTGATCTGTCGGTAGTCATTCATCATGCTTTGCGCAGTGATTGACGCCAGGGGCTTGTTGCCTGTGGCGCTAAAATCAGTCCACATCGTGGCGCCTAAGAATCGGGTGCCGCCGATCACAACCGCGTCACGCTCCAACACCTGCACATGAGAGGCGAGGCAGGCGTTACGCATTTTCTCCAGCGTGCCCGGCATGTGGCCGCTGTAGTACTCGTGATTGCCGAGCACGTAAAGCACAGGGCATTGGAATGCCTTCTTGGCCCACTCGACTCCGCGTGCTTTCACATCGATATCACCTGCCAGGATCACGATGTCGGCATCGTGATCCTGGGGTGTGTATGCGTCGTGCTCGTTGTGCAGATCTGAAAGCAGATGAATACGCATTCTATTTAGCTTGCCGAATATTCAGAAAATACGAGCTACAACTTCCGCACTAGCGTGTTTCCGCACGCCAGCACCTAGAAGCAGGTAGGTGCTGTTGAGCGTTTTAAAATGAAATCCTTTATCGAAGGCGTGCAGTGGCGACGTACGGACGAAATCGCCAACATCCCACCTACGGTTACTGTCGTAGACGACTCCGTGTGCGTAAATTATCGCCGGCAGTCGCGTTGTCTTGGCTAGTTCGGCGCGCTGCTGCTCGCTGACGTCGAGGTCAATCCAGCGCCACTGCCGGACGAGACAGTAATCACCGCGGGGGAAGGTTTTTTGCGCATAAGCCATCGCTTGTTCGTCCGTCATCTCGCTGCCGGACATCGGCTCTCCTGGTCCGTAGAGCAGGTCATTCATTTCGCTTAGTTCACTCAAAGTAATTGTCCGGCCAGTGAAAGGTTCGGTAGGCGGTGTGTAGTTAGGTTCTGCAGGCCCCATCGCTAAGCCGCACAAGTTCAAATGCCCTCATCACCGCTTCTACATCACATTGGCTTGCACGCTTTATTCCGAATCCGATTGTCGTCACTAGAAGAGTACAGAGGGTGTCAAAGCGGACCGTGGGTGTTGTGGCTTTTGACCCGCTGCAGAGGGCGAGCATGAAGCAAACCTCATTAAGCGCGTGCTCTGCTAGTGCGGGCGGTACATGAAAGGACTCGCTGCATATTGAGTCGTCGATCAGACTTTTTAGATGTCCTTTGAATGCCAGTCTGTCAGGCTCTGGATGCTTTTGAACTGCCCATTCGAGCATTGCTTCCAGGGTTTCTTCCAGCGTCGGCGAGGATGCGGGTGCCATGTTTGCTCCTGTTGGGGTAACCCTTGCGGTGCAATATAAATGTGCGTGGCGCATCAGTATCTGACTCCACAGCACGTGTCGTGCGGTGGAGTCAGCAGACGGCGAGGCTTTGCGTGAACGTCGTCATTTCCCGCAGATCCTCGATTTCCCAGCTGGGATAAGGAAGAAGGGTCGTGAGTAGTGCATCGCTCAGAGTTCTTGGTAAATAAAGGAGTCCTTCACGTTCCATGCTCATGGAGAGCCCGGCGTGCTCCAGAATCATGCTCAAGTGTTTTCTGTTGTGGCGGTCATTTTTTCGCGGACGAATTGCACTTAGTAATTCTGGAATGTCTTCAAATGCGATACACGGATTGCCGTTGACTGGATCGAAGCGGATACGGATGTCGGTGCCAGCCAACAGACGTAATACTTCAGGCAGATCAATTTCGAAACGGCTGGTCAGTCGAGAAACGGTCAGCAATAGAACTCGTGCCGTTACGTCGAGCAGTGCTGAGCGGTCGGCGTGCAGAGCGATGAATGGAGAAATAGATGTGATTGACATATATTGATTTCCCTAAATCAGATATCCCAATATTAGATATACATTCGCAGCCTGTCAACAGGTGGGTGAGAGCGTGTGGAGAAGTCGGTTTATCGAGTCGAAAACTTTGTCTTGTTTCGGCTTATCAAGCAGTGCCGTACCGAAGCGGGCCTTACTCAGGGGCAATTTGCGCAAGCGTTAGAGCGACCCCAGTCGTTCGCAAGCGACATTGAGCGAGGATCGCGCAGACTCGATCTCGTGCAACTGCGAGACATATGTAAGGTGCTTGGGATTGGGCTTGTTGAATTCGTGCAGCGCTACGAAGCTGAGTTGTCATCGGAAGAAGCGGGGAAATAGCTCCGTATCTTCACTCAATCGGCGTCAGGCGGCTTCTTGCTGTTCGCCGGCCAATGCTGCCGAATACAGTGCAGCAGCATCGTTGCACAGTAATCGGATCGCTTGAATGTATCCGTCTATTGGCTCGCGGGGGGCGACTTCAAATCGGTCCCGCTGAGAGCGCAGAGCAAATCCAGCACTGCGTTCTGGCGGAGTGTGCGAAATTGCAGTGATTTGCCCTCCCATTTGCACAGCCACTGACCGGTCAATTGCATTCAAGCCGGCCAAGCGTTTGCATTCGACTTGACCCGCGCACGCCGTAGTGACGACCGGCAGAGAACGGCCAATAGCGGTCATCAGGTGTCTACAGAAACAGGGGCTATTCATTCCGCTACGTAGCAGGGTCAGTTTGGCACTAAGAATGTGTGCCTTGTGACTTCTGGGTCGACGTCTTTGCTTGCGCTAATGCTTGGATACGGCCTAATTTTTTACAATACGCGGCCGATTACCGAAAGAAGAACAGCAGCGCCTTCCGGCACTAGCCAGTGGCTTCGCTGGAAAATGATATCATTATGCCACTACCAAGAAGGCTTATGAAAAATGCGTAAAAACCTCCCCCTAACAGGCCGCGAGCGAAGCTTTGATCAGTCGCAACGACTGATTTCAGCAACAGACGCGTCGGGAAAAATCCTCTACTGCAATGATGAGTTTGAGGCGATAAGTGGCTTTACTCGGGCAGAACTGATTGGCAGCCCGCACAACATCGTCAGGCACCCCGACATGCCACCCTCTGTCTATGAGCACATGTGGCAATGCCTCAAGGCCGGAAAGTGCTGGATGGGTATAGTGAAGAACCGCTGTAAAAATGGTGATCACTACTGGGTTGAAGCCTACGTTACGCCGATCACTGAAAGCGGTAAGTTGATCGGGTACGAATCCGTTCGAACGAAACCGAGCCCTGAGCGCGTCAACAGAGCAAGCGCGCTGTACGACAGCATCAACGAAGGCAAGCTCAGCTCAGCATCCGCAGACCATTTTAGGTCATTGCTTGGGCAACTTTTTGCCCCTATTGCCATAGGCCTTGCCGGTGCGGCTCTAATAAGCTCTATGGGAGCAAGCTTTTGGATGGCCATCGTTCCGCTTTTTAGTGCTCCAGCTGCGGGCCTTATGGCAGTAAGGCGTTTGCAGAATCGTGTCAACGCTGCTCTGGGTGAAGTGCCGGATGCTTTCGACAGTGAACTGGCCGCCAAGGTATTCACTACAGATAAGGGCGTTACAGCCAAGCTGCGTATGGTTTTAATCAGTGAAGCAGCACGAATTCGAACCGTTCTTACACGCTTGGGTGATTATGCCGAGCAGACTAGTCAGGGTGCAGCGGATGCTCAAACGCTTGCCAGCAAGACCAGGCATGCGTTGGCAGAACAACGTGCTGAAGCCGATATGGCAGCAACAGCCATGACAGAAATGACCGCCTCGATTAACGAGGTAGCCGCCAATATCCAGCTCACAGCTGAGGAAGCACAGAGCGCCTCTAGTCTGGTGGCACAAGGGAGTGAAGTCGCGGACACAACGTTAAAAGTTATAGAAGCCTTATCCGTAACAGTGGATCAGGTCACTTGCGCAGTCGAAAGTCTTGCAACCGAAACGGACTACATCAATACCGCAGCGAGTTTGATCCAATCAATCGCTGATCAAACAAATCTACTCGCACTAAACGCTGCGATTGAGGCAGCGCGGGCCGGCGAGCAAGGCCGTGGTTTTGCTGTTGTTGCTGACGAAGTACGCTCATTGGCGCAAAAAACAAGAGAGTCCACTGAGTCGATTCAGAAGATCATTAGCACCTTGCGCAATAGCGCAGTAAACGCAGTAGAGATCGCCCGCAAAGGTAATGAGGACGCTGAGCAAGGCGTACAGCGTGTCAGTGAAACACAGCAAGCCCTTGAAGGAATAAAGTCAGCCATGGAGCGCATAAGTGCCATGAGCCAGCAAATGGCTGCGGCAGCAGAAGAGCAAGCTCACGTTGCTGAAGATATTTCACGGCAGATCAACCACATAGCTGAGGCTGCTGATGAGAGCTTGGAGAATGCCTCCAAGGCTAGTGATAGGGGGCAGGAGTTAGAGAAAACCGCGTCAGATCTCCATGGCCTGACGGAGCGCTTTAATACCTAGAACACTGTTTGCCAGAAGCGTGCGGCAAGCATCGTGTTGCATCGATTGATGCGCTTTGAAGGGCTTCGCTCGCAGAAAAGGTACCGTCGCCTATCTGGACGCTACGGTTGTAAGTCTCAAGTGGCTTCACCGAATCATCTGACGCACCTATCCAATGTCATCGAACCCAACAAAGTCTGGGACAAGGACATAACCTACATCCACACCTATGAGGGTTGGTTATTTTTGGCGATTGTGCTCGATCTGTTTTCTCTGCAGGTCATTGGCTGGTCTGTGAAGCCGCAGATGGCCAGCGATCTGGCTATTGATGCATTGCTGGTGGCTGTTTGGCTGCTCAAGCCCAAGCAGGAAGTGATGTCTCACTCAGACCAGGGTAGTCAGTTCAGCAGCGGTGACTGGCAGAGTTTCCTGAAAGCTAACAACTTGCTTGGTGGCATGAGTCGACAACGTAAACGTCAAAGGTTGTAGATACCATTCTGAAAGCGAAACACCAACTTTTATAGATGCCGGATGACTGCTCTTGGCTAATTCTGTTGAAAAAGTAGCGACCTCCCCATGCCGTTGGCAAAATTGCGTTGTCAGCGAGCGTGGGGGCGAACAGCATGATGGGACAGTTACCGGGAGGACAGCAGCGCCTGTTCTACTCGTTCAATCTGGAAGACCACGTCCCGGCCCAGCATCTCCTGCGCAGCATCGACCAGTGCCTGGATCTCAGTGATCTGCGCGCCTACCTGGCGGATTTCTATAGCCCCATCGGGCGTCCCTCGATTGACCCGGAATTGATGGTGCGCATGCTCGTCGTCGGCTACTGCTATGGCATCCGTTCCGAGCGGCGATTGTGCGAAGAGGTGCACCTGAACCTGGCCTATCGCTGGTTCTGCCGGCTGGGTCTGGAAGACGAAGTACCCAATCATTCGACCTTCTCGAAGAATCGCCATGGCCGTTTTCGTGACAGCGATCTGTTCCGCTGGTTGTTCAATGAAGTGCTGCGGCGCTGCATGGCAGCCGGCCTGGTCAAGGGTGAAGGTTTCGCTGTCGACGCCAGCATCATCAAGGCGGATGCCAGCCGGCAACGCGGGGTAGCAGGAGATGAAGTCGATTGGCGCGATCCAGCACTCAGCAGCCGCGCAGTGCGCGAGTACCTCGAAGCCCTTGATGAAGAGGCGCTGGCTGAGGCTCTTCCCAAGAAAATTTCGCTCACTGATCCTCAGTCCCGTTGGACAGCGGCGCCAGGCGGCCCGGCCTACTTTGCCTACTCCACGAACTACCTGATCGACACTGAGCACGGCGTGATCATGGATGTGGAAGCTACCCCGGCGCACCGTACCGCCGAAGTCGATTCGACCAGAACGATGGTCGAGCGTGTCGAAGCGCAGTTCGACCTAACACCGGAACGCCTTATCGGCGACACCGCCTATGGCACTGCCCCGATGCTGGCCTGGATGGTCGAAGAGAAGGACATCGAGCCGCATGTGCCGGTGTGGGACAAGACTGAGCGCAAGGACGACAGCATCTCCAGTAACGATTTCCACTGGAATCCAGAGACCAATGAATACCGCTGCCCAGTCGGCAAACCGCTGCGCAGTGAATGGCGTGCCTTCACCCAGAAAAGATCGCGTGTGACCAAAGCCGACACCATCATCTACCGCTCCAGCCAAACCGACTGCGCCACCTGTCCGCTGAAAGCGAAGTGCTGCCCCAATACCGCATTCCGCAAGATCGCTCGGAGCATCCATGAAGCGGCCCGTGACGTAGCGCGACGCATCGCTAAGACACCGGAATACATCGTCTCTCGTTGCGAACGGAAGAAGGTGGAGATGCTGTTCGCCCACCTCAAACGGATCATGAAACTCGACCGTTTACGACTGCGTGGCCTGACAGGTGCCACTGACGAATTCACTTTGGCGGCGACGGTGCAGAACCTGCGCCGCATGGCCAAGCTTTTGCCTCAAGGGCCACCGCTCACGGGATAGGTACGCCTGCTGCGAGCAGAAACCCTCAAATTAACCCTCAAACCTGAGCAAGGACGCTCAGTGAAACGCCGAAAGGCAACTTGAAGTGGCTTGCAGCCACTTTGGCAGCAGGCACACCTGATCTGCTGGCTGCCGCCGAAACCTACTTTTTCAACAGAATCGGCCGAAAGCAGCCATTCAAGGCTGCAGAAAAATTAGAAGTAAGAAGGGGCTAGCGGTTAGCTGCCCCCAAATCGAGACAAGTTAGGCCGAGAAACCGCCATCAATCATCAAGCTGGCCCCGGTGATATAACCCGCTTCTGGGCCGGCCAGGTAGGCGACGAAGCCGGCAATTTCTTCTGCTTTACCGAATCGATCCAGTGCCATCAGGCCTTTCAGGAACTCGGCACCCTCGCCATCGGCCGGGTTCATCTCGGTATCCACCGGGCCGGGCTGCACGTTGTTCACGGTGATGTTGCGTGGGCCCAGGTCGCGGGCCATGCCTTTAGCCAGACCAACCAGCGCCGACTTGCTCATGGCATATACCGCGCCGCCGGCCACCGGGATGCGCTCGGCGTTGGTGCTACCGATGTTGATAATGCGTCCGCCATCGGTCATGTGTTTGGCGGCTTCCTGGCTGGCGACGAACACGCTGCGCACGTTGACTGCCAGGGTGTGATCTAGCTGTTCCAGGGTCAGTTCTTCGGTACTGCCCCAGGCCAGCACACCGGCGTTGTTGACCAGGATGTCCAGGCCGCCGAAGTGCTCGACCGCAGTGCGAATGGCCTGTTGCACGGCGGCTGCATCGGCACTGTCGGCCTTGAGGGCGAGGGCCTTGCCGCCAGCCGCAGTCACTTCGCTGGCCAGGGCATTAGCCCGCTCGGCGGAGGACACATAGGTGAAGGCCACTGCCGCGCCTTCACGGGCCAGGCGCTTGACGATGGCTGCGCCGATACCGCGCGAACCGCCCTGGATGAAAGCGATTTTGCCTTGCAGGGTTTGAGTAGTTGTCATGGTGTATCTCCATTACAAAAAATTGAGTCAGTCGTTCTGACTAAGGTGTGGGCACTCTATTGCCACGCGCCTGGGGCTCGGATTATCGACCGAAACCGCTCGGCGCGCGATGTTGCGATCAGGAGCGCGGCCCCATGATCTGTTTGAGTACATCCGGGCTTGGCGCACCGCGCTGCTGGCGCAGTTGGCCGTTTTCGTCCGGGTAGAAAATCGCCGGCGTAGCCGCTACGCCCATCTCCGCCATCAGCCCCAGGTTACTGTCGAGCTGCTTTTGGATTGCGTCTGGAATTTTCTTCAGCCCTTGCAGCTGGCTGGCCTTGCCGGCGGACTCATGCTCATGCAGCGCCGCTTGTTGATCCTTGGCATTGAGCAGGGCGGCAGCCTTCTCGACGCTGTCCTGGCGCAGCATGCCGACCATCACATGGCGGATCTGCACATCACCGCCCTCGACCCAGGGCCGCGCCTGTTTCCAGAACATGGTGCAGTACGGGCAGTTGGGGTCGGAGAACATATAGATGATGCGCGGTGCCTTGGCGCTGCCGTCGGCGATCCAGGTACTGCGCTCCAGCTTGCCGAGCATTTCCTTGGCCAGCGGTTCGTACACCAGCTTATCCAGCGGCTGACGCGAGAGGTCTTCGCCCTGGGCATTGAGCAGGCTGCCGACCAGCACGTGCTCGCCATCGGCGGTCAGGTACAGGGCGACACCCTGGCCGTTGTAGCGGGCGGCATAGCCTTGCAGGCCGCTCGGAGCATCGAAACGCTGAATAATTTCGGCACCGCGCGCTTCGACTGCTTTGATCGGAGCTGGCCAATCCTCGGCGTGCAACAGGGGCGCGGTCAGCATGGTTAATGCTGAAAGCATTACGGGGAGATTGATCAGTTTTTTCACGGTTATTGTTCCTTGTTAAATACTTCAAGCGCACGAGCCAGGCTGGCACGGGAGAGCTCACCCAGGTGGCTGCTAACCTGGCGACCTTCGGCGTCGTAGAACAGCGTGCTGGGCAGGGCCATGGAGCCGACGTGCTGACCTAGGCGACCGCCGCTGTCGAGCAGGACGTTGTCCAACCCCAGGGCTTCGGCCTCCAGATACTGGTTGACCACGCCCTGGCCTTCACCCTGGTTGACGAACAGGATGGTCAGTTCAGGGTTATCGCGTTGCGCCTCGGCCAGCACCGGCATTTCGCGGCGGCACGGCGGGCACCAGGTGGCCCAGAGGTTGACCACCAGGGGCTTGCCGACATAGTCCTCAAGCGCCACGGTGGCACCGTTACTGTCCCTGAAGGAAAGCTCTGGCAAACGCGTGCCTTGCTCCAGGCCATGCAGGGTCAGGCTGCCTAGGCCCCAGCTCAGCACGCCGACAGCCAGTGCGCTGGCCAGCGAGGTTCTGATAGTTGGCGTGCGCCAGGCCAGCCAGGCACCCAGCAGCAGGGCAGCCAACAAACCAGGCCAGACGATAAAGCCGCCGTCACGGATGTCCAGCACCTGCCAAGGTTGCTCGCGGTAGTGCTCGAAATACACCGCAACGAAGGCCACTCGGGCGACCAGCATGGCCACCAGCAGCAAGCGAAACAGCTGTTTCTCGGGGTTTACCGCGCCGCGTCGGCCGACGTACCAGCCGGTAAAAATCGCCAGCAGCAGGCTGATCATCAGTAGTACATGGGCAGTGCTGAGTGCCAGCGGCCCGATATTGATCGTTAACATCAACCACGCTCCTTGGTATTGCTCCATATTTGCAGAAACTGCTCGGCATCCACCGCGCCGGTGATGCGCTGCGAGCGGCGTTCCTCACCGTTCGGGCCGATCCACAGCAGCGTGGGCGGGCCCAGTACTTCAAAGCGGCTGAGTAGCGCGCGGCTCGCCGCATTGCTCTCGGTCACATCGGGCCGCAGTACGCGCACGCCCTGCAAGCTGGCTTGTACCTCGGGGTTGCCGAACACGGTCTTCTCCATGACTTTGCATGACACACACCAGTCCGCGTAGTAATCCACCAGCACCCACTGGCCCTCTGCCTTGGCGGCGGCCAGCTCACGCTCCAGCGCGGCCGGCTCGTTCAGGTCGATGAAGTGCTGCTCACTCGGTGCCGCGGCAACGGCGGTGCCGGTGAAGACTTTGAGCGGTTGCATAGGGTCGCTGGCACCGCCGGCGGCACCCAACAGCATCGCCATGCCCCAGAGGCCCAGCAGTGCGCCAGCCGCCTTGCTCAGGCTGGTGTGCTGCGGCACCTGACGCGCCAGTTGCAGCAGGGCACTGGCCAGCAAAATCAGCAGTGCACCCCACAGGCCCAGCCAGACCGACTCGTCCAGCAGCGGACGGATCACCAGCAACGCTGTCACCAGGAACAGGAAACCAAACACCACCTTGACCCGATCCATCCACGCGCCTGGCTTGGGCAGGAAGCGGTTGCCCAGGGTCACCAGCAACACCAGCGGCGTACCGATACCCAAGCCCAGGGCGAACAACACCAGGCCACCGTGCAGCGCGTCGCCACTCTGCGCGATATACAGCAGGGCAGCGGCCAGCGGCGCGGTCATGCACGGGCCGACTAGCAGGCCTGAGAACAGACCGAGCATGCTGGCACCCATCAGGCTGCCACCTTGCTGCTTGCGTCCGGCATTCTCCAGACGGTCACGCAGTGCCGCCGGCAGCTGCAACTCGAACAGGCCAAACATCGGCAAGGCCAGCAGGACAAACAGCGCGGCAAAGCTAGCCAGCAACCAAGGTTGCTGCAGCAGGCCTTGCAGGTTGGCGCCCATCAGTGCAGCGACCACGCCCAGCGCGGCATACACCAGCGCCATGCTCACCACATAGGCCGATGCCAGCGCCAGGCCGCGACGCGGCGAGGCACCGCTGCCCACCACAATGCCGGCGAGAATCGGCAGCATTGGCAACGAACAGGGCGCAAAGGCCAGCAGCAGGCCCAGGCCGAAGAACACCAACAGGCTCAAGGCCAGCGTCTGGTTTTGCAGGCCGCCCACCAGAGCCTGGTCTTCAGCCAGGGTGGTGCCCGGCTCGCTCAGTGCTCCAGTGCCTGACAGATCAATCTGTTGGGTCTGCGGTGGGTAGCAGAGCCCTGCATCGGCGCAGCCTTGCCAGCCAATCTGGATGCTGCCGGTGTTGCCAGCAGGCAGAGTCAGCTCCAGGCGGTCGCGATATATCTGCGAGTCGCCGAAGAATTCATCGCTATAGGGCAGCCCTGGCGGCAGCTCGGGCTTGACCCCGGCGGGCAGACCACTGAACTGCAGGCGATGCTGGTAAAGGTAGTAGCCAGGAGCAATGTCCCAGCGCAGCAGGGTTTCGCCATTGGCCTGGGGCTCGACACTGAGCTCGAACGCCTGCTCGGCGGGGAGAAAGTCGGCCTGCTGGCTGTTACCCGCCAGCAGTGGGTTGGCTGAAAAACTGGAGGCCTGTACCGGCTGCAGTAGCCAGGCCCACATCAGAGAAAACAGTAAGAGCGTGCGCATGCATAACCACGTCTGTGAATGTCGAGGTGCGCAGGATCGCAGTTGGCGGTTAAGTCAGGATTAACGATGTGATAATCGGCGCAAATTGCAGCCGCCGGTTATCATTCCCCGCCTCGCATAACGTCGGCTTAATCCTACCAACGGATACTCCAATCTCCTCCACGGACTGGTTCCATGTACATATTGCTGACTGAAGACAACGCCCTGATCGCCAGCGGCGTGGTGGCTGGGCTCACCGCCCAGGGCTTTCGCATGATGCACGCCGCGACTGCGGCCGAGGCCGAGGCGCTGCTGCGCACGGTGGAGTTCGACGCGCTGGTGCTGGACCTCGGCCTGCCCGATGAAGACGGTCTGAGCCTGCTGCGCCGCCTGCGTCAGCGGGGTGTGGCGTTGCCCGTATTGTTGCTAACTGCCCGTGACTCGGTAGCCGACCGCGTGTCTGGCCTGCAAGATGGTGCCGACGACTACCTGGTCAAACCCTTCGACCTGCGCGAACTCGCCGCGCGCCTGCATGCCTTGCTGCGCCGCGCCGCCGGACGAGCCAGTCCGCAGGTCGAACACGGCCCGCTGCGTTACGACCCAGTGGCCTGCCAGGCGTTTCTGCATGAGCAGCCGGTCGACCTGTCGCGCCGTGAACAGGTGCTGCTACAGGCGCTGCTGCACAGCCCGGGTCGCGTGCTCAGCGGCGAACAACTTAAAGATGCGGTCTACGGCCTCGACGGTGAGGTCGAGAGCAACGCGCTCAACGTGCATATCCACCACCTGCGGCGCAAGCTGGGCAACGGCATCGTCGAGACGGTACGCGGCATGGGCTACCGCCTGGGGCCGGCCGGGCATGCAACCACCCCTGACGAGAGCAACGCCCCATGAGTTTGCGTCTGCGCCTGACCCTGATTCTCGGCTCTGCCTTTGTGCTGCTCTGGTCGCTGGCCGCCGTGTGGATGCTGTTCGATCTGCGCAATCAGCTGACGCTCTCGCTCGATCAACGCCTGGCCTCCTCTGCACGTATGGTTGCCGGATTGCTCGCCCAGCTGCCATCACCACAACAGGGGGAATCAGGAACGCCACTGAGCACCGAACAGCTGGGCATTCCCGAAGGCATCGCCTGCCAGATCAGCTCGGTGCGCGGCGAGATCCTCGCCAGCAGCCGCGCCGCGCCGGACAGCGCCTTGGGCGTGGCGGAAAGCGGTTTTCATGAACGCACCATTGGTGAGCTAACCTGGCGCACTTTCACCCTGGTCGAAGGCGATATGCGGGTGACCACGGCCGACCGGCTGGACGAACGCGACACGCTCAAGCGTTCCATTCTGCTGGCTGCCGCCGCTCCGGTGCTGCTGGCATTGGTCGGCAGCCTGCTGGTGCTCTGGTTTGGCCTCAGTCGCGAGCTGTCGCCGCTACGCCGCATCCGCCAGGCGTTGGCCCAGCGCAGTGCCGACAGCATCGAGCCGCTGCATATCGAAGGCCTGCCGCAAGAGCTGCAACCGCTGGTGGCTACCCAGAATCAGCTGTTTCAACGTATCGCCCAGGCCATCGAGCGCGAGCGCCGACTGACCGACGATGCCGCCCATGAACTGCGCAGCCCACTGACTGCGATCAAAACCCACCTGCAGGTGGCCGGCATGACCGAGGGCGAAACCGCCCGCCAGGCCCTGGCGAACGCCGAAGCTGGTGCCGACCGCCTGCATCAGACCCTGGAGCAGTTGCTGTTACTCGCGCGGGTCGAAGGTCGGCTGCCGTTTGACGAGAACCTGCAATACAGCGCCGAGCAAGTAGCGCAGATGGCTATCGGCGACGCCCAGCAGCACGGCCAGCCCGCCATCGAGCTGCAGCTGCTCGATACCAGTGCACAGCGCCTGTTGCCAATGCCTCCAACCCTGGCGATTGCCGCCTTGCGCAACCTGCTGGACAACGCCCAGCGCCACACTCCGCCCGGCACGGCAGTCAGTCTGAGCGTGCAATTGCGCGGCGATAAGGTCTGCTTCAGCGTGGGCGACGCCGGGCCTGGAGTCGCCCCGGACAAGCTCGCTCAACTGACCGAACGCTTCTGGCGCAACTCCACCGGCGAAGGCAGCGGCCTGGGGCTGTCCATCGTCAAGGCGATCGCCGAGCGCTGTGGTTGCGAGCTTGAGTTTGTAAACACGGGGAATGGGCTGTGCGTGAATTTTCTGGTGGCTAGATCACCTCTGGATTCGTAGCCATTCATCAATGGCTGCTTTTGGCCGCTTTGAGCCTGTCGTATCAGGCTGGAGTCGGCCAAAAGCTGCCCCACGATGCTCAATGGAACCAGAGGCTACTCACTCCATAGTCCCTTGAAGAACTTGCTGATGGATCTGATTAACAAACAGCACATCAGCCTCTGGAATCGATCCTCGATGACGCATCAACTGCCGCAGATCGTGTCTGGATGCATCCTTGGCACGCCAGCGATGCCGACTTTTCTCTAAGTCGAGCAGGGCAATCTCTATGTCTGCCTTGCTCGCGATACCCGGCTGAAGCTTCACAAAGATGTGCTTGGGGTAGCAGCAACCATGTTGAAAGCCGCCCTGGTGCATGCGTGCCAGTGTGACGGCGATCTGCCGCAGCACACGCTGATTGAGTTCCGGGGAATCACTCTCCTCGTACCATTGAGTGAGGCTTACAAAGCCGCGCAGTGACTCGGTTACCAGAAGGGACTGCCACTGCTGGTCTTTTCGGCGAGTGGCGCAGTAGACGATGTTTGGCGTCTTGATGCCCAAACGCGCGAGTGTCCGATATGCATCGCACTCACGTAGCACGGTGGGACGGCCGAAAGGATATCGGATAGAACGATAGAGATGCCCGACTTGTCGTTTGCAATACAAAGGCAGCTGACTGGGATCGCTGCGGCTTAGTAGCTGCACACCGCTCTCCCCACCACGGCGCTGATTGACCGGTTCGACCCAAGCCCCTGCGCTGTTCCACCAGCGATCAAAATGCGTGATGAAGGGCTGTACGGATGCACCACTGGTAAGTGCGACCATGCTCAGTCCTCCTTACGCAGTACGTAGGTTCGCCACATGGCGTAGCCCGGAAGAAAATCCTGTTGGCCGATGATGTTGAACCCAGCTTGTCGGAATTCGTTTTCGATGACGTCGCGGGCGACGACAAAGCGATTCTGGTTCTGCTCGGCGCGTCCCTCGGCCGCGCGGCGTTGCTCAAGACGTTTGCGTTTCCAGGCCTTGTAGTTGCCGTCGACCCAGAGCGAGAGAATCACCGTGTCGCGACTGACGCGGTGAAATTCGCGCAGGATCGCCAGGCGGTGTTCGGGTTGTTCGATGTGGTGCAGCAGGCGGATGCAGAAGATGCAATCGACGGCATTGGCAGTCAGATCGATGGCGAACGCCGAAGTGCGGAAGGTTTCGACCTGCTTCAGTACCTCCATTGGTTGTGAGGCTTCGGCGATGTCGAGCATGTCGGCAGAGTTGTCTGCTGCAAAGATCAATCGATTGGGGTTTTCCGCCAGCAGCGGCCAGAAGCGCCCGGCTCCACACGGCAGATCCAGCACCAGGCCAGGATCGCCAGCCAGTTTCAACGCGTGACGGGCCATCTGCTCATCGCGCCAATGCGAGAGGCGTCGGGACAGGCCGTCCTGGTGCTTGTGTAGATATTCGTAAGCGTGTGCGCGGTCGTACTTGCGCGAGAACTCGAGTTCAATGGTGCTGGGCATGGCGAGGCGTCCGTAGGAGGGTACGCTCGCCACACTAGAGAGCTGGGCATCAAGGCTCTGTCAAAAGGATGTGAAAAATTCGTTATTTGCCGCTATTGAATGCCACAGTGAAACAGCTGCCGCCATCGGCCAGGTTCTGCACCGAGATCGTCCAGCCCTGTTTGCTGCAGATCCGCTTCACCAGCGAGAGGCCCAGCCCCAAGCCTTCGCCGCGCGCTTCTGAGCCACGTACGAAGGGCTGAAAGATTTGCTCATGCTGCTCTGGCGCAATGCCCATACCGCTGTCTTCTACGCGGAAACCATCCGTGGCCAGCACTAGGCGGACAAAGCCACGCTCGGTGTAATGCAGCGCATTGCGCAGCAGATTGGCCATTACCGTGTTGAGCAATACCGGGTTGTAAAGACCATGGTCAGGCCCTTCCTCGCTGTGCTGGAAGTCCAGGCCCTTCTCGTGCAGCAGTGGCTCCCAGCGGCTGGTTTGTTCGGCGGCCACTTGCGCCAGGCTGCTATTACCAACAAAAGCGCTCTCATTGGCTTTATCCCGCGCCAGTTGCAGGAAGGTCTGCACCAAATCGCGCATTTCTTCGCTGGCGCGGCCAATGCGCTCAATTTGCTCGCGCTGGCGTGGCTGCAAATCACCTTCAGCCAATAGCTCGCACGAAGTCGCAATAACCATCAGCGGGGTGCGCAACTCGTGGCTGACGTCACTGGTAAATAAGCGCTCGCGCTCCAGTGACTGGCGAACTTGGCCCAGGGTGCTGTCGAAGGCTGCAGCCAGTTGGCCCACTTCATCGTCGGGGTATTCGGGGGCAAGTGGTGGAGCCAGCGGATGCAGCTGGTCACGATGGCGTACCTGCTGCGCCAGGCGGCTGACCGGGGCCATGACCTTTCTGGCCATGATCAGGCCCAGTCCCCAGGCACCCACCACTGTCAGCAGAAAGCCCGCCAGTACCACATCGAACAACGCCTGTTCGTGCGCCTCGAACTCGTGTTGTTCCTGCGCAAGCAGATAGGTCTGACCATTGTTTTTGCGGCTGTAGACATAAAACGCGTCCGTGCCGTCGACCACTTCGGTAAAGCCTTC
Organism: Pseudomonas sp.; assembly: GCF_049301935.1. Taxonomy (GTDB): domain Bacteria; phylum Pseudomonadota; class Gammaproteobacteria; order Pseudomonadales; family Pseudomonadaceae; genus Aquipseudomonas. Next base: position 129,090 of record NZ_JBAQLP010000059.1, on the reverse strand, counting down.
TGGTAACCCGGAAAACAGTTTGGGAATCGCGTACTGCGGCTGTTCCGAGCTGAAGAATCTGGTCATGGAATCGAGCCTGGGTGGTCGCCCATGCTGGATATCCTCCTCCAGCACTTTGCTCAACTCACGGCCCAGTTCCTCGGAAACCAGGTTCTCTTCGATGAAATGCACCACCGCCACGATGCTCAACGAAAACAGACCGCTGACCAGCGTGGTCATGAGCACGAAGGCTATCAGAATGCGCCGGGCAAACGGCTGCTTAGACACCATCGGTCTGCTCCGCCAGGCGGTAGCCGACGCCATGTAGGGTGTGCAACAACGGGTATGCGAAGGGCTTGTCGAGTACCTGGCGTAGCTGGTGGATATGGCTGCGTAGGCTGTCGCTGTCAGGGCAGTCGTCGCCCCACAGCGCTTCCTCCAAGGCTTCACGGCGCACCACGGCCGGACTTTTCTGCATCAGCACCGCCAACAGTTTGAGACCCAGCGGGTTGAGTTTGAGTGGCTGGCCTGCGCGACTGACATGCAGTGTGTCGAGGTCATAGGTCAGGTCGGAGACTTTCAGCTGGCGTTTCCGGCTGCCCTGGCTGCGGCGCAGGATCGCCTCGATCCTCGCCACCAGTTCAGACAGCGCAAACGGCTTGATCAGGTAATCATCGGCCCCTGCCTGCAAGCCCTGCAGGCGGTCATCCAGTGCGTCGCGGGCGGTGAGCATCAGGATCGGCACCTCATTACGGCCATCTTCGCGCAGACGCTTGCACACCTGATAGCCATCGATGCCCGGCAGCATGATGTCCAGCACGATTAGGTCGTAATGCCCAGTGCTGGCCAGGTGCAGACCGGTCAGACCATCCTGCGCGCAATCGACGCTGAAGCCCTTGAGCTGCAGATAGTCGAGCACGTTGGCGAGGATGTCGCGGTTATCTTCGATGACTAGGATGCGCACAGGGTTATCTCTTTCTCTGGTTTTGACACTTTTTTCACATCGCGTTGACGCGCGGCTCACAGGCCCCACAACAGACTGCGGCACGTTCATCCAACAAGGATCATACGATGCCTCAGCTTCATTACGCTCAACTTCGCTACCTGTCCATCATCGTGCTGTCGTGGCTAGCGGTGTTCTTCCTGACCCGCTGCATATTGCTGGCCAGCCACCTGGCTGATGCCAACGTAAGCCTGCTGCAGCTGGCCGGCGTTTATGGCATTGGCCTGATCTACGACCTGGGTTTTCTGCTTTACGCCATCTTGCCCTTAGCGCTGTATCTGTTCGTGTGTCCGGCCAGTTTATGGCGGCGGCGCTGGCACCAAAGGCTACTAATTGGACTGGTTGGCATCAGCCTGTTCGCGATGTTGTTTACTGCGGTAGCCGAATGGCTGTTCTGGGATGAGTTCGGCGTGCGCTTCAACTTTATCGCCGTGGATTACCTGGTCTACTCAGAAGAGGTGATCAACAACATCCTGGAGTCTTACCCGATCTACCCCCTAATTGCGCTGCTCGCGGTTATTGCCACGGGCACCAGCGTTGCACTGCATAAGTCTCTGGAGGCTGCATTTAACGCACCTCTTTTGTCCCGAGTTCACGCGTTTACAAGTCTGGCGATACTGTTTTTGCTGACGGGCCTGAGCGGCCTGTCGATTGGTCAGGACACGCCGCGCGGCCTGGGCGGCAACACCTACCAGCGGGAGCTGGCCAGCAACGGCCCCTTTCAGTTCTTCGCCGCCTTCCGCAATAACGAACTGGATTACCAGCAGTTCTACACAACCTTGCCTGAGCAAGCGGTGGCCAGCCTGCTGCGCGATGAAGTGAGCGAGCCCAATGCCCGCTTTATGGGTAGCGACCCTCAGGACATTCGCCGGCTGATCGACAACCCAGGTCAGCCACAGCCCCTGAATGTGGTGTTGGTGACCATCGAAAGCCTGAGTGCCAAATACCTCGGCAGCTTCGGTGATACGCGAGGTTTAACCCCCAACCTGGATGAGCTGCGCAAGAGCAGCCTGACCTTCAGTAACTTCTACGCCACGGGTACACGCACCGACCGTGGCCTGGAAGCGATTACCTTATCCATACCCCCTACGCCGGGGCGCTCCATCGTCAAGCGCATTGGCCGTGAATCCGGCTATGGCAGCCTGGGCCAGCAGTTCAATGCCCTCGGTTATGACAGCGTATTTATCTACGGCGGGCGCGGTTACTTCGACAACATGAATGCCTTCTTCGGTGGTAATGGCTACCGCATCGTCGATCAGAGCAGCGTGGCCGAAAGCGACATGGCGTTTAAGAACGCCTGGGGCATGTCCGATGAAGACATCTACCAGCAAACCATCAAGGTCGCCGACGCTGACCATGCCCAAGGCAAGCCCTTCTTCCTGCAACTGATGACCACTTCCAACCACCGGCCGTATACCTACCCCGAAGGGCGTATCGACATCCCGTCCGGTGATGGCCGCGAAGGCGCTGTGAAGTACACCGACTACGCGATTGGCCAGTTCCTCCAGCAGGCCCGCGAAAAACCCTGGTTCAACCAAACCGTATTCGTCTTCGTGGCGGATCACACAGCGGGCAGTGCAGGCCAGGAAGACCTGCCCGTGGCCAACTACCACATCCCGTTGTTTATCTATGCGCCAGCGCTGATCGAGCCGCGTGAGTTCACCGAGGTCGCTAGCCAGATCGACCTGGCCCCGACCTTGTTGGGCCTGTTGAATGTCGACTACAGCTCAACCTTTTTTGGCCGCAACGTGCTGCGCAAAGACCGCGCACCTGGTCGCGCGCTGATTGGTAATTACCAGCACCTGGGCCTGTTCGATGGCACCGACCTGGCCATTCTCAGCCCGCGTCGCGGCATGCGCCGGCACGACGACGCACTCGGGCTGAGCCATGAAATTTCAACCTCCACCAGCGACAGCTTGATGCAACGCGATATCGCCTATTACCAGGGGGCTAGCCATGCCTTCCAGAAACGGCTGATTGCCTGGCATCCCACGTCCTTGCCTGACGAGCGGCTCAGCAAACGCTAATTCTGGCACTGCATAGACATTGTTTTTACTGGAGTTCAGTCATGGCTGAAACGCTCACACCCAGCATCACCCGCTACTTTGATTTCCGCCTTGGCCTGGGGATTCCCTTGGCGTTGATGGTGCTGCTCCTGCTACTTGACCCAAGTGGCGTGGATTTCGCGCTGGAGCATTTGTTCTATAAACCAGGCTTGGGATTTATAGGGCGAAATAATTTCTGGCTGGAAGACATCCTGCATGACCGTGCCAAACAAGCGGTGATTGTTATTGGTGTACTGGCCATCGCAGGCTTTCTGCTTAGCCTGCTGCTAGTCAAATGGCGCACTTGGCGTCGCCCGCTGGGCTATCTGGTGCTGTCGCTCGCCATATCGACCAGCATCGTCACGCCGCTGAAAAAACTTACCGCGGTGCAGTGTCCGTGGAGCCTAAGCGAGTTCGGTGGTGCGGAGGCCTTCAGCCCGCTGCTCGGTGAGCGCGCAGCAACAGACAACCCTGGCCGCTGCTGGCCGGGCGGCCATGCGTCGGCCGGCTTTTCATTGATTGCGTTGTTTTTTGCGCTACGTGATCGGCGCCCGCGAACCGCCCGCATCGCGCTGGCGGTAGCCTTGGGGTTGGGCACGCTGTTTTCCATCGGGCGGATGATGCAGGGCGCGCATTTTCTCTCGCACAACCTGTGGACGCTGTTGTTCGATTGGCTGATCTGCACGCTCTGCTACCGTTGGCTGCTGTATCGGCCCGCACCCTCAAGTGCTGCCGAACCGGTGCCGCAGGCAGTGCATCGCTTGCGCGAAGATGCAGCATGAACGGTACTACAAGCATGCCGTTCGACTACTCAGCCAAGCCAGGTAAAAGCTTGTCTGCCTGGCCAGCGCTGATTGCCATGGGCCTCGTCGCAATCTTGTTAGGTGGCTGCCAAAGTACCCGCGAGCAGATGATGGATGAGGGTTATCCAGCCCCCTTTATTGACGGCTTCGAGGCGGGTTGCAGCAGCGGCAGACAAGCTGCGGGAGCGCTCGAAAACTTTCGCAAGGATGTGCCGCGCTATCTGCAACAACCCCAATACGCACAAGGTTGGGACGACGGCTTCCGCCAATGCAAAGAGGGCCTGGAAAGTGCGATTGAACTAGAACTGCGAGACAACGATAGACGCGACCGCGACTGGCGGGATCATGTTGATCAAGCGATGGCTAAAGCGATGCGTGGCAGCTGAAACAGAGTACGACGTTATATTGGAATCACTGACAGCTTTTGGCCGGTGCTAGCCGGTTGCGACCGACGTATTCCGGCCAGAAGTAGCCGTTCGATGTGTCTAGACACTACTGGGCGATTCAAATCAGCACCGCAGCAAGAAGAATCAGTTGGTCAATTAAACACATGCGTACTGTTGCCTCAGATAACAGACCGCCACCGAGCGTGATCCAAGGTGGCGGCGGTGCTCAGGGTATAAGGTCCAGCTCTTGTTTGAGCTGTTCTGCGCTCGGGCGTAGCTGCGAAGCGCCGCTGCGCATACGCCGTTGACCGAGATAAAACAGGATAGGTGCCGCAATTAGAACCGACGAACTGGTGCCCACCACTATGCCAAATAGCATGGGCAGCGCAAAGCTGGCCACCGCCGCTCCGCCAGCGATGGCCATGGGCAGCAGCGCAAGAAACGTAGTGAGAGAAGTGAATACAGTTCGCGTCAGTGTTGAAGTGATGCTTTCGTTAAGCAATTGCAGCAGAGGCCTGTCCGGCGTCAGACGCAGATTTTCCCGAACCCTGTCGAATACTACGACCTTGTCATTGATCGAATAGCCAATCAACGCCAGCAGCGCCGCCACCGCAGTCAGGTTGAATTCCACCCCGGCCAGCACGAAAAAACCGATGGTCTTGGTCAGATCCAGCGCAATAGTCAGCGTGGCAGCAAGGGCGAAGTGGTATTCAAAGCGCATCCATAGGTATGCCAGCATGCCCGCGGCAGCAAGCAGTACGGCCAGGATGCTGGCTTCAACAAAATCACCACTGACCTTGGGGCCAACCATCTCCACCCTCGGGAAAGTAGCATCGGCAGCATGCGTGATGACGGCTGCTTTCAACGCCTCTACCGGCTCGCCCGTGGCTACCTGTTCAGCGCCCTGCATCGGCAGGCGCACCAGATATTGGCCGGCGTCCCCCGACTCCTGGATAGCCGCTTGCCCCATGCCATGCTCTTGCAGGCTGCTGCGTAGAGCCTCGACGCTGGTATTGGGTGCTTGTACTTCCACCATAGTGCCGCCGGTAAAGTCGATGCCGTATTCAAGCCCAGGACCGAAGAACAACACCAGTGACCCGACCGACAGTACCAGCGACAGCGCCAGCCCCATTACTCTTCCGCGCATGACGTTAAGGCTGTCGCTGGTCAGGCGATCGAGCAGCTTGATACCGGATATTGCCAGAGGCTGCCGGCCCATCCGCCGGATGCGCCACTCCATCAATAACCGCGTCACTGAGATGGCGGTGAACATCGAGGTCAGCAAGCCGATGCCGATGGTCACTGCAAAGCCTTTGACCGGTCCGTTGCCAAACAGGAAGAGTAGGCTGACGGCGATCAACGTGGTGGCATTGGAGTCCAGAATGGTGCTGTAGGCCCGATCAAAGCCTTCGCTCATCGCACTGAAGGCCGACTTGCCGTTGCGTGTCTCCTCGCGGATTCGCTCATTGATCAGAATGTTCGCATCCACTGCCATGCCGATACCCAGAATGATACCGGCGATGCCAGGTAGCGTCAGGGTAGCGCCAAGCAGGCTTAGAGTGCCGAATATCAACCCCACGTTAATCGTCAGACCCACGCAGGCGATAAAGCCCCAGAGACCGTAGACGGCAAGCATAAAGCCGACGACGAGCAATGCACCGAGCAGACCGGTACTGACGCCCATGGCAATGGCATCGCTGCCCAGATCCGGCCCGACGGTGCGCTCCTCGATGACTTTCAAGGGAGCGGGCAAGGCACCGGCACGCAGGAGCAAAGCCAGGTTGCTGGCCTCTCTGGAGGTGAAGGAACCGCTGATCTCACCACTACCGCCGGCAATCACGCCACGAATTACCGGCGCGGTGATGACTTTCTGATCGAGAACAATGGCCAGCGGCCGACCGATATTGACGCGGGTCATTTCACTGAACAGGTCGGCACCTTCGCGGTCCAGTTTAAAGTTGACCACCGGTTGCCCTGAATCGGGGTTGAAGGCCAGTCGGGCATCGCGGATATGCTTGCCCTCCATTGCCACCCGCTCCTCCAGCTCATAGGAGGTGCCTTGCGTTTCATCGGTCAACCTGAAGACAGGGCGGGATTTATCATCGGCAACCCAATGAAACGCCATTTTCGCTGTAGTGCCGAGCAGTTGTCGTATTTCCTGCGGATTAGCCACGCCCGGCATCTGCACCAGAATCCCGTCGGCTCCCTGGCGTGTGATGCTTGGCTCGACCAGGCCGGTTTCATCCAGTCGCCGGCGCACTACCTCCAGGCTGCGATTCACCGCATCGCTGGTCAGCTTCTCGCGATGCGCCTCGGTCATGGTCAGGGTTAACCGATCCTGCCCCTGCTTTACTGTGAAGCGCTTTCCGGTGCCGTCGCTCAGTGTGTTCAGCGATTGAACAATACGCCGCAGGTTGGCCATGGTCTGGGTATTGTCTTGGGATTCTCCTACAGTGATCTGAACTGACTCGCCGGAGACCACAGGTCGGCTGAAGGAAATGCGCGCCTTGCGCAATGCATCGCTCAAATCGGTGGTCAGTTGCTGGGTGTCGTTGCGCAGCAGTTCGCGGGTATCCACCTCCAGCAGCAGATGCGAACCGCCGCGCAGATCCAGCCCCAGGGCCAAGGTGTTATCGGCATACCAACTGGGTAGTTTTTCTGAAACAGATCCAGGTAGCACGTTGGGCAACGCACAAAGCAGCCCAAACAGAATCAACAGGCCGTAGACCACGGCCCGTGAAAATAATGATTTCATGAGTAATCCTCGACACTAGCGTCGTATCAATAAAACGAACGGGTGAGTCAGGTGGGATTACGCAAAGGGTGGAGCGCGGGGAGCCTGCTGATAGTAATTGGCGCGATAAGAGAAGATGAGGGCGGGTGCCGTTGAGTAGCACGTAGCCTGCGGGAGCAGGACAACTGGGGTGGTGCAGGGAGTGATAGCCAGCCACTGATGGGCAGGGTCTCCGTCACCGCTAGGTTTAATGTCTTCAGAGCGCGTCGAAAAGCGACCGTTATCGCTGTTTCCGGCAAATATCAGGTGTTCGATCTGGCTAAAAAAGCCCGGACCAGAAGCGGCTTTAATGCCAAGGGATGCCGAGTTGATCCCGAACGCCAACGCCACTAACAGCAGCCACGCCAAAGGTAGCCAGGGCAGTGGCTGCACCGGGACTGTTGCGTAGAGGAGCCGATGCGACGAACGAACGTGCATTGGGGGTAGTCCGTGGATAAAACTTCCAGTCTGAAGTCGAGCATCAAGCTAGTCAATAAGCGCGCTCGATAACAGGACCATCTTCGATGGAGTTATAAATGCCGAGTAGCTTTCGCACGGCTAAGCAGGCTCGGCCTATGGGCTCGCCATCTTGGCCCTGCCCATGCGCGAAGCGAGCGACCCTGACTTGGCAAACGACTTATCGTGATGCCAGCACGGTCGGAGCGCATGCCTCTACGTCAGTTGGGCCTTGGTCGCGCCGGATGCTTCTGTGTGGCATCCAAACTGTTGGGCTAGGGCAGGGCTCTCCGAGGTGCCTGTGAGACCCTTTCAGTCTTAAGCACATCCGCCCGCTTTTGGCCGGACTTCTGCCGGATACTTCTGTCTGGAGTCGGCCAGAAAGTGGCCATTAGTAGCCCAGACCAGTGATTTACCCACACCCCATTGCCTTAGTTGCAACAAGACGTCTTAACGCCCTCGATTTGGTCAACAATATGGGCGCTGCTGCCGTTCAAAACTCCCGCACCTTTCGTTAACCCAGCGCCCTGTTCTTGCGCCAGTACTGCACCGTTATCACCAGCAGGGTAATGGCTGTCATCGGCAGCACATATCCAAGCATGGCCGTGCCAAATTGCTGCGCAAGCGGACGGCCTGAGGCGTTGAGAACCAAATACAGGGTGTAGGCCACGTAGTAACTGATAAACAATAAGCCTTCCCAACGATTAATTCGGTAGCCAGAAAAGAAGATCGGCAGACACACCAGCGCTACGCCGATCATCACTGGGAAATCGAAAGCCAGCGCATTGGCTGCCACCAGGACAGGCGCTGGTGATACGAGAGAGGCCAAGCCGAGTACGCAAAGCAGGTTAAATATATTACTGCCGACAATATTACCCACTGCAATATCGCGCTCGCCGCGAATCGCCGCTAGCAAGGAGGTAGCCAGCTCCGGCAGAGAGGTACCCACCGCTACAACAGTCAAGCCAATCACCAACTCCGAAAGGCCTAGTGCACGCGCCAGACTCACTGCGCCCTCTACCAACAGACTGGCGCCGCCAACCAGCAGCACCAACCCGACCAAGATGAGCACCAGATTGATTACCCAGCCATAGGGCTTAGCCGGCTGATTCTGGGCAAACTCCTTGGTGAACTCATCGTCTGCAGCAATATTCTTTTCCCGGTAAGCGCTGACAATCAGAAAAATGGTGTAAACCACAATGCCGGTGAACAGCAGCAGGCCGTCGAGTTTGCTCAGGCTGCCATCCCAGGCCAGAGCCATGGTCAACATACTTGCGCCGATCATAATCGGCACATCCAAACGGATTAGCTGACGCGAGACGATCAGCGGAGCGATAAGCGCAGTTAATCCGAGAATAAAGAGCACGTTGGCAATATTACTGCCCACCACGTTGCCAATAGCCAGATCACCACTACCAGCCAATGCTGCCTGTACGCTAACTGCCGTTTCCGGCGCACTTGTGCCAAAGGCCACCACAGTCAGGCCGATAATCAACGGTGGGATACCAAACTGCGCTGCCACCTTGGCCGCACCCCGCACAAGCACTTCAGCGCCGATTACCAACAAAACCAAACCGGCTACGAGGTAACCCCAGACCATCAAGCTCATTGCGAATACTCCAGGAAAGATGCGCGGGCCTTAGTAAGCAGCCAGAGGGCGCACGCGATAAATTTTTTAGGGCGGCAGGACAAAGCCGCTGGTTAATATTGGCCGTTAGCGACAACCTTACTTCGACCCTTCTCGTCAGAATAAAACCTTAGTCTGTTCAGCCATCGCTAAGGCGTTATTAGCCTCAATCTGCTGTCGATGCCAGACCCCGTTTTCATTCTGTATTTACAAGACTTACTTGGATGGGCCACTACCTCCGCGCCAGAGTGGAGGTTTCTGTCTGACCCGTTTTCTTTATTCCAGCGCTGAAGCCGCTAACCGCTGCGAAACGGCCAAGAATGGAAACTGGTGGGTAACAGCAAGCGTTTACCAGCAGCAAACCTCCACACTGCCTTGCTTAGGTTTCAACAGCCGTTTTATCGATCGGCTCAACTGGCTGGTGATCCTGAGGTTGTTGTTTCTCCGCCTGGTCCTGCGGGGGCTCCTCCGAAGGCTTGCCCAGCCACTCATTGGTCGACTGCTGAACGTCGTCCGCCTTCTTATTGATGTGTTGCAGGGTCTCATCAATTGCTTCACGGGCGACATCCTGCACCGCCTGTTCAGTCTTCTCGAGCAGTTTCTGCGCCGATTGTTCGGCTGCGTCACAGCCGGCTAGCCCCACCAACAGCAGCCCAAAGGCCGTCATTTGCAGCATCTTTTTCATCACAGTCTCCATTACCCGGCGTTGCCCATTTGATAGATGGCAGCCGACTGGCAGCTACCATCCGTTTGGATTTAGACCTGTGATCCAGCCGGCATCTGCCCACGGGTTTTCCACAACGACAGCAGCACGCCGCCCAGCAGTAGGCCTACGGTCACGCTCAAGGAAATAACCGCCGGGATCTTGCCAATGATGCCGACCAGGAAGATCTTGCTGCCGATAAATACCAGCACCAGTGCCAGGGCATATTTGAGGTAGGCGAAACGGTGAATCATCGCCGCTAGGGCGAAATACAACGCACGCAGACCAAGGATGGCAAAGATGTTCGAGGTGTAGACGATAAAGGGGTCTTGAGTAATGGCGAAGATCGCCGGCACGCTATCGACCGCGAACACTAGGTCGGCACACTCGATTAGCACCAAAGCCAAGAACAATGGCGTTGCCCATACTACGGAATTACCACTGGCGTCAGGCTGACGAACAAAGAAGCGCCCTTCGTGCAGCCCCTCGGTCACACGCATGTGTTTGCGGAGGAACTTCACCAGCATATTTTCGCTGAGGTCCGGATGGTCATCGACCTTGCTGAACAACATCTTCACGCCGGTTAACAGCAGGAAGATGCCGAATACATAGAGAATCCAGTCGAACTCGGCAATCAACGCCGCTCCCAGCCCGATCATGATCGCACGCAGCACGATCACCCCGAGAATGCCCCAGAACAACACTTCATGCTGGTACTTACGTGGGATGGCGAGGAAGCTGAAGATCATCGCCATGATGAAAACGTTGTCCATCGACAACGATTTCTCGATCAGAAAGCCGGTGTAGAAATCCATTCCGGCGTCACCGCCCTTGACCTGCCAGACCCAGAGGCCAAAGAGCAAGCCAGCCGTGATATAGCCGGCGGACAGCAGCAGGCTTTCACGAACGCCGATTTCTCGATGCTCACGGTGAAGGATCCCGAGATCGAAGACCAACAGGCCAATCACGATGCTGATAAAAACGAGCCAAAGCCATGTGGCGGTGCCGAGGAACTCGGCGAGTAAGAACGGTTCTAGGGCAGTCATGAGCCCCTCCTCTAAGTGTCGAAGTTGTACAAACTGCAACTCCGACATGGCAGCGGTTAGCTGTCAGAGGGGCCCGGCGTTGCGGGCGGAAATTTAGAGAAGAGCGCGGACTTTCTCAATAGCACAAGGGTTGCAAGGTGTTTCCGAATTTTCCCTGCTTTTCTAGACACCCTATGACCGCTTTTGGCCGGTTGTTGCCTGTCGCGACCGGCACCAGTGGCTGTTCTCTGACAGCATGCCGGTCAAATCCAATGCAAATGACTGGTCAGGTCGAATGCAAGTGGATGGGCAAGTCTTTGCATTTACCCAGAGTGTGGCTGCGTCGTAGAGCTGGATGGCTTTAGCGTCACTGCGAAAGCCAACACTTGATCCCATCCAGCTGCGAGACCTCTGTCGCGTCTTGGGGCTCAATCTGGTCGACTTTGTGCAGCGCTACGAAGCTGAGCTGTCTTCAAAGAAGGAGGGGCAAATAGATCCGCCCCTCCTTCTTCCAATTCAAGTCAGGCCGCTTCTTGCTTTACGCGACCCCAGGCTGCGGAATACAAACCTGCAGCATCGCTGCACAGCAGCCTGATCGCCTGAATGCACCCGCCCAGTGGTTCGTCGGAAAGCTCATTCAAATTGGATGTGTCGCTGAGTACGCAGAGTAGGCCGAGAACTGCATGCTGGCGTTGCATGGCTTCGTCGTAGAGTTCGCCTGCTTGAGCATCGCTGCGGTAGCCGAGCAAGCAGCTATGCTCGCTGGCATGTAGCGGGGTGAATTCAGGTGTTGATTCGCTCTGGTGCATAGGGTGACCTCTAGAGTTTTAGAGACCGCCTGCATCACTTCCACATGATGGGTGGCGGCTGTATGCGGGTGTGGAAGACCGAGACTCTAGGAACTCGGTGCGCCGAAGCGCCCCGCATACAGCCACCATAACAAGTTGCTTCATGGTGCTAGTGATCCTGAAGTCAGGTCTGCCTACCCGCCCATTCACACTATTCAGCTCTCTGGGGCTGTGCAAGTGCCCACTTTACGTCATCTGGGCGCAAAAGGCCGTCGTTATGAATGGCCTTCAAGATGACGAAAATTGCGTCTGGCAACTTTTGGGGTGAAAGAAAACTCGCCGAGACTTGGGTGGTCTTGCGGAAGATTTCCGACGAGCGGTATGTGGCTGCCCCGGTATTTTCCTAACGGAGAATTCATGAGGTGGCAAATCCCTACCCCAAACCTACCCCGAGCTGATTTTAGGCCACAAAAAAGGGCTACGTTTTCACGTAACCCTTTGTTTTGTATGGTGCCGGCACCAGGAATCGAACCCGGGACCTACTGATTACAAGTCAGTTGCTCTACCAGCTGAGCTATACCGGCATTTGAGGGTCGCCATTATATCCATTCGTTTGGCTGAGTAAAGCCGTCTGAGCATAGTTCTGTGCAGGCATTGTTATCAGCAGCAAAAGGCTTATGCACATATGCAGGGCATCTGGTACGAACGTGCGCAGACTTTGTGCGCTGGTTCTCGGTATTGGTTAAGTGCATGTTTTTACAAGGTATATTTTCAGATTAAAAAATGTTCAGAGCGGCGATATGCAGCTGTGACGGGCTTTTGCGCGGTTTGCTCAGATTCTGTCAACAGAGTTATCCACAGGTGCTGTGGGCAACCTTTACGAGTGTTCTGCCAGCAGCAGCAGGTTTCGCGGGCTCTGTTGGTGGCTGCAGAAGGTGCCCAGGCGCACGTTGTAGCCTTGCTCTTGCAGGAACAGTGCGCGGTCGAGCAGTAGCCAGAGTTCCAGCGGGCGGCGGAACAGGTTGCGCAGCAGCTCCAGATTGCGCACCTCGGCCAGGCGTTGCCAGCCTTGTTGCTCCAGTTGCGGCCAATCCTGGGGCGCGGGTGTGCGCAGTTGTTTGAGTGCGGCGAGGTCTGTGCAGTAGTCGGCAAACGGCTTGTCGAGCCAGGCGGCAGGCAGGGATGGGGTTGGCAGGTATTCATCAATTCCGCGTAGCTGGCGCTGCAGCAAATCGAAGGCCAGGCGGCGGGCCATGGATTGGTCGCGTTGGCGGCGTACCCGTGCGCCGGCGGTGACTGTTTCGCTTAGGGGCAGGCCGAGATCGTCGATGGACAGCTGCAGTATCGAGGCCTGAGCGCTTGCCGACAGTGGCTGATAGAGCTGTGTGCTGATGCGGTTGTAGCAGCAGGGCGCGACGGCCAGTTGTTGGCAGCCGACTTGGCTAGCCAGTTGCAGTAGGCGTGTATGCAGTTCGCCGCAGGCGTGCAGGGCAACCGGCGTGTGCCGCACCTGCAGCTGCACCGCGGCGTCGTCAGCCAGTACATCCTGCTGGATATGCTGTGCGGTGATGCCGAGCTTGTGGCTGAGTTGCTGGCCGCTGCTGACCAGCTGCGGGTTGTATTCCAGGCAGGTCAGGCGGCCGCCGCCGTGTGCCAGCATCCGCCCGAGGTGGCCTTTGCCGGCGCACCAGTCCAGCCAGTGTTGCGGTGTATGGGTAAAGCTCAGGCTGCGGGCGAAGGCGTCGATCTGCTGCCACTTGCGGCCCGGCACGTCTGCACTAAAGTGCACGGGTAATTTCTGCGCGGGTGACTGCGGCAGTTCACCGATCTGGCTTAGGTCGTGCGCCTGGGCCGCCAGTTGCGGGAAGGGTGCCGGTGCCTGCAGCAGGTGCGGTTGGTTATGCGCCGCCTCGGCATGCTCCAGGCTTTGCGCCCTGAGCCAGGCTGCCAGCTGTGGATGCTCGGCTTCCCAGGGCAAGGTTGGGTAATGCACAAAGGGTCGTGGCCGCCACAGCGCCTGATGTTCAGTTAGAAAGCTGTCGAGTGCCTGAAAGCGCTGCAACAGGGCAGCGTCTTGCAGGATCTGGGCGGCAGTTGTGCTTGGCATGATGGATGATGCCTGAGGGCATGGGCCCTCAGGCAGTCAGCGGCCCTGGCAGGCGTCGACGCGCAGCCAGCGCTCCAGCAGCTTGAAGCCGCGCACCAGCAGGAAGGCGATCAGCAGGTAGAACATCCCGGCGGCAAAGAAGATCTCCACCGGCAGGTAGGTGCGGGCGATGATGGTGCGGGCCATACCGGTCAGCTCCAGTAGGGTCACGGTGCTGGCCAGGGCGCTGGCCTTGAGCATCAGGATCACTTCGTTGCTATAGGCCGGCAGACCGATGCGCGCAGCCCGTGGCAGGACGATATAGAACATGGTCTTGGCCCGCGACATACCCAGGGCGCGGGCGGCCTCGATCTCGCCCGGCGGCACGGCCTGAATCGCCCCGCGCAGAATCTCGGCGATATAGGCCGCAGTGTGCATGGTCATGGTGATGATGGCGCACCAGTAGGGCGAACGCAGATAGGGCCAGAGCGGGCCTTCGCGCACCGCATCGAACTGCGCCAGGCCGTAATAGACCAGAAACAGTTGCACCAGCAGCGGCGTGCCGCGGAAGAAGAAGATATAGCCGTAGGGCAGGGCGCGCACGTACCAGTGCCGCGAGGCGCGGGCGATGCCCATCGGCAGGGCCAGGATCAATCCGGCGAAAACCGCAATGGCCACCAGCTCCAGGGTCAGCAGGGCACCTTCAGACAGCCGCGGCAGCCACTTGATGATCACGTCCCAGTTGAGGGCGGTCAGGCCTCCCCAGAGCGCATAGGCAAGCAGCGCGAGGGCAATCGACCAGGCGGCTATTTCAGAACTCTTTCTCATGATGCGCTCCTGACAAAGCCACGGCTGGAGCGTTTCTCAAGGAAGTGCATGCCGATCATCGCGATGACGGTCAGGCCCAGGTAGATAAAGGCGGCGACCATATAAAAGGTGAAGGGCTCCTTGCTGGCGGTCACGGCGATTTGCGAGCGGCGCATGATTTCTTCCAGGCCGATCACCGACACCAGCGCGGTGTCCTTCATCAGGATCATAAACAGATTGCCCAAGCCGGGCAGGGCGATGCGCCACATCTGCGGCAGGATCAGTCGCCAGAAAATCCGTGGTTTGGACATGCCCAAGGCTTGACCGGCTTCGCGATGGCCTTTGGGGATGGCCAGGATCGCGCCGCGAAACACCTCGGTGGCGTACGCGCCGAAGCAGATACCGAGGGCGATGGTACCGGCGGCGAAGGCGTTCAGCTCAAGGCTTTCGATGCCGAGCAGGTCCGCCAGGTTGCGCATCAGCTGCACGGTGCCGAAATAGATCAGCAACACCCAGAGCAGCTCGGGAATCCCGCGCACGATGGTCGAGTAAGTGCCGCCAAGCCATTGCAGCGGCTTGTACGGGGAAGTCTTGGCGAGGGCGCCGAGCAAACCGAGCACCAGACCCAGGCACAGCGCGCTGAGCGCCAGCTTGATGGTCATCAGGGTGCCAGCAGCCAGGGCCGGGCCGAATCCGTAGAGATCGAAATTCATAGGGGCTCAGAAGCCTGCGCCGCCCGGGCGGACGACGCAGTGCCGGCAGCTTAGTAGATGCTGAAGGGGAAGTACTTGTCGTTGATTTTCTTGTAGGTGCCGTCAGCCACGATCTCGGCCAGGGCGGCGTTCAGCTTGTCGCGCAGGGCATCGCCCTTGCGTACGGCAATGCCAATCTTGTCGTTGTCGAACACCGGGTCGCCCTTGAATTCGAAGCTCTTGCCGGCGTCGCTCTTGAGCCATTCCCAGTTGACGAAGGTATCTGCCAGCACGCCATCGAGACGGCCCGAGGCCAGGTCGAGGTAGGCGTTTTCCTGGGTGTCGTACAGCTTGATATCGACCACGCCATTGAGGTTGTCTTCCAGCCAGGTGCCGGCGATGGTCGCGCGTTGGGCGCCGATCACTTTGCCTTTGAGGCTGGCTTTGTCGGTCTTGAAGTCGCCGCCTTTCGGGGCGATGAACTGCAGCTTGTTGGTGTAGTAGGGCTCGGTGAAATCCACGGCGGCCTTGCGCTCTTCGGTGATCGACATGGAGGCGATCAGGAAGTCGAATTTCTTCGCGTTCAGCGCCGGGATGATGCCATCCCAGTCGGAGGTGACCACTTCGCATTCGACCTTCATCTTGGCGCACAGGGCCTGGCCGATTTCCACGTCAAAGCCGCCGACCTGGCCGCTGGCGTCGATCAGGTTGAACGGCGGGTAAGCGCCTTCGGTGCCGAGCTTCAGCTTGTCCGCGGCGACGGCGCTGGTGCCGAAGGCCAAGGTGGCGGCTGCGGCCAGCAGGATCTTCTTATAGTTCTGCATGCGTAGTTGCTCCGTGTTTTAGTGATTGCTGGACATGAATTGTTTGCAGCGCGCCGAGTTCGGGTTGTCGAACACCTGCTCCGGGGAACCCTGTTCTTCAACCAGGCCCTGATGCAGAAACACCACCTCGCTGGACACCTGACGGGCAAAGCCCATCTCATGGGTGACCAGCAGCATGGTGCGACCTTCTTCGGCGAGTGCGCGGATCACATTAAGCACTTCTTGTACCATCTCCGGGTCGAGGGCCGAAGTGGGCTCATCGAACAGGATGACTTTCGGCTGCATGGCCAGGGTGCGGGCAATTGCCGCGCGCTGTTGCTGGCCGCCGGAAAGCTGATTGGGATAAACGTGGCGCTTGTCGGCGATACCGACCTTGGCCAGCAGCGCCTCGGCCACCTCGATGGCCTCGGCCCTGCTCTGGCCCAGCACGCGACGCGGCGCCTCGATGATGTTGTCGAGTACGCTCATGTGCGGCCACAGGTTGAAATTTTGGAAGACAAAGCCGATCTCGCTGCGCAGGCGATTGATCTGCCGGCTGTCGGCGGCGACCAGATCGCCGTTCTTCGCAGACTTCAGCTTAAGCTCTTCGCCGGCAACTATGATCTGCCCCTTGTGTGGGTTTTCCAGCAGATTGATGCAGCGCAGGAAGGTCGACTTGCCGGAGCCGGAAGAGCCGAGGATGGAAATCACATCGCCGTCGCGGGCGGTGAGGGAGATACCCTTGAGCACCTCAAGGTCGCCGTAGCGTTTATGCAGGTCGCGTATTTCCAGCGCGGGCGTGGCCTCAGCCATGGGGTGTCCTCTTATTCTTCGAATGTGCCCAGAACCTGCCTAGGATCTGCTGCGCGTCGGCCAAACTGCGTTGCAAGCGGCTTCGCATGCTGATGTACAGCGCGTCTGCATTTGCTCCAGCCGCTTTACTCACTGGCACTAGCCCAACGGGCCAGCCTTCGGCTGTTACTCGCGTTGGTCGTTGCATGGCCTTCCTGGCGAGGCGTCAAGCTAGCATAGCGTTTCGCCGACCGCCAAGCCGTTTACCGGCCTGGGAGCGCTCACCCGGTCACGCTGTCGCTTGGCTGCAGTTTGCTGACGCGTAGACGCAAAAACGGGGCAGGAATGGAATACCCAAAGACATAGATTCTGCTGGATATTCACTGACACTGATGGCGCTGGAAGCCTCGTACTTGCTGGATTTCAGGCACAAAAAAAGACGTCCGTGGACGTCTTTAGATGTTTATTTGGTGGGTCCGGGGGGCGTATCCAAAACGCTTTAATCCCCTCCATTCAATGACTTAGGCTTAATCTGCTTCGTTCATTGAATGTTGGATTGCTCACAATCTGATCCCGGTTATATGAGCCTTTCGAGCTTCGTCAAGAGGTCTTGATGGCTTTCTTTGATTCTGCATGGGTTTAAATCCTCATAGCCCACCAAATACCCTTCTCAGGAAGGACCAGAAAGCCGTAAAGCCTAGAGAAATCATAGCTTTACGGCTTTTTTATTGCCCAGGCTTTCTCACCTATTCCCAGCGCATCCCACGGTTGACGGGGGCATGTATCCTGCGTTACCAAACAGCTCTATCCGATTTTCGGTAGCGGCCACTGAATTCAAGCAGCTTCCCGACGTTCAGCGTGAGTTTCTTGGCACGATACCAACCTGCATACCGAACGGGTTAAACACGCTATTCAAGGTCTGGACGGTCGGATTGCTTTCATCATGCTCTAGCTGCCGCAAAGCCCGCAGGGACAGCTTACACATCTGTGCGAACCTTGCTTGCTGCAACCCTGTCACGTCCTTGCGTAATCGCCGCACGGCCTCTCCGATTGTCATGTCTCCAGAAGCCAGCTGCTCCTGTAGCTCGGTGAGAATTCTGTCGCGCTCAAGAATGTCCATTAGATGAGTCCCCAACTTTTGAGCCGTTGAGGCAGATCTCGCAACGCGATGCGCGGATGGTTCATTGTCGCTGCGGGCAACCCATCAGCACTCAGCAAGTCAGGCAAAGCCAGAAATGTTTGTGCTGCTGCCCTGAGCCGCTGAAATAGCTCATCAGCCTCGACCCACTCAGCCGCTTCATTGCAGGCAGCTTGCCAGTCGACCTGACCGGCCACCTCAATTTGCTTTGGCCATTTTGTTGTACGCGTTACACCTTCATCATCCCTAACCATGGGAGCCAGATCATAGATTGGGGCCAGGCTCACGCCTTGCTCAGTCCGAAGGATTGAAGTGTTTCGCCCATGATTGTCTGAATTGCCAAGGATCTGATTCAGTAGATCACGCCGCATGTACTCGAAGACTAAGTCACCCACCTGGTGGGCCTGTCCAACGTTTTGCCATAACGCAACCAAGTTGCGTAGCACATCCGAATGCGACATATAGCTGCCAGCTTCGACTACGCCCGACAGTGAATACATCGACTCAACAGCGACACGATTAACCCCGGCAGGACCAACCCCACGATCAAAGCGATGCATCCACAGGCTGGGCTTCTTTCCCTCCTCCAAAGCCAATCCTTCAGCCGCAATGGTATCGAGCCCCAACTGCCGAACCGCTCGATAGAAGCAGTACTCGCTGCGGAGAATGTCCTGATCAGTCTGGCTGGCTTTGTTGCGGGCGAATTTCACAAACCAGTGCTGCACAGCATCTGCATCGGGCAATACAGCGTCGGGGTGCAATGCGCCATGGCGATCTTCGGTTAACAGTAGCTTGGGCGCTTCACCGCCTGCTCCAGTAGCGCCACCAATGGCTGCGCCCTGCTCGTAGGCATACTCCAGAAAGCGTGAGTCGCGACTGACCACTTCGTCTCGCGTGAACCCCAACACAGGGCTGCCTGCAATAACGTCTGCCGACTCTTTGATGCGCAAATTTCCAATAGGCGCTGGAGTACAGCGCCCCAATAGAAACAAATCCAGGCTCATCCCCTCCGGGCGCTCACCACTCAAGCGCTTCAGCAAAAAGCGTCTCGCCGCACCGGCAGGCAAAATATCGAAAAGAAAGGCCGGGGCCTGCTTACTTCGCCAAGAGTCCCAACCCAAGGGTAGCGTGGCACTGACCGCAGCATTCAGACGAGTGCTAATCGAGTCGAGGGAGCCCACTAGATAGCCCTGCTCGTACCCATACGTACAAGGACCATCCAACCCGAGGTCAGGCTGCTCGAAACCAATCCCCATGGCGTCCTGCCATTCACCACCGGCATAGATTTGTAGAGTGAGCTTGTGCATAGCGGTCACCGGCAACTTAATGCCCAAAACCTTATCCAAGCCATATAAAAAAGGCAATTAAATACCGAAAAGACTCTGAAACAATCAAAAATAGGCACTTTAATGCCCCCAAGACTTTTTACCCAGTAGCTATACAACCCAACACAGTGCTGGTTCAAATCCGCCGGGGTCGTTTGAACTAGACGATCAAGGCTATGATTTTAAAGGATTATATTGGTTTCATTGATTGCATGGATACAGCTCGGGATACAGCAAGCCGCGTGCTGCAACCTGTCAGCCCCTGGCCGTGACGGGCTAGCTGAAACTTTTTAATTCGCGGCTGTGTAAAAGCTACTGGGCGTTCGGTGTTGGGTCTTTGAGGCTCCAGGGATTTGGCTACCCCCCCCCATGGGCTTGCCGGGACCAGTAGCGGTGCAGGTTGTGGTGTGCCTGGCCAGGTTCTGGGGTGTATTGCCGTGTCCACCTTGCCACCTTTTCTTCAGGTGACGGACGCGAGGAAAAACAACACGTTAGGAGTTCGATCTGTCTGCTTTATAGCCAAAAAGGGTGGACAAAAGGCGCCGATTTCGCCGGGCCGGAAAATCCGCGAGCCGTGCGGGCCTGACGACCGTAGGCGCCAGATGGATGGCCAGAGGGATCCACTGGTCTGTCCGCTTACGGCGCTGACGATGCGGTGGTGGCTAGCTGCACCTATCAATAGGTTTTCTGATAGCGTTTCTGTCAACCACCCACCCTAGGATAGGAACCCACATGCGGCGCCAAAGAAAAATACAAATCATGCCAAGAGGCTCATCTAAATCTAAAAAACTGCAAACTGATAGCGCAACTAGCGCGCTGGACATATGGCTTTCGCGAATCAGTCAAATTTCACAGTTTGGTTTGTTTGCACTTACGGTGGGAGTATTTTATTTCACAGTAATACCTCTGTATAAAGTTGCGATGCTGGAAGAAAGCATCGCTCGCCGGGAACTTGAGTTAAATGAAACTAATGAGAAGCTAAAAGCAGCGACGCTTGACCTTGAGACGAAGGGTCGCGAGCTTTATGAGCGCGACCGCCAAGAAATAGTCGAAGGTATAGCCTACGTCGCACCATTTTGCTCTGGACTCATGGAGCCACCTAAAACAGGCGCTCCTGAAGAATCCAGCGAGCTTGGCGACAACATACTAAAGATCAATTCAGCGCAATGCTTGAGGGATAGAGTCAAAGAAAGCAAGTCTGAAGAAATACTTAGTCCTGCCGATAATTCCTACTTGGCACTAGCCATAGACAACATAGTCGCCAGGCTAGAGAAAGCCCAAAAACAAGCCTCGTTAGATATCGCCTCACTTCCAGAGCGAGCTGCGAAAGATCCGTCCATTCTCGCACAGAAGGGTTTTAACGAAGAGCATCTAGAAAACTTGCTAAATATCTTATCGCCTGGTTTTGTAAACGAGGAAGTTGCTCAGAAAGCTGCAATTGAGAGAACGCAGACAGAAATTGTTTTTGATTTCGCAGATTTTGTTCAGAAAGAAATTACCAAGCTAAGAAAAATTGAATGGCCTGATAGTAAGTCGAGAATTTAGCAAAACTGTTCCGACACAGAGATAGCTCACGTCCTCATACCGACTCCCCTGTAATCAATTCCTGACCGGGCGCCCAGCCCCGCCGTCTCTGGTGTGGGTGGCAGGGGCCGGGGTTAGCCGGTCTTGCTTATGTCTTGGCTTTGCCGCTCTCGGCCGGACTGTGCAGGGCGGCAAAGCCGCGTTCATCGAGCCAGGCATGCCAGCGCTCCAGGGCCTGCCGTTTCTGTGCCTCGGCCGTGGTGTGGATATAGGTCACGTCCAGGGCCTTCAGCGCATGGTTCAGCAGCAGCTCGCCAATCAGGTAATCAATGCCCAGGTCTGCCCAGGCTGTACGCGCGGTTTTCCTAAGGTCGTGGCTGGTCCACTCATCGCCCGCCAACACGGCAAAGGCGAGCTGTGCCGGCGTTTCGCTCAACGGTTGTGCCAGTGCTCTTTGCCCTGGGTGCGTGTCACGACGTAGAAGCTGCCGCGCTCGCGGTTCTTGCGGTAACGAAAGCGGAGCGGGCGCTGGGTGTCGCGCAGTTGGGTGATTGAGCTATCGCCTGCGTGCCGCTTGATCGCGGTTTCGGACAGGCTGACGGCAACGGATTTAGACATGGGGAGTCTCCAGGGTTGAGGTGATTTGGCGTGTGGTTTGCTGGTCGTAGTGCGCGCGCAGCTCGGAGCCGGCCGGGCAATGCGTGGGGGATTCTTCTCGCGCTTCGTCTATGAGGGCTTGTTTCGTTGAGCCTGCAACAACCTTGTTCGCCTTAATAATGCGCTGTGTCGTACTCATGCTGATGCCCAGCCGACTTGCAATTGCTGGCAGGGTGAAGCCGGCTTGGCGGAGTACCACGGCCTGAGCACTCTGGTCGGGAGTAGATTTTTTCCCAGACATCGTCATACCTCATCTTCAATGATGAGTAGCAGGGCTGGTTTCGGCGGGAGCTTGGCGAGTGCAAGTAGCTCGCTTTCTAGGCGGTCCCAGTTACTTGCAACTGTTACTGCTGGAAAGCCAGAAAATCGAGCAATCTCACCGATTTGAAAAGGAGCGAGCATCTCAAGGCATATACCAGACGGCCTGAGCGCTTCGGTGAGGGCGGTTACGATGGATTGTCGACTACGACTGCGTTGCGAGATGCTGGCAGCAGGCTGGCTGCGGCAGCGACGCCGAGAGGCGATGTCGTGTGTACGGCAGAAGTGGTAGGCCGAGTCTTTTGTCCAGCGTATGCCGTCTGAACGTGGGTGGCTGTTGTTCAGGTGTTCGGCTAGACGTCGGTACGAGTTGATTGGATTGCTGAGGAACTCACGCGCTTGATTTTCCAGGGACATCGTCTGTTTTCTTCCTATGGTGGTGTAGGGCTCTGGTCATGGTTGATTTCTCTCGTCGTGTTTATAGTTAATCTGCCACTGCGGGCAGTGCTTGCATCATAGGCGCTCTAGCGTCTAGCGTCTACATCTGTGAATCATATAAATCGTTGATTTGCAAGCGTTTTCTAGATCTTGTTCCAGTGTCGCTTTATGGTCGCTATTCCCAAGCCCGTCTTTTCAGCGACTTCAGCCTGACTCAGCATTTGTGCTTTTAGTCGCTGGACTTCTGCTGTGGTTTTGACAGCTTCTGGGCGTCCGAGACGCTTGCCTTCGGCTTTAGCGCGCCGCAACCCTGCTTGGGTGCGCTCAATGAGCAAATCACGCTCAAACTCCGCGACCGCCCCTAGAACCTGCATCGTCATTTTTCCCGCTGCGGATGTCAGGTCGACGCCACCAAGGGCAAGGCAGTGGACCCGGATTCCGACAGATGCGAGCGTCTCAACAGTGGTTCGAACATCCATGGCGTTTCTTCCGAGGCGATCTAGCTTACTGACGATCAGTACATCGGCTGACTCCATCCGCTCCATCAGCTTCTGAAATCCTGGCCTCTCCTTAGCAGCGATGCTGCCAGAGATGACTTCCTCTACGACCCGTTGAGGCTGAACGTCAAAACCTGCTGCTTTAATTTCTTGCACTTGGTTTGCGGTGGTTTGGCCGTCAGTAGAAACGCGAGCGTAAAGGAAGGTGCGGGACATGTAGGCTTTCCAGATCGGTATCGTTTAAGGTGGTATCATTGTTATCTGGTATCAACAATTCGTCAAGGCTAATTTGTTGTGTTGGTTTGGTGGTGGTTCTATTGGCATCATTTAATGGTCGTTTGATGCGACTGGGGATGTTGCATTGCTGTAGCCGTTTAGGCATGCCTTTTCGCTGCTGGCCAATGCCTTTACCGCGCGCGAGTGGGATATGATCTGTGTTGATTCATTCGGCATGGTGTAGAACATCTGCCGGTATTTGGTTTTTTAAATGGACATTCGGTGCGCTTATTGTACTTACCCGTAGTCCTGTCTCTGAGCTGAAAACATGGAGATTTTGATGAGTAATGTCTCGCTGGAGGAGGAAATTTCTACAGCTGTTGGCGAGGTTCGGACAGACTCGTTCGATATGACTTTTGGTGAAATTGCAAACTTGCATGTGAATAAAGAGCTGGTCATTCAACCCGAGTATCAACGCTTATTTCGTTGGTCAACACAGCAAAAATCTCACTTGATTGAATCAATACTTTTAGAGCTGCCTGTGCCGCAGATTTTTGTCATTGAAAATCCGGATGGTGTTCTAGAATTAATTGATGGACTGCAAAGAGTTAGCACTATTCTTCAGTTTATGGAACCCGAGAGCATTGGTTTAGAGCAATTGGTTTTGGATGGATGCTCTCTGATTCCCGGGCTTAATAATATTACTTTCTCCGGATTGCCTTTATCTCTTAGGCTACGCCTTAAGCGCTCCCCCATAAGGGTTGTGGTAATCAAGAAGCAGAGTAAGGGCTTCTTGCGTTATGAAATGTTTAAGCGCCTAAACACCGGAGGCTCTAATCTAGAACCTCAAGAGATTCGCAATTGCTCTGCAAGGATGGTGGGTGAGGCTGGCATAAACTTCTATAACTTCCTGGTTCGCTTATCAGGCAGTGAAGATTTTTCTGCGTGCGCAGAGTATCTATCTCAGCCTGACAAGGAGAAAAAGGCGGCCGAGGAGCTTGTATTGCGTTTCTTTGCAGTAAAAAATTACATCAACGAATTTAAAGGCAGCGTAAGAGACTGGTTAGATAATTACATGGAGGGAATATTGCTTGAGGTTCTCCCATTTGATTATGAAAAAGAAGAAGTTTCATTTATTCAAACATTAGCTTTGGTTCGGTCTAAGTTAGGCGATACTGCATTTCTTCGCTACAGAGGTGACATGCCTGTAGGCTCGCTACCTCCAGCATATTTTGAAGCCATTGCAATGGCCTTCAACTCCGAATTCGATAATGTCAAAGATAAGGCTCCTGATGTTTTGCGGCGTGCGGTATCTGAATTAATTCAAGGAGATGAATTTCGGAATGTCACTGGGCCAGGCGCAAACTCCAGAGAGAAAATGAGGGCGCGTATTAGTCTCACGGCACAAGCAATTGTGGCTGCATAATGATCTTTGATCAGGCAATTGAAAATGATCTCAAGTGGAGAGAGGCAGAACTAGCCTCTCTTAAGCGCTTAGCTATAACTGCCCCAGAGGGAAGCGTCTCAAGAAAAAGCATCTTACGTGCAATGTGGGCTATTCTTTATGCGCACTACGAAGGCTTTACTAAGTTTTGCTGGGATACGGTGTTTGATCACATACAGTTAGAGGGAATCCCTAAAGGGGCGCTGTCTGAAAACTTCTCGTTGATCGCTATGGAACGAAACTTTAAAGAGCTAAGGGGGAGAATGGATGCGGCATCGCTATTGCGCTTTTTTAATGGCGAGCTAGCTGCGATCCTGGCCGAAAATGCAGAATTCCCGGAGGATTTTCGGCTTAAGACTGAAAGTAATCTCTGGCCAAATGTTTTCGAGCGCGAGTCATTACGAATTGGCTTAATCTGCCCCGAACTGAATAATCATCGATCTCGAATAAAAACT
The DNA here is from genome assembly GCF_049301935.1 of Pseudomonas sp. Lineage (GTDB taxonomy): Bacteria > Pseudomonadota > Gammaproteobacteria > Pseudomonadales > Pseudomonadaceae > Aquipseudomonas. Next base: position 104,370 of record NZ_JBAQLP010000059.1, on the reverse strand, counting down.
TTGGTAGGGCGCAGGAATGAAATTGCGCACGGCAATGGAATTGTAATTAACACACTAAATGAATATAACGAATACGAGAATTCAGCTATCTGTTTAATGCACGATTTAGCTTTGAAAGCAATTGAGCTATTGGATGGAAAGCATTATTTGGCGGAAAGGTAATTTCTGCCAGGACATTTATCTGGATTGCCTCTCGAAATATAAAGCCCGCCAGTTAGCGGGCTTTTTTAAAACTCATATTATTCTAGGCCGTCTGCTCCGATGGCTTTTTATACTCTTGACAAGAGTCTCTCCAAATCGCTCCACAAAATCTACCTTATAGCTTGTGAGCCCCCGAATGGCGTCAGGCATTGGCAGTAGATTCAGTGCTTCCAGCTTGTGCCGAACTGCGGCACCGCCGTCGTAATGCATTCCTCCCATATCCTGGGCGACGCGCCCAGATATTGCATCAGTTACGGTTTTGTCTATTGTGCTATTTAGCTGCTCTTCAGGTGCATGGCCTGTGATTAAGTCAATAATGTGCTGTCCTGCCTTGCGTTCCCCGTCACGCCGAGCGTGTCGCAAGTTGGTCTCTAACGTATGGCGGAACGAGTAAAGACTTTTGCCATCGTTTGCTTTGTGAACGCCTATTGCGACTAAATAGCCTTTCGGGCCTTCATTGAAAAACTTGCCGGCGCTTTTAGCCCACCCTTCCTTGTTATGGTCAACCTCCTCGCTCCGTGCTGGCAGGTAGGCGAGACCATCTCCAAACAATTTTTTCTGGCGTTCGCGCCGCTGGCTATCTAAATAGTCAAGAAAACCCAGCTCAATCAGGCGTGGATGAATTGGAACCTGCCTAGCTTCCTCTGTCTTGACTCGTTTTGCCTCAAAGGCTCTCGGGTCGTCCGGGCAGAAGTCGAAGCAAGGGTGCCCTTCAATTTCTCGAATGTCGGCAGTGTCGAGCTGGGCTATTTCGTTTGTCCTGGCACCAGTGAAGTAGGCAACCAATGGGAGCCAGAACCAGAAAGGGTAAGCTTTGGTTCTGTTGCTTGGCGGAGCACCTTGGTAGATGTAACCGGAGAAAATTGCTTCAACATCCGATGGCGAAAATGGCACACCGTCATGACTTCGTTTCGTTACCCGCGTCTGCACTGGCTTGATTAACAGGTCATCTGCTCGGATCGTGGTCAGGTCAAGAAACCGGGCGTGCTCTTGCATTTGTTTCATGGAGCCGATGAGAGCTCTTACCCGTTCGTGACCGGCCATCTCCTCCGGGTCTTCGGTCACGAAATCGGTAAGAGATGTCGGCGGGTCAATTGAAGCTTTGGCTCCGGACTTCACTTTGCGTGCGGCGTCGTAGGCCGCCTGCCAATCATTTTTGCTTAGCTGGCATACGGGCTGGTGCTTCGTCAGTATGGTCATTGAACGGGCCCGCCGTTCGCGCTCTTCCAGCGTTCCGCCATGCTTGGCCTGGCCACCCCTTGCAGTGGTGTCGGCCCTATCCCGCTCAAGCTGGTGTTGCCAGACCTGATAAAGCGTCCAGCCAGCCATTGCAGGGTCAACGCTAATTGTTGGGGGCGATGCCTGCGCCGCACCAGCACCAGCACCAGCACCAGCACCAGCACCAGCACCAGCAATTCTGCCCCGCGCCAAATCTTCCCGTAGCTTTGGCAGAATCGCTCGCAACTCTGTTGGATTGTAGGTACGGGAGCGTTCAAGCAAGTCTTGTGCTGTGCTCTCTAGGTCGATTGGGATCGGGCGGCCATAGGCACCTGTCAGCAGACGTTCAACTTCACGGCGACGCTGGCGGGCCTCGCTTTCCTGCTCGGAAAGAATAGGCTCGTCCGGCTTGCTCTCGTCCTTCGGGCTTGAGAAGTCCAACAACTGCTCGGTTTCCGTCCGTTTCAGGGATGAAGAAAGCTCCGGGTGTAGCTCAAGCAGGTCTGCATAGTCCGCATCTGTGAAACCTAGTTCGTCACGCTCTAGCACGCGTATTACCCTGTCAAAGGCCGCTTCATAGCGGGCAGCATACTGCCGGGCACGCCTACGGGCCAGCCTAAGGCTGTCTGTTCTCAGGGTTCGTCTGATTTCACGCTGTCCGTTGAGCACGGCGCGAAGCGAGCGCGGAATCACAATGCGAAAGTAAAAGGTTCCATGACGATTGAGCGTCAGGTAGGAGGGTGAAGGTTTCATGCTGGGCACCAGATGATGCCCCACATGAATGTGTCACCTCAGTGTCACACCGGCCTGAGGTGGCCGGTGTACTGAGCACAGAAGCCCGAAATCAGGCCGCTGTGTAAGGATATGGTGGAACCGGGGGGATTTGAACCCCCGTCCGCCAGTTCTCCGCTATTGGTTCTACATGCTTAGCCGTGTCTACTGAGTTAACCCTTGGCCGCCCGACGGGCAGGGTGCTTTGGGCGAGTTGTGTAAGTTTTAGGCGCTTCGTCCACAACGTACTAGGCGACGATTCTGTTCTATATGACAATCATTTCGGGTTTACAGACATCCCCTAATGATTGCTGGAGCCGAAGCTACCAGAAGTGCGACTAGGCTGCTTACGCAGCTAGTTGGGCACCGTAATTGTCATCATTGGCAATTATAGAGTTTTGCAACAGTGGATTTACGAGTTCTGTTACCAACTCGGCATGCCCCTCAAGTTTCGCTACCGGCGTCGAATCCTAATCGGCCCCAAAACTTGTGTTGCTGGTACTGGGACGCGAGTTTACGCCAAAGGTTCCACAGCGTCGACCCGGCAATTGCCGGGCGGACGCTGATGCGGCTTACCGGCTATGATTGCATCCTGCAGATTCGCTATGTCTTTTTGATGAGACTTCTCGTATGCCGCGCGCGTCGCGTTACCCTTTGCGTCAGTGGATCTGGCGCGCTTTTGTGCAGAGTGCGCTGATTCCGCTGATTCTGGTCGAGTCGGTGTTGATCACGGTGTACCTGCTGAGCAATGCGGCGATTCGCGATGCGCAGATCGAGCATTTGCAGCAGAGCGCGCTGGAAGATTTGTCGGCGGCGGTGGCGCGTGAAGGCCAGGTGATCGATGGCCGCCTGCGTTCGGTGGAGGCGCAGGTACAGATTTTCCGTGATGCGGCGCGCAATGCCCTGGATAACTCTACGTTTCAGCCCGATGCGCTGGAGCGCCAGCGCCATGCGCTGACTGAGAGCGGGGTGTTCTACAGCCGTAGCGATGATGGCCGGGCGGCTTCCTTTTATGCCAACAGCACGCCGCTGGCCCAGCAGGACCACGCCAAGGCCCTGCGTCTGTCGCAACTCGATCCCCTTATGCGTTCGATCCAGGCGGCTAACCCGCGCGTAGCGGCGGCCTATTTCAATAGCTGGGACAGTTATAACCGCATCTATCCCTTCTTTATGACGCCTGAGCAGTATCCCCATGACATGGTGATACCCGATTACAACTTCTATTACCTGGCGGATGCCAAGCACAACCCCGAGCGCAAGGTGGCCTGGACCGATGTCTACCTCGACCCGGCGGGCATGGGCTGGATGATGTCGGCGGTGGCGCCGGTGTATCGCGGGGATTTCCTCGAAGGGGTAGTGGGCCTGGATATCACGGTCGGGCAGATGCTCGGTGAGATCGGCGAGCTGGATGTGCCCTGGCAGGGCTATGCCATGTTGGTCAGTCGTGATCACAACATCATGGCCTTGCCGAGTGCTGGTGAGGAGGATTTCGGTCTGCGCGAGCTGACCGAATACTCCTATGCCGAGGCGGTGCGTCGCGAAGTGCTCAAGCCCGAAGACTTCAGTTTGACCAAGCGCGCGGAAATGCAGCCGCTGTTACAGGCCATGGCCGCCGGACAGGGCAATGTGCAGGAGGTGCTGCTGGGCGGGCGCAAGCAACTGATCGCCTGGAGCGAGATTCCGCAAACCGGCTGGCAACTGCTGCTGGTGGTGGATGAGGCGCATATCTTCAGCGAGACCAATCGTCTGGCCGAGCGCTACCTGCATATCGGTTACCTGCTGATCGTCGGCCTGGCGCTGTTCTACCTGTTGTTCTTTGTGCTGATGTGGCTGCGTTCGCGGCGTCTGAGCGAGCAGTTGGTGCGGCCGATTGATGGGATTGTCGGGATGATGCGCGAGCTGGGGCAGGGCAACTATCAACCCGCCGCGCCGAGTAGCCAGATCGACGAATTGGTGAGCATGGCGGCAGCGGTGCAGCACACTGGTGAGCAGCTGCAGGCCAGTGAAGTGCAGCGGGTGGAGGCGCAGCGGATTCTCCAGCTGGTGCTGGAAAACACCACGGAAAGCCTGTGGGAGGTCGAAGCGCGGAGCATGAGCATCACCCTCAGTGAACGCTTCCTCAAGCGCTTCGGCCTGACTCATCCGAATATGAGTTTCAGTGAGTTCAACCAGCGTGTGCACCCCAATGACTTGGAGCGTATTCGCCATCTGCGTCAGCTGTTCGCCAGCAGTGGCGAGGAGCGTTTCGAGGCGGAATACCGTTACGCCGATGCCAATGGCCACTACGTCTGGCTGCTCAGTCGCGGCAAGGTGCTGGAGCGTGACAGTGAGGGGCGCGCCTTGCGCGTGGCCGGTACCCATGTGGATATCACCCGGCTCAAGCAGGTGCAGGAAGACCTGCGCCGCGCCAGCCTGGATGCCCAGGCCGCCAGCCAGGCCAAGAGCCGCTTTCTGTCGAGCATGAGCCACGAGCTGCGCACGCCACTCAATGCGATTTACGGTTTTGGCCAGTTGATCGAGATGGAGGCACAGGACAAGCCCGAGGCCAAGCTGGAAGCCGATTACGCCCGCGAGATCGTCAATGCCAGCCGTCATCTGACCTCACTGGTGGACGACATTCTCGACTTATCAAGCATCGAGAGCCGCCGCCAGCAGCTCAAGTTACAACCCGTGGAAGTCGGCGCGCTGCTGCATGGCTGCGCCGAGCTGGTGCAGCCGGAAGTGCAGCAGCGCCAGTTGCAGTTGCAGGTGTTGGCCGAAGCCGACGCCGGCCTGTACGTGCAGGCGGACATGCGCCGGGTGCGCCAGGTGGTGCTTAACCTGCTGTCCAACGCGATCAAGTACAACAGTCCGCAGGGCCTGATTCGTATGGGCTACGAGGTGCGCTCGAACTGTGTGCGGTTATGGGTTGAGGACAACGGCGCGGGGCTGACGGCCGAGCAGCAGGCCAATCTGTTTCAGCCGTTCCAGCGTCTGGGTCGGGAAAACTCCAACATTCCTGGCACCGGAATCGGCCTGGTACTGTGCCGTGAGTTGGCCACCTTAATGGCTGGCGAGATGGGCTTTAGCAGCAACGCTGGCACGGGTAGCCGCTTCTGGATCGACCTGCCCGGCGCTGCGCCGCCCGCAGCGCAGGCTGCTGCTGATATGGCGTGCGTGTCAGCGCAGCCCAAGCAGCTGGCCGAGGTGCTGTGTGTGGAAGATCACCCGGCCTGCCTCAAGGTGGTTCAGGAAGCCCTGCGTGAGTTTGCCGAGGTGCGTGGCGCCGGCTCGGTGCAACGGGCGCTGGCTGAGCTGGAACAGTGCACGCCGACCCTGCTATTGCTCGATCTGGACTTGCCCGATGGCGACGGCATGCAGGTGCTGGATGCGATGCGCCTTAACCCGCGCTTGCAGGCGGTGCCGGTGTTGGTGATCAGTGCGGCGGCGGATGAGGCCGTGTTTGCCGAAGCGCGGCGGCGCGGCGCCCAGGCGTGCCTGGCCAAGCCGATTGACTTGGCTCAGGTTCGTCGCGTGGCGCTTAGCTTGCTGGGACAGGCGCTTTGAACAACCCTTCGACGTTCAGCCGGTTCGGGCTACTCGCTGGCTTCGAGTAACTGCAGCGCTTCACCCAGCACCTTGACCGACTCGCCATGGTTGCCGGCCTTGTGCAGGGCTTCGCCTTCGGCGCGTAGCTGCTGGACTTGCGCGAGTACCGTGGCATCGCCCGGTGGGTCGGTTTTCAGCAGTCCATCGATCTTGGCCATATCCGCCGGGCAGTGCATGGCCCAGAGCGAAGTGCTGAGAAGTGCTGTAGCAAGGAACGTGGCAATACGGCGCATGGTGTGGCTCCAAGGGTGTGGGTAAGGTTTCAGTATAGAAAGCCCTCACCCAGTGACTGAGCCGTTGGTCACTCAATGCGTGGCGCAGCTGACCCGATCCAGCAGATAGACCAGCCCGTGGTAATCGATACCGCCGTGCTGGCTCAGGCCGATTTCGCAGGTGCGGCTGGTGCTGATGCCTTCTTCACAGTACTGCACCGCGGACTTCAGGCTGCGCAAGGCGTGGCCGTTCAGCTCAGGGGTGGTAAAACCCTTGTCACCGGCAAAGCCGCAGCAGTGGATGCCTTCGGGAATGACTACCTCATTGGTGCAGCGACGCACGATATCGATCAGCCCCTGCGCCTCGCCCAGGTGCTGGGTGCTGCAGGTGACATGCACCGCCACCGGTTTGTCCTGCGGGGTGATCTGCAGGCGGTCGAGCAAGTGCTCGCGGATAAACTTCACCGGATCGTGCAGGTTCAACCGGGCGTCGAGGCCGTCCTGCAGCAGGCGCAGGGTGCAGGGGCTGGTGTCGCAGTAGATGGGGTCGAGGCCGCCGCGGCTGGCCTTGAGCAGGGCGTCGATCAGCTCCTGCTTCTTGCGTTCGGCCTGCTCGCTGTAACCCTTGGAGGCAAACGGCTGGCCGCAGCAGAGGTTGTCCAGCTCAGCCGGGAACACCACCTGGAAGCCGCCTTTCTCCAGCAGCGCGCGGGTCTTGTCGAGCAGCGGCATTTGCTCGCTATCTGTTGCTGCAGGACCCATGGCGCGGGACACGCAGGCCGCCAGATAGACCACCCGCGGTCGTGCATCATCAGTGGCCTTGGGCAGGTACAGGCGCTGCACGGGTTGCGGCAAGGCCGGGGTCCACTGCGGCAGGCGGCCCTGGCTGGCCTTGCTCAGCGCTGCCGAGGTGCGGCTAAGCAGCGGCGCGCCCAATAGCAGGCGCGCGCCGTTGGCCACCTGCAGCATCAGCCGCGCGCCCTGCATGGCGCGGCGGAAGTTGTTGGCCAGCCAGTCGGCGCTGCGCTGGTGGTGGGCGTCGCGGCTGCGCAACTGGCGCACCAGATCGCCGGTGTTGATGCCCACCGGGCAGCGTTGGGCGCACAGGCCGGTGGCGGCGCAGGTGTCGATGCCCTGGTACTGATAGGCCGCTTCCAGCTCGCGGGTGTCGATGCCGGCGCGTTTTTTCGCCTGGATATCGCGCCAGATCACGATGCGCTGGCGCGGGCTCAGGGTCAGCCCCTTGGAGGGGCACACCGGCTCGCAGAAGCCGCACTCGATGCATTTGTCGACGATGGCGTCGGCGGCCGGCAGCGGCTTGAGATTTTTCAGGTGGATATCGCGATCCTCGGAGAGGATCACGTCCGGGTTGAGAATGCCCTGGGGGTCGAGCAGGCGCTTGATCTGCCACATCAGCTGGTAGGCGTCCGTGCCCCACTCCAGCTCGACAAAGGGCGCCATATTGCGCCCGGTGCCATGTTCGGCCTTGAGCGAACCGCCAAACTCTACGGCCACCAGTTGCGCTACGTCGTCCATAAAGGCCGAGTAGCGGGCGATCTGCTCGGGCGTTTCGAAGGCCTGGGTAAACACGAAATGCAGGTTGCCTTCCAGGGCGTGGCCGAAAATGATCGCCTCGTCGTAGCCGTGTTTATCGAACAGCGCGAGCAGGCGGTTGACGCCTTCGGCCAGCTGTTCGATGGGGAAGGTCACGTCCTCGATGATCACCGTGGTGCCGGTCTGCCGTACTGCGCCAACGGCGGGGAAGGTGTCCTTGCGTATTTTCCACAGCAGGTTGTAGACGGCCGGGTCTTCGCTGAAATCCACCTGCTTTTCCAACGGGAAGTCGGCGATGGCGACCATGATCAGTTGCAGTTGTTCGTGCAGCAGGCTCTGGCTGGCGGCGCGCGATTCAATTAACAACGCACAGGCGCTCGTAGACAAACCCTTGACCCATTCCGGCATGCCGGGTTTGTCCTGCACCGAGCGCAGGCTGCGCCGGTCCAGCAGTTCCACGGCGGACACCGGCTGCTGCTTGAGCAGGGTCACCGCGCGGCAGCAGCTCTGCACATCGGGGAACACCAGCAGGGCGCTGGCCTTGTGCGGGTGGTCGGGCACGGTGTGGTAGGTCACCGCGCTGATAAAGCCCAGGGTGCCTTCGCTGCCGACCAGCAGGTGGCTAAGGATATCGATGGGCTGGTCATAGTCGACCAGTGCATTCAAGGACAGGCCGGTGGTGTTTTTCAGCCGGTACTTGTGGCGAATCTTCGCCGCCAGTGCGCTATTGGCGCGGGTCTGCCGGCCCAGTTCGGCGAGCGCTTCGAGCAGGTCGGCATGGCTGGCGGAAAAGCGCGTGACGCTGAGCGGGTCTTCTGTGTCCAGCACGCTGCCATCGGCCAGCACCAGGCGCATGCCGGCCAAGGTGTGGTAGCTGTTCTGCGCGGTGCCGCAGCACATGCCGCTGGCGTTGTTGGCGACGATGCCGCCGATCTTGCAGGCGTTGATCGACGCAGGGTCAGGGCCGATCTTGCGCAGGAAGGGCGCGAGTACGGCATTCGCCGCCGCGCCGATCACCCCGGGCTGCAGGCGGATCTGCCTGCCCTGGCCGCGCACTTCCCGGCCGTTCCAGTTATCGCCCAGCACGATCAGCACCGAGTCGCTGATGGCCTGGCCGGACAGGCTGGTGCCGGCGGCACGGAAGGTCACCGGCACCTGATGGACGCCGGCCAGCCTGAGCAGGTCGACCACTTCCAGCTCCGCCTCGACGCGTACCACCAGCTTGGGGATCAGCCGGTAGAAGCTGGCATCGGTGCCGAAGGCCAGGGTGGAAAGCGGGTCGTCGAAGCGCCGTTCCGTCGGGATCAGGCGCTCTACGGCGGTGAGAAAAGCGGCGGGCAGGCTCATGCAGGCTCCGAAGGTCTGGGGTTCTGTGTCTGTAGGAGCCAGCTTGCTGGCGATCGGCGTTCGGCACAGCATCGCCAGCAAGCTGGCTCCTACAAAAGCGGGGCAGCAGTCGGTTAGCGGCCCAGCTCCCGCACCAGCGAATCGGTAGTGATCTCGCTGATCGATTTGGCCCCGGTCAGCACCATGGCCACGCGCATTTCCTTCTCGATCAGCTCCAGCAGGTTGCTTACGCCCTCACCACCAGCGGCGGCCAGGGCGTAGATAAAGGCGCGGCCGAGCATCACCGTGTCGGCACCCAGGGCCAGCATGCGCACCACATCTAGGCCGGTGCGGATGCCGGAGTCGGCGAGAATCGCCAGCTCACCCTTCACCGCATCGGCAATTGCCGGCAGGGCGCGGGCGCTGGACATGACGCCATCGAGCTGCCGGCCGCCGTGGTTGGAGACGACGATGCCGTTGGCGCCGAAGCTCACCGCGTCCTTGGCGTCCTGCGGGTCGAGGATGCCCTTGATGACCATCGGGCCGTCCCAGAATTCGCGAATCCATTCCAGGTCTTTCCAACTGATCGAGGGGTCGAAGTTGTTACCCAGCCAGCCGATATAGTCGGCCAGGCCCGTGGGGTTGCCCCGGTAGGCGGAGATATTGCCCAGATCATGCGGCTTGCCCAGCAGGCCGACATCCCAGGCCCAGCGAGGGTGGGTCATGGCTTGCAGCATGCGCCGCAGCGGGGCGTTCGGGCCGCTCATGCCGGAATGGGCATCGCGGTAGCGCGCACCGGGCACTGGCATATCGACGGTGAACACCAATGTGGTGACACCGGCGGCCTTGGCGCGCTCCAGGGCGTTTTTCATAAAGCCGCGGTCTTTCAGCACATACAGCTGAAACCACATCGGCCGGTCGATGGCCGGCGCCACTTCTTCAATCGGGCACACCGAAACGGTCGACAGGGTAAAGGGGATGCCCTTGGCGGCGGCGGCCTTGGCGGCCTGCACTTCACCGCGACGGGCGAACATGCCGGTCAAACCGACCGGGGCCAGGGCCACCGGCATACTCAGGGTTTCACCAAACAGACGGGTTTCCAGGCTTAGCTGCGACATATTGCGCAGCACGCGCTGGCGCAGGGCAATGTCTGCCAGGTCGGCGACGTTGCGCTTAAGCGTGTGCTCGGCATAGGCGCCGCCGTCGATGTAGTGGAATAGAAACGGCGGCAGCCGGCGTTGGGCGGCGGCGCGGTAGTCGGTGGAGGCAGAAATGATCATGGGCTTCACTCGATGCAGAAGGTCAATGCGCGCCCCGCGAGGCACGCCACAGTGGCGGTCAGTTGGCCATCAGTGGGTCGCTGATACCCAGCACATATACGGCAAGCAGCGCGATCAGGCCGGTAAACAGCACGTAGTACAGGGTAGGCCAGACGGTCTTGCGCAGGGTGCTGCCTTCGCGGCCCAGCAGGCCCACGGTGGCCGATGCCGCGACGACGTTGTGAATCGCTACCATATTGCCGGCGGCAGCACCAATCGCCTGCACCGCGACGATCAGCGCGCTGGAAATGCCCAGGCTGCTGGCCACGCCGAACTGGAACTGGCTGAACATCATATTGCTGACGGTGTTGGAACCGGCGATAAAGGCGCCCAGGGCACCGACGCTCGGCGCCAGCAGCGGGTAAATGCCGCCCACGCTATCGGCCACCCAGCGCGCCATCAGGATTGGCATGCTCGACAGCTCGGCGGCGTTGACCCCGGAGTTGATCAGGATGCGCACCATCGGCACGGTGAACAGCAGCACAAAGCCGGCGCTCAGCAGCACGCCCGAGGATTCCTTGACCGCCGAACCGAGGTCGCGCAGCTTCATGCCGTGGAAGAAGAAGGTGGCGATGACCACGGTCACCAGAATGCCACCCGGCAGGTACAGCGGCTGGAAGTTGGCAGCGATGCCGGTTTCGCCGAGCAGGTCGGGGAAGTTCAGCATCACGCCTTTCAGCGCCGCACTCACCTCGGGGAATACCCGGCTGATCACCAGCAGCACGCCCACCAGTACATAGGGCAGCCAGGCGCGCAGGGCGCTCATCGGCTTGGCGGTCAGTTGCTCGAGTTTCATTTCCACGCTGCCCAGCCACTCGGCTGGCCATTTGTCCACCGGAGCGAAATCCCAGGTGCTTTTCGGCAGCAGAAAGCCCAGGCGTGCGGAGCTGGTGACAATCGCCAGGCCAAGCAAACCACCGCCCAGCGACGGGAACTCCGGACCGAGAAATACCCCGGTCAGCGCATAGGGAATGGTAAAGGCCAGGCCGGCGAAGAGGGCAAATGGCAACACTTCGAAACCGGCTTTCCAGCTTTTCTCGGCGCCGAAGAAGCGCGTCAGCATCAGCACCATCACCAGTGGCATCACGGTGCCGACGGTGGCGTGGATGATCGCCACTTCACTGGTGATCAGCTGCAGAAACTGCGCCCAGGACGAACCTTGCTCCACCAGTTGCGCGCCGATGCTGGCCGAGTCCAGGCCGGTGTTGATGCCAACGATGATCGGCGTACCCACCGCGCCGAAGGACACCGGTGTGCTCTGCACCAGCATGCCGAGCATCACCGCCGCCATGGCCGGGAAGCCGATGGCCACCAGCAGCGGCGCGGCGATGGCGGCAGGTGTACCAAAGCCGGACGCGCCCTCGATAAAGCAGCCGAACAGCCAGGCGATGATGATCGCCTGAATGCGCCGGTCCGGGCTGATGGTGGCAAAGCCGGCGCGAATCGCGGTGATGCCGCCGGAATGCTTGAGGGTGTTGAGCAGCAGAATCGCGCCAAAGATGATCCACAACAGCCCAAGGGTGATCAGCAGGCCTTGCACGGTGGAGGCCAGCACGCGGTTAAAGCTCATGTCCCAGGCAAACAGCGCAACGCCAGCGGTAAGCAGATAGACCAAAGGCATGGCGTGTTTGGCCGGCCAGCGCAGGCCGATCAGTAGAACGGCGGCTAGCAGGATGGGCGAAAAGGCCAGTAGAGCAAGAAGACCCGTCGACATGCTGGTCTCTCCTTAACGCTGCGCGATGCGCATGGGTGAATGCGGATGTGCGTCGGCGTGCAGCGCTGCGGCGGGGATAAGCAATAAAGCCGGCATGGGGGAGACCTCGTTGGATTCTTGGAATTGTTCTGTTTTGGCAAATTGGTAATACCAATTTACAAGACTGCGCGGTCAGGTTAAAAGTGCAGACGCTAGCCTGTCAATTGGTCGCCTTGCGACTTTGGTCGTAAGGCGGCGTCTTGCTAGGCTGGGATTGCGGCGATAGGCTTGCCGGCAGCGGGCCGCAAAGGCCCATGGCAGGTGGTCAAACCAATGGAGTGCGGGCTATGGAAGTGGGGTCGGTGCGTCAGCGCCGTTTGTCGGACGATATCGTCAGCCAACTGGAGACCATGATCCTCGAAGGCACGCTCAAGGCCGGCGAACGTCTACCGGCGGAGCGGGTACTGGCCGAGCAGTTCGGCGTATCGCGGCCATCGCTGCGTGAGGCGATCCAGAAGCTGGCGGCCAAGGGCCTGTTGGTCAGTCGGCATGGCGGCGGCAACTATGTCGCCGAGACCCTGGGTTCGACCTTTAGCGACCCGCTGCTGCACCTGTTGGAAAGCAACCCCGAAGCCCAGCGTGACCTGCTGGAGTTTCGCCACACCCTGGAAGGCTCCTGCGCCTTCTATGCCGCGCAGCGCGCCACTGAGCTGGACCGCCAGCGCCTGGGCGAGGCCTTTGCCGCGTTGCAGGATTGCTACAGCCGCAGTGGCAAGGTAAGCCGCGCCGAAGAAGGCACTGCCGATGCCAACTTCCACCTGGCGATTGCCGAAGCCAGCCACAACGCCGTACTGCTGCACACCATCCGTGGCCTGTTCGACCTGCTCAAGCGCAACGTGCTGACCAATATCGGCGGCATGTACGCCCAGCGCGACGAAACCCGCGACATGCTGATCGAGCAGCACCGCAATCTGTACCAGGCGATTATCCAAGGCCGCGCCGAGGATGCCCGCGCGCTGTCCAACCGGCATATCGACTATGTGCAGGAAGTGCTCGCCGAAGTGCAGCAACAGGCCCGCCGCGAACAGCGCGCACAGCGCCGGGGCAGCACGCGTTAGCGTCTGGGTAAACGCGGTCTATGTGCGCTTGTGGGGTGACAAATGCTTTCCGTGGGTAGGTTTTTACTCGCTAAGGGTGAACAAACCCGGCAAGCTCCAGAGCGCTGTTGTAGCAACCTTTCTGTCAGGCACTTAAACGCCAAAACGCTCGGAGATAGTTATGCCCCCTATGGATACTGAGCAACAACTGGCGGCCCGTCTGGCCATTCTGGAAAACCCTGAGGCGCAGGACTGCACCGTGTATCGCGCGGATGACCAGGACCCGGAAGCCGAGGAAGTGGACCTGGGTGATGCCAAGGTGCTGTTCTGTGGCCCGTTCGAAGCCCCGGCCGACTGGGATGCGGCAGAGCGTGAAGATTATTTCGGCGACAGCGCGCCTGAGCTGTTCGTCAATGCACGCATCGAGTGTGAGGCCAAACCGGGTTCCAAAGGCCATTTCACCGTGGACATCGGTGACTACGTGGCCGCCCAGCCCGGCCTGGGGGAAGTCGTGATGTTCTATGTGCACGACTACCTGGAAGATGACACCGGCTGCACCTATGTGCTGCTGCGTGATGAGGAAGTGCTGGAGTAATCCGGCCTTTCCTTCTGCTATGTACCGCCTTGGTAAGTGTGACGTGCGCAGGTAGGTTGGTGTTGAGCGCAGCGAAGCCCAACGGGCAGAGGCATGTCTCGTTGGGCTTCGTCGCCTTGCTCCTCAGCGGAACGCCGCCCGACCCAACCTACTCGCTTTGCCCATTTTTCCGCTGACCGTCTATCCGTCGTCTGCCCTGTAGTACCGGGTTATTACCCGCGCCTGATGGATCGGGATAACACTCTGTGCTTGTCAATTCATTGAAGGGAGCAGGCACATGACAGCGAAGAAGATTCTCATGCTGGTCGGCGACTACGTCGAAGACTACGAAGTGATGGTGCCGTTTCAGGCGTTGCTGATGGTCGGTCATCAGGTGCACGCCGTGTGCCCGGACAAGACTGCCGGGCAAAGCGTACGCACCGCCATCCACGATTTTGAAGGCGAGCAGACTTACAGCGAAAAGCCGGGGCACAACTTCGCCCTCAACTTCGACTTCGCTCAGGTCAAGGCCGAAAACTACGATGCCCTGTTGATCCCCGGTGGTCGCGCCCCGGAGTACCTGCGCCTGAACGCTCAGGTGCTGGCGTTGGTGCAGGCCTTCGACACGGCTGGCAAGCCGATTGCGGCGGTTTGCCATGGCGCGCAATTGCTCGCTGCTGCTGGCGTGCTTAAAGGCCGCGAGTGCAGCGCTTACCCAGCCTGTGGCCCGGAAGTTACCCTGGCGGGCGGGCGCTATATCGATATCGCCGTGGACCAGGCCCATGTGCAGGGCAATCTGGTCACCGCTCCGGCCTGGCCAGCGCACCCTAACTGGCTGGCCGCATTCCTCGGCCTGCTGGGTACGCAGATCACGCTGTAAACTGCTGGGGCCAACCCGGCCTTAACATTCAGGGAGGTGAGCCGCCATGTGCGAGCTGTATGTCAAAGCCGATCCGATTCTCTACGAGTCCCGTGCCCGCTCGCTGCGCATTCGTGGCGTGGTCACCACCCTGCGTCTGGAAAATCAGTTCTGGGACATCCTGCGCGAAATCGCCGAAGTCGATGGCATGACCACCAATCAGCTGATTACCAAGCTGTATGACGAGGTGATGGACTACCGCGGTGAGGTGGTGAATTTCGCCTCGTTTCTGCGCGTCAGCTGCACCCGTTACCTCAGCCAGCGTCGTGCGCCGGCTGAGCTGAGTCTGGTGCGTTCCATCAGTCAGTAGCCGTCACTGCGGCGCAGGGGCTGTGATGCGCAGTTGCGGATCACCCAATGGATGGCTGAGTGCATCAAAGAAGCGCAGTGCCACCTGCTGTTCGGCGAACAGGCTGCTGAAGTGCTGCTTCTGCTGCGCAATAAACAGCGGGTTGTGCGGGTAGATCGAGATGGCCAGGGTCTTCAGTTCGGCTTGCTGCAAGGCCTGGATCAGGTGCTGATCCTGCGCCGCCAGGCTGTGGCCGAAGATGCACAGCTTGTCCTTCGGCTGCGCCAGCTGGCTGTAGCAGAACGACAGGTAGTCGGAGCTGCGGATGGCCTTGAGCTTGTCCGCGCTGCTGCCTTCGTTGACGAACAGCGGAATATCGCCCAGCTGGTTGATGGCGAAGCTGGCCAGCAAGGTGCTTTCCGACGAATTGAGGATGCGCGTGCTGCCATCGATATTTTTCACCAGGTGCATGCCGCCGTGCAGGTAGAGCATGCGTGTGGCATTGCCCTGGCGCTGGCAGTCGCCGGGGGCGAAGGTCGAGTCCGCGCCTCTGAACATATCTTCAAACGCGTCCGGGGCCTGCATCACGGCCCAGTAATTGAGCAGATCGTAATTGCCGGAATACACCGTCTGGTACTGGCTAAGCGCACTGTTGATCCGCGCCAGGCTGGCGGCCTGCATCTGACTCCAGGGAATATGCACCGCACGCACGGCGTGGATCAGCGCTTCCTTGATGGCGAAGTAACGATGGCGCGGCGAGGAGGAGTTGATGGTCAGCGCGGCATTCACCCGGATGCTGTTCTTCAGTGCGCTGAGCACCTGCTCGAAGTTACTGGTATCCAGGGCGCGGAACACGCTGAGTTCGGTCGCGCTGAGCGGGCGGTTGCGCGTGGTCTGCGCCTCGTCAAACAACGAGAAGTAGGCGAACTTGCGCCATACCGCCAGGCTCGCGCCGTTGCCGATCAGCAGCTCGGGGAAGCCGATGCTGCTGTTCAGGCTGTTCCAGTCTTCCAGTTCGCCAGTAAATGCCGGGGTTTGCATAATCGCTAGTTGTCACCTTGGGATCAGGGCGCGACTTTAACATGGGGCGGGGCAACTGCCGGCTTGGCCGCTGCGGCCCATTGCACCGCCAGGATGCTACCTAGCACCGCAATCAAGCCCAGCAGCGCCACGCCGGTGATGCTCTGCCCGAGCAATGCCCAGCCGAGCAGCACCGCCACCAGCGGGCTAAGCAGCCCCAATGACGACACCGCCACCGGCGCCAGCCGAGCGATACCGCGAAACCACAGCACATAGGCCAGCAGTGCACCGAACAACGACAGGTAGGCATAACCCAGCCACTGCAACGGGCTCAGCTGCGGCAGCGGTGGGTCGATCAGCCAGGCTACCGGTAGCAGAAACAGCCCGCCAATCAGCAATTGCCAGCCGGTAAAGGCCAGCAGCGGCACAGTCGGCCGCCAGCGCCGCGTAAGATAGGTGCCGCTGGCCATGCAGGCGGTGCCGACAAAGGCGGCGGCAATCCCGATCGGGTCCCAGCTGGCCCCAGGTGCCAGCAGCAATGCAGCCATCCCTGCGATACCGACCACGCTGGCGACGACCGCCACAGACGCCGGCCGCTGCTGATCCATCGACCACACCAGACCCATCACCAGCAGCGGTTGAATCGCCCCGACCACCGCCGCCAAACCGCCCGGCAAGCGGTACGCGGCGACAAACAGCAGCGCCTGGAACAAGCCGATATTCAATGCCGCCAACACCAGCAAGCGCGGCCATTCGCCGCGCTTAGGCAGATAGCGGCTGTACAGTACCAACAGCAGGCCGGCGGGCAGGGCACGCAGCAGGGCGGCGGTAAAGGGCCGGTCCGGCGGCAGGATCTCGCTGGTGACGATATAGGTCGAGCCCCAGATGGCCGGCGCTAAAGCCGTGATCAACCCATCCAGCCAGGTGCTACGCGATGCTGAGCTGCCCATGCATTTGTCTCGCATTCAAGATAAAATGCGAGGCTAATAGCGACTTGTCTTGAGTTCAAGATAAATTTCCAGGGGTAAGCCAATGGCAGTCCAGCGACAGATGGATGCGGTCGATGCAATTCTTCAGCAGTGGCGCCGCGAGCGGCCGGACCTGGATGTCAGCCCGATGGGCGTGATCGGCCGGCTGGGGCGCTGTGCATCGCTACTGCGGCGCGAGCTGGACAAACTGTTCAGCAGCTTTGGCCTGACCGCCTGGGAGTTCGACGTGCTGGCCACCTTGCGCCGCTCCGGCGAGCCCTACCGGCTGGCCCCGACGACGCTGTTCTCGACCCTGATGGTCACCTCCGGCACCATGACCCGGCAGTTGCAGCAACTTGAAGGCGCAGGCTGGGTCAGTCGTCTGGCCAACCCCAGTGATGCGCGCAGCCTGCTGGTGCAACTGACCCCGGCCGGACTGGAGCTGATCGACCGTGCGGTAACCGCGCATGTGGCGAACGAAGCGCGGCTGCTGGCGCCGATTGCCGCCACCGAGCTGACGCAACTGGAGGCGCGGCTATCCGAACTGCTAGCGGTGCTGGAACCGACTGGCGAGTGAGTTTTCTGCAAACCCGGCCGTAAGCAGGCCTGCTAGACGAGGTGCATGATGAGCAACGAATTGGTGATCGAAGATATTCAACTGGGCGATGGCAAGGAAGTAGTCAAAGGTGCGCTGATCACCACCCAATACAATGGATTTCTCGAAGATGGCCGCAAGTTCGACTCCTCCTATGATCGCGGCAAGGCCTTCCAGTGCGTCATCGGCACCGGTCGGGTGATCAAGGGCTGGGATATCGGCATGATGGGCATGCGCGTCGGTGGCAAACGCAAGCTCTTCGTCCCCGCCCACCTGGGTTATGGCGAGCGCGAGTTCGGCGCGCATATCAAACCCAATTCCAACCTGATCTTCGAGATTGAACTGCTGGAAGTGCTGACGCGCGATGATTGAGCCGTGCTTCCAAAGGGCCTGCGCTTGGCGGTTATAGACCCAGTTGCGAGAGCCCTGGATGGTTATCGGGACGACGACCCAAGGGCCAGCGGAATTTGCGCTCGGACTCTTGAATCGGCAGGTCATTGATGCAGGCAAAGCGCTGGGCCATCAGGCCGTTTTCGGCGAATTCCCAGTTCTCGTTGCCATAGGAGCGAAACCAGTTGCCCGAGTCGTCGTGCCATTCGTAGGCATAGCGCACGGCGATGCGGTTATCGGTAAAGGCCCATAGCTCCTTGATCAGGTGGTACTCCAGTTCCTTATGCCATTTGCGCTCTAGAAACGCCTGCGCCTCGGCACGGCTGGAGATGAACTCCGCGCGGTTGCGCCATTGGGTGTCCGGGGTATAGGCCAAGGCTACTGTCGCTGCATCGCGGCTGTTCCAGCCATCTTCGGCGACACGGACTTTCAAAGTGGCAGACTCACGGGTAAAGGGTGGCAACGGTGGGCGCGTTTCTGTTCTGGACATGGCGGTGGCTCCTGTTTGTGTATAGAGGTGAATAGCCGACTAGAGATCCAGCACCAGAGGTTGGATACCACTTTCTTGCTGCGCCGGCACCGCGCAGCAGATCAGCACGCTGTCGCCCTCCGGCAGTTGCGCGGGGGGATTGGGGTAATGCACGTGACCGCTGACCAGGCGCGTTTTGCAGGTGCCGCACGAGCCGCCACGGCAGCTGAAGTCGGGGTTAAGGCCACGGCTTTCCGCCAGCTCCAGCAGGCTGCCACTGCCCGGTGCCCAGCGCGCCTCCTTGGCCGATGAGGCGAAGTAAACCGGCACCGGCGCACTGGCGGCGGGTAGCTGAATCGGCGCAGCCGACTGTTCAACCGCCAGGCGTTGCAACGTCGAGGGGCCGAAGGCCTCGGCATGGATGCGCTGATCGGCAATGTTCAGCGCCCGCAGCCCGTCGTACATGGCCTGCAGAAAACCGCCGGGGCCGCACAGGTAAAAGTCGTAGTCATCCAGCGGCAGTCGCGCCTTGATCTGGGCGAGGTCGAGGCGGCCGGTGATATCAAAGTCACGGCCAATAACCGCCTCAGTGCCTGGGCTGCTCAACGCGCGGTGGATATGCAGGTGTTTGGCATCGCGCTGTTGCAGCGCCTTGAGTTCAGCCTGGAACGGCAAGTCTTCCAGGGTTCGGGCGCTTTGAAACAGATGCACAGGGCGCTGCCGCTGCTGCTGATGATTTTGCGCGGCCAATTCCCGGAACATCGAAAGCAAGGGCGTGATGCCGACCCCGGCAGCGATCAACACCACCGGACGCTCGGTATCCGCTGTAAGGATGAAGCTGCCCATGGGTGGACGAACCTCTAACACATCGCCCACCTGCACCTGCTTATGCAGGTGGTGCGAGACCGGCCCCTGGGCTTTAACGCTGATGCGGATATACCCGTCGGACGGCGCGCTGGAAACGCTGTACGTACGGACCAGCGGTGCCCCAGCGCCAGGGACGTGCAGGCGCACCGGCATATGCTGCCCAGGCGTGAATGCCACCGCCGCCTGATCCAGCGGCTGGATATAAAGCGAGCGGATGTCCTGGCTCTCCTGCTGCACCCCGGTCACGCGCCATTGCTGCCACTGCCGGCGTTGCTCCCTTTGCTGCAGCTTCTCATCCGCGTCAGCCCAGGTGCCGGTGGCCAGGCTGGTGGGGGCGTAGTCGTGAAACTCCCAGCGCAGCGAGGTTGCCGCCGGGCGCAGCACTACCTGTTCAACATCGAAGGTCCAGAGGCGCTCGGCACCTTCAAACGCGTTGATCATCGGGCTGTCGAGAATCAGCTCGGTGCGCCCTGTGAGTTGCAGCATGTCGCCCGTGGCGAAGTCGACAAACAACAAGCCGGCAACAGGATTGGCCTGCAGGTTGCCCAGGGTGTTGAAGAACAGGTTGCCGGCGTAATCGGGGATGGTCAGCCGGTTGCCCTCGACTTTGACAAAGCCGGCGCGGCCGCCGCGATGGGATACATCCACCGAACGGCTGTGCGCGTCATGGTCAAAGTAGCTGGCGATAAAAAAGGTATCCGCCGCGCGGATCATCGCGGTGGTGCGGGCATTCAGGACGGTGAAATCTTCGCGTGGGGCGCGCTGCTGCAGTGGCTGCGGCGTGCGGCTATAACCGCGTGCCTGGATGTACTTGGGGCAGTTGCCGTAGGAGTGCTCGACCGCCACGGCAAGGCCAGCAGCAGACACCTGCTGGATCACCCCGTTGATGCGGTTGCGCCGGCGCGTGTGCAGCTCGATGCCGAGCAGGCCAATCGCCTGGCCGGCCTGCAGGCCGCTGGCGGCCGGGTCCTGCGCGTCGGGCTGAACCGCCAATAGCAACTGCTGCGGATCGGGCGAGGTGACGAAACCTTGCGGCCCCTCAAGCAGAGTCGCCCAGGGCCGCTGCTGTGCATCGACTGCGCCGACCAGCATAAACGGCAGCTGCTGGTAGAACTCGCGGTGCTGCTCGGGCATGTAATCGCGGATGACCTTCTGCCCGATCACCTCCAGCCGTTCGGCGACGCTGTAGATTTCCTGCAGCTGTTTTTCCCCGGCATGCCAGGGCGAGTGACGGTGCTTGGGCCGATGGTCCATGGAACGTGCTCCTCAAGAGGGCTCAGACTGCCTGCAGACCTGCTGCGGTGCGCGGCATAGGCACAAAACCCGGCAGCGCTTCGACCCGCTCCAGCCAGACGCGCACATTCGGGTAAGGCTCAAGCGAGACATTGCCTTCCGGTGCATGGGCGATATAGGTGTAGTTGGCGATATCGGCGAGGGTCGCTGTGTCACCCGCCAGGAAAGGTGCGCTAGCCAGTTCACCGTCCATCACCTTGAGCAGGGCGTGGGAACGCGCGATCACCTCTGCGGCATTCAATGCCGCGCCGAACACCGTGATCAGTCGGGCAGATGCCGGGCCGTAGGCCAGTTGCCCTGCCGCCACCGACAGCCAGCGCTGAATGCGCGCAGCCGCGACGGGCTCTTCAGACAGCCAGGCCCCCTTGCCATATTTTTTCGCCAGGTAAACCAGAATGGCGTTGGAGTCGCTAAGGATGGTGCCGTTGTCATCGATCACCGGCACTTGCCCGAAGGCGTTGAGGGCGAGGAATTCAGGCTTTTTATGTGCCCCATTGGGGATGTCGACAAATACCAACTCGGTGGGCAGTTGCAGCAGTGACAGCAACAGCTCGACGCGATGGGCGTGACCGGAAAGCGGGACACGATAGAGTTTGATGGCGGGCTGAGGCATGGTGCGGCTCCTTAGTGAGGGTCAGATGAACCAGCGCGCGTCACGCTACGTCGGCGGCTCTTGCGCTGGTAGGTTCATGCTGCGCTCACTCGCGGTTGGGCAGAATCCCCATGCAGAGCAATGCATAATTTCGTTTTATAAAAGAATGGCGTTGCAGGCGGGCGTGACAGCTGCGCCCTGTTAGGCAAGAAATGCCGGGTGGGCGCGCAGTCTGGGTGTGGCGAAATCGATAAAGGTGCGCACCCGCGCTGCGGCCCGGCGACCATCGCGGTAGAGCAACTGTGCGGGCAGGTCCGGGCTGGCAAAGTCGCTCAATACTGGTTCAAGCAGGCCGCTCTGCAGTTCGTGGTGCACCTCATAACTCATGCAGCGAATCAGTCCTAACCCCAGAGTCGCGGCATGGATGGCCGCTCGCTGGGTGGTGCAGGTCAGCACCGGCGCGGGTTTTACCAGGCGCGTGGCGCGCTCGCCGCGAAAGCGCCATTCGTTGTGTTGGCCGAGCGCCGTGGTCAGTACGCTGCGATGTGCTCTGAGGTCGTCAGGCGTTTGCGGGCGCCCCCACGTTGCCAAGTAGTCGGGAGAGCCGCAGACAATCGGCTGCACCCGGCCCGCCGGCATGGCGAAGCCAGACGAGTTCGGCAAATGGCCCACCACCAGGGCGATATCAAGGCCTTCCTCAAGCAGGTTGGGCACCTCTTCGCTGGCCCGGGTGACCAGCTGCACATCGGGGAAGGCATCAAGGTAGTCGAGGGCGATGGGCATCAACACCTGCTGATCCATCAGCAGTGGTAACGACAGGGTCAGTTGCCCGGCGGGGTGCGCATGCACGCCGGCGGCGGAGCGTTCGGCAACTGCGGTGTGTTCAAGGATCTGCCGACAACTCACGGCAAACTGCTCGCCCGCCGGACTCAGGTCAACGCCGCGCGGCCCGCGCAGCAGCAGCGTGTTATTCAGTCGCGCTTCCAGTGCGCCAATGCTGCGCATGATGGTCGCGGGGGAAAGCGCCAGCTGCCGCGCCGCTGCTGCCAGACTGCCGGCTTGCACCACAGCGGCGAACACCTGCATCTGCCGATAGCGGCTCATGCGCTAGGCACTCCCGACCTGTTGCAGCGTCGGGTCCTGTAGGAAGCGGCCGGTACAAAAGTCGACAAAGGTGCGCACCTTGGCCGGCACCCGACCGCTGCCTTGATAGAGCACATGCACCGGTATTGCTGCAGCCTCAAAGGTATCGAGGATGATCTCCAACTCACCCTTCGCCACCCGCTCGGCCACCTGATACGAGAGCACCCGCGTCAGCCCCCAGCCCAGGCATGCGGCATTGATCGCCGCCTGATTGGAACTCACCAGCAGGCGCGGCGTGGGGTGCAGGGTGAGGCAGCTGGTGCCGAGGTTGAACTGCCAGTCGGTGAGCAGGCTGCTGGCCGAGGACATCACGATGGGCGCGGTCATTACCTCCCTGGGCTCCTGCGGTCGACCAAAACGTTCGAGAAAGGCCGGCGCGGCGCAGACAACCGGACGAATCTGCCCAACCTTGATGGCCTGCAGGCCGGTTTCCGGCAACTGACCGATACGGATGGCGACATCCACACCTTCATCGACCACGTTTATCAGGCGATCCACCAGCAGGGCGTTGATTGTCACCTGCGGGTGGGCTGCCAAGTACTCAGTAATCAGCGGAATCAGGTACAGCTCGCCGAACATCACCGGTGCCGTCACGGTCAGGTTACCCCGTGCCCGAATACTGCTGCCGGTGGCCAACTCTTCGGCTTCGTCCAGCTCCAGCAGGATGCGCTTGCAGTCGTCCACATAGCGCCGGCCCGCTTCGGTCAGGCGCAGGCTGCGCGTGCTACGCGCCAACAGCAGTGTGCCTAGGCGTTTCTCCAAGCCGGCAATCACTCGGGTCACGCTGGGCGGCGACATGCCCACCAGTTTGCCGCCCCCGGCAAAGCTTTCCGCCTCTGCCACGGCCAGCAGTACCTTCATCTCCTGAAACCTGTCCACACTCACCGCCCAAGGTCGAGACTGACTTAAAAAATTGCATAAGGCGCTACTAGCTTAGCGTTGTGCATGCAAACAACGTCATTCCCAATGCTTTCTCCAGCTTGGCAAGTTGCGTGGATACTGACGGCTGCGCCAAATGCAAAGCCCTGGCTGCTTCGGTGACATTATGGAAAGGCACAGTTTCCAGAGCATGCGCTGATCCTCGGCCGCCCCGGCGAAACCTGGTTTCGCAAAGGCATTCTTGAGCGCGAATGGTTGATTGAATAGATTACCAGCCGATCACACCCACTGATCATTGCGCTTGCGCCGCACCCGCAGCATGGTCGGCAGAATCAATCCTGCGAGTAGCCCGCCACCGGCGATGCCGCCGCCGTAGGCCATATAGCGCATCAGTACCTGCTGGTTTTCCTCGCCTAGCTGCGCTTGCAATTCGCGCAACTCAGAGTTCGCTCGGCTCAGTTCGATATCCAGCGCCGAGCGCGCGGTTTGCAGTTCGTCGATCAGGGCTTTGCGTGAATCCAGGGTTTCCTGCATGCCTTGTACGCGGGTTTTCCAGGTGTCGTTGATGCCGTCCAGTTCGGCGCTGAGTTCCGTCACTTTCTGTTCCAGCTGCGGCAGGCGCTCGGCTTGGCCGGGCACGTCCTGCAGGTCGCGGTTGGCGATCCATACGGCGCTGCCGTTTTCGCCACGCACCTGGCTGTAGTCGCCAGAGGTTTGCAGCAGGGTGACCTTTTGCCCGGAGACCAGGGTGCCGACGATACGGTAGCCGTCGGTTGGGCCACTGCGGACATAGGTGTTCAGGCTGTCGCTGACCCAGCGGTTGTTGCCGGTCGCATCTTCGGCGTGGGTGCTGGCGCTTGCCAGTAGGCAGGCCGCGAAGGCCAGCTTGTGCAGAGCGGGAAAGGTCGTGGCGTGATGACGGGATAGGGACATGGGGCAATCTTCACATGGCGATTAAACGAAACCCTCAGGCGGGTGCGATAAGTGCCGGCCAGGCGCATAGCGGTGAGCCATTGGACGGCCGGAATGGTGCGGCGCCATGCAGCTGCGCGCTGGGCAAATGGCCATGCAACCCACCCGGCGGGCCGACAGCAGGCAGACACTGGGCGAGCGCGGGGAGTTCACTCGGCGGCGGCTTGCGGGATGGATGGTTGGTGTTTCTGCCCAGCTTGTTGCTTGGTTCACAGCCTGGGGCCGCGATCAGCCAGCGCTAAAAACAACAAACCCTGCACGTGGCCGGGTTTGTTGGGGTTGCAGTTGGGCTTACTTGATCTCGACCGCCAGGCTGTCGTGGATCTTTTTGTTCCAGATCGCCGGGCCGGTGATGTGCACCGACTCGCCCTTGGTGTCGACGGCCACGGTGACCGGCATGTCCTTGACCTCGAACTCGTAGATGGCTTCCATGCCCAGCTCGGCGAAGGCCACCACGCGCGACTTCTTGATCGCCTGGGCCACCAGATAAGCGGCGCCGCCGACGGCCATCAGGTACACGGCCTGGTTGTCCTTGATCGCTTCGATGGCAATCGGGCCGCGTTCGGATTTACCGATCATCCCCAACAGGCCGGTGCTTTCGAGGATCTGCCGGGTGAACTTGTCCATCCGCGTGGCGGTGGTCGGGCCGGCTGGGCCTACCACTTCTTCGCGCACTGGATCGACCGGGCCGACGTAATAGATAAAGCGGCCTTTGAGGTCCACCGGCAGGCTTTCGCCTTTATTGAGCATGTCGACCATGCGCTTGTGCGCGGCATCGCGGCCGGTGAGCATCTTGCCGTTGAGCAGCACGGTTTCGCCCGGCTGCCAGCTCTGCACGTCTTCCGGGGTCAGGGTATCGAGGTCGACGCGGCGAGCGCTCGGGCCGGCTTCCCAGACGATTTCCGGGTAGGCGGACAGGTCCGGCGCTTCCAGCTCGGCCGGACCAGTGCCGTCGAGCACGAAGTGGGCGTGACGGGTGGCGGCGCAGTTGGGGATCATGCACACCGGCAGGCTAGCGGCGTGGGTCGGGTAATCCATGATCTTCACGTCCAGCACGGTGGTCAGGCCGCCGAGGCCCTGGGCACCGATGCCCAGCTGGTTGACCTTGTCGAACAGTTCCAGACGCAGTTCTTCGATACGGTTGGAAGGGCCGCGGGCCTGCAGTTCGTGGATGTCGATGTGCTCCATCAGCACTTCCTTGGCCATTACCGCGGCCTTCTCGGCGGTGCCGCCGATGCCAATGCCGAGCATGCCCGGCGGGCACCAGCCGGCGCCCATTTCCGGCACGGTCTTGAGTACCCAGTCGACGATCGAGTCGGACGGGTTGAGCATGGCCATCTTCGACTTGTTCTCGGAGCCGCCGCCCTTGGCCGCGACATCCACTTCCACCTTGTCGCCGGGGACGATGGAGTAGTGGATCACCGCCGGGGTGTTGTCCTTGGTGTTCTTCCGCGCGCCAGCTGGGTCGGCGAGGATCGAGGCACGCAGGACGTTCTCCGGCAGGTTGTAGGCGCGGCGCACGCCCTCGTTGATCATGTCGTCGACGCTCATGGTGGCGCCGTCCCAGCGCACGTCCATGCCGACTTTGATGAACACGGTGACGATGCCGGTGTCCTGGCAGATCGGCCGGTGGCCGGTGGCGCACATGCGCGAGTTGATCAGGATCTGCGCCATGGAGTCGCGCGCGGCGGGGGACTCTTCGCGCAGGTAGGCCTCATGCATGGCCTGGATAAAATCCACGGGGTGGTAATAGGAGATGAATTGCAGGGCGTCGGCGACGCTCTGGATCAGGTCGTCTTGCTTGATCACGGTCATGCTTGGCGCTCCTTTTTGTAGGGGTAGGAGTAGGGCAGGAACTTCGAACCACGCGGGGTCACGGCCCGGCGCAGGGCTATCAAGGTCAAAGGACAAGGCCAAAGCACAAGATAAAAAGGCGCGATAGTATACCGCGCGCACCGTCAGGCGGACACCTGTACGGCCCGAGACCATGGTCGCTGATCGGCCACTTGAGCCGACTAATGACGCAGCAGCGGCCTAGGCATTGTGTGATCACAGGGGTACAGTGGCGGCTAGATGCCAGCATGGGACGGAGCCCATAAACCCATGAGCCTAAGCAGCCAGCGGGTAACCCAGCGATCTCTGCAAAGCCTGCTGCTGAAGCGTTTCGGCATGGCAGTGGCAACCTATGCGCTGACCGGTCTGTTGTGCTGGATCGGCGTATTTGCCGGGCTGCTGCATGCATCACCGGTCATGGCCTAGACCATCATGGGCCTGGCTGCACTCAGCCAGCTGCTGTTCCTTTGCCTGTTTCTGTCGCACGCCAATCTGCGTTTCGCCGATCCCAGCCTGACTGAACCCCAGGTGTTGGTGGCATTGACCTGGCTGACGGTGTTGCTGTCGCTGTTTAGCCAAGGGCGCGGCAGCATGCTGGTGATTTATCTGCTGATCTTGTTGTTCGGCGTGTTTCAGCTGCCGCCGCGGGTCTTCGCCCGTTGCGCGCTGTTTGCCTTTTTTGGCTTTGCCGGCCTCAACCTCTATGAAGCCTATACTCTGCAGCTGAGTGAGCCGCGCGTGGCGCTGATGCAGGCGAGCGTGCTGGCGGTGGTGCTGATTTGGCTGTGCCTGTTTGCCAGTTACGCCCAGGCCCTGCGTCAGCGCATGCGCCAGCGGCGTTTTGCCCTGCAGGCGCATCAGGACACCCTGCGTGGCATGATGCGCCAGCTGGAAGACCTGGCCGCCACCGATGAGCTGACCGGCCTGTGCAACCGCCGGCACTTCCTGCGTCTGGCCAGTCGTGAGCTGGAAGGGCTGCGCAGCGGACGTCAGCATGGCCTGGCGTTGCTCGATCTGGATCATTTCAAGCGGATTAACGATGCCCATGGTCACGCTGCGGGAGATCGCGTCCTGCAAACCTTCGCCGCCGTCGCCCGCGCCTGTTTACGTGATGGTGATGTGGTGGCCCGCTACGGCGGTGAGGAATTTGTGTTGTTGTTACCCAATACCGAAGCCGATCAGTTCACCGCCTGTTGCGAGCGCCTGCGTGAGGCCTTTAGCCGTGCCGAGCCGCTGGGCGTCAAGGTGGCCAGCTTGAGTGTGTCCATCGGCATGACCCTGCTGACCGTGCACGATGATCTCGACGAAGCCCTGCAACGTGCCGACCAGGCGCTGTACCAGGCCAAGCGTGACGGGCGTAACCGTTGCGCGGCGACCTGGGAGGATATGGATGCCTGAGTTGCGGGTCGCTGAACACTGCCTTGAGGTCGCCCCCGCCAGTAACCTGCTGGACAGTCTGCTGGCTGCCGGCATTGCGGTGCCCTACAGCTGCCGCGCGGGCAGTTGCCATGCTTGCCTGGTGCGCTGCGTGGGCGGCGAGTTGCTCGATGGCAAACCGGAAGCCCTGGACGCTGCGCGGCGCGAACAGGGCTGGCGCTTGGCCTGCCAGTGTCGGGTAGTCGAGGACGTGCAGGTCGAGGTGTTTGACCCGCTGCGCGATGCGGCTCCAGCGCTCATTCACAGTTGCGATTGGCTCAGCCGCGATGTGCTGCGTCTGCGCCTGACTCCACAGCGGCCGCTGCGCTACAGCGCCGGCCAGCACCTGCAGCTCTGGACGCCCAGCGGGATTGCCCGGCCTTACTCATTGGCCAGCGTGCCGGGCGATGATCCCTGGCTGGAATTGCATATCGATTGCCGCCAGGGCGGCGCGTTTGCCAGCGCGGCGCGAGCGTTTCAGCCCGGTGACAGCCTGCGTCTGGGTGAGTTGCGCGGTGCGGCGTTGCACTATGACCCGGACTGGCAAACCCGCCCGCTCTGGCTGATGGCTGCCGGCACTGGGCTGGCGCCGCTGTATGGGGTGCTGCGCGAGGCGCTGCGCCAGGAGCATCAGGGGGCGATCCGGGTTATTCACCTGGCCCATGATGCGTCCGCGCATTACCTGGCCGAGCCCTTGCGGGCACTGGCGGCCAGCCATCCGCAGGTGCAGGTGGAGCTGCTGGTGGCGGCCGAGTTGCCGGCAGCTTTGGCCGAACTGCGCCT
The DNA here is from genome assembly GCF_049301935.1 of Pseudomonas sp. Lineage (GTDB taxonomy): Bacteria > Pseudomonadota > Gammaproteobacteria > Pseudomonadales > Pseudomonadaceae > Aquipseudomonas. Next base: position 76,389 of record NZ_JBAQLP010000059.1, on the reverse strand, counting down.
TGTTTCACGGCAAACCATCGCCTTACTCTGCGGCCACCCCGACAGCGTCGAAACCTTTGCGCGCCGCCTGTATCTGGCAGGTTTACCGCGTAGCCAGGTGTTCGCTGACGTCTTTTTGCCCCACGCGCGCTAGCCGGTCAGGTTCTCAGCTCGCGGGTGGCCTGCCGTGAGGATTGATGATGAGCGAGCACCTGCTGGTTGAGCGTGAACAAGGGTTGCTGACTCTGCGCATGCACCGCCCCGAGAAAAAGAATGCCCTGACCCGCGCCATGTACAGCGGCATGGCCGACGTGCTGGTGCAGGCCGATCAGGATAAAAGCGTGCGTGCCGTGCTGATAACCGGTGGCGAGAGCTGTTTTACCAGCGGCAACGATGTCGCCGACTTTATCCAGGCGCCGCCCAGCGGGCTGAACAGCGAAGTGTTCCGGTTTATGCAGGCGCTGTTCGAGTTCAGCAAACCGGTGGTGGCCGCGGTTAACGGCCCGGCGGTGGGCATCGGCACGACCCTGCTGCTGCACTGCGACCTGGTGTATGTCAGCCGTGATGCCACGCTGAAGATGCCCTTCGTCAACCTGGGTCTGTGCCCCGAATACGGTTCCAGCCTGATCCTGCCGCGTTTGCTTGGCCACGCCCGCGCTGCCGAGTTGCTGCTGCTCGGGCAGAGCTTCACAGGCGAACAGGCCGCCGCCTGGGGCATGGCCAATCAGGCGCTGGAGAGCGGCGTTGAAACTCTAGCCAAGGCCCGTGAAATGGCCCTGCGCTTTCAGCAACTGGCTCCGGCCGCTGTGGCGGACAGCAAACGCCTGATGCGCGCGCCGGGTCGTGAAGAGTTGCGCCGGGTAATCGAAGAGGAGGGCGCGCTATTCGGCCAGCGCCTGCGCTCGCCGGAGGCCATCGAGGCGCTGACCGCTTTTATGCAGCGGCGCACCCCGGATTTCTCTCGGTTCACGTAGGGCGTGGATGGGTTACGGCACAGCAGATTTTGTGCAGGCCGTTGCCCTGACGTTAGGCGCCTAACCCATCCTACGGGGCTTGGCGCAATCCAGGCGGCGCGATTGAATGTCCGTTGTGAATAAATTGCAGTGCGGATTACACCAAGGCTTCGCCTACATGCAGCAGCTTCATGGTGTTGGTGCCGCCGATCGTGTGGTAACTGTCGCCCTTGGTCAGAATCACCCAGTCACCGGCCTGCACCACGCCGCGCTTGAGCAGTTCATCCACCGCCGCCTGGCTGACTTCGCTCGGCTGCAGCGCCGCCGGGTCGAAGGGTACCGGGTAGACGCCACGGAACATGGCCGCGCGGGCCTGGGTCTCGCGGTGCGGTGAGAAGGCGAAGATTGGCACCGAGGAACGGATGCGCGACATGATCAGCGGCGTGTAGCCACTTTCGGTCAGGGCGATGATTGCTTTGACGCCGGGGAAGTGGTTGGCCGTGTACATGGCTGCCAGGGCGATGCTTTCGTCGCAGCGCTCGAACTCGGTGCCCATACGGTGGCTGGAGGTCTTGCTGGTCGGGTGCTTTTCCGCGCCCAGGCAGATGCGCGCCATGGCCTGCACCGCCTCCAGCGGATAGGCGCCGGCGGCGCTTTCCGCCGAGAGCATCACCGCGTCGGTGTAGTCGAGCACGGCGTTGGCCACGTCGGAGACTTCCGCGCGGGTCGGCATCGGGTTGTGGATCATCGACTCCATCATCTGCGTGGCGGTGATCACCGCCTTATTGTGGCGGCGCGCATGCAGAATGATTTTCTTCTGGATGCCGCACAGCTCGGCGTCGCCGATTTCCACACCGAGGTCGCCACGGGCAACCATGACCGCGTCACTGGCGCGGATCAGGCCGTCGAGGGTTTCGTCATCGGCCACGGCTTCGGCGCGCTCAATCTTGGCCACCAGCCAGGCGGTACCGCCGGCTTCGTCGCGCAGCTGGCGGGCGTAGTGCATGTCGTCGGCATCGCGCGGGAAGGACACGGCCAGGTAATCCAGCGCCATCTCGGCGGCGAGCTTGATGTCGGCCTTGTCCTTCTCGGTCAGGGCTGGTGCCGTCAGGCCGCCGCCGCGGCGGTTGATACCTTTGTGGTCGGACAGCGGGCCACCGATGAGCACTTCGCAGTGCAGGGCATCGCTGGTGGCGCTAACCACGCGCATCACCACGCGGCCGTCATCGAGCAGCAGTTCGTCACCGACGCCGCAGTCCTTGACCAGGTCCGGGTAGTCGATACCGACGATATCCTGGGTGCCGGCAGTCAGCGGGTGGCTGGTGGAGAAGGTAAAGCGGTCGCCGAGTTTGAGTTCGATGCGCTTGTTGGCGAATTTGGCGATGCGGATTTTCGGGCCTTGCAGGTCGCCGAGCAGGGCGACATGCCGGCCATGCTTGGCGGCCAGTTCGCGCACCAGCTTGGCGCGGGCCTTGTGCTCGTCGGGCGAGCCGTGGGAGAAGTTCAGGCGGGCGACATCCAGGCCGGCGATGATCAGTTGTTCAAGTACTTCGGGGCTGTTGCTGGATGGGCCAAGGGTGGCGACGATTTTGCTGCGGCGAATGGTCATGCACGGACTCCTGAGTTGCGAATGAGCACGAGGCTACTATGGCGCACCCCTGTAGTCATTGTTCCTCTGCACTACCTGGCCCGGCCTGCTAGCGATTAAGCGCCTGGTCCAGATGGCGGGCGGCCTTGTGGTTCAGCGCGCTGCTGGGATATTGCACCAGCAGGCGGCGCAGGTAGGTGATGGCCTTGTCGCGGCTGACCTGGGGGTTGTCCGGGGCCAGGTGCATAAGGCCGAGCTGGTACAGGGCCTTTTCCTTGATATCGGCGGGGATGCCGGGGTCGCTCAGGGCCAGCAGGTACAGTTCTTCGGCTTCGCCGACGCGGTTTTTCAGTACGGCGCGCCGCGACAGCAGGGTCATGTCCGGGTCGAGGCTGGGCTTATACAGATCAAGCTGCTGATTGGGCTTCCAGTGCGTGAGCAGCTCGCGTGAGGTCTTGTGCACCGGCTCGTCTGCGCGCTCGCGGATCATCAGGATGCGCGCCTCGGCCCGTTCGGCGGCGCGGCTGGCGGGGAACTGGTTGAGCACCTGATAGAAATAGTTGAGCGCCTTGTTGTCGTCGCGCTGCTCGTTGAAGCGGTTCATATAGAGCAGGCCGATCTGGTACAGCGAGATGGCGCGCACCTCGTCGCTAAGCTTCTCGTCACGGTAACCGCTCAGGTACAGCTGCTCGGCCTGTTCGCTCTTGGCATCGCGGATGGCCTGGGCGCTGTAGGTCAGCAGGTCGCCTTCATCCTCAATGGCGGCGAGCATGCGGTTATTCTTCAGGGTTTTGTATTCGACCACTTCGTTGGTGGTGATCTGCGCAATAAACAGCGGCGTGGTGGGCGAGCAAGCGCTCAACAGCGTGCTACACAGCAGCACGAGCAGGCGAGATGGCGACGACATGACAGCTCCTGGGCACAATGGCCGTTGCGCGCCAGTCTAGTCAGGCATGCGGACGCTGGCCAAGTGGCGAGCGGCATTACCCATCAGAGGATATGGTGCTGCAGAATTTTCCCGGGCAGTCGATACACTGCTCATTGAGGAGAGGCTTATGCGAATTCTTGTGTTGGTACTGCTGGTGCTGAGCGTGATGGGGTGTAGCCGGCATAGTCTGGACAGGCATTTGAACAATGCCTATGAGGCCTATGAGCGTGGCGAATGCGAGGAAGTGATCCTGTCTCTGTCCAAGGCAGAGCGCCGCAGTCGCTCGCGCAGCTATATACAGCCGGAAATCTCTCTGCTGCGCGGCCAGTGTCTGGAGCGTCAGGCGCTGTTCGTCGATGCCATGCAGACCTATCAGTTTATTGCGACGCATTACCCAACCAGCGAGTACGCCTACCGTGCCCGCGCGCGCATGGATACCTTACGTCAGTTGGGGCATGAGAGTGTCGATGCGCCAGTCAAGGTCACCCCGGTCAAACCCTGACCGCTGGTCGTTACAGGCCATAGAAGGCTATTCTCGGCGGTAAGCTGAGCATTTACGGGAGGGAATCCATGCGCATCTTGTTGTGCCTGTTGTTACTGCCAGGGTTGGCAGCTGCGGAAATCTATCGCTGGACCGATGCCAATGGCCAGGTGCATTTCGGCCAACGTCCAGCGGCGGCTGGGGCCGAGAAGGTTGAGGTCAAGCCGCAGGTGGTTGAGCGTGACCAGCTGACCCGCGAGCGCGAAGAACGGACCACTCGTTTTTACGATGCGCGTCGTGAAGAGCAGGCGCAGGCCTCGGCGGTGGCTGCGCAACACCAGGCCAAACGCGCCGAGGAGTGCCGTGAGCTGCGCCGGCAGTTGGCCTCTATTCCCGAAGGACGCAGCTATTACCGTACCGAAGCGGATGGCCAGCGCAGCTTCTATACTGATGAGCAGGTCGATACCGCTCGTCAGCAACTGCAAAGCCGAGTGTCTGAACGCTGTTCCTGAAACTGGTTTAAGCGCAGTAGTGGGGCCATACTCAATGGCCATCTATAGCGATTTGCCACTATGCAAAAGCATGTTCAGCGCAGCATCGAGCGCCATCAGTTGCCCTACTACCTGAAGGTGTTCAACCGCATTACCGACAAGCCCATGGGCTATATCGGTAACGTCTCCCTGGACGGGCTGATGCTGATCAGCCAGCTGCCTCTGCTGGTGGGTGCGCGCTTTGATATGCGCCTGAAGATTCCAGGGCGCGATGCGCCGCACTGCATCGATTTCTCGGCTACCTGCCAATGGTCTCGCGAGGATGTCACCCCCGGCTGTTATGACTCTGGCTTCGCTTTGGTTGCGCCGCCGGGCGATTATGTCGAAATGGTCGATGCGCTACGCCATTACTTTAGTTTCCGGCCTATGGCCGCGTCGGCCTGACGGCATTTTTAAGCGATTTCCAGGCATTAAACCCTTTGGCAGGGCTCACAACCGCACTGCGGCATTGCCTCGTTTGGTGCCCGCCGCATGATTGAACGGGGCGCTCTGAGCGCGAGGCTGGTTGCGCTTTAGGCAAAAAACTACGCCCCGACTCAATCGCGGCGTAGGGAGCGGTCCGCCTCGGTTAAGCGGGTTTCACAATCAGAATAAAGCCGGCTCTCGGGCGCGCCAAGGTCTAGCGATATTCACACAGGTAGGCGGTATCAGCTGCTACCTTAAGCTGGAACTTGCTGTCGGCCGGCACGGTGAACTGGCTGCCGCTGCTGAAGGTTTGCCAGTTTTCGCTGCCTGGCAGTTTCACGGTCAGGGCGCCGGCGACCACGTGCATGATTTCCAGCTGGTTGGTGCCGAATTCGTACTCGCCTGCAGCCATTACGCCAATGGTGGCCGGGCCTTCAGCCATGCCGAAGGCGATGGATTTGACGGTGCCGTCGAAGTATTCATTGACCTTGAACATCTGCAGTTCCTCGAAAGGGGATTAAAAAGGCTGGTTGCCAGTAGCGGCAGGCCATAAAAAAGGCATGCCAGTATGCCCAAGCGGTTTTTCTGCGTCATCTGCTTTGCACCGGCAACACCAGCGGCAGCAGCCGGGCGGTATTACGCGCATCGGTCAGGGCGCGGTGCTGCTGGCCCTGGAACTGCAGGCCAGCCAGATTCAGCGCCATCTTCAGGCCAATCGGGCTGGGCAGTTGGCGGGCTTCGGCGAAGCGTTTTTTCAGGTTGAGATGGGCGATCTGGCTCAGTTGGCTCTGCAGTTCGTGGGCGCGCCATTCCTGTTCGAGCTGACGGCGATCGTAGTCGCCCCAGCTGGCCCAGCCCGCCAGTTGCCCTTGATGGGCCAGCAGCCAGCGTTCGAATTGCGCCCACACTGCACTCAGCGGCGCGGCGGCATCGACATCGGCCTGGCTGATCTGGGTGAGCTGACGGCAGAAGTGGGTCAGGTGCGGGCGCCGGGTGGGTCGCACGAAACGCTGGAAATACGCGATTTCATGGCCGCCAGGGTTGACCAGACTGGCGCCAATTTCGATGATTTCCATCTCTGTGACCGGCCAGCCGCCTTCTTCGGTGGTGGCTTCCAGGTCGATTACCAGCCAATACTGCATAAGCCCTCCTTAGCGTGCGGCGAGTATGGAAGCAGTTTCGGCGTTGGGTAAAGCCTATTGGTCGGGTGCATCTATACAGTTTTGCCCTATGGCTGTACTGGCGCTGATCCCATGTGGCGGGCATGCTTGCAGGCGGGTTCGTATCCGCCATACCGCGCGGATATGCGGTTAACTAGAAGTGCGCTGCGGATGGCGCCCGACAGTAGAGGTGGATATGGCAAAGCTGGCGTTTATCGGGCTGGGCGTAATGGGTTATCCGATGGCCGGGCACCTGGCGCGCGCTGGGCATCAGGTGTGTGTGTACAACCGCAGCGCCGCCAAGGCCGCGCAGTGGGCCGCCGAATACCCTGGCAGCCTCGCGCCAACCCCGCGTGAAGCGGCCGCGGGTGCCGAATTTGTGATGGTCTGCGTGGGCAATGATGATGACCTGCGCAGCGTGGTGCTGGGCGAGCAGGGCGCTTTCGCCGGTATGCAGCCTGGTGCGGTGCTGGTCGATCACACCACAGCCTCGGCGCAGGTCGCCCGTGAATTGGCCGAATTGGCAGCCGCGCGCCAGCTGGGCTTTCTCGATGCGCCGGTGTCTGGTGGTCAGGCGGGGGCGCAGAGCGGTGCGCTGACCATTATGGTCGGCGGTACGGCTGCGACCTACGCCAGGGCTGAGCCGATCATTCAGGCCTATGCACGCATGGCCCGGCTGATGGGCGAGGCCGGCAGCGGCCAGCTGACCAAGATGGTCAACCAGATCTGCATCGCCGGGCTGGTTCAGGGCTTGTCTGAGGCCCTGCATTTCGCCGAGTGCGCGGGCCTGGACGCGCATGGCGCGATGGAGGTGATCAGCAAGGGCGCAGCGCAGTCCTGGCAGCTGGAAAATCGGCATAAAACCATGCTGGCCGGCGAGTTCGAGCACGGCTTTGCCGTGGACTGGATGCGCAAGGATCTGTCGATCCTGCTGGCCGAAGCCCGCAGCAATGGCGCGCAGCTGCCGGTCACCGCGCTGGTCGATCAGTTCTATGCTGATGTCCAGGGCATGGGCGGCGGCCGTTGGGACACTTCCAGCCTGTTTGCCCGTCTGCACAAGCGCTAAAGCGCCTGAGATTGCCTGGCGGCCGAGAACGGCCGTCTATACTGTGCGCAAAGCCAGGCCGGATTCGGCGCTGTTTTCACTATCCCAGGCACTGTTCATGGATGATCAATTTGCATTTAGCGACGACAACCTCCCAGGCGCTCCCCGTCAGCCCGTGTGGCGCGTGTTGGCCGTTGATGATGACGCCGACTTTCAGCGCGCCACCGCCTTCGCCCTCAGCGAACTGGAGCTACTGGGCGGGCGTATCGAGCTGATCCAGGCCTTTAGCTGCCGTGAAGCCTCGATGCTGTTGGCCAAGCACCATGATATCGCCCTGGTATTGCTCGATGTGGTGATGGAAACCGAAGATGCCGGCCTGCGCCTGATCAAGGCGTTGCGCGAGGTGATCGGCAACCGCGAAACCCGTGTGGTGATGCTCACCGGCGAGCCTGGCCTGGCCCCGGCCCATGAGGTGATGCGTGATTACGACATCAATGATTACTGGACCAAGAGCGAGCTCGGTGCCGAACGTTTGCTCACCGTACTCACCGCTGCGGTACGCGGTTATGCCCAGCTCAGGGCGGTAGCCAACGCCCGGCGTGGCTTGCAAATGATCGTCGAGTCGAGCAATGCGTTGTTCTGCTCGAAAAATACCCGCGAGCTGTCAGCCAAGATTCTCTCGGAAATCACCGCGCTGCTTGGGCTGCAGACCGAGGGCATTATCTGTGTGCGCGCCGACGAGGGCGACAGCACAGCGGTGCCGAATGCGCGGATTGTCAGCGCCAGTGGGCGCTTCTTCGCCAGCATCGACGCTCATCTGGACGTGTTGCAGTCGCCGGTTGCCGCGGCTGTGCGGCAATGCCTGCAAGCGCAGCAGACCCTGCGCCTGAGCGATTGCACGGTATTGTTCTTTCCGCGCTTTCAGGCCGGTGCCGACTACGTCTGTTATATCGACAGTACGCGGACGCTGGATGACACCGAGCTGGAGCTGCTCAAGGTGTTCAGCGCCAGCATCAGCCGTGGCCTGTACAACGTTGCACTGTTCAGTCGCCTGGAGGAAATGGCCTATCAGGATGACCTGCTGAAGATCCCCAACCGCAATGCGCTGATCCGCATGCTGGACATGACGCTGAAGTCCGAGGCCAAGGATCAGCGGGTGCTGGTGTTGATCGATATCGACAATTTCTCCGGAGCCAACACCGCCTTTGGCACTGGATATGGCGACTTTATCCTCGGCCTGGTGGCGAAGAAGCTGCGCGACGCCTTCACCCATGAGGTGCTGATTGCGCGGGTGCGCGATGACCTGTTTGCCATCCTCGGCCCGCCAACGCAGGTCAATGCCGCTGACGTGGTGGCACTGTTTCGTCGGCATAAGCGGCCCTATGAACTGGGTCAGGTGCACAGCCTGAGCAGCGTGACCATGCACCTGGCCGACTTTACCGGCAGCGCCAGCGTGGCTCTGCAGGATGCGCTGCTGACCCTGAAACAGGCCAAGCGTCTGGGCCATGACCAGCACGGCGTCTATGATCCGCGCCTGCAAGGTGCGCATGCCGAGTCCTACCGCATGCTGCTGGCCCTACGTGATGCGGTGGAGGCCGGGCAGATCAGCGTCGAGTTGCAGCCACAGATCGACCTGCAAACCCGTCGCGTCACCGGTGTGGAAGCCCTGGCGCGCTGGCGCAAGGCCGACGGCAAGATGGTTCCGCCCTTGAGTTTTATCCCCCTGGCCGAGGCCACCGGTTACATCCTGCCGTTGGGCGATCTACTGATGCGTTTGGCCCTGCAAGCCGCGAAGCAGCTGGCCGATGCCGGTTACCCGCAAATCCGCGTCGCGGTCAACGTTTCCGCGCCGCAGCTGCTGCAACATGACTTTATCGAACGGTTTAATTCGCATTTGCAGGCCGCTGGGGTCGCGCCTGAGCAGATCGAGGTGGAAATTACCGAATCGGTGGCCATGCGCACCTTCGATACCGTCTGTGAAAAGCTCCGCGCGCTGCGCGCCATGGGCGTGGAGGTGGCCATCGATGACTTTGGCACCGGCTTCTCATCGCTCAGCTACCTGCGTTTGTTGCCGGCGGATCGGCTGAAAATCGACCGCAGTTTTATTCTGGAAATTGGCGAGGTCAGCGACCAGCAGATGATCGCCGAGGCGGTGATCCAGATTGCCGCACGGGTCGGTATGCAGGTAATTGCCGAAGGGGTCGAGACCCAGCAGCAGGCCGACTGGATTCTCCAACACGGCTGTCGGCAGGCGCAGGGCTATCTGTTTGCCAAGCCGATGGCCTGCGCCGATTTGCTCAACTGGCTAAGCGCCTGGCCGGAGCGCCCGACCTGATGCAGCAAGCCTGGCGCAGTCGACTGTTAGCGCAACCGGTCAGGCGCAACCTGTTGCTGTTATTTGTGCCGTGGACCCTACTGATTCTGCTGCTGATGGCGCTGCTCTATGAGCGCCTGCTGGATGCGCGGCTGGAGCCGCTACTGCGCGATCAGCAGATCAGCCTGAATGAGGGCGGCGGCGTGCTCAATCGGCACCTGGCGACCTTGCGCGGCAATCTGCAATTTCTCACGCAACAGCCGCTGTTGGCCGAGGTGCTGCGCGACCCCAGTGCGGACAACCGGCGTGCCCTGAGTCAGCTGTTTATCGAGTTCGCCCGCAGCAGCGCGGTCTATGACCAGATTCGTTGGCTGGACGAGCGAGGCGCGGAGCAGGTGCGGGTCGATTGGCTCGATGGTCAGCCGCAGGTTCGCGAGCAAGCACACTTGCACAACCAGGCGCAGCATTACTACTTCGTGGAAACCATGAACCTGCCGCAAGGCGCATTCTACCTCTCGCGTTTTGATTTGAATGCCGACTCCGGCGCCGTCGAGCGACCGCTCAAGCCCACGCTGCGTGGTGCCGAGCCGATCTTCGATGGCGAGGGCAAACGGCGCGGCATTCTGATCCTCAATTATCTGGGGCAAGTGCTGCTGCAGCGTCTGGCCGAGGTGTCCAAGCTCTATGGCAACAACCTGACTCTGGTCGACCATGAAGGTTACTGGATGCTTGCCGCCGATGCGCAGGATGCCTGGGGCTTTGCCTTGGGCAAACCTGAGGCAACGCTGGCCAGCCGCTTTCCCGATAGCTGGCGGCGTATGCAGGCCGCACGCAATGGCGTGTTTAGTGATAGTGCCGGCTACTGGGCGTTCAATCAGTTCGACCCTTATCAGCGTGGTAATAAAACGGTAGAAACGGGTGAGCGCTGGCTGCTGGTTTCCCATCTACCCGGTCAGCAGGTGCAGGCGCTTAGGATGGCCGTGCTCTGGCAGGTGCTGTTGTTCGTGTGCGTGATGCTCTGCCTCGGTCTGTTGGTGGTCTTGCGTCTGGGTTTAGCGGAGTTTGAGCGTAATCAGGTGCGTGAGGCGCTGGAAGTCAGCAGTCAGGCGTTGCAGCAGCGCAATACTGAGCTGCGTGACACGGTTGAGCAGCTGCAGCGCACGCGCGGCGCCCTGATCCAGGCGGAAAAGCTCTCTTCGCTGGGCACCCTGGTGGCCGGCGTGGCGCATGAGCTCAACACCCCGATCGGCGCGGCCAGCATGGCTGCGTCAACCCTGGATAAAGGCAACCAGAGCCTGCAGAAGAGCCTCACTGAAGGGCTGCAGCGTTCGGCGCTGGAGCGCTATGTGCAACGCAATGATGAGGGTCTGGCGATCATCCTCAATAGCCTGACGCGTATGGCGCAACTGACTCGGGCCTTCAAACAACTGGCCAGCGACCGGGCGAGTACTGAGCGGCGCCGCTTTGATCTGGTCGAGTTGGTGGGCGAGGTCATGCTGCTGTTTACCCCCAAGCTCAAACAGTCCAACCATCGTGTGCAGCTGGAGTTGCCGCAGAGCCTGATGCTCGACAGCTATCCGGGGCCTTTGGGGCAGATTCTGCAAAACCTTATCGACAATGCGCTGATCCACGCTTTCGACTCGGGCATGAACGGCGTGGTGACGGTGCGGGTTGACCATGACAAGGTGCGCTGCGAGTGCGTGATTGAAGTCTGCGATAACGGCGATGGCATGAGCGAAGAGGTGCTGGGCAAGATCTTTGATCCGTTCTTTACCACCCGCCGCGGGCGTGGCGGCACCGGGCTTGGTTTGCACATCACCCACCAGCTGGCGGTGGGTATTCTTGGCGCAGAACTGCAGGTACGTAGCGCGCCGGGGCAGGGCACGCAGTTTCGCCTGCGCCTACCGCTCGCCTGAATCTGCACGTGACCGGCTGCCAAGCCGCCTACGCCCACGTAGAATCGTCGGCCTGTGCCCCGTGCTGTTGTGTTTGAGGTTTTCCTGTCATGAATTGCCGTGCCGGCTGCGGCGCCTGCTGCATTGCCCCCTCGATCAGCTCCCCCATCCCCGGTATGCCCGCTGGCAAACCGGCGGGTGTGCGCTGCGTGCAGCTGGATGCCAATAACTTCTGCCTGATCTTCGGCCAACCCGAACGGCCTGCGGTGTGTTCGGCGTTTCATGCCGCCGAGTATGTGTGCGGCAGTACTACGGCAGAGGCCCTACAGTTGATCGGCTGGCTGGAGCAGAGCACGGCAGTTGCCGTCTGATACTGTGGCGCTAGGTTGTCGGCTGGCGGAGGCATGATGGTGCGCTTTACAGGGCTGTTCTTGGGGCTTGCCGCGTTGCTGGCGATGAGCGGGGCGCAGGCGGCGCCATGGCGTCTGGTCAAGGATGAGGCGGGCATTCAGGTCTATCTGCAGCAGGTTCCCGGCTCAAGCTTTCAGGCGTTTCGCGGGGTCACCCGTATACGGACGGATATGCCGCGCCTATTGGCCTTACAGGATGATGTCAGTGCGGCGTGCGCCTGGATTCATGCCTGCAGCGAGCAGCGGCTGCTCAAACATGAGGCTGATTTAAGCTGGGCTTACAGCCGCTTCCATACACCCTGGCCGGTGCAGCCGCGTGACTCGATTCTGCAGGTGACTACCACGCGGGATGCCGATGGCCGGGTGACTCGCACCCTGCGTGGGGTGGCCGATTATTTGCCGCTGCAGCCAGGCTTTGTGCGGGTGAGCAAGGTCGAGGGTTTCTGGAGCCTGATACCGCGTGGGGGGGAAATCGAAGTGATCTATCAGGTGCATTCCGAGCCGGGCGGCAGCGTGCCGGCCTGGTTGGCCAATAGTTTTGTCGTGGATGCGCCGTTCAACACCTTGCAGGGGCTGCGTCAGCTGGCTGAACAGCCGTAGAGCGAGCTATCCAGATGACAAATGGCTGAGGCCGGCTACTCGGCCGCTGCGTGCCGTCTGGTAAGCGCCAGGGCCAGGGGCCTAACGGGTCGGCATTAGCCAGCCGGCGCTGCTTAACTGTGGCGGGAGCGGGGCTTACTGCTGTACTTTCAGGTCCAGCGACAGGTCACGCGCCGCTTTGGTGGCCAGTACGCCCATCAGTTGGCTGATTTCATCCTGGCGGCTGCTGGCACCGTCGCTAGCGCCCCCCATCATCACGCTCGGCACCGGCGCCTGGGCAGCCGCTTGCGCCCAGACCTTGTTGATCGCGATCAGTGCATCGAGCTTGGGTTGCAGCGCGCCGTCGGCCTTGATCACTGCTTCACGGGCATAAGCCTCGGCATCGGCGGTGATCTTCGTCGCGTCGGCGGTGATCGCCGCTTTGTCGCGCAGCAGCTCGGCGGTCTGCTTCTCGATCTCGGCGCGGCCTTTTTCCCGTTCGGCGTTGATACGTGCCAGTTGCTTTTCGGTTTCCGCCTGGGTGGTGCGTTCGATCTGGTCGCGCAGGGTTTCCTGGCGGCGCGCTTCGACTTCCTTTTCACCACGGGCGGTCACCAGCAGCTTCTCTTCTTCTTCCTTGAGGCGGTTCTGCCGCGCTACGGCCAGCTCAGCCAGGGCCTGCTGCACCTTGACCATGCGCTGCTTGTATTGCGGGTTGGGGTCGACGTTGGTGATGCGCGCCTCGACCACTTCCACGCCGTATTTGCGGAACTGCTGTTGCTTGCGTACCGGAATGCCCTTGCTGTCCATGACCTTCTCGGTGACGAATTGGCTGACATTGTTGTCGCCGAATGCGCCTTGCTCGGTACCTGCTTGCAGAATCGCGGTCTGGCTCGGCTGATGGCCACGCGGGCCGCGAATTTCTTTGCGCTTGATCAGGTACAGGCCGTCATTCAATTGATTTTCGAACTCGGCGGCAAATTCGCTGCGCGCGCCGGCATAAAAATCATCGGCGCTCATCAGCGAAGCGGTGGCCTGCAGGGTTTCTTTGATAGCCGGCACCAGCGCGGTTTTGATGAAATTCTCCGGGTTGCGGTATTCCTGGGCGATTTTCAGGAATTGCTCGCCCGCGGGCAGGCGAAAGCGTGCCGAGGACTCGACCTTGGCGTCGACGTTGCCGAGAAACACAATGGGGAAGGCTTCGATGGTCGCGCCGAGTGAGTCGTTATCGCTGCTGTCGTCGATGGCCAGGGCTTCGGTGAGTACCGATTGCACGCTCAGGGCCTTCTTCCAGGCGGTGGCGCGGCCGAACCATTTGGTGGCGTAGCCAACGTCATCGATCACTTTCTCTTCACCGAAGATGGTCCGCACGTGGGTGGCAAAACCGGCTTCGTTATAGAAGAACACGCTGTTGAAGGTGACAAAACTCAGCGCAATTAGGGCGGCGGGGGCGATGGCGTATTTGAACAGGTATTCCTTGCTGAGCAGCATGATCGATCCTTGATGGCGTTTTGAGGTCGCCGATGCTGCTGATCGGCGAGTCGTCCGTCAAGAGGCGGCGTTCAGCGCTTTGTGCGCGCCGTCAAGGTTTCACGCAGGTTCAAGAGCGAAGGCGCTTTGCTGCATGCCTTGGCGGTCTGCCTGCAGTGCCCAGCCTTGTTTATCCCAGTCGCCCAGCACGATGCGTTGCGCGGGTTGGCCGTTGACTTGCAGGTGATGGATGGCGGGGCGGTGGGTATGGCCGTGAATCAGGGTGCGTACGCCATGCTCGACCATGACTCGCGACACTTCGTCTGGGGTGACGTCGATAATCTCGCTGGCTTTCATCCGCGTTTGCGTGCGGCTTTCATTACGCAGTTTGCGCGCCAGTTTTTGCCGGGTGTTCAGCGGCAGGTTGCGCAGGATAAACAGCGCAATCGGGTTACGCAGCCAGCGGCGCAGCTTCATATAACCGATGTCCTGGGTGCACAGGCTGTCGCCGTGCATCAACAGCACGCGCTCACCGTTCAGTTCGATCACGCAGGGGTCGGGCAGCAAGGTGCAGCCGGCTTCGCGGCAGAAGGCCTTGCCGATTAAGAAGTCGCGATTGCCGTGCATCAGGTAGAGGCGCGTGCCGCGCTCGCTGAGTTGGCGCAGGGCCCCAGCAATCTCGCGTTGAAAGGGGCTGATGGCATCGTCGCCGATCCACACCTCGAAAAAATCGCCGAGGATATACAGCGCCTGGGCCTGGACCGCGCGGGTTTCGAGAAAATGCAGAAACGCCCGGCTGATGTCCGGGCGCTCCTGTTCAAGATGCAGATCGGAGATCAGCAGTATCACTCAACGATCTCGGCGCGCTCGATGATCACGTCATCAACCGGTACATCCTGGTGGCCGGATTTGCTGGTGGTGGCTACGCCCTTAATCTTCTCGACCACGTCCATGCCTTCAACCACTTCACCGAACACCGCGTAGCCCCAGCCTTGTACGGTCGGCGCGCTGTGGTTGAGGAAGCTGTTGTCGCCGACGTTGATAAAGAACGGCGCGGAGGCCGAATGCGGCTCCATGGTGCGGGCCATGGCCACGGTGCCGATCTTGTTGGCAACGCCGTTGTTGGCTTCGTTCTTGATCGGCGCGCGGGTGGCTTTCTGCTTCATGCCCGGCTCGAAACCGCCGCCCTGGATCATAAAGTTGCTGATCACGCGGTGGAACACCGTGTTGTTGTAATGACCTTCTTCGACGTACTGCTTGAAGTTGGCCACGGTTTCCGGGGCTTTGTCTTCGAACAGGTTAAGGGTGATAACGCCGTGGTTGGTGTGCAGCTTGATCATGGGGGAATCGCTCTGTCGATAAATCCGTGAGCCGCTGAATTTCCAGCAAAGGGCATTGCAGCGGTTCTTGGGCCTGTCAGGGGGTTGACAGCTTCGGCTATCATAAGCGCTTTGTTTTAGTCGGCCTACCCTGAGCGCCTGTTTCGACCCGTTGAGCTTCGGCCTGCCGGATCATCAACGGCCTGCTAAGCCGCGCCACGCAACCGTTAAGGACACCATGAGCAAGCCTACCGCCGAAAAAGCCGCCAACTTCTTGCGCCCCCTGGTCCAGGCCGATCTGGATGCTGGCAAGCACGCCAAGATCGTCACCCGTTTCCCGCCGGAGCCCAATGGCTACCTGCACATTGGTCACGCCAAGTCGATCTGCCTGAATTTCGGCCTGGCCGAGGAGTTCGGCGGCGAGTGCAATCTGCGTTTCGACGACACCAACCCGGCCAAGGAAGACCAGGAATACATCGACGCGATCAAGAGCGATGTCGAGTGGCTGGGCTTCAAATGGGCGGGCGAGGAGCGTTATGCCTCCAATTACTTCGACCAGCTGCATGCCTGGGCCATTGAACTGATCAAGGCTGGCAAGGCCTTTGTCTGCGACCTGAACGCCGAAGAAATGCGCGCCTACCGTGGCAACCTCACCGAGCCGGGCAAGAACAGCCCGTTCCGTGAGCGTTCGGTGGCAGAAAACCTCGACCTGTTCGCTCGCATGAAGGCCGGCGAGTTTGCCGATGGTGCCCGTTCGCTGCGCGCGAAGATCGACATGGCCTCGCCGAACATCAACCTGCGCGACCCGATCCTCTACCGCATTCGCCACGCCCATCACCACCAGACCGGCGACACGTGGTGCATCTACCCGAGCTATGACTTCACCCACGGTCAGTCGGACGCCATCGAAGGCATCACCCATTCGATCTGCACCCTGGAGTTTGAAGACCACCGCCCACTGTACGAGTGGTTCCTGGCGCAGTTGCCGGTGCCGGCGCAGCCGCGTCAGTACGAATTCGCCCGTTTGAACCTGAACTACACCATCACCAGCAAGCGCAAGCTCAAGCAGTTGGTTGACGAGAAGCACGTCAATGGCTGGGACGATCCACGCATGTCGACCCTGTCCGGCTTTCGTCGCCGTGGCTACACCCCGGCGTCGATCCGCAATTTCTGCGACATGATCGGCGTCAACCGCGCCGGCGGCGTGGTCGATGTGGGCATGCTGGAGTTCGCCATCCGTGACGACCTCGACGCTAACGCCGGCCGCGCCATGTGCGTACTGAAGCCGCTGAAAGTGGTTATTACCAATTATCCGCAAGGCCAGGTCGAGAACCTGGAGCTG
This sequence comes from Pseudomonas sp., assembly GCF_049301935.1. GTDB lineage: Bacteria > Pseudomonadota > Gammaproteobacteria > Pseudomonadales > Pseudomonadaceae > Aquipseudomonas. The sequence continues at coordinate 59,970 of NZ_JBAQLP010000059.1, read as the reverse complement.
CCGCGCCATCCCAAGCAGGATATGGGCGTACGCGTGCTGCCGTTCAGTCGCGAAATCTATATCGACGCGGGCGACTTTGAGGAAACCCCGCCGGACGGCTTCAAGCGTCTGATTCCCGGTGGCGAAGTGCGCCTGCGCGGTAGCTACGTGATTCGCGCGGATGAGGCGATCAAGGATGCCGCCGGTAATATCGTCGAATTGCACTGCAGCTACGACGAAAACACCCTGGGCAAGAACCCCGAAGGCCGTAAGGTCAAGGGCGTGATCCACTGGGTGCCGGCCGCCGAGAGCGTGGAGTGCGAAGTGCGCCTATACGACCGCCTGTTCCGCTCCGCCAACCCGGAGAAGGACGAGGAGGGCGGCAGCTTCCTCGACAATATCAATCCAGAATCATTGATTGTGCTTAAGGGCTGCCGCGCCGAGCCATCGCTGGCCGAAGCTGCACCGGAAGAACGCTTCCAGTTCGAGCGCGAAGGCTACTTCTGCGCCGATATCAAGGACAGCAAGCCGGGTGCGCCGGTGTTTAATCGTACTGTCACCCTGCGCGATTCCTGGGCTTGATCAAGCCGAACGCGTCATAGACCGGGCCAGCGCGCTGGCCCGTGGTTTTCCAAGGAACCCCGATGCTCTCGATCTACAACACGCTGACCAAAAGCAAAGACGTCTTCAAACCGCTGGTGGGCAACCAGGTGCGCATGTATGTGTGCGGCATGACGGTTTACGACTTCTGTCATATCGGTCATGCGCGGGTGATGGTGGCGTTCGATGTGGTGACCCGCTGGCTGCGCCATCGCGGCTATGAGGTGACCTACGTGCGCAATATCACCGACATCGACGACAAGATCATCAAACGCGCGGCCGAGAACGGCGAGCCCTTCGAGGCGCTGGTCGAGCGCATGATTGCGGCCATGCACGAAGACGAAGCGCGCCTCAATGTGCTGCGCCCGGATCAGGAGCCGCGTGCCACCGGGCATATTGCCGGCATGCACGCGATGATCCAGACCCTGATCGACAAGGGCTTTGCCTACGCGCCGGGTAATGGCGACGTGTATTACCGCGTCGGCAAGTTCGTCGGTTACGGCAAGCTGTCGCGCAAGAAGATCGAAGACCTGAAGATTGGCGCGCGCATCGAGGTTGATGAAGCCAAGCAGGACCCGCTGGACTTCGTCCTGTGGAAGGGCGTCAAGCCGGGCGAGCCGAGCTGGCAGTCGCCTTGGGGCGCAGGGCGGCCGGGCTGGCATATCGAGTGCTCGGTGATGTCCACCTGCTGCCTGGGCGAGACTTTCGACATTCACGGCGGCGGCCCGGACCTGGTGTTCCCGCACCACGAAAACGAAATCGCGCAGAGCGAAGCGGCCACCGGCAAGCTCTACGCCAATGCCTGGATGCACGCCGGCGCGGTGCGCGTGGATGGCGAGAAGATGTCCAAATCCCTGGGCAACTTCTTCACCATTCGCGAGGTGCTGGAGAAGTATCACCCGGAAGTGGTGCGCTACCTGCTCGTATCCAGCCACTACCGCAGCCCGATCAACTATTCCGAAGACAGCCTGCGTGAAGCCAAAGGCGCGCTGGAGCGTTTCTACAACGCACTTAAGGGCCTGCCCTCTGCTGCACCTGCGGGCGGTGACGCCTTTGTCGAGCGTTTTGCGGCAGCCATGGACGATGACTTCAACTCGCCAGAAGCCTGCGCCGTATTGTTCGAACTGGCCCGTGAGATCAACCGTCTGCGCGAAAGCGATCTGCAGGCCGCTGCTGGTCTGGCGGCGCGTTTAAAGGAGCTGGCCGGGGTGCTCGGTGTGTTGCAGCTGGAACCTGAGGCTTTCCTCCAGGCCGGTGCCGCCGGCAAGGTCGATGCTGCCGAAGTCGAAGCATTGATTGCTGCACGTCTGCAGGCCCGCGCCGAGAAGAACTGGGCTGAGTCCGATCGTATTCGCGATCAGCTCAGCGCCATGGGCGTGGTGTTGGAAGATAGCAAGGGCGCTACCACCTGGCGTCTGGCCGACTAGCGCCGTTGTTTGAATGGAAAAGGCCGCTTTCGAGCGGCCTTTTTTACTGCGCGCGGGTTGCTAGTTCCATATCCAGTTCCACAGCCCCGGCAGGCGGGCGTATTGCAGTGGGTCGCCGAGGGCGCGTCTGAGGGCGGCGCGTTGCAGGGCGTCGCGCTGGCCATAGAACGGCTGTTTATCGGTGGCCAGGCCCACATCTTCGGCCACATCCATCAGGATCTGCAGGTATTCCTGCATATGCCGCGCGGTGTAGGGGTTGAGGTCATGGAAGGTCACCACCACCGGGATCACCCCATCGACAGCCGGCAAGGCGCCGACGCTGATCTGCTGTGCGGCCCGCGCCAGCTGGTCACGCAAATTGCTGCGCCGGCGCAGGCTGCCGTTGATACCCCAGGTCTTGCCATCGTTGGCGCTCAGGTCGGTCAGCAGCAAGCGCAGGCCGTGCGCCTGGTAGGCGGCGAAGGTGCGTTCGTCGTAGTTCCAGAAGGGTGGGCGTACCAGGCGCGGCGCGGCGCCGCTGATGGCGGTCAGGTCGGCTACGCCATCTTTCAATGACTGTTCCAACGCCGCAGGGCTAAGGAAGCGGTGATTGGCATGGCCTGGGGTGGCCGTGTGAAAACCCAGTAGATGCCCCTCACGTTGCTGACGGCGCAGCAACGCCTGACCCTGCACGCTGCCACCGGCTCCGGCAGCGCGGGTCTGGACAAAGAACAGGGCCTTGATTCCGGGCTGGATCGGGTTGTCCGCCAGGCTGTCGAGGATCTGCTCGGTTGGATTATCGCGGGTGCTGGCACTGGGGCCGTCATCGAAACTCAGGAGAAAGCGTATCGGCTCAATTTCGGGGTTGGGTGGGGGCGGCGCAACGCTGCTGCAGGCGCTCAACAGCAGCATGCTGATTAAGGCGTAGGCCAACTGCGTGATTCGCGAAAAGGCGTTGGTTGGAGTTGCGGGGTAACGCATTAGGCTATGGCTCGCGAGGGAAAGGATTGGCAGGGCGCAGGCGCGGGTGGTCGAGGGTGCGCGGAGTCTATGCGGCGGTGCTCGCAGTGGGAACCTGTAATTAGCGATCTAGCTGTTTCGACCCTATCCGGGCCGTATAAGTCCATGGCTGGTGAATAAGGTTGCCTCAGGCCGGGTTCGCAGGCGATTTAGCGCGCCGCCAGGCCCACTTCCCGTAGCCGCTTGTACAGCGTGTTGCGGCTCACCCCGAGGCTGCGCGCCAGGTGCGAGATATTGCCGCCGCAGGCCTGGTACTGGCTGGCTAAGTCATCCGCACTGGCCAGCGGTTGCAGTGGCGGCTGGGTGGTAGCTGTTGGCCCGGTGGCTGGCTGTAAATCGGCAAAGAAATCATCCGGCAGGTGTTCGGCACGGATCTGCTGGTCCTCGGCCATGGCCAGGGCAATCTGCAAGACGCTGCTCAGTTGACGCAGGTTGCCGGGCCAGGGGTGACGCTCGAACAGGCTCAGCACCTCCTGACTTAGCCCTGCCCATTGCTGCGGCTCGCGGTGGTAGTCCCAGATGCGCTGGACCATGGCGGCCTTGTCGGTACGTTCGCGCAGCGGCGGCAGCTCCAGGTTGAGGCCGCTGATGCGGTAGTAGAGGTCCTGGCGAAACAACCCGCTTTCCACATCCTGGCGCAGCGGACGGTTGGTGGCGGAGATCAGGCGGATATCCACCGGGTACAGCTCACTGCTGCCCAGCGGTTGCACGCAGCGCTCCTGCAATACCCGCAGCAGACGGGCCTGCACGCGCAGCGGCATATCGCCGACTTCGTCGAGAAATAGCGTGCCTTTATCGGCCTTGCGGATCAGGCCGATGCTGCCTTTCTGGTTGGCCCCGGTAAACGCGCCTTTTTCATAGCCGAACAGCTCGGACTCCACCAGCTCGGCGGGAATGGCCGCGCAGTTGACCGCGATAAACGCCTGGCTGGCCCGCGAGCTGGCGTGGTGCAGGGCTTTGACGAAGACTTCCTTGCCGACCCCGGTTTCGCCATGTACCAGGATCGGGATATTTTTTTCCAGCAGGCGCTCGGCCTGGCGCACGGCTTTATCGACCCGTGGGTCGCCGAGGTTGAGCGAGGCCAGGGTGAATGGGCGGCGAGTGGCGCTGGCCGGCGGCTGCTGGGCTTGGCGAAAGTCGCGCGCCTGGATTGGTAAGGGTTGCTGCGGGCGTTTGATCTGCGCGTGAAAGCGAAAGCGTCCGCTGGCGCGCAGGTTGAACGGCAGCGCCTCGGGTTGATTGAGCAGTTGCTGCAGCGGTACATCGAACAGGCTTTCGATATTCACCTGGGCCAGGCCTACACCCAAAAGGCTGTCGGCACGGCGGTTGGCGGAAACCACCTGGCCTTGCTCATCAAAAATCAGCAGGCCGGCCCAGGGGCTGCTGAGGTTATCCAGGCTGGTGTTGAAGCTCAGCTGGAAGTAGCGCTGCTGGAACAGGTTGAGAATCAGGCGGTTCTCCACCGACTGGCTCATCATCTTGACCATGCCCAGGGTGTGCGAGGGCGGCAGGTAGCTGTCACTGGAGACATCCAGTACCGCGATCATCTGCCGCTGCTCATCAAAAATCGGCGAGGCCGAGCCGGTCATAAAACGGTTGGCTTTGAGAAAGTGCTCATCGTGCTGAATGTGGACGGCCTGGGCGCAACTCAGGGCGGTGCCGATGGCATTGGTGCCGGTGTAGCGCTCCAGCCAGGTGGCCCCGGCGACGAAGCCGGCGGCGCGGCTGGGCTCGATAAAGCGTTGGTCACCCCAGGACTGCAGCACCTGGCCCTGGTGGTCGGCCAGCATGATCAGGCAGTTGGAGTTGGCCAGGATGGTGCCGTAGTAGGGCAGCACTTCCTTGTGGGTGGTGTGCACCAGAGCGTGCTGGCTTTCCAGCAGGGCGCTGACTTCACCGCGCTCGGGCTGGTTGAAGATCGGGGTGCTCTGGTGGGTCAGGCCGTAGTCACGGCAGCGGGTCCAGGAGTCCTGGATGATGGTCTCGTGGGGCAGGGCGGTGACAGCGTCAGCCATGACAGGGTTCTCGCGCGGGTTCTTGTTGTTATGGGCCACGGTCTGCGCCGGGTCTGTGCAGTGTCGCCGAAGGCTGTTCAATGTCAACGCTGTGACTGTTCAGTTGTTCACTGTGCACTGTTCAAAAGTGTTCAGTGGTGTTTGGGCTGGCTGCCTAAATTCACCTGCAGTTGTTTTAAATCAATGGCTTGGAGTAGTTGAAACGGGTTGGCACGGAACTCGCCTTGTAGCTGGGCAGATAACAAGAAAAAGGACGGCCCATGTCACTTACCCTGGAGCATGTCACGCGGATCGTTGATCACCAGCTGTATATCGACGATGCCTGCCTGAGCTTCGAACCCGGCTCCTTCAATGTGCTGCTGGGGCGCACGCTGTCTGGCAAGACCAGCCTGATGCGCCTGATGGCGGGTCTGGATAAGCCCACCAGCGGACGTATCCTGATGAATGGCGCGGACATGACCAATGTCTCGGTGCGCCAGCGCAACGTTTCCATGGTTTATCAGCAGTTCATCAATTACCCGACCCTGACGGTGTTCGAGAACATCGCTTCGCCGCTGCGTCAGGCTGGGGTGAGCAAGGCCGAGATTCTGGAAAAGGTCCACGCCACGGCGCAGATGCTGCGTATTGAGGGTTTGCTCAAGCGCTACCCGCTGGAGCTGTCCGGCGGCCAGCAGCAGCGCACGGCGATGGCGCGGGCGCTGGTCAAGGATGCCTCCTTGATTCTGTTTGATGAGCCGCTGGTCAACCTCGACTACAAGCTGCGTGAAGAGCTGCGCCAGGAAATGCGTGAGCTGTTCCAGGCCCGCCACACCATTGCCATCTATGCCACCACCGAGCCCAATGAGGCCCTGGCCCTGGGCGGCACCACCACCATCCTGCATGAGGGGCGGGTGGTGCAGAGTGGCAAGACCGCCGAGGTCTATCACCGCCCGCAGCAGGTGCTGGCCGCCGAGCTGTTCTCGGAGCCGGCGATCAACCTGATGCCGGGGCGCGTCAGCGGTACCGAAGTGAGCTTTGCCGATACCGTGCATTTCCCGCTCAACCCGGACCTGCAAGGCATTGCCGAAGGTGAATACCGCTTCGGTGTGCGCCCCAGCCATATCGGCCTGGTGCCGTCCAACGATGACGATCTGGAGTTGGCGGTAACGGTCGAGCTGGCCGAAATCAGTGGTTCGGAAACCTTTCTGCATGTGCGCAACGAGCAGTTCGTGCTGGTGCTGCATCTGCCGGGGGTGCATGAGTACGACGTGGATACGCCGATCCTCATCTATATCCCCACCCACAAGCTGTTTGTCTTCGCCGCTGACGGGCAGTTGATCCAGGCGCCCAGCCGCCGCTTGGGGAGGGTTGCCTGATGGCCGAGATCCGTTTGCATAACCTGGCCCACAGTTACAGCCGCGCGCCGGCTGGCGCGGCCGACTACGCCATCCGCGAGATGAACCATGTCTGGGCGCAGGGCGGCGCCTATGCGCTGCTGGGGCCTTCGGGCTGCGGCAAGTCGACCCTGCTGAATATCATTTCTGGCCTGCTGAGCCCGTCCCATGGCGAGGTGCAGTTCGATGGCAAGGTGGTCAATGCCTTGGCCCCGGAGCAACGCAATATCGCTCAGGTTTTCCAGTTTCCGGTGGTCTACGACACCATGACGGTGTTCGACAACCTGGCCTTCCCCTTGCGCAACCAGGGCATGAACGAGGCGAAGATTCTCAGCAAGGTCAACGAAATTGCCGAGGTGCTGGAGCTGCACCCGTTACTGCACAAGCGTGCCCGTAATCTGACCGCCGACGAGAAGCAGAAGGTCTCCATGGGTCGCGGTCTGGTGCGCGATGACGTGTCGGCGATTCTCTTCGATGAGCCGCTGACGGTGATCGACCCGCACCTGAAGTGGAAGCTGCGGCGCAAGCTCAAGCAGATTCACGAGCAGTTCAATATCACCATGGTCTACGTCACCCACGACCAGCTGGAGGCCTCGACCTTCGCCGACAAGATCGCGGTGATGTACGGCGGGCAGATCGTCCAGTTCGGCACTCCGCGGGAGTTGTTCGAGCGACCCAGCCATACCTTTGTTGGCTACTTTATTGGCAGCCCGGGGATGAACCTGATCGATGTGCTGCCCTATGCCGGCGGTGTGCGCTTCAACAACACCGTGCTGCCGTTGTCGCCGGCGCTCAATCGGCGCCTGGCCGAGCTGCCTGGGGCCAAGCTGAAAATCGGTATCCGCCCGGAGTTTGTCCACGTCTGGGATGGCCCCAACGAAGACGCGCTGTGTGGCGAGGTGGTGCACGTCGAAGACCTCGGCACCTACAAGATTCTTACCCTCAAGCTCGATGGCCAGTCGCTCAAGGTGCGTCTGCAGGAAGACCAGCCCGTGCCGCAGCAGCAGGTGTACCTGAGCTTTCCGGCGCAGTGGCTGATGCTCTATGCCGATGACTTTCTGGTTGAGGCGCAAGCGCTGGAGGTGCAGCCATGAAGGTGCAGAACAACAAGGCCTGGTGGCTGGTGCTGCCGGTATTTCTGCTGGTGGCGTTCAGCGCCATCGTGCCGATGATGACGGTGGTCAACTATTCGGTGCAGGATATTTTCGATCATTCCACGCGCTATTTTGTTGGCGTCGACTGGTACAAGCAGGTGCTGCAGGACACCCGCCTGCATGACTCGCTGCTGCGCCAGTTCATTTTCTCCGCCTGCGTGCTGCTGATCGAAATTCCCTTAGGCATTGCCATCGCCCTGTGCATGCCGACCAAGGGGCGCATGGCCTCGCTGGTGCTGATCGTGCTGGCGATTCCGCTGCTGATTCCGTGGAACGTGGTCGGCACCATCTGGCAGATCTTCGGCCGTGCCGACATCGGTTTGCTCGGCTGGAGCCTGAACAGCCTGGGCATCAGCTACAACTACGCCTCCAACACCAGTGACGCCTGGGTCACGGTGCTGATCATGGACGTCTGGCACTGGACCTCGCTGGTGGCGCTGCTGTGCTATTCGGGCCTGCGCGCCATCCCCGATGTGTATTACCAGGCCGCGCGCATCGACCGCGCCTCCGACTGGGCCGTGTTCCGCCATATCCAGCTGCCCAAGCTAAAGAGCGTGCTGCTGATCGCGGTGATGCTGCGCTTTATGGACAGTTTCATGATCTACACCGAGCCCTTCGTGCTGACTGGCGGCGGGCCGGGCAATGCCACCACCTTCCTCAGTCAGACCCTGACGCAGATGGCCATCGGCCAGTTCGACCTGGGCCCGGCGGCGGCGTTCTCCTTGGTGTACTTCCTGATCATCCTGCTGGTGTCTTGGCTGTTCTACACCGCCATGACCCACAACGATAAGACTCGCTGAGGCCGACCATGACCCTACGCAAGAAGGTGGTACTGGGGCTGTATGTCCTGTTCCTGCTGGTGCCGATCTACTGGCTGCTGAACATGTCGTTCAAGAGCAACACCGAGATTCTCGGCGGCCTGACGCTGTGGCCGCACGGCTTCACCCTGGACAACTACAAGGTGATCTTCACCGACCCGAGCTGGTACGAGGGCTATCTCAATTCCCTGTATTACGTGTGCCTGAATACGCTGATTTCGCTGACGGTGGCGCTGCCGGCGGCCTATGCGTTTTCGCGCTACCGCTTCCTCGGTGACAAGCACCTGTTCTTCTGGCTGCTGACCAACCGCATGGCGCCACCGGCGGTGTTTTTGCTGCCGTTTTTCCAGCTGTACTCGTCCATCGGCCTGTTCGATACGCATATCGCCGTGGCGCTGGCGCACTGCCTGTTCAACGTGCCGCTGGCGGTGTGGATTCTCGAAGGCTTTATGTCCGGGGTGCCGAAGGAAATCGATGAGACCGCCTATATCGACGGCTACAGCTTCCCGAAATTCTTCGTGAAAATCTTTATCCCGCTGATTGGCTCGGGCATCGGCGTCACCGCGTTTTTCTGCTTTATGTTTTCCTGGGTCGAGCTGCTGCTGGCGCGCACCCTGACCTCGGTGGATGCCAAACCGATTGCCGCGGTGATGACCCGCACGGTGTCGGCGTCGGGGATCGATTGGGGGGTGTTGGCGGCGGCGGGGGTGTTGACCATTCTGCCGGGCATGCTGGTGATCTGGTTTGTCCGTAACCATGTGGCCAAGGGCTTTGCCCTGGGCCGGGTATAGGAGTCGCGACTATGGATTGGATGGCCTGGACCCTGCCGACGGCGTTGTTTTTCGGCTTTATCGGCATGCTGCTGGTCGGTATGACGATCTGGGAGCTGCGTTCGCCCTGTATCGAGCGCAAAGGCTGGTTGCCGATTGCCACTACTCGTGGTGATCGGCTGTTTATCGGTCTGCTTGGAAGTGCCTACCTGCACCTGCTGGTGGTGGGCGTGACCGATTGGAGTGTCTGGATAGCCTCGCTGCTGTCCCTATTCTGGTTGTTTGCTGTGATGCGTTGGGGCTAAGTCGGGCGGCCCTGGGCGCGCCCGTTGCTTGGGCGTGGCCATGACCCGCTTGCCTCATTCCAAACCCTGAGATGGAGGTCTCTATGTTCGACAATAACAACAAAACTCGACATAGCATGGCGCTGGCTGCCCTGCTGACATTGTCCGGCTTGAGCGGCGCAGCCTGGGCTGATGCCTACGAAGAAGCGGCAAAGAAGTGGATCGGCGAGGAGTTCAGTCCCTCGACCCTCACGCCCGAGCAGCAGCTCGAAGAGTTGAAGTGGTTTATCAAGGCCGCCGAGCCGTTTCGCGGCATGAGCATCAGTGTGGCCTCGGAAACCATCGCCACCCACGAGTATGAGTCCAAGGTGCTGGCCAAGGCCTTCAGCGAAATCACCGGGATCCAGCTCAAGCACGACCTGATGCAGGAAGGCGACGTGGTCGAGAAGCTGCAAACCCAGATGCAGTCGGACAAGAACATCTACGACGGCTATATCAACGACTCCGACCTGATCGGCACGCACTTTCGCTACGGCAAGGCCGTGGCGATCAGCGACATGATGGAAGGTGAAGGCAAGGCCGTCACCTCGCCGACCCTGGATCTGCAGGATTTTATCGGCCTGTCCTTCACCACCGGGCCCGACGGCAAGCTGTACCAGTTGCCTGATCAGCAGTTCGCCAACCTGTATTGGTTCCGCGCCGACTGGTTCGAGCGTCCGGAGTTGAAGGCCAAGTTCAAGGAAATTTACGGCTACGAGCTGGGTGTGCCGGTCAACTGGTCGGCCTATGAGGACATCGCCGAGTTCTTCTCCGAGAAGGTCAAGGAAATCGATGGCCAGCGCATCTATGGCCATATGGATTACGGCAAGAAAGACCCGTCGCTGGGCTGGCGCTTCACCGATGCCTGGTTCTCCATGGCCGGCGGCGGCGACAAGGGCCTGCCCAACGGCCTGCCGGTGGACGAGTGGGGCATTCGCGTCGACGGTTGCCGCCCGGTGGGTTCCAGCGTTGCCCGTGGCGGCGATACCAACGGCCCGGCGGCGGTGTATGCCACCAGCAAGTATGTCGACTGGATGCGCCAATACGCGCCGCCGGAAGCCCAGGGTATGACGTTCTCTGAATCCGGCCCGGTGCCGGCGCAGGGCAGCATCGCCCAGCAGATTTTCTGGTACACCGCTTTTACCGCCGACATGACCAAGCCCGGTCTGCCGGTGGTTAATGAGGACGGCACACCGAAGTGGCGCATGGCGCCTTCACCGAAAGGTCCGTATTGGGAAGAGGGCATGAAGCTGGGTTATCAGGACGCCGGTTCCTGGACCTTCCTCAAGTCCACCCCGGAGAAACAGCGCCTGGCGGCCTGGCTGTATGCGCAGTTCGTCACCTCGAAAACCGTCTCGCTGAAGAAGACCCTGGTTGGCCTGACGCCGATTCGTGAGTCGGATATCAACTCGCAAGCCATGACCGAGGCCGCGCCGAAACTCGGCGGCCTGGTGGAGTTCTACCGCAGCCCAGCACGGGTGCAGTGGACCCCAACCGGCACCAACGTGCCTGACTACCCGCGTTTGGCTCAGCTGTGGTGGCAATTCATTGCCGAAGCCGCCAGTGGCGACAAGTCGCCACAAGAGGCGCTGGATGGCTTGGCAGCGGCGCAGGACACCATGCTAGGCCGCCTGGAGCGTTCCGGCGTACTGGGCGAGTGTGGGCCCAAACTCAACGAGCCGCGTGACCCGCAGTACTGGCTGGATCAGCCGGGCGCACCGAAGCCCAAGCTGGCCAACGAGAAACCTCAGGGCGAAACCATCAACTACAACGAGCTGCTGAAATCCTGGGAACAAGCCCGCGACTGACGCTGCGGATTGAGCCCGGTCTAAAAACTATGCCCAAGTTGCGTGTTGCCAGGCGCTAAACCCTGGTTGGATTGAGGCGTACAGCGAAGCCCAACGAGATATGTCGATGCTTGTTGGGCTTCGCTACGCTCAGCGCCAGCCTGGCCTTTGCAGGCAGCACCTAACCCAGGCATAGCCGTAAAATGCCCCCCGAGCAGGCTGGGTAAAAACCTCGAAACCTGCAGGCGAGTTGGAATCAATGCCCGAATCATGCGATACGGGCATTGTTGTTTATGGGCGATAGCCAAGTGAAGCTCGTCAGCAGGGCGACCTGTGTCCGCCAGTGCTGGAAGACTCGGTTGCAGGAGCAGCCGTGCCGGTGATCAGCGCCATTGTGGCGGGCCTGAGCGCAAGACTGGCTGAGGCTCAGGCAACAACGCAAACGCCCCGAGTCAATCGGGGCGTTTGCTGTGGTCTGGTTCAGTTCAGCGCGTTTTCACCGTCTCTGTGCTGGACGGTGTGGGTGGGCGGTCTCCAGGCTTACTGCGCGAGCATCTGGGCGATGGTCGGGTCCTTGAAGGCGCGAGTCAGGGCGTCGCTCAATACATCGCTGATCAGCTTGGTGTTGGTTGCCTGGTTGGGCACCATGCCGAAGCGCTGGTTCAGCGACGCGCCGTAACGGCCGCTGTAGCGACGGCTGCTGTTTTGTACATCGACGCGGAAGGTCGCGGTCATGTCAGCTTCGGTCACGTACAGGCCCTCTTTCGGCGACTGGTACTTCAGTTCCGCCAGGGTCAGGGTCAGCTGTGGCGCGTTGTAGGCATTGGCGCTGGGGGTAAAGCCAAGCAGGCGCACGGCCGCTTCCGCCTGGGCCTGCAGCTTGGGCAGGATGTCCTGGCCGGTCACGCTGATGGCGCTGGTTTCTGGGTAAAGACCGCCACGGGTGCCCAAGACTGGCGAAGGACGACCATCGGCCACCCGTACCACCACCGGCTGGCCCTGGCCAACGGCGGTCAGCGGGCTATTGAGTTTGGGTTGTGGGCTGAGTTGTTGCGGGCTGTGGGCGCAACCCACCAGAGTAAGGCTGGCAACAGCCACCAGACCAAACAGCAGACGATGCAGCATGCTCAACTCTCCATAAATAAGGGGCAGAAGTGGTACGCAGTATAACCAGCGTGGTAAATGCCTGACAGCGCTGCTTGCTAGGACGGTTGTTGTGACCGCAGGTTCCCGTAACGCTCTTGTCATGCGCGTCAGGCATAAGACTTTAGTCTTCCCTGTTCGTGAGTGACTCGTCATGTTTTCACTGCGTAGCCTGCTCGCCCCGCGCCGTCCGATGCGCTCATTCGTTCTCCTCGATGCGCAAGGCATCTGCCGCGCCTTGCGCCAGTCAGCCCAGGCGCCACAAGGCTCTGGCTGGCTTGAGGTGCAACACAGCTGCCTGAGCTGGCTCAATCGACCGCTGCCAGCCGGCGTCAGAACCGCCCAGGTCACACCATGCCTGCGCGTACGGCAAACGCTGGCGGCCTGACCGGTGGAAGAAGAAAAGTCACGCCAGGCGATCAATTTTCCTGCTTTGCCCTTATAATCGCGCCCCGATTATAAGGACGCCTCCTGTTCGGGCCCTGCCGTCACGCTGATGCACCATTCATCGGCCGCGCCCCAGAGAGTCGCCCACTTCGCGCTGCCTTCCGGCTGCCGATTTTCCCATTGTGAAATGCCATGCAGTTGCTGCAATGGTCGCTTTACGTCGCGGAAAAGTCGGCCCGGGCAGACGTGTTTTGAGGTTCACGACTCCAAAAGAGCGTGAAAAAACGGTTTGGAAAACTTCACAAGAGTGTGGCGAAAATGAACGATCTCGCGGTTGGCATCTGCACCCAGAAGCCTGCTTCCTGCAACCCTGAGCGTCTCGCCGACTGCTGATTGGCTGTGTGCATACACAGGCTGACTAACGTCTATTGAGTGCTGGTTTGCGGAGAAGTGGTAATGGCGCAAAACGATTACGAAACAATGGATGTGGTGCTGGTTGGTGCCGGCATCATGAGTGCGACCCTGGCCGTACTGCTGAAAGAGCTCGACCCGGCGATCAAGCTGGAAGTCCTCGAAATGATGGCCTCCGGCGCGATTGAAAGCTCCAACCCGTGGAACAACGCGGGCACCGGCCACGCCGGCCTGTGCGAGCTGAACTACACGCCGGAGTCGGCGGACGGTTCGATCGACATCAAGAAGTCGGTGACCATCAACACCCAGTTCGAAGAATCCAAGCAGTTCTGGGCCTACCTGGTCGAAAAAGGCCGCTTTGGTTCGCCCAAGTCGTTTATCAACCCGGTGCCGCACCTGAGCTTCGTTCGCGGCCAGAAAGGTATCGACTACCTGAAGAAGCGCTTTGCCGCGCTGACCGTGCACCACGCCTTCGCCGAGATGGAGTACACCGAAGACCGCGCCACTATGGCCGAGTGGATGCCGCTGATGCTGCCGGGCCGCGACCCGCACGAGCCGATTGCCGCCACCCGGGTGATGGCCGGTACTGACGTCAACTTCGGCACCCTGACCAAGCACCTGCTCGACCACCTCGGCCAGCAGGCAGACGCCAAAGTTACCTGCAGCCAGAAGGTTGTCGGCCTCAAGCGCAATGCCGATGGCTGGCGCGTCAGCGTCAAGGATCAGCAGAACGGCAACAGCCGTGAGATCCAGGCCAAATTCGTCTTCCTCGGCGCCGGTGGCGCGGCGCTGCCGCTGCTGCAGATGTCCGGCATTGCGGAAGGCAAAGGTTTTGGCGGCTTCCCGGTCAGCGGCCAGTGGCTGCGTTGCGACAACCCGGACGTGGTCAAGCAGCACCAGGCCAAGGTCTACAGCCAGGCTGCAGTCGGCTCGCCACCGATGTCGGTACCGCACCTGGATACCCGCGTGGTGGATGGCAAGACCTCGCTGCTGTTCGGTCCTTACGCCGGCTTCTCGACCAAGTTCCTGCGCCACGGCTCCTTCCTCGACCTGCCGCTGTCGGTACGCCCGAACAACATCGGCCCGATGCTGGCGGTGGCGCGCGACAACTTCGACCTGACCCGCTACCTGGTCAAGGAAGTGTTGCAGTCCGAAGAGCAGCGCCTGGAAACCCTGCGCGGCTTCTACCCGGAGGCCAAGGCTGAAGACTGGCGTCTGGAGATGGCCGGCCAACGCGTGCAGATCATCAAGAAGGACGCGAAACACGGCGGCATCCTGCAATTCGGTACCGAACTGGTGGCTGCCGAAGACGGCTCCATCGCCGCCCTGCTCGGCGCCTCGCCAGGTGCCTCGGTTACCGTGTCGATCATGCTCGACCTGATCCAGCGCTGCTTCGGCGCGCAGGTCAAATCCGAGCAGTGGAGCCGCAAGCTGAACGAGATCTTCCCGGCTATGGGTGCCGTGCTGGCCCGCGATGCCGAACGCTACCGCGAAGTGCAGGCGCGCTCCGACGCGTTGCTGCAGCTGGAACAGACCGTCAGCGCTTAAACCATCGCCGCGGCGTGAAAACGCGCTGAACTGAGGTTGGTCAGAATGCCGGCGCCCCGATTGATTCGGGGCGTTGGCATTGTTGCTGGCTAAACCTCAGCCTTGCACTCAGGTCCGCAGTTCAGTCATGCGTGCCGGCCGAGATTCCCTCGCCTGGCCTGCGGGGACAGAGAACAACAAGGCCCGCACTTAACCATGCGGGTCTGGTGTGCAGCTTGCCGGCAGGCCGCCAGGTTTTCTTCTGCCCACTATTGCTCGGGGCTTTTTTACATCGGTGTTTTGCTGCCTACGGCAAGCACCCTGGCTTCAGGCGGCTTCGCTGTAAAACTCGGGCAGGCTTATGCCGGTGCGCGTGTCTATGTCTGGCAGGGCGTAATGCTCATGGCCGCCCATGGCGCAGTAGACCAGCCAGTGGTCGTCCTGCACATTGAAAGACAGCCCGTCGATGACGGCATCCACGTCATCCAGCGAGTCGATCAGGTAGTCGCGGTCTTGCGGTTGGGCGTGCAGCATGCGGTATTCCTCCATGGATGTTTAAGACCTGTCGCCGTGCTTGAGCCTTTTGGGCCGCAGCATTGGGACGAGTGTTAGACCATAGCTCAGGTAGATGACAGTATTTAGACCACTTGGTCATAGCGACTGCGATTCGTCGGAATCGAACCGCGAGCGCGGCAACCTTAGGTAGACTCCGCGGCCGTATTTGGACTGCCCGATAGTGCATCGGGTGTGCTGCTAATCAGGCGCGGTGTTGATCGCCTGCCTTATAGACGTAGAGGTTGAGCATGTCGTTGCAAGCGCTTTGGTTGCTGATCGAAGGTCAGCCTGGGCAGTGGCTGAATGGACTGGCGCTGTTTTTTGCCCTGGCCGGTGCCTGGTTGCTGTTGGCCACCCGCATGCGTGAGCAACGTGCATCGGCGCGTCTGCTGGCCGGCAGTGAACTGAATGAGTTGGCGCAGGAGGCCTATGCCTGTGATGAGCCGACGCTGCGCCTGAACCAGTTTTTCTATCGGTTTGGCTACGCCTGCCTGGCGTCGGCCTTGCTGCTGTCCTGGTTTAGCACGCAGCTGTAACTCGATTTCTCGGCTAATAAAAACGGCAGCCAATGGCTGCCGTTTTTTCTGGCTGGGCTTTGCCTACAGCGGCAGGCCGGCCTTGATCCGGTACTGGTTACGCACCGGGTTGGCGTATTGCAGAATCAGGTAGGGCTGTTGCTCGCTCGGGCAGTTGGCCAGGCGCCGTTGCCACTCGCTCTTGGCGGCGCTGAGTTCTGCGGCGGGGAATAGCTCGGCGGCGCTGGGCACGGCCAGTTCCGGGTCGCGCTCAGTCCACATGGCATAGGCCAGGTAATGCACGGGAAACAGCCGATAGCCGCCGAGAATCTGCCGGTCCATTTCCGCTGCCAGCAGTTTGCTGTCTTCCAGGCCCTGGCTGACCGGCGCGCCGAAGTGTATGTGCACGCGGCCTTTATAGCCGGTGATGCCGAGGGCGATGCTCTGGTCATCCTCGCCGGCGGTCTTGGTGTAGCTGCCACTGCTGGCGCGGATAGACAGCTCTCGGGCCTTGGCCTGGTCGCAGGGGTCGTACTCGTAGCTGATCGATACCGGCGTCAGACGCAGGGCATTGATCACCTCGGCGAACGGCTCGCCCTTGCGGCTCATATGGAACATCTTGAGGATCGCCGAATCGGTACGGTCATCACCATCCTTGGCGCGGCCCTCGGCCTGGGCGATCCAGATCGACTCGCCATCAGTGCGGATCGAGTGATTGATATAGGCCGACAGCAATTGGTAAGCCGCCAGCTTCTCGCGCCGTCCGCTGATCGAACGGTGCACGATAAAGCTCTTGTTCAGGCGCATCAGGTCGCTGACAAAGGGCTTCTGCAGCAGGTTGTCGCCGATGGCGATACGCGGCGTTGGCAGACCGGCGTGGTACACCGCGTAGTTGACGAACGCCGGATCCATGACGATATCGCGGTGGTTGGCGAGGAACAGGTAGGCGTTGCCGGCCTGCAGGTGCTCGATACCGGAATAGCTCACACCATCGGTGGCCTGTTCGATGGTGCGGTCGACATAGCTCTCGATGCGCGTCTGCAATTGCGCCACCGAACTCACATCGCGAAACTCAAGACGCAGGCGATAGGCTATAAGTGGTTTAAGCAGCCAGCCTAAAGGTGCCGCCAGGCGCGGGAAGCGGAATTGAGTGAGGATGCCGAGAAACGCATCGTCGGCCAGCAGGCGCGCCAGCACGGCCGGGACTTCGGCGTCGGCGTAAGGTCGGATGGCATCGAATTCGCCCATCATGTTCTCTTGTTGTGGTTGGCTATGGATATACGTACTGCGCTGGTCGTCGCGCATGACAATGCTTATTGCGCGACCGCAGGGCCAGCTATAGACCGGCGATTATACGCCCAAGTCACAAGGAGACAGCGATGCTGGAAAGCCAGGACTACCAATGCCCCTATTGTGGTGAGCAGGTTGAAGCGCTGCTCGACCTGTCGGCCGGCGATCAGCAGTACATCGAAGACTGTCCGGTGTGCTGCCGGCCCATCGTGTTTTCGTTGCAGACCGATGGCGAGGACTGGCACCTGGACGTGCGCGGGGAGAATGACTGATGCAGCGAATCTACGAGCCGCAGGACCTGATGGAAGGCGAGCTGCTGCTGGGGATGCTCGCCAGCGAGGGGATCGACGCCTACCTCACCGGGCAACACCTGGCTGGCGCAGTGGGCGAGTTGCCTGCCTGCGGTCTGCTCGGGGTGATGGTTGAGGATGAACAGGCGCCCCGCGCACAACAGCTGATCGCCGCGTACAATGCTGCGCTGCCGCTGCCCGGTGATGAGCCGGAAAGCTTTCAAGGTTCGTTACTCTGCTAAATCTAGTCTGCTGGCGCACCTGATTTACTGCTTGCTGGCCGCCAGGTCGGTGCATTGACTGCTGAACGCTATCGAGTTGCCCATGTGTGGACGTTACGCCCTGTTCCGTTGGACGCCAGCATTTGCGGCAATCCCCGGTTTTCCTGCCGATCAGTTACCGCACTGGAGCATCTCGCCCAATAGCCAGGTGCTGCTACTGCGCAATATTGAGGGCGAGCGCCAGTTGACCCGTGCGCGTTGGGGGCTGACGCCGCCCTGGTTGACCGACCTGACCAAGACGCCCGCCCAGGCCCGTGCGGAAACCCTGGCCGAGCAGCCGATGTTTCGTGAGGCGTTTCGTCTGCGTCGCGGTCTGCTGCCGGCCAATGGCTTTTATGAGTGGCGCGGCACCGCGCGCAAACGCCCGTACTGGCTCACTGGCGAAACCACGCCGCTGTACTTCGCTGCTTTGTGGGAAGCCTACCCGGTTGCGGGGTGTGTCTACCTGAGTGCGGCGGTGGTGACTCAGGCGGCAGCCAGTCAGCGACGCCCGCTGATTCTCGATGAGGCCGGCCAGGCCGCCTGGTTGGCCGCCGATACCCCAGCAGCCGAGTTGCAGGCCTTGCTGGCGAGCCCGCCGCCGGCGCTGCGCGAGCGGGTGTTGGCCACGCTGATCAATGACCCCAAGCTCGATGCGCCCGAGTGCCTGACCCCGGCGTAGCCAACGCAATATAAAAAAGGGTGGACTGTACGGCAGTCCGCCCTTTTTATTGCAGCTTGATCAGACCTTGAACTGGTTGATCAGCCGGCGTTGCTGTTCGGCCAGCTTGGTCAGTTCGGCGCTGGCCTGGCTGGCTTCGTCGGCACCGCCGGCCACTTCATTGGCGACCTGGCCGATATTGGTGACGTTGCGGTTGATGTCTTCGGCCACCGCGCTTTGTTCTTCGGCGGCACTGGCGATCTGCGTGTTCATCTGATTGATCACCGAGACCGCCTGGGTGATCGACTCCAGCGCTGCGGCGGCCTGACTGGCCTGCTGCACGCTGATCTCGGTCTTGCCCTGACTGTCCTCCATGACCTTGACCACGTCGCGCGTGCCCTGTTGCAGCTGCTGGATCATGGCCTGGATTTCTTCGGTGGCCTTCTGGGTTTTCTGCGCCAGGTTGCGCACCTCATCGGCCACCACGGCAAAGCCACGGCCCTGTTCACCGGCGCGGGCGGCCTCGATGGCGGCGTTGAGCGCGAGCAGGTTGGTTTGCTCGGCAATCCCACGAATCGCCACCAGGATGGCGGTGATGTTCTCGCTGTCCTTGGCCAGCGTTTGCACCACGGTGACCGCGCGGCCAATTTCCTGCGCCAGGGCGGCAATTGCCTCGGCGGTGTGCTGCACGGTCTGTTTGCCCTGGTTGGCGGCGCGGTCGGCATGGTTGGCGGCCTCGGCGGCATGGGTGGCGTTGCGCGCCACGTCCTGGGCGGTGGCGGTCATTTCATGCACGGCAGTGGCGACCAGCTCGATCTCCGCCAGCTGTTTCTGCACGCCGGTGTTGGTGCGGATGGCGATGTCGGCGGTGTGTTCGGAGGAGTCGCTGACTTGCTGCACCGAGCTGACCACCTGGGTAATCATGCTTTGCAGCTTGCCGAGGAAGGTATTGAAGCCCTTGGCGATATCGCCCAGTTCGTCGCTGCGATCCACCTCCAGGCGGCGGGTTAAATCGCCATCACCCTGGGCGATATCGTCGAGCATGATCACCATCTGCCGCAGGGGGCGGGCGATGCCATAGCCGACGAACCAGATCAGCAGCATGCCAGCAGCGGCGACCAGAAGACCGACCAGGGCCATGCCCAGGGTGTCAGCCTCGGCCTGTTCGGTAAGACCGGTTTGCAGTTCTTGCAGGTCGGCGAATACCGCGCTGGTCGGCAAGACGATAGCCAGGGTCCAGCGTGTCGAGGTGCCAGCGACGTGGAAGGGCTGCAGCAATTGCAGCAGCTGGCGTTGCTCGTCGAGTTTGTTGATCGGCTGATTATTGCTGCTCTGCTTGAGTTGATTGAGCAGTTCGGCGTCGATGGCCTTGCTGGCTGGTTGGCCAATCAGGCTGGCATCCTGGGTCGCGGCAATCAGGTTGCCGTTGGCGGCGATCAGGGCAAGCTCGCCCGCGCCATCGTACAGTTCGCTTTTGGCGATATTCAGGCGCTCCTGGATAAAGTCCAGGGCCAGATCATTACCGGCAATGCCGCGGAACTGGCCATTGACCATGATCGGCGCATTGAAGGCGGCGACCAGCACCTGCTTGCCGCCAAAGTCGTAGGAGGCTGGATCAATCACGCAGGGCTTGCCGGTTTCCTTGGGGCACAGGTAATACTCGCCGGTGCGCACCCCGGTAGGCTGAACTTCCTCGCTTTCCATCTGCGCCACGGTCAGGGCGTCGAGCTTCAGTTGGTCGCCATCGCGGTACCACCAGGGCATAAAGCGTCCGGTCTGGTCATAGCCGTTTTCCTGCTGATTGACGTAGAGATCGTCGTTCTGATCGAAGGCGTTGGGTTCCCAGCCAATATAGAGGTCGAGCAGTTCCGGGTTGGCCTTGAGGTAGTCACCGACCAGTCTGCTCAGTTCCTCGCGGGTCAGGCTGATGCCGTTGCTGGCGTCAGTGCTGGCCATTTGGCTGTTGAGGGTGGCCAGGGTTTTTGCCACTGTCATGGGGTGTTCGAATTGGCGCTGCAGTTGGCCGACCTGGGCTTGGGCCAGGGCGCTCAGGCGCTGATCGATGACATCTTCCAGTAGACTTTGGGTGCGCTCTTGCACCTGGGCCTGGGTGCGTGCTCCGGCAAACAGGGCGTAGAGCACCAGGGCGACGACCACTGCGAGGATGCTGGCCCCCGCCATAAGTGCCACGGAGGACTGGATCGACTTGAATCGCATGGGGACTCCTCAAGGTGCTGGTTGCGCCTGTGTCTGGCTATCGGCCGTCTAGCGCCAAAGCATTAGCAGGCCGTTGAAAAACTACCGGCGTGGCCGATACGGCATGCCCGCTTCCCTCATCCGGCGCTTCGCACCACCTTCTCCCGGCGGGAGAAGGGCATAAGGAGGGCGTCGCTGCGCGACTTTCACGCTAAAAACGCTCATTTACAGCGCGTAAACTCCGCTTTTTACTCGCTTCGCTCACCCTGCGGGCCAGCCTTCGGCTGTTACTCCGCTGCGCTACGTTTTGCCTGTTTTTGCCTTGTCTCGGCTGCCTCGCCTACATTTTTCAACGGTCTGTTAGTGCTCTTGCAACTAGCAAAGAAGTTTGTGGGTCATAGCGCAAGTGGTGCAGGTTGTTTTGCCCAGATGCACGGCCTAGCATACGGTCCCTGTTGTGAAGGAGAGCTGACATGAATACCCCATTTCGGCTGGCCAGCCTGGCGCTCTGCGGCCTGCTGACGGCCTGCCAGGCGGTGAACACCACCAGTGGTGGCGCCGTAGGTGTTGAGCGCAAGCAGTACATGTTCAGCATGCTCTCGAGCCAAGAGGTCAATCAGATGTATGCGCAGTCTTATCAGCAGACCCTCGGCGAGGCGTCCAGCAAGGGCGTGCTGGATAGAACCAGCAATAACGCCAAGCGTCTGCGCGCGGTTGCCAATCGCCTGATCCCGCAGGCGCCATTGTTCCGCCCGGACGCGGCGCAGTGGCAGTGGGAGGTCAACCTGATCAAGAGCCCTGAGCTGAACGCCAACTGCGGCCCGGGCGGCAAGATCATTTTCTACAGTGGGATCATCGACAAGCTGAAGCTGACTGATGATGAGATCGCCGCGATCATGGGCCACGAAATGGCCCACGCCCTGCGCGAGCACAGCCGTGAGGCGATGTCCAAGGCCTATGGTGTGCAAATGGCCAAACAGGGCGCGGGCGCCTTGCTCGGCCTGGGTTCTGGCGGCATGGCCATGGCCGATGCGGCGGTGCAGTACGGCATGACTCTGCCCAACAGCCGTGGCAATGAGAACGAGGCCGATCTGATTGGTCTGGAACTGGCGGCCCGGGGTGGCTACAACCCTAATGCCGCAATTAGCCTGTGGCAGAAAATGGCCGCCGCCAGCGCAGGTGCGCCGCCTGAGTTTATGAGCACGCACCCCTCGTCGAGCAGCCGTATTAGTGCCTTGCAGGCGGCAATTCCGAAAGTGATGCCGTTGTACGAACAGGCCCGCTAAAACCCGCGCACAGCAAAAAGCCGCCTGAGTAGGCGGCTTTTTGCTGTGCGCTAGTTATTCAAGGCAACGCCTTGGCGGCAAAGGGTTGGGTGGCCAGGCCCAGTTGCGCGCGGAAGCTTTCCATGTCGAACATAGTGCAGATTTCCTGGATTTCATTGCTCGGGGTAAGGGTCCAGAAGGCCATGGCCGAGATGCTCAGCACCTTGTCGCTGGGCGGGTAGCCGAGCGCAGGCTTCTGGATGGTGCCGATCAGGGTGCTCCAGGTGACCACCTTGTTGTCCTCGGCGATGCATTCCTCGATCACCACCTGCAGGTCCGGCATGGCATGGCGGATGTCCTGCACCATCTGGGCAAAGGCCAGGCTGCTCAGCGGCCTGCCGATAAACGAGCTCTTGTAGAGAAAGTCTTTGCTGTGCAGTTGCTCGGCCAGTGCAGTACGGCCTTTATTCCACGACAGGTCGATATGCTGGCGTACCAGTTTTTTTCGATTATCCAGTGACATAGGTGTCTCCCTGACGGCTGAGTGGGCAGGATGTTGCGCACTGTAGCAGCCGTCTGGAAGCTGGGGTATTGGCCGAAACGCCAGCGTCCTGGCGTCAACCTGATGTCAAATCAGCCCGCTGAATTTCAGCGCCTGATACCCCGCATACACGGCCAATGCGGCAAAGGCGCAAGCGGCCATGCGGCGAATCAGGGTCAGGGGCAGGCGTTCGGCGGCAAAGTTACCGGCTAGCACCACCGGCACGTTGGCGATCAGCATGCCCAGGGTGGTGCCGATCACCACCAGGATAAAGTGTGGGTATTGCGCGGCCAGCATCACCGTGGCGACCTGGGTCTTGTCGCCCATTTCCGCGAGGAAGAAGGCGATCAGGGTGGTCAGGAACGGCCCGTAGCGCTTGAACTTGGAGCTTTCACCGTCATCCAGTTTGTCGGGGATCAATGTCCACAGCGCTACCGCAACAAAACTGGCGGCGAGCGTCCAGCTCAGGGTGGCGGGGGAGAAGAAGCTGGCCACCCAGTTGCCAATCGCGCCGGCAGCGAAATGGTTGGCCAGGGTGGCGACCACGATGCCGCAGATGATCGGCCGGGGCTGGCGAAAACGTGCAGCCAAGAGCAAGGCGAGCAGCTGCGTCTTGTCGCCGATTTCGGCCAAGGCCACGATAAAGGTTGGAACAAACAGGGATTCGAGCATCAGCCTTTCCTAAAGGGGCGGGTCGACATGGCTATGACACGTACAGCCTTCCCGCCCCGGGTAAGGTGTGCGTGTCATAGGTCTGGTCAAACCGCAGGCCCCGCTGAGTGGGCCTTGGGTCGCACGCGCCATGCTCTGCTGAGCAAGTATGTTGACGCGTGCCGGGCGAGCTGGCGCTCGCGGGAGACTACTCCCCTAGGACGCGCGCATTCTGCCCGCGCATCCCTGATAGGGCAAGCCCCGTTCAGCCTTTGCGGGCGCGGTAGATGCGAAAGCCCTTGGCGTCGGCCAGGGTCTCGCAGGGGCCGAGGTGCTGTTCGATCAGCGGTGGATATTTGAGAAAGCTGTTGGCCACCAGGCGCAGTTCGCCTTGGCTGGCCAGGTGCTGGCTGGCTTGGCGCAGCAGGTGTTCGGTGGCCTGGTAGTGGGTGTGCACGCCCTGGTGAAAGGGCGGATTGCTGAGGATCGCACTCAGCCCTCTGGGCGCGGCATCGATGCCGTCACCATTGATCACGTCAGCTTGCAAGCCGTTGGCGGCCAGGGTCAGGCGGCTGCTTTCGACGGCGAAGGCGTCGACATCCAGCAGGGTGATCTGGCTGTCCGGGTAGCGGCGCTTCAGCGCCGCGCCGAGTACCCCGGCTCCGCAGCCAAAATCCAGGATATGCCCGCTGGGCAAGCCGTCGAGGTGCTCAAGCAGCAGCGCGCTGCCAAGGTCCAGGCGGCCATGGCTGAAGACGCCCGGCAGGCTGAGTACCTGCAGCGGTCCGTCGGCAAGGGCCAGTTCATAGCGTTGCGCCAGGCTGTGCAGGTCCGGTGTGGCGGGGGCGTGCTCAACCCGTACCTGCCAGAGCTGGCAGTGGCGCGCGCTGTCGAGCTTGCGCGCCTGGCCAAAGCTCGCCAGCTGCTTGGCGGCGCGTTCAATGCCGGCGCGTTTTTCACCCACCAGAAACAGCTCGCGGCCGCCCAGGCGCGCCGCCAGGGCATTGAGCAGGTAGTCGGTCAGCTCGCGGGATTTCGGCAGAAACAGCACCGCGGCCTGAAACTCATGCGCGGGCGGGCTGACGCCGAAGTGGCAGCGCTCGGCAAAACGCGCATCGAGCAGCGTGTGCTCGCCGGCATGCCAGCTCCAGCCATTGGCCTCGGGGAATTGACCGAGCAGGTCATCCGCCGGCAAGCCGGCCAGTAGCAGCGGGCCGCTGAACAGATCGGCCTGGCGCAGCAGTACTTCGCTTCGCGGGTCCATAAGCGCTCCTTGAAAAAAGTCGCGTAGCTTAGCGCTTAGCTGACAACGCGCACAGGCGCGCCGTTGAAGAAGGCCAAGGCGTTTTCACTGAGTTGGCCGACGATACGTTGCCGCGCTTCGCGGCTGCCCCAGGCGCTGTGCGGGGTGATGATCAGGCGCGGAATATCGGCAGCGAGCAAGGGGTTGCCGTCTTTCGGCGGCTCCTGGGTCAGCACATCGGTTGCCGCGCCGCCCAGGTGGCCGGCGCGCAGGGCGTCGGCCAAGGCCTGTTCGTTGATCAGGCCGCCGCGGGCGGTATTGATCAGAAAAGCCGTGGGCTTCATCAGGCGCAGTTCGCGGGCGCCGATCAGGTTCAGGGTGTCGCTGTTTAGCGGGCAGTGCAAGGTCAGCGCATCGACCTGGGGCAGCAGTTCATCCAGTGGTAGGCGGTCGGCACGGGTTGGTCGGCCGGGTAGCTGGCCGAGCAGCACACGCATGCCAAAGGCTTCGGCCAGGCTGGCGACTGCGCCGCCCAACTCGCCATGGCCAAGCAGGCCGAGGGTCTTGCCGTGCAATTCGATGATCGGGTAGTCGAGCAGGCAGAACTGCTGCGCCTGTTGCCAGCGGCCGGCGCGCACGTCGCGTTGGTAGTCGGGCAGGCGCGTGGCCAGCGCGAGTAGCAGCATCAGCGTGTGTTGTGCCACCGATGGCGTGCCGTAGCCCTGGCAGTTACTGACCACCACGCCATGGGTGCGGGCGGCAGCCAGGTCAATCGGGTTGGTGCCGGTGGCCGCAACCAGGATGAGCTTCAGCTGCGGGCAGGCGGCGAACACCTCGGCATTTAGCGGCACCTTGTTGCTAATGGCCACCTGTGCGCCCTGCAAGCGTTCGATGGTTTGCGCCTGGGTGCTGTGCGGGTACAGCTGCAGGTCGGCAAAGCAGGCGCTCAGGCTGGACAGATCGAGGTCGCCCAGGTCGAGTGAGTTGTGGTCGAGAAAGACGGCGCGGTGACTGTTACTCATCAGCTGTATCTATCCTGCGGGTTTGGGCGGGGAGTATGGTGGCGAGCCTAACAGAATCGTTTCGACGTCGCGGAGCCGCCCCATGTACTGGACCGAGTTTTTAGCTGTGGCGCTGATCCACTTGCTGGCCGTGGCCAGCCCCGGCCCGGATTTTGCGATTGTGGTGCGCGAGAGTGTGGCGCACGGGCGGCGTGCCGGGATCTTCAGCGCGATTGGGGTGGGCTGCGGGATTTTTATCCATGTGGCCTATTCGCTGCTAGGTATCGGCTTGATCGTGTCGCAGTCGATTGTGCTGTTCAACGCGCTGAAATGGTTGGCGGCGGCTTACTTGTTGTATATCGGCATTCGGGCGCTGCGTGCCAAGCCGGCAAGCCCGCGTGACGCCGAGTTGAGCCTGGCTGAAGGTCCGCGTTCGTCGCGTGCGGCCTTTGCCGCCGGGTTTGTCACCAATGGCCTGAATCCCAAGGCCACGCTGTTCTTCCTGTCGCTGTTTACCGTGGTGATCAACCCGCATACGCCGCTGCCGATTCAGGCGGGCTATGGGGTTTATCTGGCGGTGGCCACGGCGCTGTGGTTCTGCATGGTCGCGCAGCTGTTCAGCCACCAGCGGGTGCGTGCCGGCTTCGCGCGCATGGGCCACTGGTTTGATCGCTTGATGGGCGCGGTGCTGGTGGGGCTCGGGGTGAAGTTGGCCTTCAGCGAGTTGCGCTAAGCCAAGCGCTGTAATGAAAACGCCCCGTATCAGCGGGGCTTTTTTGCTAGTGCAGAGCCGATTTACTCGTCTTTGCCTTTGCTGCGCATCGCCCGCTGCACTTCGCGGTCGGCGTCGCGTTCTTTCTCGGTGTGGCGCTTGTCGAAGTCCTTCTTGCCCTTGGCCAGGGCGATCTCGCACTTGATCAGGTGCGCCTTCCAGTAAAGCGACATGGCCACGCAGGCATAGCCTTTCTGCTGCACGGCGCCGAACAGCTTGTCCAGCTCGCGCTTGTTCAGCAGCAGCTTGCGGGTGCGCGTCGGGTCGGCGATCACGTGGGTACTGGCCGCTGTCAGCGGGGTGATGTGGCAGCCCATCAGCCAGGCTTCGTCGTTTTTCAGCAGCACGTAGCTGTCGACCAATTGGGCCTTGCCGGCGCGCAGACTCTTCACTTCCCAGCCGGACAGGACCAGGCCAGCCTCGAACCTGGATTCGACGAAGTAGTCGTGCATCGCCTTCTTGTTTTGCGCGATGGTGCCTTGCGGGTGTTTCTTTTGTTTAGCCATAGGGCGCGCATTATAGGGAGTCACTGGCGCCGGCGCTATGTGTGCGGCAGGGCAAAATCAGCTTTGCCAGGCGCCGGGTGCTGCGCGGCGTCGGCTGCGCTTGAGCCGCCCTGGCGAATCCCCGACAATGCGCGATCTTTTTAATAGAACGGGCTAGCCGAGCATGGCGAACGATAAGGTTTCGATACACGGCGCCTGGGCCAGTCGTTGGGTGTTTATTCTGGCGGCGACCGGCTCGGCCGTCGGCCTGGGTAATATCTGGAAGTTCCCCTATATGACCGGCATGTACGGCGGCGGGGCGTTCGTGATGATGTACCTGGTGTGCATCTTTATGGTCGGTCTGCCGATCATGCTGGCGGAAACCCTGATCGGTCGGCGTGGCCGGCAGAGCCCGGTGAATACCCTGAAGACCCTGGCCATCGAATCAGGCGCTTCGCCGAAATGGTCCTGGGCGGCGTTGGTGGGGATGGTTGCCGCCCTGCTGATTCTGTCGTTCTACAGCGTGGTGGCCGGCTGGTCGCTGGATTACATCCTCAGCATGGGTGGCGGCCAGTTTGCCGGCGTCAGCGCCGAGGGCGCTGGGGCCGCGTTTGGCGCGCTGACGGCCGATCCCTGGCGGCTGACCCTGTGGCATACGCTGTTTATGCTGCTGACCGGCTTTGTTATCGCCCGTGGCGTGGTGGCCGGGCTTGAGCGCAGCCTGCGGATCATGATGCCGCTGCTGTTTGTGCTGCTGCTGGTGCTGCTGGGTTACAGCATGACCACTGGCTATTTTATGCAGGGCTTCCACTTTCTCTTCGATTTCCAGCCGGATCGCGTGCTTGATGGCGTGCTGGCGGCCATGGGCCATGCCTTCTTTACCCTGAGTGTCGGCGTGGGTTCGATCATGGTCTACGGTTCGTATATGCCGAAGAACGCCTCGATTGGCGGCACCATTCTCACCGTCGGTATTCTCGATACCCTGGTGGCGCTGACGGCCGGTATGGCGCTGTTTCCCATCGTCTTTGCCGGCGGTTTGGAGCCAGGCGCCGGGCCGGGGCTGATGTTTGTCACCCTGCCGGTGGCGTTCGGCAATATCGCCTTTGGCCAGGTGATGGGCACGCTGTTCTTTATCCTGGTGCTGATCGCGGCCTGGACTTCGTCGATCTCCATGCTGGAGCCGGCGGTGGCCTATCTGGTCGAGCGCACCAAGCGCAGCCGGGTGCTGGTGACCAGTGTGCTGGCGTTGCTCTGCTGGGTGGTCGGCATGGGCACGGTGCTGTCCTTCAATCTCGGGGCTGAGGCGAAGTTCTTTGTCTTCGGCGAGGATGGTTTCCACCTGTTCCAGTGGGGCGCCGAGGGTGGGCGGAATTTCTTCGACAGCATTGATTACCTGACCAGTCGCATTCTGTTGCCGTTCGGCGGCCTGGCGTTCGCCCTATTCGCCGGCTGGGTGCTCAAGCGTGAGGCGGTGCGTGAAGAGCTGGCGCTGCAAAGCCCGCTGCTGTTCAACCTGGTGTACTGGCTGATCCGTGTGGTCGCGCCGATTGGCGTGCTGATCGTGTTTATCGCAGAGCTGAGCAAATGATCGCCGGCCTCCTGTTTAGCCAAGTGGTTGGGTTATGAGTACGCATATCCAGCGTTCGGCGCTGTTGCCTTATCCGGCGCGGGCGCTGTTTGATCTGGTCAATGATGTGGCCAGTTACCCGCAGTTTCTGCCCTGGTGTT
This sequence comes from Pseudomonas sp., assembly GCF_049301935.1. Taxonomy (GTDB): domain Bacteria; phylum Pseudomonadota; class Gammaproteobacteria; order Pseudomonadales; family Pseudomonadaceae; genus Aquipseudomonas. The sequence continues at coordinate 31,804 of NZ_JBAQLP010000059.1, read as the reverse complement.
CGGCCAGCGAAGTGCTTGAGGCCAGCGACACGCATATGCGCGCCAGCCTGGTGGTGGCCAAGGGCGGCTTGAGCCAGCGCTTTGTCACGGCCAATACCCTGGTGCCGGGCGAGTTGATCAAGCTGAGCCTGGTCGAGGGGCCGTTCACCCAGCTGTATGGGCATTGGGAGTTCAAGGCGTTGGGCGACAAGGCCTGCAAGATCAGCCTCGATCTGACTTTCGACTACGCCGGGCCACTGGTGCGGGCAACGCTTGGACCATTGTTCAACCAAGCCACCAATACCCTGGTCGACGCTTTCTGCCAAAGGGCCAAGCAACTCTATGGATAAGCCAAACATCGTAGTTGAGGTGGTCTATGCCCTGGCCGACAAGCAGAAGCTGCTGCGTCTGAGCCTGCCTTATGGCACGACCGTGCGGCAGGCGGCGTTGCAGTCCGGGATGCAGGCGCACTTTGCCGATCTGGACCTGCACAACAGCCCACTGGGAATCTTCGGCAAGGCGGTGAGCAAGCCCGATGAGCGCGTGCTGGAAGATGGTGAGCGGGTAGAGATCTACCGACCGCTGATCGCCGACCCAAAGGAAGTGCGCAAGCAGCGTGCGGCCAAAGCGGCGCAAGCCAAGGCCGAGGATGCTGGGCAATAAGCGTTGATGCTTGGCCCCAGGCTCGGCATAGCCGTACGGATAGCACTGCGCCAGCCGGGTGGCCGGCGCAGTGCGGCTAGCGGTTAACCGCGGTAGTAGCGCTGCGGCACAAACGGGGTCTTGGCCACTTTCATCGCTACGCGCTTGCCGCGCACCAGGGCCCATACCTCGGTATCCAGGGCGATATGGCTGCTCTGCAGATAACCCATGGCCACCGGGGCGGCCAGGGTCGGGCCGAAGCCGCCGCTGCATACGCTGCCGATCACGTTGCCGTCGGCATCGACGATTTCCGCACCTTCACGCACCGGTACCCGCTCCTGCGGCAGCAGGCCGACGCGCTTGCTGGCCACACCTTCTTGCTGTTGAGCGAAGATCCGCGCTGCACCGGGGAAACCGCCGGCACGGGCGCCATCGGCGCGGCGCGGTTTGGACATGGCCCACAGCAGGCTGGCTTCGATCGGCGTGGTGGCGGTGCTCATGTCGTGGCCATACAGGCATAGACCGGCTTCCAGGCGCAGCGAATCGCGTGCGCCGAGGCCAATGGCCGCCACTTCCGGTTCGGACAGCAGGCTGCGCGCCAGGGTTTCGGCGTGCTCGGCCGGCAGCGAGATTTCGAAACCGTCTTCACCGGTGTAGCCGGAGCGGCTGACGTAGCAGTCGACGCCGAGCAGACGCACTGGGGCGAACTGCATAAAGGTCATCTTCGCCACCTCGGGCGCCAGGCGTGCCAGCACCTCGAAGGCTTGCGGGCCTTGCAATGCGAGCAGCGCGCGAGCTTCGAACAGGCTTTCGATTTGGCACTGGCTGCCAATATGCTTGTGCAGGTGGGCCAGGTCCTGCTCCTTGCAGGCGGCGTTGACCACTAGGAACAGCGTGTCGTTACCCAGGTTGGCGACCATCAGGTCGTCGAGGATGCCGCCGTTGTCATCGGTGAACATGGCGTAACGCTGCATGCCCACGGGCAGGTCGATGATATCCACCGGCACCAGGCTTTCCAGCGCCTTGGCAGCCTCTGCGCCGCGCAGGACGATCTGGCCCATATGCGAGACGTCGAACAGGCCGGCGGCTTCGCGGCAGTGCAGGTGTTCTTTCATCACGCCGAGCGGGTACTGCACCGGCATGTCATAGCCGGCGAACGGCACCATGCGCGCACCGAGTTCGAGATGCAGGGCGTGTAGCGGGGTTTTCGCCAGGGTTTCAGTGGTCATGCGGTTCTCCATTGATATCGTGGGTGGGGCGAATTTCGACCCCTCTCCCTAGCCCTCTCCCCAGAGGGGTGAGGGGATGGTTTCAGTGTTGTGGCTGAGGGCGGCGGAAATCCGCGAGCTCGCAATCGGCGATCAGCATTCGATAATATTGACCGCCAGGCCGCCGCGGGCGGTTTCCTTGTACTTGTTGTTCATGTCGGCACCGGTCTGGCGCATGGTGCGGATGACTTTATCCAGCGAAACGAAGTGCTGGCCGTCGCCGCGCAGGGCCATGCGTGCGGCGTTGATCGCCTTGACCGAACCCATGGCGTTGCGTTCGATGCAGGGCACCTGAACCAGGCCGCCAATCGGGTCGCAGGTCAGGCCGAGGTTGTGTTCCATGCCGATCTCGGCGGCGTTCTCCACCTGGTTGACGCTGCCGCCCATGACCTCGCACAGCGCGCCGGCAGCCATCGAACAGGCCACACCAACCTCGCCCTGGCAACCGACTTCGGCACCGGAAATCGAGGCGTTTTCCTTGTAGAGGATGCCGATGGCGGCAGCGGTGAGCAGAAAGCGCACCACGCCGTCGTCGTTGGCTCCGGGGATAAAGCGGCTGTAGTAGTGCAGCACCGCCGGCACTATGCCGGCCGCGCCATTGGTGGGCGCGGTGACCACGCGGCCGCCGCTGGCGTTTTCCTCGTTGACCGCCAGGGCATAGAGGTTGACCCAGTCGAGCACGCTCAAGGCGTCGCGCAGGCTGGCTTCCGGGTGCTTGCACAGCTGGCGGTGCAGATCGGCGGCGCGGCGTTTGACCTTGAGCCCGCCGGGCATGATGCCCTCGTTGCGGCAACCGGCTTCGACGCAATCCTGCATCACCTGCCAGATATGCAACAGGCGCGCGCGGGTCTCGGCCTCCGGTCGCCAGGCGGCCTCGTTGGCCAGCATCACCTGGCTGATCGACAGCTGGTGTTCGGCGCAGTGCGCCAGCAGCTGCTTGCCGGTGGTAAAGGGGTATTGCAGCACGGTGCGATCTTCGACGATGCGGTCGGCTCCAGCGGCCTGTTCATCGACCACAAAACCGCCACCCACCGAGTAGTACTCGCGCGAACGAATCTGCAAACCGGCGGCGTCGAAGGCGCGAAAGATCATGCCGTTGGGGTGAAAGGCCAGCGGTTTGCGGATCATCGCCAGGTGCTGCTTCTCGACAAAACGGATGGCTTTCTCGCCGAGCAGCTTGAGCTCAAAGCTGCTGCGAATGGCCGCCAGACGGGCGTCGACGCTGCTGGTGTCAACCGTGTCCGGCTGTTCGCCTTCCAGGCCGAGCAGCACCGCTTTATCGCTGCCGTGGCCCTTGCCGGTGGCGCCGAGGGAACCGTACAGCTCCACCTTCACCGAGTCGGTGGCCGTCAGTAGATCATCGCGGCGCAGCCCCTCGGCAAAGCGCAGGGCGGCCAGCATGGGGCCCACCGTATGCGAACTGGACGGGCCGATGCCGATCTTGAAGAGGTCAAAAACGCTAAGTGACATGCTTGCTCCGACTGCGTGTTTTGCTGCCGCCCTTGTGGGGCGGCGATGATGCGACGCGCTGGGTAACCGCGCCGCGAGTGGCAAAAACTGCGTACCGTTCTAGTCAGCGTAGACCGGGAAGCTGGCGCACAGGTCGGCGACCTGACCGCGAACCTGTGCGATCACTTCGGCGTCATCCAGCTTATCGAGGATGTCGCAGATCCAGCCGGCCAGGGTGCGGCACTCGCCCTGCTTAAAGCCGCGGGTGGTGACGGCCGGGGTGCCGATGCGGATGCCGGAGGTGACAAAGGGCGACTGCGGGTCATTCGGCACGGCGTTCTTGTTCACCGTGATATGTGCCGCACCGAGGGCCGCGTCGGCGGCCTTGCCGGTGAGGCCCTGCTTGATCAGGCTGACCAGCATCAGGTGGTTGTCGGTGCCGCCGGAGACCACGTCATAGCCGCGCGCAACAAACACCTCGGCCATGGCCTGGGCGTTGTCGATCACCTGTTGCTGATAGGCCTTGAAGCCCGGCTCCAGGGCTTCCTTGAAGCACACCGCCTTAGCCGCGATCACATGCATCAGCGGGCCGCCCTGGCTGCCGGGGAACACCGCCGAGTTAAGCTTTTTCTCGATCTCCTCGTTCTTGCGCGCGAGGATCAAACCGCCACGGGGGCCGCGCAGGGTCTTGTGGGTGGTGGTGGTGACCACATCGGCAAAGGGCAGCGGGTTGGGATAAAGACCCGCCGCGACTAAACCGGCGACGTGGGCCATATCGACAAACAGGTAGGCCCCGACCTTGTCGGCAATTTCACGGAAGCGGGCGAAGTCCAGGGTGCGTGAGTAGGCACTGAAGCCTGCGACAATCATCTTCGGCTTGTGCTCAAGCGCCAGGCGCTCGACCTCGGCGTAATCGATCAGGCCGTTCGCGTCGATGCCGTACTGCACCGCGTTATACAGCTTGCCGGAGGACGACACCTTGGCGCCGTGGGTCAGGTGGCCGCCGTGGGCCAGGCTCATGCCGAGGATGGTATCGCCGGCATTGAGCAAGGCCAGGTACACCGCGCTGTTGGCGGAAGAACCGGAGTGCGGCTGCACGTTAGCGTAGTCGGCACCGAACAACTGCTTGGCGCGCTCGATGGCCAGGGCCTCGACCACATCGACATGCTCGCAGCCGCCGTAGTAGCGCTTGCCCGGATAGCCTTCGGCGTACTTGTTGGTCAGGCCGCTGCCTTGGGCCTGCATGACGCGCTGGCTGCAGTAGTTTTCCGAGGCAATCAGCTCGATATGGTCTTCCTGGCGCTGCTCTTCGGCGTTGATCGCGGCGAGCAGGGCGTCGTCGTAGCCTTGCAGTTGGTCGTGCTTGCTAAACATGGTGAGGCCCTCTTTATTTTTATAGGGATGCAACTAACCCGCCTCGGCTGGAGGTGAGTCGAAATTCTTGGGTAAACAGAGCCGTAGGATGGGTTGAGCGCAGCGATACCCATCATCAGCACCGCGCGCCCCTTGATGGGTTACGCGGTGCGCAGAGCGGGTGTCAGCAATGCGAGAGGTGGCCCGCACCGCTAACCCATCCTACGGTTACATCGCCTTAGGCGTCCTGATACGCCTCGATGGACGGGCAGGCGCAGATCAGGTTGCGGTCGCCGAACACGTTGTCCACGCGGCCGACCGGCGGCCAGTACTTGGCCTCGATCAGGCTGGCCACTGGGTACACGGCCTGCTCGCGGCTGTAGGCGTGAGTCCACTCGCCGACCAGTTCCAGGGCAGTGTGCGGGGCGTTCTTCAGCGGGTTGTCGTTGGCATCCAGCTGACCGGCTTCCACCGCACGAATCTCGTTGCGGATGGCGATCATGGCGTCGCAAAAGCGGTCCAGTTCTTCCTTGGATTCACTTTCGGTCGGCTCGATCATCAGAGTGCCGGCCACCGGGAAGGACATGGTCGGGGCGTGGAAGCCGAAGTCGATCAGGCGCTTGGCCACGTCGTCGACGCTGATGCCGCTGCTGTCCTTGATCGGGCGGATGTCCAGGATGCACTCGTGCGCCACCAGGCCATTGCTGCCGGAATACAGCACCGGGTAGTGCTCTTCCAGGCGGCGGGCGATGTAGTTGGCGTTGAGAATGGCCATCTGCGAGGCGCGCTTGAGGCCTTCGCCGCCCATCATGCTGATATACATCCAGGTGATCGGCAGGATGCTGGCGCTGCCGAACGGCGCGGCGCTGACAGCACCCTCTTTGCGTGCCATATGACCGTGGCCGGGCAGGAAGGGGATCAGGTGGGCTTTCACGCCAATTGGGCCGACGCCTGGGCCGCCACCGCCGTGGGGGATGCAGAAGGTCTTGTGCAGGTTCAGGTGCGAGACGTCGCCGCCGAACTTGCCTGGGGCGCAGAGGCCGACCATGGCGTTCATATTGGCACCGTCGATATACACCTGGCCGCCGTTGTCGTGAATGATCTGGCAGATCTCGCGGATGCCTTCCTCGAACACGCCGTGGGTCGAGGGGTAGGTGATCATCAGCGCCGCCAGACGCTCCTTGTGCTCTTCGGCCTTGGCCTTGAGGTCGGCGATGTCGACGTTGCCGCTGCTGTCGCAGGCGGTCACCACCACGCGCATACCGGCCATGCTGGCGGTGGCCGGGTTGGTGCCGTGGGCCGATTGCGGGATCAGGCAGATGTCGCGCTGATCGTCGCCACGGCTGTGGTGGTAGGCGCGGATGGCCAACAGACCGGCGTACTCGCCCTGGGAGCCGGCGTTCGGCTGCAGGGAGATGCCGTCGTAACCGGTGGCCGCGCAGAGCATGGCTTCCAGTTCAGTGGTCAGCTGGGTGTAGCCCTGGCTTTGTTCGATTGGGGCGAAGGGGTGCAGATTGCCGAACTCGGACCAGGTCACCGGGATCATTTCGCTGGCGGCGTTGAGCTTCATGGTGCAGGAGCCCAGCGGAATCATGCTGCGGTCCAGGGCCAGGTCCTTGTCGGCCAGCTTGCGCAGATAGCGCATCAGCTCGGTTTCGCTGTGGTAGCGGTTAAATACCGGGTGGCTGAGGATTTCCGATTCGCGCAGCAGGCCTTTTGGCAGCTGGGCGATTACACCGGCCGCCAGTTCAGCGAAGGCTGGAACCGCCTTGCCTTCGGCAAATACTGCCAGCAGCGCTTCGATGGCCGCCTGGTCGGTGGTTTCGTCCAGGGACAGGCCCAGGCGCTCGCTGTCGATTTCACGCAGGTTGATGCTGGCAGCGCGCGCCGCGGCGTGCAGTGTCGCGGTCTTGCCACCGGTGGCCAGGGTCAGGGTGTCGAAGAAGAATTCCTGCTCGACGCTATAACCCAGGGCGCGCAGGCCCTTGGCCAGGATCGCGGTGAACTGGTGCACGCGCTGGGCGATCTGGGTCAGGCCTTGTGGGCCGTGGTACACGGCGTACATGCTGGCGATGTTGGCCAGCAGCACCTGGGCGGTGCAGATGTTACTGGTGGCCTTCTCACGGCGGATATGTTGCTCGCGGGTCTGCATGGCCAGGCGCAGGGCCGGCTTGCCGAAGCGGTCGATCGACATGCCGACCAGGCGGCCCGGCATGTCGCGCTTGAATGCATCGCGGGTGGCGAAATAGGCGGCGTGTGGGCCACCGAAGCCCAGCGGCACACCAAAACGCTGCGCGCTGCCCAGGGCCACGTCGGCACCGAACTCGCCCGGCGCGGTGAGCAGGCACAGGGCCAGCAGGTCGGCAGCGACAGCGACCAAGGCATTGGCGGCGTGGAAGCGCTCGACCAGCTCGCGGTAGTCGAAGATGTCGCCATTGCTGGCCGGGTATTGCAGCAGCGCGCCGAAGTAGGCACTGGCGTCGCTAATCGCAGCTTCGTCGCCGATTACCACTTCGATGCCCAGCGGCTCGGCACGGGTGCGCAGCACGTCGAGGGTTTGCGGGTGGCAGTGCTGGGAAGCGAAGAAGGCGTTGCTGACCTTGTTCTTCGACAGGCGCTTGCAGAAGGTCATGGCTTCGGCAGCGGCGGTGGCTTCATCCAGCAGCGAGGCGTTGGCGATCTGCATGCCGGTGAGGTCGCTGATCAGGGTCTGGAAGTTCAGCAGCGACTCCAGGCGGCCTTGGGAAATCTCTGGCTGGTACGGGGTGTAAGCGGTGTACCAGGCCGGGTTTTCCAGCAGGTTGCGCAGGATCGGGCTTGGCGTGTGGGTGCCGTGATAACCCTGGCCGATGTAGGTCTTGAACTGCTGGTTGTTGGCCGCGATGGTCTTGATCTTGGCCAGGGCGTCGGCTTCCGACAGGCCCGGCTGAGCACCCAGCACGCTGGTGCCCTTGATGCTCTCGGGGATGACGTTATCGGTCAGCGCGTCGATGCTGGCGTAGCCGAGCAGTTCGAGCATGGCAGCGGTATCGGCGTCGCGTGGGCCGATATGGCGGGCGACAAATTCGTTCTGGGTGGTCAGCTTGGTCATCACACTCTCTCAGGCGTCAGCATTGGCGTTGAGCAGGCGCTCGTAGGCGGCCTGGTCGAGCAGGTCGGCTACCGCGCTGGCATTGGCCGGCCGGAAACGGAAGAACCAACCCTTGCCCAGGGGATCTTCGTTGACCAGCTCAGGGCTGGATTCTAGCTCGGCATTGACCTCGACCACCTCACCGTCCAGCGGCATGGCGATATTGCTCGCGGCTTTTACCGATTCCAGCACCGCCACTTCAGCACCCTCGGCGTAGTCCTGGGCGTCTGGCAGCTGGACGAATACCACGTCACCCAGGGCTTCCTGGGCATAGGCGGTGATGCCCACGGTAACCAGACCATCGGCATCCTGACGCAGCCATTCGTGCTCAACGGTAAAACGCAATTCGCTCATGTGTACTCCTCGAGTGGGGTGACTCGCCCTTTCTGTTGGGGGCGATGTGCTGGACGCGCGTGCCGGGCACGAGCGGAAGGTGGAATGACTATAGCAAGGGTGGTGCCATTGTTATTTTTATCAATAAAAACAATGACTTAATGTTATTTAAGCTGTTCGGCTTTGTAGCTGCTGTAGCGATTTCGATACGAGTGTGGCCGATTCATCCCTGGCACACAGCGCAAAGGCTCTGGCGTCGCGGGTGGAACGATTTGTGTCGCTTTCATTACGATGTATTTAAATCGATACGGTCGCCCGGCGGAACCCGCGATTAACCCCGCCGCAGGTGGCGCCGCGCGGCCTGGGTTGCACCGCCAGCAGCGACTAATCCTCCGCTGAGCCGCCAGGGCCATTCAGCCACCCTATAACGCGCCATTGAAATGCTCCATGGGCCGGCTGCAGAACGGCTTGTTAGCGGCGTATTCACTCTTTCGGCTGACAGGGCAAATACCTCTTTCGGGCGCTTATCGCCTATCTGGCGGCTGAGTAGCGTGTGGGCTCAACACGAAACCCGCTTTCCAGGAGAGCCGCATGAGAACAACAACAAGACATGCCATCTTCCAGCCCAGCGTTTTGGCGGTTGCCATTGCGCTTGGCTGTGTCGCGCCTGTTCAGGCAGTCACTTTCACCATCGGCGAGGTCGAGGCGCAGTTCGACTCCCAACTGTCCGTGGGGGCCAGTTGGTCAGTACGCGGCGCGGATCCTGACTTTGTTTCGGTCGCCAGCGGCGGTAAGGCCTCATCGCGCACCTCGGATGACGGCCGGCTGAATTTCAAGAAAGGCGAAACCTTCTCGAAGATCTTCAAGGGTATTCACGACCTGGAGCTTAAATACGGCGACACCGGGGTCTTTATCCGGGGCAAGTATTGGTATGACTTCGAGACCAAGGACGAGAGCCGTCTGTTCTATGACATCGACGATCACAACCGCAAGGAAGCGGCGCAATCCTCCGGTGCGCAGATCCTCGATGCCTTTATCTACCACAACTACAACCTGGGCGATAAGCCGGGCAGTGTGCGGGTCGGCAAGCAAGTGGTCAGCTGGGGTGAGAGCACCTTTATCGGCAACTCGATCAACTCGATCAACCCGATCGATGCCGCCGCCTTCCGCCGTCCCGGCGCGGAGATCAAGGAGGGGCTGATCCCGGTCAATATGCTCTATGTGGCGCAGAGCCTGACCGACTCCGTCAGCATGGAGGCCTTCTATCAGCTGGAGTGGGATCAGACCATCGTCGATAACTGCGGCACCTTCTTCTCCACCGCCGATGTTCTGGCCGATGGCTGCGATGACCGCCTGGCGGTGTTTGGCCCGGATCTGCCGCCAGGCGAGTCGAACAACAGTTTTGCCCCTGGGGAAAACGTCTACATCCCACGCGCGGGCGACCGCGACGCCCGTGACAGCGGCCAGTACGGCCTGGCCCTGCGCTGGTTCGCCGAATCGCTGAACGACACCGAGTTCGGCCTCTACGCGATGAACTACCACAGCCGTGGTCCGGTGTTCAGCACCATCCGCACCACCACGCCGAACTTCACCAGCTTTATCCCTGGTGCGCCGAATGCCGGCTACTTCCTCGAGTATCCGGAAGACATCCGCCTCTACGGCCTGAGCTTCCAGACCAACGTCGGCGGTACCGCGCTATCCGGCGAGGTCAGCTACCGGCCCAATATGCCGATGCAGATCAACTCCACCGACTTGTCATTTGGCGCGCTGGGGCTGCCCTTCAACCCGGTATTCGAATCCGCTCACGCCAAGAACGTCGCCGGTGCCGATATCCATGGCTACGAACGCAAGCCCTTTACCCAGGCGCAAGTCACGGCCGTGCACTTTATCGACCGGGTGCTGGGTGCCAGCCGCCTGACCCTGCTCGGCGAAGTGGGTTACAACCATATCAGCGGCATCAGCGACGCTCCCGGTGAGCTGCGTTTCGGTCGCGACCCTATCTATGGGGCTGGCGAATTCAGCGTGCCGGGTGTGTGCGCTGCGTTCAACGCGGCCAATCCCGATGAATGCCAGGGCGATGGTTTCTACACCAGCAGCTCCTGGGGTTACCGCCTGCGTGCCAGCGCCGATTACAGCAACGTCTTCGCCGGCGTCAACCTAAGCCCGAGCGTGGCCTGGTCACATGACGTCGATGGCTATGGGCCGAACTTCAACGAGGGCAGCAAGGCCATCAGCCTGGCGCTGAGTGCCGATTACCAGAACACCTACACCGCCAGCCTGAGCTACACCGACTTCTTTGGGGGTGAGTACAACACCATCACCGACCGTGATTTCGTCGCCCTGAGTGTGGGCGTGAACTTCTGATTAACCCAGTGCAAAGGATCCGAACACCATGAAGAGCACAAGAATCCTACAAGCGGGAGCGCTGGCGCTGACTTTACTCGCCAGCAGCGTGATGGCCGCAGTGTCAGAGCAAGAAGCTGCCCAGTTGGGCGCGAGTTTGACGCCCCTGGGCGCAGAAATGGCTGCTAATGCCGACGGCAGCATCCCGGCCTGGAGTGGCGGCCTGCCAGTCAATGCGGCCGCTGTTGATGACAAGGGTTTTCTGGCCGATCCGTTTGCCAATGAGCAACCACTTTTCATCATTACCTCGGCCAACGCCGAGCAGTACAGGGACAAACTCTCGGCCGGCCAGATGGCCATGCTCACGCGCTACCCTGAAAGCTACAAAATTGCGGTCTATGCAACGCACCGTAGCGCCGCTGTACCTGCGGCAATTGCCGAAGCGGCGAAGGTCAGTGCGCTTAATACCACCCCCGTAGACGGCGGTAATGGCCTGCAGAACTTCAATGCCAGTCGTTACTATGCGTTCCCGATCCCCAAGACCGGTGTTGAGGTGGTGTGGAACCACATTACGCGCTACCGCGGTGGTAACACTCGCCGTCTAGTGACTCAGGTCACGCCGCAAACCAATGGTTCATACAGCCTGGTGAAGTTTGAGGATGAAGTGGCATTTCCAGCGGACATGCCCGACCTTGATCCGAACAAAGGCAGCAATATCCTGCTGTATTTCAAACAGCGGGTGACTGCGCCCTCGCGCCTGGCCGGTAACGTGCTGCTGGTGCATGAGACCATCGACCAGGTCAAGGAACCGCGCCTGGCGTGGATCTACAACGCCGGCCAGCGTCGTGTGCGGCGTGCCCCGCAGGTGGCTTACGACGGCCCGGGTACCGCCTCCGACGGTATGCGTACCGCCGACAACTTCGACCTGTTCTCCGGCGCGCCCGATCGTTACGAGTGGAAACTGGTGGGCAAGAAGGAGATGTATATCCCCTACAACAGCTACAAGCTCGACTCGCCAGCGCTGAAGTATGACGACGTGATCAAGGCCGGGCATATCAACCAGGACCTGGCCCGCTACGAGCTGCACCGGGTATGGGAAGTGGAAGCCACGCTGAAGTCTGGTGAGCGGCATATCTATGCCAAGCGTCATATGTACTTCGATGAGGACAGCTGGCAGTTGGCTCTGGTCGATCACTATGACGGCCGTGGTCAACTGTGGCGGGTAGCCGAGGGGCATGCGCAGTACTACTTCAATCATCAGGTGCCGGGCTACACCCTGGAAGTGTTGTATGACCTGGTAGCTGGCCGCTACCTGGCCCTGGGCATGAAGAACGAGGAAAAAACCGCCTACAACTTCGGCTTCCGGGCCTCCGCCGCCGATTACACACCTGCCGCCCTGCGCAGCTCCGGCGTGCGTTGATGGCCAAGGTTGTTACCTCGTGATTGGGCGGCCTTCGGGCCGCCTTTTTTATGGCGCTGTCCCAGAAAGATGCTGCTGGCTGCTGTTGTGCTTGGTTGCCGCGGGTGGGGGTGGCGTTGTGGGCCTGGCCCTGGTTCGCGGCTAAGCCACGGAGTTGTGCGCATCAGGCGTCGCCTAGCTCCTGCACGACTCAATACAGAACGGCCCCGGCGCCTTTTTATCACCGGCCATCACCTGCTGTGATAGAGCTGTGAGTCATCGGTATTGAGGATTAGCCTGCAAGCATCCGGTTCCTGCAAGAACAATAAAACGAGCCGTCATGAACGCATTAGCGCCTTTCCCGCTGAGCGCCGCAGCGTCGGTCTGTGGCAGCGTGCAACGCCCACCGCCGGGGCATATCTCCCGGCTAGCCCTGCAGCAGCGGCTGCTGGTGCAAGACTGTCGTCTGCGCTTGCTGGTTGGCCCGGCCGGCTTTGGCAAGACCGTCCTGCTGGCCGATTGCGCGCGTCAGTGCCCGGGCCATTACCGCCTGCTCTGGCTGACCTGCGCTGGCGCAGGTCTGCATGCTGAGCAACTGGCTCAGCAGCTCGGCAAGCTGCTCGATTATCCCGCAGACCTCAGCAGCGGCGAGCTGCTGGCGACCCTGGCGCAGGAGTCGCGGCCGCTGTGGATCATGCTCAATGATTACCCGGCGCAACCCAATCACGCCCTCGATGACTTTCTTAATCAACTGCTGATGGTCACCCCGCCCGGCATCTGCTGGTGGCTGGGTAGCCGGCGGCGGCCGGTTTGCAATCTTTCGCGTTTGCTGCTGGAAGGCGAGTTGCTCGAACTGGGCGCCAGCGAGCTGGCCTTTAGCGAAGCGCAGGTGCTGGCCTGGTTGCAGCAGCTGGACCCTGCCCGCAGCGCCTGGGCGCCCGAGCTGCATGAGTTGACCCAGGGCTGGCCTGCGGCCTTGCGCCTGCGTCTGCTAGCGGCCCAGACCGAGCCGACTGTGCTGAGCGCGCCGCAGGATGGTGAGCATGACCAGCTGCTGGTCGAGTATGTCCAGCGCGAAGTGTTGCAAGGGTTGCCCGATGAGCTGTTGCAGATGCTCCAGCAACTGGCCCAGCTGCCGCGCTTCAATCCGGCACTGTGTGATCACCTGTTTGGTGTGGGCGAAGGCGCGCAGTGGTTACGCGCGCTGATCGACCGCGGGGTGTTTATCCAGGAGTTGGACGCCGCCAAGGGCTGGTATGGGCTGTTTCCGCCGCTGGCCCGGCTGCTGCAGCGGCAGGCGTCGCATCTGCCATGCAGCGCCCTGCATGTGCATGCCAGCCAGTGGTTTGCCGGCCATGGCGATATTCGTGCGGCGGTGGAGCATGCCTTGCTGGCCGGGCAACCGGAGGTAGCCGGCAGTTTTCTTGAGCGCTTTACCGAGGAGCAGGTGCTGCAGGGTCAGGACCTGGCGCTGATTCTGCGCTGGCGCAGCGAGTTGCCGGACAGCCTGCTGTGCAGCACGCCGCGACTGATTCTGCTCAACGCCTGGGTGTTGCTGCTGGTCGGCCGCCTGGATGAGGCGCAGAGCTGTATCAACCAGCTGGCGCGCTTTCAACCGCGCAGTGACGGGGCGCGGACCCGCGAGCTGTTCGCTCACTGGCAGGCCATCCAGGGCATCATCGCCTTCGGCCGAGTCTGTGCCGTGGATGCCCGCAGCCACCTGCATGAGGCCCTGCAGGGGCTGCCGCAAAGTGCGTGGGCGCAGGCGCTGCTATGCCGTTCGGCATTGACCCTGGTGGCCATTGGTGAAGGTCAGCTGGAGGTGGCGCACAAGCTCAGCTTCGAAGCCTTGAAGCAGGCGCGCCTGCATGGCAACCCGGTGTTTGAAGCCTTGCTGGAGCTGGACCACGCCCTGCTGCTGGAGACGCGGGGTGAATTTGCCCGCGCCGAAGCCTTGCTGCAGCGGGTGCTGACCGCGACCGAGCAGGCGACGCTGCGCAATACCCCGGCGCTGGGGCGAATTCAACTGCGTCTGGGGCGTTTGCTGGTGCGCCAGGGGCGTCGTGAGGACGCCCGCGTCTGGTTGCAAACAGGCCTGGATAATGCGCTCAACTGTGGTGATCCTGCAGCGTTTCACGGTTATCTCGGCCTGGCCGAACTGGCCATGGGCGGCGGCGATATTGCTGCCGCGTTTGCCCACCTGGCGCAGGCGGAGCGGCTGATGCAGCGTCAGCATGTCACTGAAACCCTGTACCGCGGCACGCTGTTACTGGCCAGCAGTCACCTGTGGATCGCCCAGGGCCATCGCCAGCGTGCGCGGGAAGCGGCCACGCGGGTGCTGGGTTATGAGCGGCGAGTCAAGGCGGTGCTGCCAACCCCCAACTTCCCCGAGCTGATTCCGCGTTTTCAGGCGCTGCTGCTGCAACTGGATCGCGAGCAGGGAGCGGATGTGCGCGCGCCTCTGCGGCGGTTGCTGGAGCGGGTCTCAGCCCAGGGCCGGCAGGCGCTGGCGAGCGAGTTGTGGCTCAGTTATGGCGACGCCTGCGCAGCCTTCGGCGATAACGCTGGCGCCGCAGACGCCCGCCAGAGTGGCCAGGCGCTGCAGCAGCGCTTGGGTTATCAGTGCCCATGGTTTCGGGTGGTCATGCAGACCGATGAGGCATCGACTCAGGCGCCTGCCGCCAGCGCCAATGCCCTGAGCAGCCGCGAGCTGGCGGTACTCGGCCTGATCGCCCAGGGGCTGTCCAACCAGGAAGTGGCCGAGCAACTGTTTATTTCCCTGCACACGGTGAAGACCCACGCCCGGCGGATCAACGGCAAGCTGGGCGTGGCGCGGCGCACGCAGGCGGTGGCCAAGGCCAAGGCGTTGGGCTTTTTCTAATGCAGCGCCGGGCTGGCGTTCAGTAGGCGCAGGCGCTGGTTAAGTTGCAGGTGCTGCGCCGGATCATCGCTGAGCAGCAGGGCGCACTGCAGATCGAAGCGCTCGCCCTGCGGACAATCGAGCAGTCGATAAATCTCCGCGCGGGCCAGGTGGTCATGCAGGGTCGGTGTGCCGAGCAGCAGCACGCGCTCGGCATCGCGCAGCGCGGCCAGTGGGTCATCATCCAGTTGATGCAGTTGCCGCAGGTTGCGCGACAGGCGCTGCAACATGCTGCGCGCATCGCAGGGCTGCAGCTGGCTGGCGCTTAACTCGGCAGTCGGGCCTAAGTGGCGTTGCAGCAGCTCGCGGCATTCACGGGTATACAGGCGGCGGCCGCTGCACGGGTCGAGCAGGTGATCGGCGCCCGGTACGCGCAGCAGAAAGTGCCCGGGAAAACTCACCCCCTGCAGCGGGATCGCCAGGCGCCCAGCCAGCTCCAGCGCGAGCAGGGCCAGGGATAACGGCTGGCCACGGCGGCGCAGCAACAGCTGATCCAGCAGCGCCGCCCTTGGCTGCAGCGGGCGTTCGTCGTCTTCATGGAAGTCCAGCTCACTCAGCCGGCGCAGCAGCGGTTGCGCCAGTTCCTGGACGGGTAGATTGGGCAAGCCCTGACTGACCTGCTGTTGCAAACCGTTGAGGCGTTGCAGCACCTCGGCCGGTTGCAGCGTTGGCTGGTGCTCCACGGCAATCCACAGTGCCGCCTCGAACAGCGCAGGCGGGTTTAGCTCCAGACAGGCAAGGCAGGCGGCGCGTGGGCTCATAGCAATCTCCCGATGTCTCTGGCTTTGTAGTCAAGCGCCGGGGCTTCGTCCAGTGAATTGTAGTGCGGACGCCAGGTTGCAACTGACCGCCGGACGGGTGTCGGCAGCGCCACTGCCTATACTGAGTGGCAAATCAGTACGGGAGCCACAGCATGTTCGCCATGATGGAAACCGCCCGGCTGGAGTCGTTGCACTTCGCCGTGGATCCGTTGACCGGTCTGCAGGCCATGATCGCCATCCACAACAGTCGCCTGGGCCCTGCGCTGGGCGGCTGTCGTTACCTGCCCTACGCCGACACTCACAGCGCCATCGAAGATGTGCTGCGCCTGGCCAAGGGCATGAGCTACAAAGCGGCGCTGGCCGGCGTGGCCCATGGTGGCGGCAAGGCGGTGATTATCCGCCCGGCCCATGTGGACAACCGTGGCGCGCTGTTCGAGGCCTTCGGGCGCTTTATCGAAACCCTTAACGGCCATTACATCACCGCCATGGACAGCGGCACCTCCAGCGCCGATATGGACTGCATCGCCCAGCACACCCAGCACGTCACCAGCACCACCGCCGAGGGCGATCCGTCGCCGCATACGGCCATGGGCGTGTTCACCGGAATTCGCGCCACCGCCATGGCGCGCCTCGGCGGCGACAATCTGGAAGGGTTGCGCGTGGCCATCCAGGGGTTAGGGCATGTCGGCTATGCCCTGGCCGAGCAACTGCACGCCGCCGGTGCCGAACTGCTGGTCAGCGACCTGGATACGGGCCGGGTGCAACTGGCGGTGGAGCAGCTGGGTGCCCACCCGGTGGCCAGCGAGGCACTGCTCACCACCCCCTGCGACATCCTCGCGCCCTGCGGCCTGGGTGGCGTGTTGAATGGCCAGACGGCCAGCCAGCTGCGCTGCTCGGCGGTGGCCGGGGCGGCCAACAACCAGTTGGCCAGCAGCGATGTGGCCGACACCCTGCAGGCCCGCGGCATTCTCTATGCGCCGGATTACGTGATCAACGCCGGCGGCTTGATCTATGTCGCCCTGCGCCATCGCGGCGAAAGTCTGCTGGCCATTACTAACCACCTGAGCCAGATCAGCCTGCGCCTGACCGAAATCTACGCCCATGCCCAGGCCGACAAGCGGCCGCCTTCGCGGGTGGCCGATGATTTGGCCGAGCGTCTGCTTTACGGCCCCTGAGGGGCGCACTGAAACCGCTGCGGGCCACAAGCCCGCCGCTCAGTGGACATCCACAAGATGTCGAGGAGTACCGCCATGCCTGACAACCTGAACCTGCCCTATACCCGCCTGATTGATCCCCAGGGCTGCCCAGTGGCCGAGCTGCCGGCCTGGACCACTCAACCCGACCTGCTGGCGCGCCTGTACCGGCAGATGGTGCTGACCCGCCTGTTCGACCAGAAGGCCGTGGCCCTGCAGCGCACCGGACGTATCGGCACCTATGCGCCGACCCTGGGCCAGGAGGCCATAGGCGTGGCCATCGGCGCGCTGATGCAGGCCGAGGACGTGCTGGTGCCCTATTACCGCGACACCGCGGTGCAGCTGATGCGCGGTGTACGCATGGAAGAAATCCTCCTGTACTGGGGCGGCGACGAACGCGGCAGCGCCTATGCCGACCCGGCGGTGGCCGAGGACTTCCCCCTCTGCGTGCCCATCGCCACCCAGGCCCTGCATGCTTGCGGGGTGGCCAGTGCCTTCAAGATACGTGGCCAGCACCGGGTGGCGGTGACCACCTGCGGCGATGGCGCCACCAGCAAGGGTGATTTTCTCGAAGCGCTGAACGTGGCCGGCGCCTGGCAGCTGTCGGTGGTCTTTGTGGTCAACAACAACCAGTGGGCCATCTCGGTGCCGCGGCGTATCCAGTGCGGCGCCGCGACCCTGGCGCAGAAGGCCCTGGGCGCCGGCTTTGCCGGTGAGCAGGTGGATGGCAACGATGTGCTGGCCGTCTATGCGCGCATGCAGGCGGCCCTGGAACGCGCCCGCCACGGCAAGGGCCCGGTGCTGCTGGAGTGCCTGAGCTACCGCCTGGGCGACCACACCACCGCCGATGACGCCACCCGCTACCGCGATGCTGCCGAGGTCAAGCAGGCCTGGCAGGAAGAGCCGATCAAGCGCCTGCAGGCCTTTATGGTCAGTCAGGGGCTGTGGGACGAGGGCCGCGAGCAGGCCCTGATAGGCGAGTGCCAGGCTCTGGTGCAGCAGGCGGTGGAGGCTTTCGAGGCGGTCGGCGAGCCGCCTGCCGAGGCGGCCCTTGAGTATGTCTATGGGCAGTGGCCGGCGGCCCTGGCCGAGCAGCGCGAGATGCTGCGCGAGCGCGCCGAACGGCGCCGGGAGGCCGGTCATGAGTGAGCAGAAAGTCAGCCTGCTGGAGGCGGTCAATCTGGCCCTGCACCGGGCCATGTACGAAGACGAGAATGTGGTCCTGCTCGGCGAGGATATCGGCGTCAACGGTGGGGTGTTCCGCGCCACCGCCGGGCTGCGCGAGACCTTCGGGATCAAGCGGGTGATCGACACACCCCTGGCGGAAACCATGATCGCCGGCCTGGCGGTGGGCATGGCTGCCCAGGGCCTGAAACCGGTAATGGAAATCCAGTTTATGGGCTTTATCTACCCGGCGCTGGATCACCTGGTCAGCCACGCCAGCCGCATGCGCAATCGCACCCGTGGCCGCCTCACTTGCCCAATGGTGCTGCGCACGCCGATGGGTGCCGGCATCCGTGCCCCGGAACATCACAGCGAGAGCACCGAGGCACTGTTCGCCCATATTCCCGGCCTGCGCGTGGTCATCCCCTCGTCGCCGGCACGGGCCTATGGCCTGTTGCTGGCAGCCATCGACGACCCCGACCCGGTGATCTTCCTCGAACCGACCCGGCTCTATCGGATGAACCCCCAGGAGTTGCACGACGACGGTAAGCGCCTGCCCCTGGACTGCTGTTTCACCCTGCGCGAGGGCAGCGACCTGAGCCTGATCAGCTGGGGCGCGAGCATTCACGAATGCCTGCAGGCCGCCGCGCAACTGGCTGCACGCGGGATATCCGTGGAGCTGATCGACGTGGCCTGCATCAAGCCGCTGGACATGCACACCCTGGAGGCTTCGGTGCGCAAGACCGGGCGCTGCGTGATCGTCCACGAAGCGCCGAAGAGCTGCGGGGTTGGCGCGGAGATCGCCGCCAGCCTCTACGAGCGCGCGCTGCTCGATCTGCAGGCACCGATCCAGCGGGTCACCGCGCCGGATATCCCGCCGCCGCTGTATCGCCTGGAGCAGCTGTATATCCCCGGGGTGGAGGACATAGTCGCGGCCTGCGAGGCGGTGCTCAATTACGCCTGAACGCGGCCCTCTCCACCGGCCCCTCTCCCGCAGGCGGGGGAGGGGCGTATCGCGATCCGTGGCGCGCTGCGGGATGGCCCCCTCTCCCATTTATGGGAGAGGGCTGGGGAGAGGGTGG
Organism: Pseudomonas sp.; assembly: GCF_049301935.1. GTDB lineage: Bacteria > Pseudomonadota > Gammaproteobacteria > Pseudomonadales > Pseudomonadaceae > Aquipseudomonas. Next base: position 12,788 of record NZ_JBAQLP010000059.1, on the reverse strand, counting down.
CATGGCTGGAAGTGGATCAGGAGAACCCCATGAAGTATTTCAAACTGCCCGACCTGGGCGAAGGGCTGCAGGAGGCCGAGATCGTCGAATGGCACGTCAAGGCCGGCGATACGGTCAAGGCCGATCAATTGCTGGTGTCGGTGGAAACCGCCAAGGCCATCGTCGATATCCCCGCGCCCTATGACGGCGTGGTGCTCAAGACCTTCGGCGCCGCAGGCGACCTGCTGCATGTCGGCGAGCCGCTGGTGGCCTACGAGGGCGAGGCCGATGCCGGCACCGTGGTCGGCCGTCTGGAGGGCGGCGGCGGGGCGCAGGCCGACAGTTTCTTCGTCGGCGCTGCGCCGTCCACCCGCGAACACCTGGCGCCGCGGGCGACTCCGGCGGTGCGCCAGCTGGCACGGCAACTGGGCGTCGACCTGGGCAACCTTAGCGGCAGCGGTACGGATGGCCTGATCACCCGTGCCGATGTCGAGGCGGCAACCCAGAACGCCCGGGATAAATTCGGCGGGGAGAAAGTGCGCGGTGTACGCCGCAGCATGGCGATCAATATGGCCCGCTCCCACGCCGAGGTGGTACCGGTGTTTATCGTCGGCGACGCCGACCTGCACCGCTGGCCCCAGGCGCGCGATCCGCTGGTAAGGATCGCCCAGGCCATCGCCGCCGCCTGCCAGGTCGAGCCGCTGCTTAACAGCTGGTTCGACGGCAAGTCGCTGTCGCTCAAACAGCACCCACAGCTGGACCTGGGTATCGCCGTGGACACCCCGGACGGTCTGTTCGTGCCGGTGCTGCGCAACGTCGGCGCGCGCAGCGCCGAGGACCTGAAAAATGGAGTGGCGAGCCTGCGTGCGGACGTCAAGGCGCGCTCCATTCCGCCCCAGGAAATGATGGGTGCGACCCTCACCCTGTCCAACTTCGGCACCCTGTTCGGCCGCTACGCCAACCCCATTGTGATTCCGCCGCAAGTGGCGATTATCGGTGCCGGCGGCATCCGCGACGAGCCGGTGGCAGTGGACGGCAAAGTCGTGGTGCACCCGATACTGCCGCTGTCGCTGACCTTCGACCACCGCGCGGTCACCGGCGGCGAGGCGGCGCGGTTTCTCAAGGCGTTGGTGCAGGCGCTGGAGGCACCTGAGGATTGAGTCCGGCTATTCAGGCGCCACATTCGCCCAACGCAGGCGCTTGCGTCCGGGCATTTCGACCTTGGGCAGGCTGTGCTGGTCGAGCACGGCAGTTTCGTCCAGCAGGCCATTGAGGTGCAGGATATAGGCGGTGACGGCATATACCTGATCGTCGCTCAGGCTCTTCGGCGCATAGTGCGGCATGGCCCGGCGGGTGTAGTCGAAGAGGCTGGTGGCGTAAGGCCACTGGCCGCCCACCGAGAGCAGCAACAAGGGGTGCTCGCTGATGCGCAGAATCCGCAGCGGGTCGTCGAAGCTGAAAAAGCCGTCGCTGCCCACCAGACGCGCCGCCGGGCCTTGTTTGCCATTGGCGCTGTGGCAGGCGGCGCACTGGTTGGCATACAGCTCGCCACCTTGGCGCACGCTGCCCTGGCCCGGGGGCAGGTTGCGCCCATCGGGGAATACGCTGATGGCATAGCGCTCAATGGTTTGCTGCGATAACGGCTGGCCGAAGTCGATCAGCGGCTGCGCCGCCGCACTGCCAGTCAGCGCCAGTAGCAGCCATAAACTACGCATATGCATTTTCCACCTCGCCTTCGTTGCTCACCCGCCAGGCCTGGATGGCGTTGTAATGGTTGAACGAGTGGGCGGCGTAACGGCTGCGCCATTCGCTGCGGGTCGGCTGGGTGTTGCCATGTTCGTCGGTGGCGCGGCTGAGCAGGGTGGTGGCCGCGCCCGTCCATTGCCAGGGGATGCTGAAGCGGGTCAGCGACTTGTCCAGCACCGGCGCCTGCAACTGTGCCAGCGCCCAGGTCTGACCGTTGTCGGCAGACACCTCGACCTTGGCGATGCGCCCCAGGCCGGACCAGGCCAGCCCGGATATCTCGTAGAAACCTTTTAGCTCGGGCAATTGCTGCAAACCGCTGGGGTGGGTGATCACCGACTTGACCTCCATGGGGAAGCCGAACGCGAGAATATCGCCGCCTTTGAGAATGCGCGTGTAGAGGCCCGACTCGTCCTTGCTGAACACCGGACTGTCGCTGACCTCCAGGCGGTGCAGCCATTTGACGCTGACATTGCCTTCCCAGCCCGGCACGAACAGCCGCAGCGGATAGCCCTGGGAAGGCCGCAGGCGCTCGCCGTTCTGGTAGAAGGCGATGATGGCGTCATCCATCAACTTACTCAGCGGCAGGCTGCGGCTGTGCGAACCGCCGTCGGCACCCTCGCAGATCACCCAGCGCGCCTCGGTTTTCACCCCCGCTTCGCGCAGCAGGTAGGACAGCGGCACGCCGGTCCATTCCGCGCCCGAGACCTGGCCGAACAGCTCCTGGCAGTCGGCATTGCGCGCCGTCGGCGAGATGGCATTGGCGGCGGTGTTGCCCGCGCACTCGAGAAACTGGATGCGCGAGACCATGGGGTAGCGCATCAGGCGCTGCAGGTCGAACTGCAGTGGGCGTTCGACCAGGCCGTGAATCATCAGCCGATGGCGTTCGGGGTCGATGGCCGGAATACCGTTGTGATGCACCGCGAAGTGCAAGCCGCTGGGCGTGATGCTGCCGCGCTGATGCTGCAATGGTGAATGCCAGATGCTGAAACCGGCGGTCTGCGCGGTAGTGGGTTGAAGCTGGCGCAACACCTGGCGTTCATGGACCGCGGGGCTGCCGTACGCGCTGTCGGCGCCGCCCAGGCTGGTCATCCAGGCCGGCATCGGCGGTTCGCTTGCGGCCAGAGCCCGGCCTGCCGGCGACAAGCCCAGGGCGGTGGCAAGGGTCAGGCCGTAACCGCTTTTGAGAAAGGCGCGGCGGTCGAGCAGGCCGTTACCGGCGACGAAGCGTAAAGCGGACTTATTCACCACAGACTCCCGGACGGCAGGGTGCCGTCGCTTTCACTTAATGACTATATAACTAGAATTCTAGTTATATAGTTGCATGCCTCGGCCCGGCTGTCTATTCTGCGCCGCATGGAAATCAATGAAGTCGCATCTTGCCTCGAGGCGCTGGGAAATCCGCTGCGTCTGCAGGTCTTCCGTACGCTGGTGCGTAGCGGTCCGGCCGGGCTCAACTTCGGCCAATTGCAGGAACGCATCGGCATTCCCCGCTCGACCCTGGCCCACCATCTCAACTGCATGGTGCAGGCTGGCGTGCTCACGCAGCAGCGCGACGGTCGTGAAGTCTTCAGCCGGGTCGATTTCGCCCGCTTGCAGCAGGCCCTGAGTTTTGTCATGGGCGAGTGTTGCCAGGACGGCCCACCCGCCTGAGCAGTCAGCGCTAATACGCTGTTTAAGTGCGGCTGGTCGGTTTGGCCGCGCGTTTGCCGGCGGCGCTGCCCTTGCTTGCGGATGCCTTGCGCGGCGCGGTCTTGCGTTTCTTCTTCCAGGGCGCTGCAGCAGCTGGGCTCGCCGGGGCGCTGATACTTATGCGCAAGCTGACGCAGCGCTGCACCTGCTTGCTCATCCACGCCGACTGTTTGCCGACGAACTCTTCCAGGCTCATCTCGCCGCTCTGCACCATATCCAGCGCCTGCTCCCAGATGGCCGTGGTGCCGGGGTCGGCGATGGCGCGCGGCACCGCATCGATCAGGCTGAAGGCCGCCGGGGTGGCCGCCAGCGCCTTGCCCTGTTTGCGCAGGTAGCCGCGGTCGAGCAGGCCCTGAATGATCCCGGCACGGGTTGCCTCGGTGCCGATGCCGGTGGTGTCCTTGAGCTTCTGCTTGAGGCGCGGGTCGTCCACCAGCTTGGCGACGTTTTTCATCGCCTTGATCAGGTCGCCCTCGGTAAAGGGCTTGGGCGGTTGGGTCCAGAGGTCCTTGAGGGTGACACCGGCCACCGCGCAGTCCTGGCCCTCGCGCAACGCCGGCAAGGGCTGCGCTGGCTGGGTTTCGCGACCTTTGCCGGGTGTCAGGGCTTCCGGCAGGGCACGCCGCCAGCCAGACTCGACTATCACTTTGCCCACCGCCCGCAGGGCCTGGCCGGCGCAGGTAAAATCCGCCTGGCTGCGGTCATATTCATGGTTGGGCAGAAACTGCGCCAGATAGCGCGCGCGGATCAGCGCATAGACGGCGCGCTGCTTGCCGACCAGTCGATCCAGACTCAGCGCCGCAGCCGTGGGGATAATGCCGTGGTGGGCGCTGACTTTGCCGTCGTTCCAGGCCCGCGAGCGGCGCTGCGCATCGAGGTGCGGCAGCAGTTCGGCCAGGCCCGGATCGCCCCGGCCCAAGGCTTGGAGAATCGCCGGCGCCTCGCCATGCTGGCTTAGCGGCAGGTAACCGCAATCGCTGCGCGGGTAGGTGATGAGCTTGTGGGTTTCATACAGCGCCTGGGCGATATCCAGGGTTTCCTGGGCGCCGAGGCCGAGCTTCTTCGAACAGACTTCCTGCAGCGTGCCCAGGTCGAACGGCAGCGGCGGCGCCTCGCCCATGCGCTCGGTGCGCAGCTTGACCACCCGCGCACTGGCGGCATTGCCGATGGCCGCGGCAGCCTGTTGCGCCAGCGCCGGGTTCAAACAGCGGCCTTGCTCGTCGCAGGCATCCTCGGGGACGCGCCACTGGGCGTTGAAGCTGCTGCCATCGGCCAGTAGCGCCACCTCGATGGCCCAGTAAGCCACCGGCACGAAGTCGGCGATGCTGCGGTCGCGGTCCACCACCAACCGTAGCGTCGGCGTTTGCACCCGGCCCACCGGTAATACGCCCTGATAACCGGATTGGCGGCCGAGCAGGGTGAACAGCCGGCTCATATTCATGCCGATCAACCAGTCGGCGCGCGAGCGGCCCAGGGCCGAATGGTAGAGGCTGAAGGTCTCCGCCCCCGGCTTGAGCGCCGCCAGGGCCTTGCGGATCGACGTATCGTCCAGCGCCGACAGCCACAGGCGCTGAATCGGCCCACGGTAGCGACAATGTTCGACCAATTCGCGGGCGATCATCTCGCCCTCACGGTCGGCGTCGGTGGCGATCACCAGTTCGCGGGCTTCGCCGAGCAGGCGCTTCACCGCCTTGAACTGGCTGGCGGTCTTGGCTTTGACCCGCATCTTCCAGTGCTCGGGAACGATCGGCAGGTCGGCCAGCACCCAGCGTTTGTAACGCGGGTCGTAGGCATCCGGCGGCGCGGTCTCGAGCAGATGGCCGATGCACCAGGTCACGGTTACATCGCTTCCCAGCCAACAGCCATCGCCACGTCGGTTGGCGCCGAGCACCTTGGCGATGTCCTTGGCCTGGGAGGGTTTCTCACACAGAAAGAGCCTATGCATGTCGCGCCGGCCTGTAGGGTTGCCCGGGTTATTCGGCGTCCTGACCCAGCTCGTTCAAAGCGTCCGGCTGGTTCTTGAAGGCCTTGGCAAAGATCTCGCGGTTCTTCGCCATATAGATGCCCAACTCCTCGCCCTGCTGCTCGCTTAGCGAGGGTACGGCCTTGTGCAACACCTCGGTGAGCAGTTCGGCCAGCTCCAGCATCTTGTCGTGACGATCGGCTTCGGCCTTATCCATAAACAAACGCTCCAAGTCCCGGCTGCTGCGGTACACCACTTCGACGGCCATTCATCACCTCTACGCCTTCACGCTGATGGGTTATAAGAAAACTGTTTATGCATACAGTGTCGGCGAGCATAAAGAACTCGCGCCGTTTTGAACAGCGGCAATCGCCACGCCGTGCCTGAACATCGCCAAATAAGGCGCTGGCGGGGTGAGTAGATGCCGCCTGGACAATGCCCCAGGCGGCGAGTGCGTGAATCAGCGGTCGCTGCGCAGTGGCCCGAATTCGCTCGGTACCCAGGCGTAGCCAGCGCCTTCACTACGCACGTGGCCAATACCGGGGAATGGCATGTGCGCCCCGGCGATCCAGAGCTTGTCGCGAGCGGCGTCAGCGAACACCTGTTTGCGGGTTTGCAGGGCTTGCGGGCTGTCGACATCGAACTCGATGACCACCTCGGGCTGGGCGAATTGCACGGCATGGCTGTGCACGATATCGCCCCATACCAGCAGGCTCTGGGCCTGGGAGCTGAATAGGTAGGAACTATGTCCCGGCGTGTGTCCCGGGGTTGCTACCAGGCTCACGCCTGCTACCAATGTATCGCCCTGGCTGTAGACCTTCAGCTTGTTGGCGGCGGAGTAGGGCGCTACCGAGGCTTGCGACATGCTGAAGAAACCCTGGTTGGCGGGCGGTGCCTTGGCGGCGATTTCGGCATTCAGCCAGTAGTCTGCTTCGGCCTTGGGTACGAATACCGTGGCATTCGGGTAGGCCGCCTGACCGTCTTTGCTGAGCAGGCCGCAGGCGTGATCGGGGTGCAGGTGGGTCAGCAGCACGGTATCCACCTGGTCGAGGCGGTAACCGGCGGCTTTGAGGTTGTTTTGCACCACCCCAAGGGTCGGCCCGAAGCACTGCGCGGCGCCGGTATCGACCAATACCAGGTTGCTGCCGGTGTTGATCAGGTAAGCGTTGACTGCGGTCTGCACACCCTTGCTCGACTCGATAAACATCTTCGCCAGCAGGTTCTGGATCGTTTCGGCGCTGGCGCCTTTGAGCAGTTTATTGTCGAGGTCGACATACCCGTCGTAGAGCGCGGTCACTTCGAAATCGCCGAGCGCCATGCGGTAGAAGCCAGGCACTTGCGTCAGCTGTTTAGCCACTGGCGCGGCGCTGGCAGCGCTGGGCAGCAGCAGTCCGCAGGCGAGGCTGCTGGCAAGGGTAGCGGCGAGTAGCGCTTGACGTGCGCGGGTTGAAGGTAAGGCCATGACGAATCTCCAATCGAAGTGAAAGCGCTGGGCTGACCACCGGCTCGCGCCATTGCATCGACGGCAGGGTCAGGCCGCTGGTTATGCGTTTTCAGCGGCTACTTGTCCAATACGTAAGATTTATCGGTGAATTACAAAAAACTAAGTCATGCTCAAGCCGGGTAAGCGAGCCCCCGGCGAATCACTTCTGCCGGCGCGCAATCAAGCTGTCTATCTAGGCTGTGCCGGCGTTCGCGGCGCAGTGCTGCGCTTGCTAGAGGTTGCGCGCGATGTTGAAACGTTTGCTGGCACATTGCCATTTGTTGGCCTTGCTGGGGGACGTGCCCCGGCCTAGTATCCGCGCATCTTCTTGCCGGTTTTCCCACTCTCTTGTGCAGGTGCGCCATGCTGCCGTTTGCAGGCCGTATCGAACGTAAGCTCTTTGCCTTGCTGGCCATCGCTTACTTGAGTCTGTTTGTGGTGGTCGGCGCGATCTGGGGCATTCGTGCAGACATTGTTGACGGGCGCAACCTGGAAAGCCTGCACCGCGCGTTGTACCGCCTGGCGGGCACGCTGTCGCTGCTCACCGATGCCGAAACCGGCCAGCGTGGCTACCTGCTGACCGGTAATGAGGCTTATCTGCAGCCCTACCTCAACGCCAGCGAACGCCTGGAGGGGCAACTTATGCGATTGCATAACACCCCCGCACTGGCCGATCACAAGGACGACCTGGTGGCCATCGAGCGGCTTGCCGAGATGAAAATGCAGGTGGTCAATGAAATTATCGACTTGCGGCGCAATAAAGGCTTCGGCGCCGCGCGCGAATTGATGCAGCTGAATCGCGGCAAGGTCTATATGGACGAGTTGCGCCAGCATATCACCAGGCTCGAGACGCACATCACCCAGGCTCTGGAGCAGCAGCGCGCCGATCTGTTGTTACGCTCGCGGGTGATGCTCTGGGGCGGCGGCACTATCGCGTTGGCCATGCTCGCGCTGCTGGTGTTGCTCTACCGCGACCTGCGTGGCGATTTGCGCGAGCGCGGTGAGTTGCTGAAACGCTTGGCGTTCGAATCACAGCACGACCCGCTGACACAACTGCCCAACCGTCGCGTGTTCAACGAGTCGCTTGACCAGGCGCTGGCCCTGGCCCGGCGCGCGGAACGTAAAGTAGGGCTGATGTACCTTGATCTGGATGGCTTCAAACCGGTCAACGATGAATACGGCCACGCTGCTGGCGACCGCCTGCTCAAGGCGATTGCCGAGCGCTGGTGCCAGGAGGTGCGTGAAGGTGAAGTGCTGGCACGCCTGGGGGGCGACGAGTTTGCGGTGATCGTTGAAGGTGACGCGCCGGCTATCGAGCGCCTGGCACAGCGCTTGATGGCGGCTCTGGATCAGCCATTGCTGGGCGACCTACCGCACGCGCGCGTCAGTGTCAGCATTGGCATGGCCCAATACCCGCAGCACGGCGAAGACCGTCGCTGGCTGGTGGCGGCGGCCGACGCGGCGATGTACCAGGCCAAGGAGGCCGGCAAGCAGCGCTATGCCTGGCCAGCCGGCATGGATGTAGGTGCTCCGGCCGGCTGATGTACCCTGGCCTGCCGTGCCTTTTCGCGGGCTGCCGGCTTCTTCTAAACGCTGCTTTGTTCCTGTCTGGCTTAACTAGAGCGAGCATCCTGCTCGCGCTGATCAAGGAGTTTGTGTGGTGAACAAGAACTGGGCCGAGCAGATGCGCGAGCGCATGCATGGGTTGGCGGAGTCGCTGGGCAATCTGTTGATGGAGGCGTTCCACTACCTGGCGCTGTTCGCCATCGGCGCGATCACCGCCTGGGCGGCGGTCATGGCCTTTCTCGGCATGCTGGACAAGGGCCATATCACGGTCGATGACATCCTGCTGCTGTTTATCTACCTGGAATTGGCGGCGATGGTGGGGATCTATTTCAAGACCAACCACATGCCGATCCGCTTCATGATTTATGTGGCGATTACCGCGCTGACCCGCCTGATGATTTCCGACATCTCGCACAACCATAAACCCGACATGGGCGTGGTGATGGTCTCTGGGGCGATTCTGTTGCTGGCCGTGGCGATTTTTGTGGTGCGCTACGCCTCCTCACGCTTCCCCGCAGTGCAGGCCGATGGGCCGCGGCGCAAACGCAATAGCGCCGATGAGGCGGCTGAGAAAGACGATACGCAGAGTGACGATTAAAGGCGAGTCAGTCGCCTAGCGGGGCAAACAGTGCCTGCAGGTCGTCTTCACTGAGCTGCAGCTGGGTCTGGCTGCCGCCTTCCAGTACGCCACGGGCCAGGTTGGCTTTGGCCTGCTGCAGCTGCTGGATCTTCTCTTCGACGCTGCCACGGGCGATCAGCTTGTAGACGAACACCGGCTTGTCCTGGCCGATGCGGTAGGCACGGTCGCTGGCCTGGGCTTCGGCGGCCGGGTTCCACCAGGGGTCGAAGTGGATCACCGTGTCGGCGGCGGTCAGGTTCAGGCCCGAGCCACCGGCTTTCAGGCTGATCAGGAAGATCGGCAGGGTACCGGCCTGGAACTGCTGCACCGGGGTGCGGCGGTCCTGGGTGCTGCCGGTGAGCTTGGCGTAGGGAATATGGCGCGCCTGCAATTCGGCTTCGATCAGCGCCAGCATCGAGGTGAACTGCGAAAACAGCAGCACCCGCCGGCCTTCGGCGAACAGCTCTTCGAGCATCTCCAGCAGGCCGCTGAGCTTGCCGGAATCCGCGCTGGTCAGGTTGCTGTCGCCTTCCTCACCGAGCAGGCGCAGGTCGCAGCAGGCCTGACGCAGACGCAGCAGTGCTTCGAGAATCACGATCTGGCTGCGGGCCAAACCCTGACGGGCAATCTCTGCGCGGACCTTCTGGTCCATGGCCAGGCGCAGGGTTTCGTAGCGGTCGCGCTGCGCCGCGCTGAGTTCGACCCAGTGGGTGATTTCGGTTTTCGGCGGCAGCTCGCTGGCCACCTGCTCCTTGGTGCGGCGCAGGACGAAGGGTTTGATCCGCCCGGTGAGGTGGGTCAGGCGCTGCTGGTTGGCGTTCTTTTCAATCGGCGTGCGGTAATCGCGGGTAAAACTCTTGCTGTCACCCAGCCAGCCGGGCATCAGAAAGTTGAACAGCGACCACAGCTCGCCCAGGTGATTTTCCAGCGGCGTGCCGGTCAGGCACAGGCGTTGTCCGGCCTGCAATTGCCCGGCAGCGACGGCGGCCTTGCTGCGCGGGTTCTTGATGTTTTGCGCCTCGTCGAGGATCAGCAGGCGGTAGCTGTGTGCGCTCAGCGCCTTGAGGTCGCGTGGCAGCAGGGCGTAGGTGGTGAGGATGATCTGCTGTTGGTCGATCTGCTTGAACAGCGCGCGACGTTTCGGCCCGTGCAGGGCCAGTACCTTGAGCTGTGGGGTGAAGCGCGCGGCTTCGTCCTGCCAATTGGGAATCAGGCTGGTGGGCATAACGATCAGCGCCGGCTGCTGCAAACGCCCGGCGTTGAATTCGCAGAGGATATGGCCGAGGGTCTGCAGAGTTTTGCCCAGGCCCATGTCATCGGCCAGCAGGCCGCCGACGTCCAGCTCGGCCAGCCCTTGCATCCAGGCCAGACCTTGCAGTTGATAAGGCCGCAGCTCCGCTTGTAGGCCAGCGGGCGGCTGCAAGCTAGCGCTGTCCAGGCGCTGCAGGCGCTCGGCGAACTCGCGCAGCCGGCCGCCGCCTTGCCAACTGAGGGCCGGGCCTTCCTGCAGGTGATTCAGTCGTGCGGCATCCAGGCGTGACAGGCGCAGACGCTGGTTGGATTCGCCGGGCTCGCGCACAAACAGCTCGCCGAGGGTTGCGAGCAGCGGTTTCAGTCGTGCCAGCGGCAAAGCCACGCGCTTGTGGCTATGCGGCAGGCTGACCAGCAGTACCTCATCGTCGTCGCGCTTGTTCAGCGCCTCGCCATTGAGCAGCCAGGGTTTTTGGCGGATGGCCTGTAGCAGAATCGGCAACAGGCTGATGCGCTGGCCTTCGATCTCGATCCCCAGTTCCAGGTCGAACCAGTTCTGCTCGGGGTCTTCCTCGACCTCGGCATACCAGTCATCGATGGCGGCGAGGTTGAACTGAAAGTCCGGCTGCATGCGGATCTGCCAGCCTTCCTCACGCAGCAGCGGCAATTGCTCGCGAACAAACTGCAGCCAGGCGGCCTCATTGGGTTGTTCGTAGGCTTCGCCGGCGCTTTCCGGCAGCGCTTCGCTCTGCCGCAGGGCCACTTGCAGGCCCGTCTGCTCCAGGCGTTTGCGCAGCAGCAGTTCACCATTCAGGTTACGCACGATGCGCAGGCTGAGGGTGGGGCTTTGCTTGATCAGCAGATCTTTAGCCTGCTTCCCCGACGCCAGATGGCCCTGGTAATCGAAGGCCAGGGCGGCGCGGTGCTGGGTCTGCTCCTGCATGCGGCCCTTGCGCGCATCGAAGTGCACGCGCACCAGGCTGCCGAGGCTGAGTACCGGGCTAGGTTGCAGGTTGTCCAGGCATTCTTCGCGGGCCTCTGGGCTGCTGACGATCAGCGGCGAGAGGTCGACGCCTTGCTCCTGCTGGGTTTGCAGGGTGAGCAGGGCGCTGGCCACGTGTTTGCAGTTGAAGCCCACCGGGCAGCTGCAATGGCCGGTGACGCCCCAGCCCTGGCCGTAATGGTGCAGGGTGATGCGCTGTTGATAGGTTTGGCTGCCCGAGCCACGGCAGCTGGCCAGCAGGGTGCTGTCCTTGAGGCTGAGCAGGCGGCTGCGACCTTGTGCGGCATAGCCCTGGCCGCGCTGCAGATCGCCCACGCCGAATTCCGCGCGCCAGTCTTCCTGGCGGATATGCAGCAGATCCAGGGGCATCAGCTGCGCCCTGCGAGGCAGTAGGTGTGAGTCGGCATAACGGCGACGTATCTGGAGAACAGCCGAGGATTCTGGCACAGCTCGCAGTGAATTAGGTGCTTAGCCGCTGAATGCCTGGCGATACTGCCCCGGTGTGGTGCTGAAGGCCTGGCGGAAACGGTTGTTGAAGTGGCTGGCGCTGGCAAAGCCGCAAGCCAGGGCCACTTCGGCCAGGGGCAATTTACGCTGTTGCAGCAGTTGCCGAGCCTGGCGCAGGCGCTGCGCCAGCACATAACGGTGCGGCGGCAGACCGAAGCTGAGCTGGAACATCCGCGCGAAGTGGTATTCGGACAGCGCACATACCCCGGCCAACTGGCCCAGGCTGAGCGGCTCACTGAGGTTGGCCTGGATAAACTCGCGCACTCGGCGGCGCTGGCTGGGGGCCAGGCCGCCGGTCAGGCGCAGGCCTTCGCGGCGGCCCACCTGAGATAGCAGGGCATGGTTGATCAGGCCATGGGCCAGGCTGCTGCCGAGCAGGCGTTCGGCCGGCTCTAACCAATCCAGCTGGCTGAGCTGACGAAAGCGCTGCGCCTGCTGCGCATCATCGAGAAAGGTGCCTTCGCGCAGCTCCAGTTCCCGTGGCTCACGGTCCAGTAGATGCACGGCCGCCAGGGCGAACTGCTCCTGGCTGATATACAGGTGGGCCAGCTGGATTTCACCGTTGATCACCCAGGCCGACTGATGCCCTGCCGGGAGGATGCACAGCTTGTCCGGCGCGCCCTTGCTGTGCGGGCTTTCGCGGCGAAAGGTGCCGGTGCCGCCGGCCAGGTAGCAGGACAGCGTGTGATGGCTGGGTGCCTGATAGTCGCGGGCATCATGGCGGTTGCTCCACACGGCCGCCGCCAGGCCGTCACCCAGTTCGGCGCTGCGCTGCAGGCGGGCGTTGGGCGAGCGGTGCATGCTCTGGAAAACCTGTAGGTGTTCGAGTTGCCACATAAATCCTCCGTCGCCCCCTGCTACGCCGGGCATGCTGGCGTGCCAGCCCCTCGCACCGAGAAATGCGCAAGATTGTGCAAGCGCTGTTCAGTGCTCATCAGGCCCGGCCCTCGTACCAGCCCTTGCTGTTATTGACCATGCGCAC
>NZ_JBAQLP010000058.1:0-53981 GCF_049301935.1 Pseudomonas sp. | reverse complement strand
GCTGATAATCTTGCGACTAGCAGTCTTACCTCACAAGCACCCACACGAATTGCTTGATTCAGTTGTTAAAGAGCGGGTGGTTGAACCTTTCGTCTCAACCGAGGCGCGCATTCTACAGCAGCCTCATATTCCGTCAAGTGGTTTTTACTACAGAGAGTGAAAATTTCTTTTCAATCTCAACCACTTGCGCTTTCGATCAACATCTAGCTTCTCGTCAGCGGGAGGCGAATTCTACAGCGTTTCAAACCGCTGTCAACCGCCTCTTTTACCGCTTTCGATCAACTCGACCGAACCACCAACAGGACCAAACCATCACCCTGCCAGCCCGGCGCATTGTACGCAGCTTTTGCCGCTTTGCAACTCCTTTTTTAAATCTAACTTCTTGTTTTAAAAGAAGTTTAAGGAACTGCTTACGCCTGAAGAGGTGCGCATTATAGGGACTGCCGAACGAGGGTCAATCGATTATTGCGCTTTTATTTCAACACCCTCGAAATCAAGGGCTGCAGTCATACAGTTACCTGCGCGCCGCCTGCAGAAACGACAAAGCCGTTGAAGCTGACGCTTCAACGGCTTTGTCGTACCAGCTGCGCCTAACACATCACGACTCGAGCTTAAGCGTAATGCGCGCAAACGCCTTTTTGCCGGCCTGACAGACATGCACCGCACCGACCTTATATATAAAGGAGCGATCCACCACCTCACCATCTATACGCACGCCACCGGAACCCAGCAGATCACGCGCCATCGCAGCGTTCTTCACTAAGCCTGCTTTATTCAGCAGCGCAGCAATCGGCATATGCTCAGCAGACAACACCTCGATTTCAGGCAGATCCTCAGGCAGCTCGCCCTCTTTCATGCGGTTGCCCGCAGAGCGATGAGCACTGAGCGCAGCCTCTTCGCCATGGAACCGCGCGACGATCTCTTCGGCCAGCTTAATCTTGATATCACGGGGATTGGCACCCTGCTCGACATCCCGCTTGAACTGCTCAATCTCACCCATGGAGCGGAAGCTGAGCAGTTCGAAATAGCGCCACATCAAGGCATCCGGCATGGAGACCAGCTTGTTGTACATGACACCGGGCGCTTCCTGGATACCTATATAGTTGCCCAATGACTTGGACATCTTCTTCACGCCATCCAGCCCTTCAAGCAACGGCATGGTGACGATGCACTGCGACGCCTGACCATAGGCGCGCTGGAGCTCGCGCCCCATGAGCAGATTGAATTTCTGATCGGTACCGCCCAGCTCGACATCCGCCCGCAGCGCGACCGAGTCATAACCCTGCACCAGCGGATAGAGGAACTCATGGATGGCAATGGGCTGATTGGTCGAGTAGCGCTTACTGAAGTCGTCGCGCTCAAGCATGCGCGCCACGGTGTACTGCGAGGTCAGACGAATGAAATCTGCCGGCCCCATCGTGTCCATCCAAGTGGAGTTGAAGGCGACTTCGGTTTTCGCCGGATCGAGAATCTTAAACACCTGAGTTTTGTAGGTCTCCGCGTTTTCCAGCACCTGCTCGCGGGTCAGCGGCGGACGCGTGGCGCTCTTGCCGCTGGGATCACCAATCATTCCAGTGAAATCGCCGATCAGGAAAATAACCTGATGACCCAGCTCCTGAAACTGACGCAGCTTATTAATAAGCACGGTGTGTCCTAGGTGCAGATCCGGCGCGGTCGGATCAAAACCGGCCTTGATCCGCAGTGGCTGACCACGCTTGAGCTTCTCAACCAGTTCGGCCTCAACCAGAACCTCTTCCGCGCCACGCTTGATCAGCGCCAACTGCTCTTCAACCGACTTCATGACAGGACTCACGACCACTCAAAAACGAAAGGGAACCAACCATACAAGATCACAGACAAATCACAAGTTTTGCCCGCCGCCCACCTACGTTAAGACCACCTTGCGACAACCGGGGTTGCCTAGCTAGCGATTTGGTTATATTTTATACAGTTACTGCATATTCATCATTTCTATTATCTATTTCTCTTCATTTTTAAAGTCAAAAAGCAGCCTATGACCTCTACAACTAAAGCGCCGCCCCTGTACCCGAAAAGCCATATTCTGGCAGCCAGCGGCGTCGCCGCCCTGCTGAGCCTAGCCCTACTGGTATTCCCCACCCGCGAAGTTGAAGCCAAAAAAACCTACATCAATCTTGAACTAGACAACGGCGCAGAATACGCCGAGCAACAGGACCAGAACCAGGACGAGCCGGAGTCCGCCGCCTCGCTGACGCGCCAGTCGCCATTCGCCAGCACGGCCGCAGCCAATACACCAACAGCTGATGAGCCGCAGGCCGCACAGGTTGAAGAATCGCCAGAAACGAACCCATTGCACCGTATTGTTCGCGTAGAAAACGGTGACACGCTGTCCACGGTATTTGCCAAGGTCGGCCTAAGCGCAACCACCCTGCATGAGGTGATCAACAGCAGCAAGGAAGCCAAGCAGCTGACACGCCTGAAGGTGGGCCAGGCACTGGAGTTCAAGCTGAGCCCGGACGGCCAGCTCGAAAGCCTGCACAGCAAGCTTAGCGACCTGGAAAGCATTGTCCTGGCCAAAAGCGAGAAAGGTTTCAGCTTCGAGCGCGAGCTGGTCAAGCCGGAAGTTCAGACCACCTACAGCCACGGCGTGATCAACAGCTCGCTGTTTCTCTCAGCCAAGCGCGCAGGCCTGTCGCACAGTCTGACCATGGATCTGGCCAACGTATTCGGCTACGACATCGACTTCGCCATGGATATTCGTGAAGGCGATGAGTTCGAGCTGATCTACGAAAAGAAAGTGGTCAACGGCAAGCAGGTGGGCACCGGCAACATCCTCTCCGCACGCTTCACCAACCGCGGCAAAACCTATACCGCTGTGCGTTACACCAACAAGCAGGGCAATAGCAGCTACTACAACGCCAATGGCGAGAGCATGCGCAAAGCCTTTATCCGCACTCCGGTGGACTTTGCCCGTATAAGCTCGCGCTTCTCCACCGGCCGCCGTCATCCAGTACTCAACAAGATTCGCGCACACAAGGGTGTGGATTACGCCGCCCCACGCGGCACACCGATCAAGGCCGCCGGCGATGGCCGCATCACCCTCGCCGGTCGTCACGGCGGTTACGGCAATGCGGTGATCATCCAGCACGGCCAACGCTACCGCACCCTGTATGCCCACATGAACGGTTTTGCCAAAGGTATCCGCAGTGGTAGCAACGTCAAACAGGGACAGATCATCGGCTACATCGGCACCACCGGCCTGTCCACCGGGCCGCACCTGCACTACGAATTCCAGGTCAACGGCGTGCACGTTGACCCGCTGAGCCAGAAGCTGCCAATGGCCGACCCGATCGCCGGCAGCGAAAAAGCCCGCTTTATGCAGTTGAGCAAGCCGTTGATGGCGCAGATGGACAAAGAGAAGTCTACGATGCTCGCCCTCAACAATCAGCGCTAAGCCATGCCCCTCTACCTCGGCGTGATGTCCGGTACCAGCCTGGATGGGCTGGACATTGCGCTGATCGAGCAGGAACACAACACCCGCCTGCTCGGCACCCGCTACCTGCCCATGCCAGACGAACTACGTATCAATTTACTCAGCCTGTGCGCCTCCGGCCCGGATGAGCTGGCCCGTGCGGCGGTCGCCGAACAGCAGTGGGTCGCGCTTGCCGCGCAAGGCATCAATGACTTACTCGCGCAGCACAACATCCCCGCACACAGCGTTCGCGCCATCGGCAGTCATGGCCAGACCGTGCGCCATGAGCCTGCGCGCGGCTTTACTGTGCAAATCGGCAACCCCGCCCTGCTCGCTGAGCTGACCGGCATCAGCGTGGTCAGCGACTTCCGCCGCCGCGATGTGGCGGCTGGCGGTCAGGGCGCACCACTGGTTCCGGCGTTTCACCAGGCCTTATTCGCCAGCCCCAGCAGCACTCGCGCCATCCTGAATATTGGCGGCTTCAGCAACCTCAGCTTACTTGAGCCTGAACGCCCGGTGCATGGCTTCGATTGCGGCCCAGGCAATGTACTGCTGGACGCCTGGATTCAGCGCCACCAGGACCTGACTTACGATCAGGACGGTCAGTGGGCCGCCAGTGGCCAGGTACAGGCGCCGCTTCTGCACGCCTTGCTAAGTGACCCCTACTTCCAGACCCAGGGTCCGAAAAGCACTGGGCGCGAGCTATTCAACCTGGCCTGGCTGGATCAGCACCTGCAGAACCTGCCGGCGTTTGCGCCGGCTGACGTACAGGCAACCCTGCTGGAACTGACCGCTATCAGCATTACCGAGGCGCTCACGGCCGCTCAGCAGAACACCGCGATGCTGCTGGTGTGTGGTGGTGGCGCACACAACCACACGCTGATGCGCCGCCTGGCGCAGTTGTTGCCCAATAGCCAGGTGAGCAGTACCGATGAACATGGCGTGCCGGCCGATTGGGTTGAGGCTATGGCCTTTGCCTGGCTCGCGCACTGCTGCCTGGAAGGCATACCGGCCAACCGGCCGAGCGTCACCGGGGCACGCGGCCTGCGGGTGCTCGGCGCTATTTACCCCGCCTAATCGCCCATGCAAATCTGCTAGCCCCAGAAACGGCAACGCCGTGCGCAAGGCACGGCGTTAGTTTGAACAACCTGCCGATCAGATCGAGAACGAAGAACCGCAACCGCAGGTGGTAGTGGCGTTCGGGTTGTTGATGACGAATCGCGAACCTTCCAGACCTTCCTGATAATCGACCTCGGCACCGGCCAGGTACTGAAAGCTCATCGGGTCGACCACCAAGCTTACGCCTTCGCGCTCGATAATGGTGTCATCCTCGGCCACTTCTTCATCGAAGGTGAAACCGTACTGGAAGCCGGAGCAACCGCCTCCCGTTACAAACACGCGCAATTTCAGGCGCGGATTGCCTTCCTCATCGACCAGGCTCTTCACCTTGTTCGCTGCGCCCTGCGTAAATTGCATAGCGCTGGGGGTGAAGGTTTCGACGCTCATGCTGATTAACTCCCGGCGCTAAGCGCCATACTGCATTTTGATCGGCATTATCCGCTTACCCGAGAAAAGCGGTCAACTATTGTGCGGTATCCAGCGTTTGCGGCAATTCCAATGGCCGCGCCTCGTCTTGCAAACGGCAGAGGCGGCCTTCGATCTGCGCACCCATGGCCATTTCCATCAGGGCGTAATATAGATTGCCGCGCACCCGCGCTCGCGTACCCAGCTCAAGATGGCCACTGGCGTGCACATCGCCGACCACTTCACCATCGATCACTATGTGGGGGGCGCGGATCTCACCTTCAACCCGGCCCTGCACACTCACGCGCACCATACCTTCGCTGGCCAGCAGATTGCCGATGACCTTGCCATCGATCTGCACCGCGCCTTGAAAACGTAAATCGCCATGCAGCTCGGCACCCACCGCGATCAGGCTGGTCTTGCCCGCGAAACGCTGCACGTCAGTACGCGCCTTGTCTTTATTCCACATAAGGAACAGTTACTCCTCTTTGTTCCATTTGAATGTGCGCAGCAAAGGCTTCTCGCCCTTTACCTCGGCACGCACCTTGATCTCGCGCGGGATAAACCCCTCAGGCAGCTTCAGCTCGGCGAAGCGCCCGGCCTCGGGAATGGCCTGGAAGTGCTTGAAGGCGAAAGCTATCGGCTGCTCAGGCAGGGCATCGGGCAAGTCTGCGCCCAGCGCCGCCAGTTCGAGCGTGACGTCCTGCTCGCCCTGCTTGCCGATGATCGACACCTGCAACTGGCCTTCCAGAAGCGCCTCGCCTTTACCCACACGACTGAGGAGTATCTTGTAGCGGAAATGCTCGGGCCTGTCCGTGGCCTGTAGCTCAAAGGTCTTGATGCGCAAACCTTCACGACGACTGGCCGGCGCCAGCACACCTTTATAAAAGGCCAGATCCTGCTGCTGTTTGTAGATCTGCTCTTCCAGCAGCTTGATGGTCAGACGGCTCTGCTCGTTGGCTTGCTGGCTGACCTTTTCCGCGCTGCTCAATACCGCCACGCGCTGACGCAACTCATCGACCTCGCGCAGCAGCTGCTTATCGCGTTGCGGTTCGGTCGCCTGCCCCGCCACCATGGCGGGCTGGCTGTACTGCTGCCACCAGCCGCCGGCATAGAAGGCCAGCGGCATGCACAGCACCAGCAACAAGCCGAGCATGCGCCGTCGCCGCGCACGCCCCGGATCGCTGGGGCGAACTTCCCAGCCCGCCGTCAAGGCAGCATGGCCGCGTGGGACAAGCCCAGGCGCTCATCGAGGCCGAAGAGGATGTTCATATTCTGCACCGCTTGGCCCGACGCACCTTTGACCAGGTTGTCGATCACCGACAGCACCACCACCAGGTCACCATCCTGCGGCCGGTGCACGGCGATCCGACACACATTGGCGCCGCGCACACTGCGGGTTTCCGGGTGACTGCCGGCCGGCATTACATCGACGAAGGGCTCGTTGGCATAACGCTGCTCGAACAGCGTCTGCAGGTCCACCGAGCGGTCGACCACGGTGGCGTAAAGCGTGGCGTGAATACCGCGGATCATCGGCGTCAGGTGTGGCACAAAGGTCAGGCCAACATCCTTCCCGGCCGCCCGGCGCAGGCCCTGGCGGATTTCCGGAAGATGCCGATGACCTTTGACCCCATAGGCCTTCATGCTTTCGCCGGCTTCGCTGAACAGCGAGCCAACGCTGGCACCGCGACCGGCACCGCTGACCCCGGACTTGCAGTCGGCGATCAGTTGCGTGGTATCGGCCAGACCGGCCTCCAGCAGCGGAATCAGCGCCAGCTGTGCGGCGGTGGGATAGCAGCCTGGCACGGCGATCAGGCGCGCCTGCTTGATCGCCTCACGGTTGACTTCCGGCAGACCGTACACCGCTTCCGGCAGCAGGTCCGGCGCGCCGTGCGGCTGGCCGTACCACTTGGCCCACTCGTCGGCATCCTGCAAGCGAAAGTCGGCTGACAGGTCGATCACCTTGGTCCCGGCTGCCAGCAGCTCACCGGCCAGGGCATGGGCCACACCGTGCGGCGTAGCGAAGAACACCACATCGCACGCGCCCAGGGTGGCGACGTCCGGCACGCTGAACGCCAGGCGGTCGTAATGACCGCGCAGATTCGGGTACATCTCGTCGACCCGCATGCCGGCCTCGGAACGCGAGGTAATCACCTCGACCTGCGCTTGCGGGTGTTGCGCCAACAAACGCAACAGCTCGACACCGGTATACCCCGTGCCGCCGACGATTCCGACCTTGATCATCACTTGCCCCTTTGCAATACCAGCAGTGGAAAACTGACGATGATACGGCCGCTTCGGCCAGGGGCCAACACTTGGCGCCTGGCAATGATGACGGAGGCGATCATGCCCACTACTATCGGGGCACTGTCCTCAACGAGTTCGCGCAATGCTCTATCTGTGGCTCAAGGCCCTGCACATCATCGCCATGGTCTGCTGGTTCGCCGGTCTGTTCTACCTGCCGCGCCTGTTCGTCTACCACGCCATGAGCACCGACGCGGTCAGCCGCGAACGCTTCTGCATCATGGAGCGCAAGCTCTACCGCGGGATCATGTGGCCGTCGCTGCTCCTCACCGTCGGCCTGGGCCTGTGGCTGCTTAGCCTCAACCCCAGCTATTACTTCAGCCAGGGCTGGATGCACGCCAAGCTGAGCCTGGTGGCGCTGCTGGTGGTCTACCAGTTTATTTGCGGCGCCCAGCTCAAGGC
This sequence comes from Pseudomonas sp., assembly GCF_049301935.1. Classification (GTDB taxonomy): domain Bacteria; phylum Pseudomonadota; class Gammaproteobacteria; order Pseudomonadales; family Pseudomonadaceae; genus Aquipseudomonas. The sequence continues at coordinate 46,300 of NZ_JBAQLP010000058.1, read as the reverse complement.
CTTTGCCCGCGGCGAGAACCAGCGCGGCCATGTGTTCTACCGCTGGTTCAATGAAGCGCCCGTGCTGGCCTTGCTCGGCATCGTCATTCTGGTCGTGGTTCGTCCGTTCTAAATACATCAAGAGGATTACTGCATGTCGCTGCCAGCCCTGCTCGAACAACGCCTGCGCCTGCCCGTCGTCGCGGCGCCGATGTTTCTGGTGTCCAACCCGCAACTGGTGCTGGCCTGCTGCAACAGCGGCATCGTCGGCAGCTTCCCGGCGCTGAACCAGCGCGACAGCAGCGGCTTCAAGGACTGGTTAGAAGAGATCGAAGCCGGCCTGGACAGGGCCGCTGCGCCCTATGCGGTCAACCTGATCGTGCACGGCAGCAACCCGCGACTGCAGGCGGACCTGGCGATCTGCGTCGAACAGCGCGTGCCCATCGTCATCACCAGCCTCGGCGCGGTGAAGGAAGTGGTCGATGCCGTGCACAGCTACGGCGGCCTGGTGTTTCACGACGTGACCACTCGCCGCCATGCGGAAAAGGCCGCAGAAGCGGGCGTCGACGGCCTGATCGCAGTGGCCGCCGGCGCCGGTGGCCATGCCGGCACCTGGAGTCCCTTCGCGCTGATCGCCGAGATTCGCCAGTTCTTCGACAAGACCCTGCTGCTGGCTGGCTGCCTTAACCAGGGCCATGAAGTGTTGGCCGCGCAACTGCTCGGCGCCGACCTCGCCTACCTCGGCACCCGCCTGATCGCCACCCAGGAAAACGCCGCTTCCGCGGCCTACAAGCAGATGATCCTCGACGCCAAAGCCGCCGACATCATTCACACCCCGGCGGTCTCCGGCGTGCCGGCGAACTTTATGCGCCAGAGCCTGGAACTGGCCGGTTACGACCTCAAACAGCTGCAGAATAAAGGTGAGGTCAACTACGGCGAAAAGCTCAAGCCGATGGATGAGGAAGCCAAGGCCTGGAAAACCGTATGGTCGGCCGGCCAGGGCGTCGGCACTATCCGCGACCTGCCCAGCGTCGAGCAGCTGATCGCCCGCCTCGACAACGAATACCGCGCCGCCCTCGCACATAGCCTGCAGCTGCAACAACGCTGGCCGCGATGAAGCGACGCAGCCTGCTCGGCCTGGGCGCGCTCGGGCTGCTGGGTGGCTGGGCGCTGCGCCCGAGCGATCACGGCCAGCCGCACACGCCCTACTTTGCCGCACTCAACCAGTTGCTCCGGCGTACAGGCGCAGGGCTGCCGCTGCTGGTGGTGGACCTGGAACGCCTCGATCAGAACGCCGAGCTGCTGGCTAGTCAGCTCGGTAATAAACTGCCGCTGCGCCTGGTGGCCAAGTCGCTGGCCGCCACCGGGTTGCTCGACTATCTGGCAAAAAAGCTCGGCACCCAGCGCTTTATGGTGTTTCACCAGCCACAGATCAATCAGCTGGCAGTGAACTTCCCGCAGTCCGACCTGCTGCTCGGCAAGCCCTTGCCCAGTGCAGCGGCCCTGAGTTTCTACCAGCAATTGCCACAAGGCAGCGGCTTTGTCCCGGCCGAACAGCTGACCTGGCTGATCGACAGCCAAACCCGTCTGCAGGAATATGTCGCCCTGGCCAACGCGCTCAACCAGCCGCTGCAGATTGCCTTGGAAATCGACATCGGCCTGACCCGTGGTGGCTTTGCCACACCCGCCGAACTCGGTGCCGCACTCACCTGGCTGCGTAACACCCCCAACCGCCTGCGCGTGCGCGGCCTGATGGGTTATGACGCCCACCTCGCCCATACGCCGTTCTGGACCGAACAGGCCAGCGCCTTTGCCGACAGCGCCGCACGTTATCGCGCATTTATCGCCAGCGCTCAGGCATTCAGCGAGCTGTGGCCACAACAGCCGCTGCTCAATGGCGCAGGCAGCCTGACCTATGCCCTGCATACCCAGCTCGATACGCCACTGAATGAAGTAGCGGTCGGCTCTGCCCTGCTCAAACCCAGCGATTTCGACAGCGATCTGCTGGCCGCCCAACAAGCCGCGCTGTGGATCGCCAGCCCGGTGCTCAAGGCGCTACCGGGGCAGCTGCCGTTTCTCGACCGCTCACACCAGTTGCTGCAAGGCTGGGACCGCAATCGCCAGCAGGCGTATTACCTGTATGGCGGACAATGGCCGGCAACCCCGGTGTCTCCGGCCGGGCTCAGTTATGACCCGCTGTATGGCCGCAGCGCCAACCAGGAACGCCTGATCGGCTCAGCCGGCACAGGCTTACGGGTCGATGACTGGGTATTTCTGCGCCCGCAACGCTCGGAAGGCCTGTTCGAGTTGTTCAACCAGCTCTACTTGCTGCGCAACGGTCGCCTGGTCGGTAGCTGGTCTGCCAGCAGAGCGTGAAGCACCTCTAGGCCCATGCAGATTTGCGTGCAGGCTGCTTGTTTACTGGGCTAGGCTGTAGCGCACTCTCACTCAGGCATCGACAAGGACGCCGACATGACCCAAGCCCGCTTCAAGATTGTGTTCAACGGCGAGTTGATGCCCGACGTCAGTCTGGCCACCGCCAAAGAAAACCTCGCCCGCCTGTTCAAGAGCGACCAGGCCCGGATCAACTCGCTGTTTGCCGGCAGCACTGTCGATATCAAACGCAACCTCAGCGAAAACGAAGCTGACCAGTACCTCAAAGCCCTGCAAGGTGCGGGGGCCAGAGTGCGCAAGGAGCAGGACTTGGGCGCCAGCCTGAACCTGGTGAAAAGCGATGACCACGCCCCACGGACTCAGGACTCAGCGCCACGCGCCGAAAGCACCGGCGAAATGACCTGCCCCAAATGTGGCCATCAGCAAAGCAAAGCCATAGAGTGCGCGGCCTGCGGCATCGTTATCGAGAAATTTATCGCCCGTCAGGCCATGCTCACGCAGAACCCACCCGACCTGGTCAGCGCTACCGCAACGCCTTACGCCACGCCGAAAGCGACCGTGGCTGAAGCCCTGCCGGAGTTCGGCGAGCTAAAAGCCTTTACTACCGATGGACGCATCGGCCGTTTACGCTACCTGGCCTGGTCGATGGTGCTGATGCTGGCCTGCTTGCCGTTGTTCGGCATCGCCGGTGGCTTCTTTGCCGCATCGGAGATTCTCGGCGGGCTGCTGGTGGCAGTGGTGGGTATCGCCGCGGTAGTGGTCGGCATCATGTTCGGTGTACAACGTCTGCACGATATCGGCTGGTCTGGCTGGCTGTTGCTGGTCACCCTGGTGCCGATTGTCGGCGGGGTGTTCTCCCTGCTGATGTTTATCATCCCCGGCAGCACCGCTGCCAACCGCTTTGGCCCGCCGCCGCCACCTAACAGCACGGCAGTGAAAGTGCTCGCAGCACTCTGGCTGGGCGCTATCGTCCTCGGTATCGTTGCGGCCATCGCCCTACCGGCCTATATGGGTTTTGCCGACCCCGGCCGGTAAGACGCAACCTTGCGCGGCACATGGGGTCGAAAGGCCCCATCACGGAGAACCCTATGACCCGTTACGCGCTTATCACTGGCGCCTCCAGCGGCATTGGCCTGGCCCTGGCGGAAGCCCTGGCCCGGCGTGGCCGCAATCTGATTCTGGTGGCGCGTCAGCGTAACGCGCTGGAAAGCATCGCCTGCGAGCTGACCCAGCGCTTCTCCGTCGAGGTGCTGTTCCGCGTTTGCGACCTCAGCCAGCCGCTGCAGGTCAGCGGCCTGCTGCATGAACTGGAACAGGGTGAGCGCAGTATCGACCTGCTGGTGAACAACGCCGGCATCGGCACCTCGGGCGCCTACGTGGCTCAGGACTGGGCCCGCGAACAACAGCTGATCGAGCTGAATATCCTGGCACTCGCCCGCCTCTGTCACGCCATCGGCACCATCATGGCCGGCCAGGGTAGTGGGCAGATTCTCAACGTCGCCTCAGTCGCCGGCTTTCAGCCTGGGCCGGGCATGAGCAACTACTACGCGAGCAAGGCCTACGTGCTGCACTTCTCCGAAGGCCTGCGCGAAGAGCTTAAAGCGTACGGCGTTAAGGTTTCGGTGCTCTGCCCTGGCCCCACCCGCAGCGCCTTCTTGCGCAATGCACAGATGAGCGTCGAGGCGCTGCAGGACAGCAAACTGCTGATGAGCGCCGAGGAAGTGGCACTCATTACGGTCAAGGCGCTGGAGAAAAATCGCGCAATCATCATTCCGGGCTGGCGCAACCGCCTGCTCACCCTCAGCCCGAGGCTGGGACCGCGCTGGCTGGTACGACGCATCAGCGCACGACTTAATCGCCAGTTTGGCAAAGCGGCGCAGTAGCTAACCCGCGTTAACCGTGCGCCCGTCCGCCCAGGCGCGCAGCGCGGCCAGGTCTTCGGCCATTACTACCGACAGCGGTGCGGTGCTCTGGATGCTCTGCAGCAGCAAGGTCTGATTGACCGATTGCTGTTGGGCTTGTGCGGCATACAGGGCGCTGACCACCGCCTGTTCGATCTCCGCACCGGAGAACCCGCCGCTGGCCGCCGCCAGCTGCGTCAGGTCAAAATCAGTCACCTCCAGCTCACGCCGCGCCAGGTGAATACGGAAGATCTCGGCCCGCACCGCCGCATCCGGCAGGTCGACGAAGAACAGCTCATCGAAACGCCCCTTGCGCACCAGCTCCGGCGGCAATCGCGAGATGACGTTGGCGGTGGCCACCATAAACACCGGTGCCTTGCGCTCGGCCATCCAGGTCAACAGGGTGCCGAGCACCCGCTGGCTGACGCCACCATCGTGATCGCCGCTGGCTAGGCCCTTTTCGATTTCATCCATCCACAACACACAAGGCGCCATCTGCTCGGCCAGCTTCAAGGCTTCACGCAGGTTGCGCTCGGTCTCGCCGAAGAACTTGTTGTACAGGCAGGCAAAATCCAGGCGCAGCAGGGGCAAGCCCCAGAGGCCGGCGATGGCCTTGGCGGCCAGGCTCTTGCCGCCGCCCTGGACACCAACCAGCAGCACGCCCTTGGGCAGATCGACGCCTTTGCCTTCGAGAAAGATGCTCTGCCGATCCCCCAGCCAGCGCTTGAGATTGCTCAAGCCGCCAACCTCGGCAAAGCGCGCGGTGTCGTACTCGAAGCTCAATACGCCATCGAGATCGAGGAGCTTGAACTTGGTTTTATTCAGCTCCGGCAGGTCTTCCTGGGTAATCGCGCCGTCATCGCAAATCACATTGCGCGCCAGCCCACGGGCCTCGGCGTGACTGAGGCCACGCAGGTTCTTCACCACCTGCTGCAGGGTGCGGTTATCGGTACGCACTCGGGCGTTGCGGTTGCCCGCGCTCCAGGCGGTGGCCTCGTCGCGCACAATGGCCAGTAGCTCCTCCGCGGAGGGCAGCGCCAGGCTGAAGCGCGAGGCGTAACGCTGCACTTCCGGCGGCAATTTGCAGGCGTGGGATACCAGCACCAGGGTCGGCTTACTGGGCTGTTCGCTCATGGCGATTTCCTTGAGCAGGCGCACCAGCTTGGGGTTGTCGTCAAGAAACGGATGCAGGTCGCACAGCACATACAGCGTCGGTTGCGTATCAGCCTTGATCAGGCGCAGGGCGGTTTCTGGCTCCAGGGTGGCGCTGTCGACGGGCTCCTGAATGGAATAGCCCACGCGCTGCAAGCCCTCAGTCACCGACCAAACCTGCAAGCCCAGACTGCGGCGCACCGCCAGGCTGGTCAGGGTTTGCAGCACCCGCAGCTCATCCCAGGACTCAATTAATACAAGCTTGGTCTTGGAATCCAGCACCAAGCCCAGATCATGAATATCGTTTTTCACCCACGCTCCTTGTCCACTAAACTCGAGCCTCGATCAATACCGGCCGGGAGACCGTCCATGGACTGTCTATTTTGCAAGATCGTCGCTGGTGCAATACCGGCGCGCAAGCTTTATGAAGATGACCAGGTGATTGCCTTCCACGATATCGGCCCACAAGCACCGGTGCACTTTCTGGTGATCCCGAAAAAACACATCAGCACCCTTAATGACCTGAGCGAGGCGGACAAGCCGCTGGCTGGGCACATCCTCTTCACCGCCCAGCGCCTGGCCAAGGAGCAAGGCTGCGACGACGGTTTTCGCGTGGTGATGAACTGCAATGACCTGGGCGGCCAGACGGTGCATCACATCCATATGCACGTACTGGGTCAGCGGCAGATGACATGGCCTCCGGGTTGACTCGTTTATTACTCGGCGCATTAACCACGCTCGCCCTGCTGATTGGCAACCCCGCGCGGGCGCACACGTCTGGCAGCGTGTTCAGCGACGCCCTCCCCAAGGGCCAGCAAGGACCGCAGCTGGTTGTGCTGCCGACCGGGCGCTATCTGCTGGGTGACCACAGCGGCCGCGGTAACCATAACGAGCGCCCGCTTACCCCCATCGAAATCAACCAAGCGTTCGCCATCGGCCGCTACGAAGTAAGCTTTGCCGACTGGCAGCACTACGCCGAGGCCACCGCTACAGCAATGCCGGACGCCGAGGGCTGGGGACTGTCGGCGCAGCGGCCAGTGATTCATGTGTCCTGGCACCAAGCCCAGGCCTACAGTCAATGGCTGACTAAAGTCACCGGCCAGCGCTATCGCCTGCCCACCGAAGCCGAGTGGGAATATGCCGCCCGCGCCGGCAGTACCAGCTACTACTGGTGGGGCGAACAGCTCGACAGCCCGGAAACCCGACCGCGCGCCCATTGCCGTGGCTGCGCCACCTCGCGGCTGATCCAGAACAAGACCGAACGCATCGGCCAATTTGCCGCCAATGCCTTCGGCCTGCATGACAGCGCCGGCAACGTCTGGGAATGGACCGCCTCACGCTTTGCCAGCCCTTTCGATGGCAGCGAGCAGCAACCGGCCAGCCTGCTCGACCAAAGCCCGCGGGTAGTGCGCGGCGGCGCCTGGAACAGCGGCCCCAGCTACCTGCGCAGCAGCCAGCGCGATATGAAGCAGCCGCAGCACAAGGACTACGCCCTGGGTTTTCGTGTACTGCGCGAGCTGCCATGAGACAAGGCTGCGACGAAACGTCAACAGACCTTCTCCCGCGCTTGGAGTAAACTGGCCGCCGTAGTCATCGCCGGAGGTCCCTATGGCCAGCGAACGTCACTTCTCACCTGTTGACCGCCTGTTACTGCAAGCCGATGCCGCGCTGCGGACCTTGTTGCCCTTTAGCGGCCAACCAAGCCGACCATCGCCGGCCATCGTGCAGGCGGATGCGGAGCTGGATGAACAGCAGGCCCAGCATGTTGCCGGCCTGATGCGCATCAACCATACCGGCGAGGTCTGCGCCCAGGCGCTGTACCAGGGTCAGGCCCTGACCGCCAAGCTGCCACAGGTGCGCAAGGCCATGGAGCATGCCGCCGATGAAGAAATTGATCATCTGGCCTGGTGTGAACAGCGTATCCGCCAACTGGGCAGCCAGCCGAGCATCCTCAACCCGCTGTTCTACGGCCTGTCCTTTGGCGTCGGCGCGGCCGCAGGGCTGATCAGCGACAAGGTCAGCCTGGGATTTGTTGCCGCCACCGAAGATCAGGTGGTCAAACACCTCGATGAACACCTGCAGCAGATCCCGCTGGAAGACCAGAAATCCCGCGCGATTCTCGAGCAGATGCGCGTCGATGAACAGCAGCATGCCTGCAACGCCCTGGATGCTGGCGGCCTGCGCTTCCCGGCGCCGGTGAAATTCGGCATGAGCCTGCTGGCCAAGGTGATGACCCACACCACCTATCGCGTCTAGGGCGCAATCACAGGCACAGAAAAGGGCACCGCGGTGCCCTTTTTCATGTCGCTGGATCGCTGCAGCGCTTTACTCGCCCAGCTCGATAATCTCGTAGTCGTGGGTAATCTCGACCCCGCCACGGCCCAGCATGATTGAGGCCGAGCAGTATTTTTCCGCCGACAGCTCAACCGCACGTTTGACCTGAGCCTCTTTCAAGCCTCGGCCCTTGACCACGAAATGCAGGTGGATCTTGGTAAACACCTTGGGCTCTTCGGCGGCGCGCTCAGCTTCCAGAAAGGCCTCGCAGCTCTCCACCGCCTGGCGGGATTTTTTCAGAATGCTGACCACATCGAAGTTGCTGCAGCCGCCCAAACCGATCAGCACCATCTCCATGGGGCGCACACCCAGGTTGCGTCCACCGCTCTCCGGCGGGCCGTCCATTACCACCGCATGGCCGCTGCCCGACTCACCGATAAACAGGGCGTCGCCGGCCCACTGAATACGCGCTTTCATTACTCAGGCTCCGCTGTTAAAAAGGATCGGCAGCTTAGCACAGCACTTTTAGCAACCCGATACCGACAGGGGCCGCAAAGTTCCCGGCCAGATGTTAGCTACGTCGCAAAACGGGCCCTGTGCGGAGAAGCTCTGTTAAGCTGACGCCGGATTACTGGCACACTTGTGCAGATAACTATTATTAGAAACGCCAGCCATACAACGGCTTACTCTTATAAATTCGGGATTCGGGCATGGTTGCTATCACCCTTACACCAAAAATAAAAAATCTCGATAAACTCCTCGCGCATTGCCACCGCCGTCGCTATACGGCCAAGAGCACCATCATTTATGCCGGCGATCGCTGCGAAACCCTGTTCTTTATTGTCAAGGGCTCGGTCACCATCCTGATTGAAGACGATGATGGCCGCGAAATGATCATCGCCTATCTGAACTCCGGGGACTTCTTCGGCGAGATGGGTCTGTTCGAAAAGGACGGCACCGAGAAAGAACGCAGCGCCTGGGTGCGCGCCAAGACCGAGTGCGAAGTGGCGGAGCTGAGCTACGCCAAATTTCGCGAACTCACCCAGCAGGACCCGGACATTCTCTACGCCATCGGCAGTCAGATGGCTGAGCGCCTGCGCAACACCACACGCAAGGTCGGCGACCTGGCCTTCCTCGACGTCACCGGCCGTGTCGCGCGCACCCTGCTCGATCTGTGCAAGCAACCCGACGCCATGACCCACCCAGATGGCATGCAGATCAAGATCACCCGTCAGGAAATCGGCCGCATCGTCGGCTGCTCCCGCGAGATGGTTGGCCGCGTGCTCAAGGCCCTGGAAGAGCAAGGCCTGGTCAACGTCAAAGGCAAGACCATGGTGGTGTTCGGCACGCGCTAAGTCGTATGCTGAAGATATAAAAAAGCCGACGCATGCGTCGGCTTTTTTATATCGGCGGTTTCAGTCCACGTCAGGCGCAGCGATCACCCGCTTGCGCTCGGGGAAGAACAGGCGCTCCAGCTCCGCCCCGGGATTGTCGGCGCGCATAAAGGCCTCGCCGACCAGGAAGGCATACACCTCGCTGATTTCCATCAGCTCGACATCGGCACGGTTGAGGATGCCGCTCTCGGTCACCACCAGGCGATCGCGGGGAATCCGTGGCAGCAGGTCGAGGGTGGTTTCCAGATTGAGTTCGAAGGTGTGCAGGTTGCGGTTGTTGATACCCAGCAGCGGCGTATCCAGGGTTTTCAGCGCGCGCTCCAGCTCATCGCCGTCGTGTACTTCCACCAGCACATCGAGATCGAAAGCCTTGGCAGTCGCCGCCAGTTCGGCCATCTGCCCGTCTTCCAGGGCCGAGACGATCAGCAGCACGCAGTCGGCGCCCAGGGCGCGGGCTTCAACGATCTGATAGGGGTCGAGCATAAAATCCTTGCGGATCACCGGCAGCTTGCAGGCGGCCCGCGCCTGCTGCAGGTAGGCATCGGCACCCTGGAAGAAGTCGATATCGGTCAGCACCGACAGGCAGGTGGCCCCACCCGCCTGATAGCTCTGGGCAATCTCGGCGGGCACGAAATGCTCACGCAGCACGCCCTTGCTCGGCGAAGCCTTCTTGATCTCGGCGATCACCGCCGGTTGCTTGCGCTTGGCCTGAGCCAGCAGTGCCTGAGCGAAACCGCGCACCGGGTCGGCACTACGGGCTTGCTGCTCGATTTCGGCCAGGCTATGAATGGCGCGACGAGCCGCCACTTCCTCAGCCTTGCGCGCGAGGATTTTCTCCAGAACGGTTGGAATACTCACCCGGCATTCTCCTCTTTGAATACGGCGGTAAAGGACACCAACTCCTGCAATTTCTCCCAGGCCAGGCCGGTGTGCAAGGCATCGTGAGCCAGGTGCACGCCCTCTTTCAGGCTAGCAGCCAGATCCGCCGCATACAGCGCCGCGCCCGCATTCAGCACAATCATGTCCGCGGCCTTCTGCCCGGCTTCGGTCTTGCGCTTGCTCAGGGCATCGCGGATCAACGCCAGCGATGCCTCCGGGCTTTCCACCGCCAGGCCGATCAGGCTCTGACTCTTCAGCCCGAGGTCTTCCGGCAGCACCTCGTACTCGCTGATCTGCCCGTCCTTCAGCTCCGCCACATGGGTCGCAGCCGCCAGGCTGAACTCATCCAGGCCATCACGTGAATGCACCACCAGAATATGCTGGCTACCCAGACGCTTGAGCACCTCGGCCAGCGGCCGGCACAGGGCCTGGCTGAATACGCCGACCACCTGATGCTTGACCCCGGCCGGATTGGTCAGCGGGCCGAGCATATTGAACATGGTGCGCAGGCCCAGTTCACGGCGCGGCACGGCGGCGTGCTTCATCGCCGAGTGATGCACCTGGGCAAACATAAAGCCGACGCCGACGCTGTCGATGCAACGCGCCACCTGCGCAGGCGTCAGGCTCAGGTAGATACCGGCCGCTTCGAGCAGGTCGGCACTGCCGCTCTTGCCCGATACCGCACGGTTACCGTGCTTGGCCACCTTGCCACCGGCGGCCGCGACGACAAAGCTCGCCGCCGTCGACACGTTGAAGATATTCGCACCATCGCCACCGGTGCCGACCACATCGACCACATGCTCGAGGCTGTCCAGGTGCACATGGCTGGCCAGCTCACGCATCACCGAGACCGCGCCGACGATCTCGTCGATGGTCTCGCTTTTCATGCGCATGCCCATCAGAAAGGCGCCGATCTGCGCATCCGTGCACTGCCCGGTCATGATCTCGCGCATCACGTCCTGCATTTCTTCTGTGCTCAGGTCGAGCTGGCTGACCACCCGGTTGAGGGCTTCCTTGATGTTCATCGGCGCAGGCCTCCTTGTTGTTTGAGGAAGTTGGCGAACAGCTCGTGGCCCTGTTCGGTGAGGATCGACTCAGGGTGGAACTGCACGCCCTCAATATGCAGGGTCTTGTGGCGCAGGCCCATGATTTCGTCCACCTCGCCGTTTTCCAGCTGGGTCCAGGCGGTGACCTCCAGGCAGTCCGGCAGGGTGTCGCGCTTGACCACCAATGAATGGTAGCGGGTTACCGTCAGCGGGTTGTTCAACCCGGCGAATACACCCAGGTCGCGGTGGAATACCGGGCTGGTCTTGCCGTGCATCACCTGGCGCGCGCGCACCACATCGCCGCCGAAGGCCTGGCCGATGCTCTGGTGGCCGAGGCACACACCGAGAATCGGCAGTTTGCCGGCGAAATGCAGAATGGCCTCGATGGACACCCCCGCCTCGCTCGGCGTGCAGGGTCCAGGGGAGACCACGATACGTTCGGGCTGCAGCGCCTCGATCTCGGCAATCGACAGTTCGTCATTGCGAATTACGTGGACATCGGCACCCAGTTCGCCCAGGTACTGCACCACGTTGTAGGTAAAGGAGTCGTAGTTATCGATCATCAGCAGCATGGCACAACCCCTTATTCGGCAGTTTGTTCGGCGAGGGCAACGGCGCGGAACATGGCGCGACGCTTGTTCAGCGTCTCTTCCCACTCCAGGGCCGGCACCGAGTCGGCGACGATGCCGGCACCGGCCTGCACATGCAGCTCGCCGTCCTTGATCACCGCGGTACGAATGGCGATGGCGGTGTCCATATTGCCGTTCCACGCCAGGTAGCCCACCGCGCCGCCATAGACGCCGCGTTTGACCGGCTCCAGCTCGTCGATGATCTGCATGGCGCGAATCTTTGGCGCCCCGGACAGGGTGCCGGCCGGCAGGATGGCGCGCAGCGCGTCCATGGCGGTAAGGCCTTGCTTCAACTGGCCGGTGACGTTGGAGACGATATGCATAACGTTGGAATAGCGCTCGATCACCATCTTCTCGGTGAGCTTGACGCTGCCGGTGCTGGCCACCCGGCCGACATCGTTGCGGCCCAGGTCGATCAGCATCAGGTGCTCGGCGACTTCCTTGGCATCGGACAGCAGGTCCTCTTCCAGGGCCAGGTCGGCCTCCTCACTGGCGCCGCGCGGGCGGGTGCCGGCAATCGGCCGCACCGTGACCAGGCCGTCCTCCAGGCGCACCAGCACTTCCGGCGAGCTGCCGACTACATGGAAGTCGCCGAAGTTGAAGAAGTACATATAGGGGGTTGGGTTGATGCAGCGCAGCGCGCGATACAGATCAATCGGCGCGGCCTTGAAGGGGATCGACATGCGCTGGGAGATCACCACCTGCATGCAGTCGCCGGCGAGGATGTACTCCTTGATCGCCCGGACCGCATCTTCGTAATCATCGCGTTTGAAGCTGGAGACGAAATCCGGCTCCGGACCACTGGCTGCGGCCAGGTCCACGCCCAGACGCGGGGTAATCGGCTGGCGCAGCTTGTGCAAAATCTCCTGCAGGCGCGCCTGGCCCTGTTCCAGCGCACCTGCATCGGCCGGATCAACCAGCACGATGGCGTGCATCTTGCCCGCCAGGTTGTCGAACACCACCACGGCATCGGAGACCATCAGCAGGATATCCGGCGTACCCAGGGCATCCGGGTTGACGCCCATGGCCAGCTTGGGCTCGACATAACGCACGCTGTCATAGCCGAAGTAGCCCACCAGGCCGCCGTTAAAACGCGGCAGGCCCGCCAGGGTCGGCACCTTGTAGCGCCCCTGGAACTGCTCGACAAAGGCCAAAGGGTCTTCGCAGTGGTGACGTTCGACCTCGACGCCGTCCACGTTGATCGTCACCTCGTGGCCATAGGCGCGCAGCACGGTGCGCGCCGGCAGGCCGATAATGGAATAACGCCCCCATTTCTCGCCGCCCTGCACGGACTCGAGCAGATAGGTATTGGCCTCATCGGCCAGCTTCAGGTAGATCGACAGCGGGGTGTCGAAATCCACCAGGGTTTCGCAGGCAACAGGAATACGGTTATAGCCGGCAGCGGCTAAACGCAGGAATTCTTCGCGGGTCATGAGCAGCCTCGTGGCTTGAGGTAATACGGTCGTGTGCAAACGCGCCGCCTAAGCGGCCAAGATCAAGTCAGGGGCGCCAGCGCCAACGGGCCAGGGCCTTGATGATTTTCATGTCGGTGCTTGCCGACCGGCGCGTGCAGGTAACCACCACGAAGCTCTCTTAATTCAGGCGGGATTGGAGTTCGGCCACACTAGCGCAGGGCCGGAAGCGAATCAACCCGCAAGCCCCGGCAAAATCGGGGGTTCGGCGGGGTGCAGCAGCCCCGTCAGGTTAGCCAGTACGTACGCGGGGTTCTCTTCGGCAATCGGCCGACCATGGTTGTAGCCGTAGCTCAGCGCCACACAGGGCACGCCAGCCGCCCTGGCCGCCAGCACATCATTACGCGAGTCGCCAACAAACAGCGCCTGCGCCGCCTCCACCCGCGCCAGCTGCAGCACATGCAGCAGCGCTGCCGGGTCGGGTTTCTGCTGCGGCAGGGTGTCGCCGCCGACAATCCAGCGGAAATAGCCACCCAGGCCCTTTTCATCCAGCAGCGGCGCGACAAAACGCTCGGGCTTGTTGGTGACAATCGCCAGCTCAACCTGTTGCTCACGCAGCCAGTCCAGGGTGGGCCGCACGCCGGGGTAGACCTGGGTCAGGGCGTGGTTTTCGGCGTAGTGCTGCATAAACAGCGCCAGCGCCTGTTCGGTGCGGGCCTCGTCTATATGTTCATGCTGCAGGCCACCCGCCAGGGCGCGACGCACCAGCACCCGCGCGCCATTGCCGACCCAGTCGCGCACCTGCTCGATGCCCGCTGCCGGCAGGCCGAGCAACAGCAAGGTCTTGTCGATGGCGGCGGCCAGGTCCGGCACCGAATCCACCAGGGTGCCGTCCAGGTCGAACATCACCAGGCGCGGCAACTCGCCCTGGAACAGCTCGCGCAGCAGAATCACCCGCGCGCCTGAGCCAGCTCGGCGCGCATGGCGTCGATCACAGCCTTGTAGTCCGGCTGATTGAAAATCGCCGAGCCGGCGACAAAGGTGTCGGCGCCCGCCGCGGCGATTTCGCGGATGTTCTGCACATTGACCCCGCCGTCGATCTCCAGGCGAATCTCGCGGCCGCTGGCGTCGATCAGCGCGCGCGCTTCTCTGAGTTTTTCCAGGGTATGGGGAATAAATTTCTGCCCGCCGAAACCCGGGTTGACGCTCATCAGCAGAATCATGTCGACCTTGTCCATGACGTGCTTGAGCACCTCCAGCGGGGTGGCCGGGTTAAACACCAGGCCAGCCTTGCAGCCGCCATCGCGGATCAGCTGCAGGGAGCGGTCGATATGCTCGCTGGCTTCCGGGTGGAAGGTGATATAGCTGGCGCCCGCCTCGATAAAGTCGCCGATGATGCGGTCCACCGGCTTGACCATCAGGTGCGCGTCAATCGGCGCGGTGATGCCGTACTTGCGCAGCGCCGCGCAGACCATCGGGCCGATAGTCAGGTTGGGCACATAGTGGTTGTCCATCACATCGAAGTGCACGATGTCAGCCCCGGCGGCGAGCACCTTGTCCACTTCCTCACCCAAGCGGGCGAAATCGGCGGAAAGAATCGACGGAGCAATGGCGAAGGGTTGCATAACGCACCTCGGTGGCATTCACGAAAGGCGCGCATTGTACCCGAGCGAATTCTCAGGCGTCGCTGGGACGATGGTCGGCAGGCAGCGCGTAGGGTGGATGGCGCCGTTTCCATCCACCCTGGGTTTGGTGGATGGATGAAGCGTCATCCACCCTACGGGTTTGGCCTTAGGCCAGTTCGGCGAAACACTCGGCGATGATCGCCAGGCCACGGTCGAGCAAGGCGTCTTCGGCGGTCAGCGGCACCAGCACGCGCAACACGTTGCCGTAAGTACCGCAGGACAGCAGGATCAGGCCCTTGTCACGCGCCTTGGCCACGATCTGCCCGGTCAGCGCGGCGTTGGGTTTGTGCACATCACCGCCTTCGCACAGTTCCATGGCAATCATGGCGCCGAGAGCGCGCACTTCGCCGATGCTGTTGTGCTTGGCCTGAATGGCTTTGAGGCCGGTGACCAGACGCTCGCCCATGGCCTTGCAGCGCTCCAGCAGTTTTTCTTCCTCGAACACCTCCATCACCGCCAGGGCCGCGGCGCAGGCAATCGGGCTGCCGGCATAGGTGCCGCCCAATCCACCGGGCGCAATCGCGTCCATATATTCCGCCTTGCCGCATACACCGGCCACCGGGAAACCGCCGGCGATGGATTTGGCGAAGGTGGTCAAATCGGCGGCGACGCCCATCTGTTCCATGGCGAAGAAGGTGCCGGTACGCCCGGCGCCGGTCTGCACTTCGTCGGCGATCAGCAGGATGCCGTGCTGATCACAGAGGGCACGCAGGCGCTGCATGAAGTCCTTCGGCGCGACGTAGAAACCGCCCTCGCCCTGCACCGGCTCGATGATGATCGCGGCGATATCGCGCGGCTCGGCATCGTTCTTGAAGATCCGCTCGATGCTGGCGATCGCGTCATCCGTGCTGACGCCATGCAGTTCGCAGGGGTACTGGGCGCGGAAGATGCCACCGGGCATCAGGCCCATGCCGGCCGAGTAGGGCACCACTTTACCGGTCAGGCCCAGGGTCATCATGGTGCGGCCGTGGTAGCCACCGGTGAAGGCGATCACCCCGGCACGGCCGGTGGCGGCGCGGGCGATCTTGATCGAGTTTTCCACGGCCTCGGAGCCGGTGGTGACCAGCAGGGTCTTCTTGGCGAAGTCGCCCGGCACCTTGGCGTTAACCTTCTCGCACAGCTCGACGTAGGGCTCGTAGGCCAGCACCTGGAAGCAGGTGTGGCTCAGCTTGGTCAGCTGCTGCTGCACCGCGGCCACCACTTTGGGGTGCAAGTGGCCGGTGTTGAGCACCGCGATACCGCCGGCGAAGTCGATAAACTCGCGGCCTTCGACGTCGGTCACGGTGGCGTTCGCAGCCTTGTCGGCGAAGATCGGGTGGATCTGGCCCACGCCGCGGGGTACGGCGGCGGTGCGGCGTTGCATCAGGGATTCGTTGGTCTTGCTCATAAGGTCCTCGTCGGGAGTGCAGGTTATTCAGGTGGTGGAAGACGCTCGCGGTCTTCCACCCTACGGATTCAGGCCCGGCTTAGATTCCGAGGCACAGATATTTGATTTCCAGATACTCGTCTAAGCCATATTTCGAACCTTCACGGCCCAGCCCCGAAGACTTCATGCCGCCAAAGGGCGCCACCTCGGTGGAGATCACCCCGGTGTTGATGCCGACCATGCCGTACTCCAGGGCCTCGGCCACACGGAATACGCGGCCCAGGTCACGGGCGTAGAAGTAGGCGGCCAAACCGAACTCGGTGTCGTTGGCCTGGCGGATCACCTCGGCCTCGTCGCTAAAGCGGAACAGCGGCGCCAGCGGGCCGAAGGTTTCCTCGCGGGCCACCGCCATCGCGGAGGTAACGCCGGAGACTATGGTCGGCTCAAAGAAGTTGCCGCCCAGGCTGTTGCCGCCGGCCAGCAGGGTTGCACCCTTTTCCAGGGCGTCATGCAGATGGCGCTGCACCTTGGCCACGGCCTCGGCATTGATCAGCGGGCCGGTGGTGATGCCCTCCTGCATGCCGTTGCCGACCTTGAGCTTGGCCACCGCCGCCCGCAGTTTTTCGGCAAAGGCGTCATACACGCCGGCCTGCACATACAGGCGATTGGCGCACACGCAGGTCTGCCCAGCGTTGCGGTACTTGGAGATGATCGCCCCTTCCACCGCCGCATCCAGGTCGGCGTCGTCGAAGACGATAAAGGGCGCGTTGCCGCCCAGTTCCAGCGACAGCTTCTTCAGGCTCGGCGCGCACTGCTGCATCAGCTTGATGCCGACGCCGGTGGAACCGGTAAAGCTCAGCTTGCGCACGATGGGGTTGTCACACAGCTCGCCGCCCACGTCGCGGCTGGCGTCCACGTCCGCCGGGATCACGCTAAGCAGGCCCGCCGGAATCCCCGCGCGCTCGGCCAACGCCGCCAGGGCCAGGGCCGAAAACGGCGTCTGCGGCGCAGGCTTGAGCACCATGGCGCAGCCCACGGCCAGCGCCGGGCCGGCTTTGCGGGTGATCATGGCACTGGGGAAGTTCCACGGCGTGATGGCGGCCGTCACGCCCACCGGCTCCTTCTGCACCAGAATGCGCTTGTCCGTGGCGTGGCCCGGAATCACATCGCCATAGGCGCGCTTGGCCTCCTCGGCAAACCACTCGATAAACGAGGCCGCGTAGGCAATCTCGCCACGGGCTTCGGCCAGGGGCTTGCCCTGCTCGGCGGTCATGATCCGCGCCAGGTCTTCCTGATTGGCCATGATCAGGTTGAACCACTGGCGCAGACGGGTCGCTCGCTCCTTGGCGGTGAGGGCACGCCAAGCCGGTTGCGCCACTTGTGCAGCCTCGATGGCGCGGCGGGTTTCCGCACGGCCCATATTCGGCACGCTGCCGATCACTTCATCGGTCGCCGGGTTGCGGATCTCGGTTCGTGCACCGTTGTCGGCTTCACACCACTGGCCGTTCACATAGGCCTGCTGGCGCAGCAGGCTGGGGTCATTCAATTGCAGGCTCATAGGGCTCTCTGGTTGTTCGGCGAATCAGGTGGGTTGCTGGGTGCGCAGTTTCTCGCTGCGCCCGCGCAGCCATTCAAGGGTCAGCAACAGCAGGATGGAGAAACCGATCAGCAGGGTCGCGGCGGCGGCGATGGTCGGCGACAGGTTCTCGCGGATGCCGCTGAACATCTGCCGCGGCAGGGTGGTTTGCTCGGGGCCGGCGAGGAACAGGGTCACCACCACTTCATCAAAGGATGTGGCAAAGGCAAACAGCGCCCCGCTGATCACCCCCGGCGCGATCAATGGCAAGGTGACCCGGCGAAACGCGGTCAGCGGCGAAGCACCCAGACTGGCAGCGGCGCGCACCAGGTTGTAGTTGAAGCCCTGTAAGGTGGCCGACACGGTGATGATGACAAACGGCACACCGAGCACCGCATGCACCACGATGAGTGACAGATAGCTGTTGCCCAGGCCCAGCGGTGCGAAAAACAGGTAGCTGGCCACCCCGACTATCACCACCGGCACCACCATGGGCGAAATCAGCAGGCTCATCACCAGCGCCTTGCCACGAAACTCGCCACGGGTCAGACCAATCGCGGCCAGCGTACCGAACACCATCGCCAGCAGCGTGGCCGCGGGGGCAATGATCAGGCTGTTTTTCAGCGAGCGCATCCACTCAGCCGAGGTGAAGAAGTCCTCATACCAGCGCAGAGAAAACCCCTGCAGCGGGTACACCAGAAAACTGCCGGAGTTGAACGACAGCGGGATGATCACCAGCACCGGCAGAATCAGAAACAGCAGCACCAGGGCGCAGAGGCTGCGCAGGCTGTAGTGCCAGATGCGTTCGATGGGCGACATATAGGGGCTGAGCATAAAGGTTCTCCAATCAATCTTTAGGTGGAGCCGAGAAGCAAAAGCGGACCGTGTAACGCCTGCGATCCCTCACCCGCCCTGCGGGCACCCTCGGCTTTGGCATCCTGCGTCGCCCTACCTCCTGCATCCATGCAGTCGTCTCCCGTGGGAGAGGGGTGCAAATTGGCCTGCGGCGCAGGCTGTTTTATCCCAACCTCAGCTTGCTGGCGCCGACCAGCCAGCTGTACACCACGTACAGCACCAGCGTGGCAGTCAGCAGCAGGCCGCCGAGGGCGGTGGCCATGCCCCAGTTGATCGAACTGTTGGTGTAGAAGGCGACGAAGTAACTGATCATCTGATCGTTCGGACTGCCCAGCAGTGCCGGGGTGATGTAGTAGCCAATCGACAGGATAAACACCAACAGGCAGCCAGCGCCGACACCGGCCAGGGTCTGCGGAAAGTACACCCGCCAGAAGCTGGCGAACGGGTGACAGCCCAGCGACACCGCCGCACGCATATAGGTCGGCGAGATGCCCTTCATCACGCTGTAGATCGGCAAAATCATAAAGGGCAGCATGATGTGCACCATGGCGATGTAGACGCCGCTGCGGTTGAACACCAGCTGCATGGGTTCATCAATGATGCCGACCGACATCAACGCACTGTTGATCAACCCGCCTGACTGCAGCAGCACGATCCACGCAGCGACCCGCACCAGGATCGAGGTCCAGAACGGCAGCAGCACCAGGATCATCAACAGGTTGCTCTGCCGGGTCGGCAGAATCGCCAGCAGGTAGGCCAGCGGATACGCCAGCACCAGGCAGATGGCGGTGATCACCAGGCTCATCCAGAAGGTGCGGGTGAAAATATCCAGGTAAATGGCTTGATCCGGGGTGGCACTGGCCAATTCGCCCAGGTCATCAATCCGGTGGTCCAGCGCCGCCAGCAGGTAGTAAGGCGTCACGCTGCTGGTGTTGCGGCGCACCACTTGCCAATAGGCCGGGTCCCCCCAACGCTCATCCAGGGCTTCGAGCGCCGCCTTGTACGAGTCAGGCTCAGCGGCAAACGGCAGCTTGCGCGCGGTGCTGTTGATCAGGCTGCGGTAGCCGGCCAGTTCCATGTTCAGGCGCTTGGACAAGTCGCCCAGCACCCGCTGTTGCCGCGCCTCGACAATATCGAGGGCCATGGCCCGATAAACCGCCTCATCGGGCAAGCCACGACCATCCCAGGCCTCAATCGCCACCACAGTCTGCGGCAGGCTGCTGACCACCTCGGGGTTGTCCACGCTGCGCCATAACAGCGCCACGATGGGCACGATAAAGGTCAGCAGCAGGAAGATCACCAACGGCAGAATCAACGCCTTGGACTTCAGGCGGTTGAACCGTTCGGCGCGCGCCAGCTTCTGTTTGAGGCTGGGGCCGGCCCCTTGCAAATCGGTATCAGTGGCGGACAGGACACTGGCCATGAACAACTCCGCAAACAGGTGTCGCCCGCAGGCGACGAAGAATTCAGGTCGCCTGGCCGGTTACAGGCCGGCCAGGCGCGAGGTCACACACTCAGTTACGCGCGGCCCAAGCATTGAAGCGCTGCTCCAGTTGCTCGCCGTAGTCGGCCCAGAACACCACATCGATGGCCACCTGATCCTTGATGTTTTCCGGGGTGGTCGGCATCACGTTGAGGCGCTCAGGGGCCAACAGATCGATGGCTTGCTTGTTGGCCGGACCGTAGGCGATGTTCTCGGAAAAGACTTTCTGCGCCTCGGGCTGTACCGAGAACGCGATGAATTCCTTAGCCAGCTCCTGGTTCTTCGCCCCACGCGGGATGGCCCAGGAGTCGAAGTCATAGATACCGCCGGTCCACACCACTTGCAGGTTGCTCTCGGCTTGCACGGCAGCGATGCGGCCGTTGTAGGCCGAGCTCATCACCACATCACCGGAGGCCAAATACTGCGGCGGCTGTGCACCGGCTTCCCACCACTGGATATGCGGCTTGAGTTCATCGAGCTTGCGGAAGGCCCGGTCAACCCCATCACGGGTGGCCAGCACGCTATAAACCTCAGCCGGGGCAACGCCGTCCGCCATCAGGGCAAATTCCAGGGTGTATTTGGCGCCCTTGCGCAGGCCACGCTTGCCGGGGAACTGCTTCACATCCCAGAAATCCGCCCAGCCGGTTGGCGCCTTGGCCAGTTTGTCGGCGTTGTAGGCCAGCACCGTGGACCAGACAAAGAAGCCCACGCCACAGGGCTGAATCGCGCCTTTGACGAAATTGTTCTGGTCACCAAACTGGGCCGGATCGAGGGTCTCGAACAGGCCTTCGTCGCAGCCACGGGCCAGCTCCGGCGACTCCACTTCCACCAGGTTCCAGCTCACGCTGTTGGTGTCGACCATGGCTTTGACACGGGCCATTTCGCCGTTGTACTCACCGGCGAGGATCTTGTTGCCGGTGGCTTTTTCAAAGGGTTCGTAAAAGGCTTTGACTTGCGCATCCTTGCTCGCGCCACCAAACGAAATGGCGGTCAGGTCCGCCGCCAGGGCGGGCATGGCGCAGGCCACGCCAGCGGCCAGGGCCGCGAGCTTCAGGGATTTGATCATTGTTGTTAGCTCCTCTGTGTCATTTAGGACGGGTTTAGTGTTCGGTCAGTCGGCCTGCAGCGGGTCGAGGGCGCGGGCATGCTCGACATGCCAGCCCAACGGCACCAGATCGCCCACCGCGAGGTTGGCATCCAGCTCGGCCACGGGCTGCTTGACGTAGAAATCCTGTTTGCCACATACCTCCATGCGGATGCGCACGTGGTCGCCCAGGTAGATGAACTCGGCCACACGCCCGGAGAAACGGTTGCGGCAGGCATCGCTATGGCCATTGAGGCGCACGCGCTCGGGACGAATCGACAGGGTCACGGACTCGCCCAGCGCACCGACGTTGACCGCCAGTGCCTCGACCTGCTCACCACGGGCCAGGCCAACCACGCAGCGCTCACCGTCGCGGCTGAGCAGCTGGCCGCTGATGCGGTTGTTCTCACCGATAAAGTTGGCGACAAAGGTGTTGCTCGGCTGCTCGTAAAGCGTGCGCGGATCGGCGATCTGCTGGATCTCGCCCTGGTGGAACACCGCCACGCGGTCCGACATGGTCAACGCTTCGCCCTGGTCATGGGTGACGTACACCACGGTCACGCCCAAGCGTTGATGCAGGTGCTTGATCTCCATCTGCATGTGCTCACGCAGTTGTTTGTCCAGCGCACCGAGGGGCTCATCCATCAGCACCAGCTGCGGCTCGAAGACCAAGGCGCGGGCCAACGCCACACGCTGCTGCTGACCACCGGACAGCTGGCCGGGGTAGCGGTTGCGGAAACTGTCGAGCTGCACCATGGACAGCGCTTTCTTCACCCGCTCGGCGCTGTCGGTGCGCGACAAGCCGCGCACGCTGAGCGGGAAAGCCAGGTTTTCGGCCACGGTCATATGGGGGAACAGGGCGTAGTTCTGGAACACCATGCCGATGTCACGCTTGTGCGGCGGCAGGCGATTGAGCGAACGCCCGTCGAGCAGAATCTCGCCGGCAGTGGGGGTTTCGAAACCGGCCAGCATCATCAGGCTGGTGGTTTTACCCGAACCGGACGGCCCCAGCAGGGTGAGAAATTCGCCCTTGCGGATATCCAGATTGAGATCTTTGACGATCAGGTTTTCGCCGTCGTAGCTTTTTTGCACACCACGAAAGCTCACCAATACATCGTTTGCCTGAGACCCGCTCATCGCCACACCCTTGTTGTTGTCTGCACGCTGATGGCACAAGACTAGGGGGGTTAAAGCGGGGGCATAATCGGGCTGGATGACAACCTGCTGTCAGGCGCGGGGAGAACCTGCTGTAGGGATTGCCCTACAAAAATCGACTCACCCAGCGCGTACAGAGACCGTGCGCACGCCGCGCCAGCCGCTCCTTAGAGGCCTTAGAGCAATATCTCAAAGAGCACGCAAAGCACCGCTTTAGAGCAGTTTGTGCTCCATGGCGTAGCGCACCAGGTCTGCCACCGATTGCAGCCCGAGCTTCTGCATCAGCCGCGCCTTGTGGGTGCTGACGGTCTTGTTGCTGACGGCCAGGTGCAGGGCAATGTCGTTGACCCCTTCGCCGCGCACCAGCCGCTCGAACACGGAAAACTCACGCTCGGACAGCTGCGCATGGGGTGGACGTGAATCCGTCAGGCCCACCTCGAAGACCATGCGGTCGGCCAGTTCCGGGTCGATGTAACGGCCGCCACTGGCAACCTTGCGGATGGCGGCGATCAACAATGCGGGGTCGCTGTCTTTGGTGGCGTAACCGGCTGCGCCGATCTTCAGCGCACGCGCGGCCATCTGCGCTTCATCGTGCATGGACAGCACCAGGATCGCCGGTGGGCGCAGCAACGCCCGGATCCGCGGAATGGCCTCAAGGCCGTTGACGCCGGGCATGGAAATATCCAGCAGCACCACATCGCACTCAACCTTGCGCAGGGTCTCCAGCAACTGCTCGCCATTGCTCGCCTCCCCCACCACCTCAAGGTCGCGCGCCATGCCAATCAGCTGCTTGATGCCTTCACGCACGATGGCGTGGTCTTCTGCCACCAATACCCGAATCACGTCAGTGCCTCCTCATCCAGCGCCACATGCGCCAGCAGCGTAGTGCCCTCGCCTGGCTGGCTGTCAATCTGTAAACGCCCGCCGAGCATAAATACCCGTTCCTGCATGCCGACCAGGCCGAACGATTGCCCGGCTTTGCGGGGTTCCTGCGCAAAGCCTTTACCGTCGTCAATCACACACAGGCACAGCTCGCCCTGCTCCACGCGCAAGTACACCTGCACGCTGTGCGCACCGGCGTGGCGCATTACGTTGGTCAGCGCCTCCTGCAGAATGCGGAACAGGCCAATGGCCTTGGCATCGCTGAGCGGCGGCAGGTGATCGGGCACCTCCACCAGGCAGGGAATCTGGGTACGCGCTTCAAAGCGGCGCACCTGCCATTCGATGGCCGAGGCAATGCCCGCATCCAGGATCGGCGGGCGCAAGGCCGTGGCCACATCGCGGACCAACTGGAACAGATTGGCGATCAGCTTTTTCATGCTGGTCAGACGCTCATCCAGGCCCGCGACCTGACCGGCAAAGGCCAGCTCACACATGGCGGTTTCCAGCTTGAGCACGGTCAGCACCTGGCCGAGTTCATCGTGCACCTCGCGGGCGATCCGGGCTTTTTCTTCCTCGCGGACGCTTTCCAGGTGAGCCGCCAGTTCGCGCAGATGAGCACGGGACTCGGCCAGCGCCAGCTCGATCTGCTTGTTCTCGGTGATGTCCCAGACAATGCCGTCCCACACCACCCGCCCTTCGCCTAGGCTGCGCGCTGTGGCCTTGATGTCAGCCCAGCGCAGCTCACCGTCACGGGTCAGGATGCGGCCCTGCCATTGCCAATCGCAGTCACCCAGCAGCGCGGCATCCTGGGTCTGGTGATAGCGCGCCTGGTCCTCGGGGTGTACCAGGCTGCGGATGCCACGGTCTGCACGCTGCAACTCGGCCGCCGGGTAGCCCACCAAATCCAGGCTGGCTTCACTGATGTAGGCAAACTCCACCGGCTGCTCGGCGCTGGCCCGCTCCAGCCGAAATACCAGCCCCGGCACGTTGCCGGCAATGCCTTTGAGGCGCGCTTCGCTTTCCTGCAAGGCAGCCTGCGCGCGGCGCCGTTCAGTGACATCGGTGATAAACACCACGAGGTATTCCGACTGGTCAAAGCGCAAAAAACTCAGCGACACGTCGACCGGCAAGCGGCTGCCATCGGCGCGCTGACAGTCAATCTCGAAGCCGGGCAAAGGCTCCTGGCTGCCACGCGCCTGCCGCCAGAGGCTCAGCCAGCGGTCCATGCTCAGCGCAGGTTCCAGTTGCACCAGCGGCATGTCGACCAACGCGTCACGGCCATAACCCAGCATGCGTTCAGCCGCCAGGTTGGCGTAACGCACATGGCTGTCCCAATTGACCCAGAGAATGCCCACGGTGCTGTTATCAATCGAGAACTGACTCAGCCGCAGTGCCTGCTCGGCAGCCTCACGCTGGCTGAGCACTGCGCGGGCGTCCAGCAACTGACGCTCCAGGCTACGGCGCTGCAGCAGCAGGTAGCGGACAATGGCGGCCAGCGTCAGCAGGATGAGGCCAAGAAACACACTGACGCCTTTCCAGAACGCCAGCGGGTTACCCAGCTGACGCGTTGACAGGGGAAACCAGCGCGCCTGCAGCTGCTCAAGCTCACCACCGGGCAACGCTTGCAAGGTGCGCTGGAGAATATCGGCGAGCAGCGGCGCATCGCGGCGACTGCCGATGCGCAGCAACTGCGGCAAGCCAATGTCACCGATGATGCTCAGCCCGGCAAACTGGGTTTCACGCAGCAATAAACTCAGGCGCGCCTCATCCACCACCGCGTAACTGACCTCTTGGCGCAACAACAGATCCAGCGCTTCGCGTTCATTGCCCACTGGCTGCAGCTGCACGTTGCCATGCGTCACGCGCAGGTACTCCTGCACAGCACTGGGCGCACGCACGGCAACTTTTTCATCGCGGCCGATACGGTCAAGGTCCACCGCACTGCTGCCGCGCCGCTCGCCCACCACCAGATGTGGCACGCGCAAATACGGATCGGAAAAGCGCCAACGCCGCAGGCCTTGCGGGGTTTGCTGCAGGCCGGGAGCCAGGTCCACTTCGCCACGCTGCAGGGCGGCTTCCAGCTGATCTTGATCAGCAAAGCGCAACCACTGCCCCTGTACACCCATGCCTTGTAACAGACGCTTTATCAGGTCCACGTTGGCCCCCGACAAGCGCTGCTGGCGGCGATCAAATTGCGCCCAGGGCGGCTGCATCACCAGGCCAACCCGCAGGGTCTCGTGATCGCTCAGCCATGCCTGCTGCTCCGCGCTAAACGCCGGCCTCAGGGGCAACACATTACTCTCGGCCGCGCACAGCAGCGCCGGCCACAGTAAAAGAACAATCAACAGGCGCTTCAACGCAACCACACTCCACAGGGGGAAACGACCGGGCAGGATCCAGCAACCCTTACCTTACTCCAGTCCTGAAGGGCTTAGAGCTATTCAGCCCTGACAAAGGCACGCCCAGGTATTAGGCTTCAGTGGCCTGCCTCGATAGGAATGCCTGATGCGCCGCTTTATCCCCACACGGCCCACCCTGTTCAGCCTGCTATTAGCACTGCTGCTGGTTCAACCCCTGCAGGCTGAGGAGAGCGACAGCGCCACCTCTGAAGCCAGCCCAGAGACTCCCGCCGAAACACCTCGCGCCCCCCTGTCCGAGCGCAGCGAAGTGGACGCAACGGCGCTGGCGCAACGGCTGGAGCAGAAGGAGCAGCAACAGTTGAAAGCGGGCGACGAACCCTTTCTGGCCCTCTGGCTGCCGGCCAATGTCGCCGAGCCCAGCGGGGTAGTGATCATCCTGCCCGGGGACGATGAAACTGCCGACTGGCCGCAAAGTGTCGGCCCCTTGCGCAGCAAGCTGCCCAATGCTGGCTGGCACAGCCTTAGCCTGACCCTGCCCGACCCCAACAGCGATGCGCCGCCACTGCGCCGCGTCGAACCAGCCACTGCAGAACCGACAGAAGACGCTGCTGCCGACACCACGACGGCAGCAGCAGAGGAAAGCGCCGAGGGCAGCCCAGCCACAGATGAAGCCGCTGCACAAACCAGCAATAGCCAGCTCGACAGCGCCGACACTGCGGCGAGCAAAGTGAAAAACATCGAGGAGCAACAGCAAGCCCATGCCGAGCGCGTATTGGCGCGCATCGAGTCGGCCATCGGCTTTGCCGAGCAGCAGCAAGCCGAGACTATCGTACTGCTCGGCCACGGCAGCGGCGCTTACTGGGCCGCGCGCTACCTGGCCGAACGCAAGCCGGCCAAGATCCAGAACCTGCTGCTGGTCGCCGCACAATTACCCGCCGGCTATACCCCGCCACTGGATGAGCTGATCCCGCAACTGCAACTGGCCACCGGCGACTTCTACTACAAGGACCTCGCCAGCGACCGCCAGGCCGCACTCAAACGCGCGCAAGCCAGCAAACGGCAGAAGCACCCCAGCTATATACAGATCGCCATGAAGGCCCTACCGGGCAACCGCGAAGCCGAACAGGAGCAGCTCTACCGCCGCATTCGCGGCTGGCTGACGCTGAAGTTGCAGGTGAAATAGCGCTTATCGGAAGCCGTGGCGCTGGCGAATCAGATCATAGGCCTGGTGCAACTCCCGGGTACGTTCAGTCGCCTCGCGTACCTGCTCCGGCGTGGCGCCGCTGCCCGCCAGCTTGTCCGGATGATGACGACTCAATAAGCGCCGATACGCCTGTTTGATCTGCGCAGGCTCGGCATCGGCATTGCTATTCAACAGGTTCAGGGCGCGCTGGTAGGCATTACTGGCCGTCGAAACCAGCGGCCCCTGCTGCGCCGCATAGGCAGCGCTCAGCTGCGCCTGGGTAGCCTTTGACACCTGCAGCCACCTACCCCAGAGCATGATCAGCTCGCGCTCGGCCTGCCCGACCTGGCCATCCACCCAGGCCATGCGCCAACAGGCCCGCAGCAATGCTTCGCCATGCGCCTGCTGACGACGCAGCGGTGCACGCAAACTGTCGCGGCCGGTCTTGCCCTGGGCAAAAGCCGCTATCGCCTGACGCTGACCCTCGACATCCAACCCCAGCCGCTGCATTTCCGCCTGCGCCTGTCGAATATGCGCCGGCAGCACGCGACCATCGCTCTTGGCCAACCGCCCCAAAAGCACGAAAAGCAGCCACTCATCACGCACCTCGGCGCGACCGCCCAGGCGCTCACGCAAAGCCGCCCAGGACTGCAGGCGCAGGCGCCGGTCCAGCACTTGGCCCAGCAAACCGCCGAGCATGGCACCGGGAATACTGGCCAGCGCCAGTCCCGTAACCGCCCCCAGCAGGGTCGCAGGCCAGAGCATCTCAGCCGCGCGCCTCAAGCAAACGTTGCACCTGAGCCAGGCGCTCATGGGTACCCACATCCACCCAGCAACCGTCAAACCGCTCACCCGTAACCTGCCCTGTCGCCATGGCGGTGCGCAACAACGGCGCAAGCGCGAAGACGCCGGCCTGGCAATCGGCAAACAGCGCAGGCGATAACACCGCCATACCGCTGTAGGTCAGGCTGTCCTGCCCCAGTTGCGCATCCGTGACCCGCCCTTCGCGCAAACAGAAGTCGCCCTTGACGTGGTGACCCGGGTTCTCGATCAGCACCAGATGGGCCAGGCCGGTTAACGGCCGACGCAGCTCGGCAAAGGGGTAGTCGGTAAAGATATCGCCGTTGATCAGCACAAAAGGCTGGGCGCCCAGCAAAGGCAAGGCCTGAAAGATTCCACCGCCGGTTTCCAAGGGCTCGCCTTCGGCGGAATAGGCAATGTTGACGCCGAAACGCGAGCCATCGCCCAGGTAATCCTCAATCTGCTGTCCCAGCCAGGCATGGTTGATCACCAGCTCGGTAAACCCGGCCGCCGCCAATGCGCGCACGTGATACTCGATCAAGGGCACGCCGGCCGCACGCACCAAGGGTTTCGGGGTATGCAGGGTCAGCGGGCGCAGCCGCTCACCTTTACCGGCGGCCAGAATCATCGCCTTCATACCGGCTCCTGCGGCAGGCTACCAAGCAACTCGGCCAACTCGGCCAGCTCCGGCCGACGCGCCAATACCGCCGATATATAAGAGAAGAAGCGCGGCACATCCCCCAGGTACCTGGGCTTACCATCACGATGGCAAATGCGCGCGAAGATACCGATCACCTTGAGGTGGCGTTGCACACCCATCAAATCGCTGGCACGCAAGAAGTCCTCCCATACCGGCTGCACCGGCACACCGGCCTCACGCGCCTGTTGCCAATACTGCTCCAGCCAGCTGCGTACGCGCGCCTCGGGCCAACTGAGGAAGGCATCCTTGAACAGGCAGGTAACGTCATAAGTCACCGGGCCGTAGACCGCATCCTGAAAATCCAGCACGCCTGGATTCGGCTCACTGAACATCAGGTTGCGCGGCATATAATCACGATGCACCAGCACCTTGGGCTGCGCCAGGGCGCTGTCGATCAACCGCTGACTGGCGCGCTGCCACAGGGTCTGCTGCTGCGCGCTGAACTCGACGCCGAGATGACGCCGCACATACCACTCGGGGAATAGCTGCAGCTCGCGACGCAGCAGCGCGTCATCGTAACTGGGCAATGGCGTGGTCATCGGCAGTTGCTGGAAGGCCAACAGCGCCTGCAGCGCATCGGCAAACAGCACGTCGGCGTTGCCTTCGTTGATCACATCCAGGTAGGTCTGCCGACCCAGATCATTGAGCAGCAGAAAGCCGCGCTCAAGGTCAGCGGCAAGAATCTGCGGCACATTGAGGTGTGCCTCGGCCAGTAGATGCGCCACGTTGACGAAGGGCGCGCAGTCTTCCTGCGGCGGTGGCGCATCCATCACGATCAGGCTACGCCCGGCCCCTTGCCAACGGAAATAGCGGCGAAAACTGGCGTCACTGCTCGCCGACGTCAGCGTGGCGGTGGGTACAGCGCCCCAACCGCGCTCGGCAAACAGCCCAGGCAGCTGCTGATCCAGCCAGTTTTCGAGGAGTTTCAGGCGTACATCTTCATCAGGCATTACAAGGTCTCCGACGGCGCTAGCCGTTGCGCGGGTCATGCTTTATTATCCAGCATCTTTTCAAGCCCATCGAGAGGCGTGCGGCCTCAGGGCCAATGGCGCGCAGGAAGCCCGGAAAAAATAAGATGGCAGTAAAATACCCCGCGTTTCGTAAAAAATTCCCTCTACTGGTCACTGGCAGCCTACTGGCGCTACAACCTTTAGCCGTTCCTTTTGCTATCGCTGCCGAGCAGTACGATTGCCAGGTTTCCGCCACCGGCGGCTGGGCATGCGCCCCGAAAGCCAGCAATGCTGCACTGCCAGCCCGGCCAGTACAACGTGATTCGGTCGCCAGCGGCAACGCCGGTGAGAGCAACACCGGAGCACCCCAGGATAAAGCCGCGCAAGCGACCCTGGTGACTGAAAGCCGTGGCAAAGGCCTGGCCTCGCGTAGCGCCGACTACAGCCACCTCGACTGGGTGCCGCGCGAAAACCTCAGTGCTGCTCAGTTGGCTGAAGCCGGCCCTTACTGCGCAGGCGCTTATGTAGAGCCGATGCGCCCGGGCATGAACGACACCACGCCGATGGATGAAGCGCCGATGTTCGTCTCGGCCAAAGCCTCGCGCTATGAGCAGGAAGAGCAGGTCGCTACCCTCGCTGGCGATGTAGTCCTGCGCCAGGCCGGCATGCAGGTCGAAGCGGATGAAGCCAACCTGCGCCAGGCGGAAAACCGCGGCGAGCTGATCGGCAATGTGCGCCTGCGTGATCAAGGCATGCTGGTGGTGGGCGACCGCGCCGAGCTGCAGCTGGACAATGGTGAAGCCAAAGTCGACAACGCTGAATATGTGCTGCACAAGAGCCATATTCGCGGCAATGCGCTTTACGCCAAGCGTGAAGAAAGCGCGATTATTCGTCTGAAAGACGGCACCTATACCAGCTGTGAACCCGGCAGCAACGCCTGGCACCTGAAGGGCAACAACATCACCCTGAATCCGGCCACCGGTTTCGGCACCGCGACCAACGTCACCCTGCGGGTGAAGAATATTCCGGTGTTCTACACACCTTATATCTACTTCCCGATTGATGATCGTCGCCAGTCCGGTTTCCTGCCGCCAAGCCTCAGCAGCTCCAGCGATAACGGCCTGACCCTGCAAACGCCGTATTACTTCAACCTGGCGCCGAATTACGATGCCACGCTGTACCCGACCTATATGGCTGATCGCGGCTTGCTGATGGAAGGCGAATTCCGCTACCTCAGCAAGAACAGCGAAGGCCAGTTCGGCGCGGCGTACCTGGACGACAGCAACGACGACCGCAAGCTTATGTCCGAGTATGAAGACCAGCGCTGGATGTACAGCTGGCAGCACCGGACCGGCCTGACTTCACGCTTGCTGGCTGAAGTCGACTACACCGACATCAGCGACCCGTATTACTTCCAGGATCTGGACAGTGACCTCGGCATCAGCTCCACCAGCTATGTCGACCAGCGCGGCACCCTGACCTACCGTGGCAACGGCTATACCGCACGCCTCAATGCGCATGCCTACGAGCTGGCCAATATCACCGATATCACCCCATACAATCGTCTGCCACAGCTGACGCTGGATGGCGTGCTGCCATTTAAGCCGGCCGGAGTGAATTTCAGCTACGGCACAGAATATGTGCGCTTCGACCGCAGCCTGCGTAACGGTTTCTTCACCGATGAAGATGGCAATACCGGCACAGAAGCGTTCCGTTGGTACGACGACCGCCTGCGCGGCCTGGCCCGCGCCAACGGCGAGCGCCTGCATGTTGAACCCGCTGTCAGCCTGCCGCTGAACTGGAGCTGGGGCTTTATCAAGCCACAGGTCAAATACCTGCAGACCAATTACGACCTGAGCCTCGACCAGCAGGGCAAGAGCACCTTGCTAGCCGAGCAGCAATACAAGAGCAGCCAGAGCCGCGGCGTCGGCATGTTTAGCCTGGACAGCGGCCTGTACTTCGACCGCGACAGCCAGTGGTTCGGCAAAAACTACCGCCAGACCCTGGAACCGCGCCTGTTCTACCTCTATGTACCCGAGGAAGACCAGACCGACATCCCGGTATTCGACACCAGCGAAAGCACCTTTAGCTACTCCTCGCTCTGGCGGGAAAACCGCTTCTCCGGCAAGGACCGCATCGGCGACGAAAACAAACTGTCGCTGGGCGTGAGCAACCGCTGGATCGAACCGAATGGCTTCGAGCGTCAACGCTTTAGTATCGGCCAGTCTTTCTACTTCGAAGACCGCCAGGTACAGCTGCCGGGCATTGACTACCGCACCCGCCAAGACTCGCAGTCGTCGGTTTCGCCCTACGCGCTTGAGTACCTCTACCGCTTTAACCGCGACTGGCGCTTCTCCTCGGACTTCAACTGGGACCCGGACAGCCGCAGCACCCGCTCGGGCAGTGCGATGTTCCACTACCAGCCAGAAGACAACCCGAACAAGGTGGTCAACGCCGGCTATCGCTACCGCAATGACACCGTACGCTATGACCAGGCCACTGGTAACTGGGTTGTGGGTGGCGGTGACTATGGCACTCCTGGCTCTCCCGAATATATCGAGGACTATTACAAGATCAGCCAGCACGATTTCTCGGTGATCTGGCCGATCGTGCCGCAGTGGAGCGTGATCTCGCGCTGGCAGTATGACTACGGTCGCGACCGCACCCTGGAAGCCTTCGCCGGCTTCGAGTACGACAGCTGCTGCTGGAAACTGCGCCTGATCAACCGCTATTGGATCGACTACGACGAAGTCAGCCTAAACCCGTCGTTGAACGACCAGGCTGATCGCGGCATCTTCCTGCAGATCGTACTCAAAGGTCTGGGCGGTGTAGTCGGTAATAAAGTTGAGACTTTCCTCGACCAAGGCATTCAAGGTTATCGTGAACGTGAAGATCAAGCTTTCTGATTGCGTGCGCCCCCTGCTGTTGGGCGCGCTGTTTCTGGGTACTGCGGCAAACGCCGAGGTACAACCACTCAACCGCGTCGTAGCGATTGTCGATAACGATGTGGTGATGCAAAGCCAGCTCGACTCACGCCTGCGTGAAGTGCAGCAGACCATCGCCCAGCGCGGTGCAGCCCTGCCGCCTGAGCATGTGCTCAGCCAGCAGGTGCTGGAACGCCTGATCATCGAGAACATCCAGCTGCAGATTGGTGAGCGCTCGGGCATTCGGATTACCGACGAAGAGCTGAATCAGGCCATTGGCACCATTGCCCAGCGCAATGGCATGAGCATCGAGCAGTTTCGCGCCGCCCTGGCCAAAGATGGCCTGTCCTACACCGATGCGCGCGACCAGGTACGCCGCGAGATGATCATCAGCCGAGTGCGCCAACGCCGCGTGGCGGAACGCATCCAGGTCACCGACCAGGAAGTGCAGAACTTCCTCGCCTCGGACATGGGCAAGATGCAGCTGTCGGAAGAGTTCCGCCTAGCCAACATCCTCATCCCGGTAACCGAAGGTGCCTCCCCGGAGGATATCCAGGCCGCTGACCGTCAGGCCCGCGAGCTGTATCAGCAATTGCAACAAGGCGCCGATTTCGCCCAGCTGGCGATTGCCCGTTCAGCCAGTGAAACCGCGCTGGAAGGCGGCGAAATGGGCTGGCGTAAGGCCGGACAGCTGCCACCGCCCTTCGACAGCATGCTCAGCGCCTTGTCGGTCGGTCAGGTGACTGAACCGATGCGTACTCCCGGTGGCTTTATCATGCTCAAGCTGCTGGAAAAACGCGGCGGCGACAGCCAGGTGCGTGACGAAGTGAATGTTCGCCACATCCTGATCAAGCCCAGCGAAATCCGTAGCGAAGCCGAGACCGAGCGCCTGATCGAACGTCTGCACCAGCGCATCCTGGCCGGAGAAGATTTTGCCGAACTGGCAAAGAATTTCTCCGAAGACCCAGGCTCGGCGCTGAATGGCGGCACCCTGAGCTGGATCGACCCGAACGCACTGGTCCCCGAGTTCCGCGAAGTGATGAACAACACGCCGGCGGGCGAGCTGTCCAAACCCTTCAAGAGCCCGTTTGGCTGGCATGTACTGGAAGTCATGGGGCGCCGCGCCACCGACAGCAGCGCCCAGTTCCGCGAGCAGCAGGCAATGACCATCTTGCGTAACCGCAAGTACGATGAAGAACTGCAAGCCTGGTTGCGGCAAATTCGTGACGAAGCCTACGTCGAGAGCAAACTCTGACCGGCTCGGTGCGCTAGCGCAGGCAGCAAAAAAAACCGGTTCCTGCTGCTGCAGAACCGGGTTTTTTATGTGGCGGCCATTGACCGCCATGCAGACCATGCCAACCAGTGTGGCCTCACGGGCATGACCCGCATTTACACTTCCGACTGCCTCTGCTTCAGCAAACGCGCTAGCCCCGCCAGCAAACGCGCCAGCGCGCCCTGATTGGCGTGCATCACCGCCAACCCGGCAGCACGCATGGCCTGCGCCACCTCGGGCTGACGCCACAACTGGGCAACACGCTGCGCCAGAACGCCTGCATCCGCCACCTCATTCAAGGCGCCAGCCGCGCGCAGCTGCGCGGCAATCTCGAGAAAGTTGAACAGGTGCGGGCCGCTCAATACCGGCTTACCCAGCGCCGCCGGCTCCAGCAGGTTATGCCCGCCATTGGCCACCAGGCTGCCACCGACAAAGGCGATATCAGCCAGGGCATAGAGAAACAGCAGCTCGCCCATGGTGTCGCCGAGCAGCACCTGATCGCTCGTCTGCAATGCTTCGCCGGTGGAGCGCCGCCGCGTGCTGAAACCTTGCCGCTGGCACAACTCGAACACCGTATTGAAGCGCTCGGGATGGCGCGGCACCAGAATCAGCAGGGCATCGGGGTTTTGCTTGAGCAGCTCACGATGAGCAGCGAGAACGATCTCATCCTCGCCGGCATGGGTGCTCGCAGCGATCCACGCCGGGCGCTGCGTAGCCTGCCATTGCTCACGCAAGGCCGCGGCGCGCGTGAGCAAATGCGGATCAATCGTTAGATCAAACTTGATCGAGCCGGTGACCTCGACGCACTCAGAGCGCGCCCCGAGACTTCTGAAACGCTCGGCTTCCAGCGCCGTTTGTACGGCCAGCAACTCCAGCTCGGCGAGCATCGGCGCGGTGAGGTTGGCAAAGCGCGCATAACCACGGGCCGAGCGCTCGGACAGGCGCCCGTTGGCCAGCGCCACGGGGATGCCGCGCTTGGCGCACTGGTGGATATGGTTGGGCCACAGCTCGGTCTCCATGATCACCGCCAGCTTAGGCTGCACCTTGCGTAGAAAGCGCGCGGCGGCCCAGGGCAGGTCATACGGCAGGTAGCAATGCTGCACCCGCCCGGCGTACTCACTGCCACCGAACATAGCCTGGATGCGCTCCGAGCCGGTTGGCGTCATGCAGGTGATGGTGATTGGCAGCTGCGGGTAACGCGCCAGCAGCACGCGCACCAGCGGCGCGGCGGCGATACTTTCGCCCACCGACACCGCATGCAGCCAGATGCCGCCAGGTTTGAGCGGCGGCAGGCCAAGGGCAAAGCGTTCGCCGATACGCTTGGCATAGGCCGGCGCCTGCCAGGCACGCCAAGCCAGCCGCCCGGCCACCAGCGGCAGGCCAAGATGAAACAACAGGGTGTAGAGGCTTCTATTCATGGGCGCGCAGCTTAACAGAGTGGTTGGGGCTGATCAGCCGATGGCCTGCAGATGCTGGGCAAAGCACTCGGCCAGCCACAACGCCGCCGGGCCCAGCGCTTCATCACGGCGGCAGACCAGCTCCACCACCAGCGGTGGCGGCGTCCAATCGCTGCTCAGCTCCACCAACTGGCTCTGGTAAGTCGGGTACTGCACCACATGACGCGGCAGCCAGGCCCAGCCGAGGTTGCGCAGCAACAGTTCGGCCATGGCGTAGAAGCTGTCCGTACGCCAGACCGACGGGCTGAGCTGCTCGCCACCCGGATAATGGCTGTCCTGCGGCGCCATCAGCAGTTGCCGATGGCGCGCCAGTTCACGCCGATCAACATGCCCGGCCCCCGCCAACACATGCCCTGCCCCGCACACGGTGACCATCTCGATGGTACCCAGGCGCTGGCGCTCCAGGGCGTCGGGCATCTGCTCATGGTGAAACAGCAGGCCGAGGTCGGCGCGGTGTTCCAGCAGCTTGCGCGCCACATCGCCCTGGGCGCCGCTGGCCAGTTGCACCTCCAGCAGCGGGAAGCGCTGGGCCAGCGCCTCCAGGCTGTCGAGTACCGGCTGATAGGGCATGGCCTCATCCTGGGCCAGGCGCAGGCGCACCTCTTCACCGCGGACCAGGCCCAGCGCACGCCCTTCTAGACGCTGGCACTGACGCAGCACCTCGCGCGCCTCTTCCAACAGCGCCGCACCAGCATCGGTCAGACGCGGCTGGCGGCCACTGCTGCGCTCGAACAGCAGCACACCCAAATCAGTCTCCAGCAGGGCAATCGCATTGCTCACCGCCGACTGCGCGCGTTGCATCTGCCGGCCCACGGCGGAGAACGACTGGCCCTCGGCGACGCTGACAAACAGGCGAATCTGCTCCAGGCTCCACTGCATAACCCATCTCCCATACAGATAGGTAATCACTTTATCCCATCACCCAGACAACTAGAATGGCCGCCAGACCACACAGGAGGTTCACCATGAGCGGCTATCTCTATCTCGCTGTCGCCATCACCGCCGAAGTTATCGCCACCACCTCGATGAAGGCCCTGGATGGTTTCAACAAACCCCTGCCCCTGCTGCTGGTCGTGGTCGGCTACGTCATCTCGTTCTGGATGCTCAGTTTGGTGGTGAAGACCATCCCGGTCGGCGTCGCTTACGCGGTGTGGGCGGGCCTGGGCATCGTGCTGGTAAGCATCGCGGCGGTGTTTCTCTACCAGCAGCGGCTGGACCTGCCGGCCATGCTCGGCATGGGCCTGATCGTCGCCGGTGTGGTGGTGATTCAGCTGTTCTCGCAAAGCGTCGGGCACTGAACCGGTTCTGGGCCACGCAGGCGCAGCAGCGCGAGCGGGTTATACTGCGCGCCTGTTTTCCCGGTGAGACACATGCATGTCCCAGGCGTTAAGCACTGATGTTTTGATCGTGGGCGGCGGCATTGCCGGCCTCTGGCTGAATGCGCGCCTGCGCCGCCAGGGCTTTGCCACCCTGCTGGTGGAAAATGCCCGCCTCGGCGGCGGGCAGAGCGTGAAATCCCAGGGCATCATCCATGGCGGCGCCAAGTACGCCCTGCACGGCGCACTGACCGGCGCCTCCGAAGCCATCGCCGATATGCCCAGGCGTTGGCGCGAAGCCCTGGCCGGCAGCGGCGAACTGAACCTCACGGGCGTGCGCCTGCTCTCCGATGCCCACTACCTGTGGTCGCCCGGCAGCCTGGCCGGCAATATCACCAGCTTCTTCGCCAGCAAGGCGGTGCGCGGCCGGGTCGATCAGGTCAGGGGCGAGCAACTGCCTCCAGCCCTGCAACACCCGAAATTCAAGGGCAAGGTCTACCGCCTGGCCGAACTGGTGCTGGATGTGCCGAGCCTGATCAGCCGCCTCAGTGAACTGGCCGACGATGGCCTGCTGGCCGCCGAGCGCATCGAGCCGCTGCGGGAAAACGGCGAACTGGTCGGCCTGCGCGTCGACGGCCGGGAAGTTCGTGCGCAGCGCATTATCCTTAGCGCCGGCCGTGGCAATGCCGATCTGCTCGGCGCCCTTGGCCTGAGTCAACCGGCCCAGCAGTTGCGCCCGCTGCATATGGTGCTGGTCAAAGGGCCCACGCTGAAGCCACTGTACGCCCACTGCCTGGGCGGCGGGCCGAAGCCGCGCGTGACCATCACCACCCACCCGGCCGCAGATGGCCAGTGGGTCTGGTACCTGGGTGGCGACCTGGCCGAAGCCGAGGGCGTGGCCCGCAATCCAGCGGCGCAAATCCAGGCCGCGCAGAAAGAGCTGGCCGAGCTGCTGCCCTGGGTCGATCTGTCTGCCGCGCAATGGGCGACGCTGCGAGTGGAACGCGCCGAGCCGGCGCAATCCGGTCTGGTGCGCCCGGACAATGCCTTTTTGCACGAGCAGGGCACGCTGCTGGTCGGCTGGCCGACTAAACTGGCGTTAGCCCCGGACTTTGCCGACCGCGTGCTGGCGACGCTGGCCCGTGACGGCATTCAGCCGGGGCAACACGCGCCGCTGCCCGCGCTGCCGCGCCCGAGCGTGGCCCCACCCGCCTGGGAGGAACTGTTCTGATGCATCCACTGCACAGCCTGCACAACCTGCATCGCCCCTTGGGCGCCACCGAGCTGCTGGTTTCGCCGCTGGGCCTGGGCACGGTCAAGCTGGGCCGTGATCAGGGGGTGAAATACCCAGCCGGCTTTACCATTCCCGATGACGCCGCCGCCCGCGAACTGCTGGCCCTGGCCCATGACCTGGGCATCAACCTGATCGACACCGCGCCGGCCTATGGCAGCAGCGAAACCCGCCTCGGCCCGCTGCTGCGCGGCCAGCGCCAGCAGTGGGTGATTGTCAGCAAGTGCGGCGAAGAGTTCGACAACGGCCAGTCGCGCTTCGACTTCAGTCCGGCCCATACGCGTTTCTCGGTGGAACGTAGCCTCAAACGCCTGGAAACCGATTTTATCGACCTGCTGCTGGTGCATTCGGACGGCAACGATGTGGCCATCCTGCGTGACAGCGGCGTGTACGAAACCCTGGCCGAGCTTAAGCGCGAGGGCAAAATTCGCGGCTTCGGCCTCTCCGGCAAAACCGTCGAAGGCGGCCTGCTGGCCCTCGAGCACGGTGACTGCGCGATGGTCACCTACAACCTCAATGAGCAGGCCGAGCAGGCCGTGCTCGACTACGCCGAAGTGCATGGCAAAGGCATCCTGATCAAAAAGGCCCTGGCCAGCGGCCACGCCTGCCTAGCGCCGGGCGTCGACCCGGTACGCGCCAGCTTCGAGCTGATCTTCGGCCACCCGGCTACCAGCAGCGCCATCATCGGCACCATCAACCCACAGCACCTGACGCATAACGTCGCCACCGCTGCCGCTGTAATTCAGGATATTGCCTAAGCGTTCACGCCCGCCCATCTGTGCCAAGCTCTCAGGCCGTATCCATGCCCGCGAGGAGTTGCCATGCCGCGCACCCTGATCCGCAAAGACCCGAGCAACTTCAAGACCCTGCAGCTGTTTGTCGAAGCCAGCCCGGAAGGCCTGAGCTACCAGGGCCTGGGCATGCCGCTGAACTTCGCGCAGATGCTGGAGAGGCGCAAACCGGTCAGCGTGGCCGACAGCCAGCGCTTTGCCGTGGAGCTGGCCAATCTGGGCGTTTCGGTGCGCCTGACCCTCTGCTGGCAGGGCCGCGAATACTGGGTACTGGTGCGCCAGCGCCGTGCCGATCGTGGCGATGTGGTGCTCAAGCTGATCTCCGGTTACGTACCGGCCCATGAACTCAACCTGCCGCTGCTTACCGCGATTCAGGAAGTGGCCGAAGAGTGCCTGCTGGAAACCCCGGAAGGCTGGCTAAGCGGGCGCTTTGGCGACACCTGGCTGCCGACGCCCTACCGGAGCAGCCTGCGCTACCGGGAAACCGCGCATTTCAGCCTCAGCCCGCTGTCCGGCGCGGCGCGGTCGGTGCAATGCGGCAACCTCAAGCTGCTCGAACGCCCGCGCGCTTACGTGCACCTGCCGACCGCCTCATTGCAGCTGGTATATGACCTGCACCTGCAACTGCCGAGGGAAATCAAACAGCTGAGTCTATTGCACGTCGACGAGCACCTGGAGGATGGCCAGCTGATCGCCTGCCTCAACCGCGCCCGTCCCGACCTGTTTCTGATTCCGCTGGATCAGGGCCGCCCGAGCGCCCAGCTACTGACCCTCAAGCAAGGCCAGCTATCAGCCG
Organism: Pseudomonas sp.; assembly: GCF_049301935.1. Classification (GTDB taxonomy): domain Bacteria; phylum Pseudomonadota; class Gammaproteobacteria; order Pseudomonadales; family Pseudomonadaceae; genus Aquipseudomonas. The sequence goes on along the minus strand of NZ_JBAQLP010000058.1, from coordinate 7,312 downwards.
CCAGTACCCGCGGCCTGTGGCTGGCCGAAAGCTTTGCCCCCCAGGATGGCTGGCTGGTGCGCGATGAGCGTATCCGCTGGAAGGATTGGCTGGCGCAGACTCAAAAAAGCCCCGTCTAGGCGGGGCAAAAAGGGATTGCAGGCAGACGGGCTGGCGTCACCCAGCCCGCGTAACAACTACTTCAATTCGCTGGAACTCTTGCCCAGCAGGCGCCGTGCGACGATCAGCAACTGGATCTGCTGGGTGCCCTCGAAGATGTCGAGAATCTTCGAGTCACGCGCCCATTTCTCCAACAGTTCATCCTCGCCGTAGCCCAGCGCGCCAGCCAGTTCGACGCATTTCAGCGTCACCTCGTTGGCCACCCGTCCGGCCTTGGCTTTGGCAATCGACGCCTCCTTGGAGTTGGGCAGCTTGTTGTCGGCCATCCAGGCGGCTTTCAGGGTCAGCAGGCGTGCGGCTTCCCATTCGGCTTCCAGGCGATACAGCGTCGCCTCGGCATGGCTGACGCAGAGCAAAGGCGTACGGTAATCCAGCGTGCAGACCTTTTTCAGCAGCTCGCGGGTGCGATCCAGCGACGCCTTGGCCACGCCCACCGCCATCCCGGCGACCAGCGGGCGGGTGTTGTCGAAGGTCTCCATCACCCCGGCAAAGCCCTTCTGCACATCGATTTCGGGATTTCCCAGCAGGTTGGCCGCCGGCACCCGGCAATCGCTAAAGCTGATCGCGGCCGTATCCGAGGCCTTGATACCGAGTTTCTTCTCCAGGCGGGTAACCGTCATGCCCGGCGTGCCGTGCTCCACCACAAAGGACTTGATCGCCGCGCGGCCGAGGCTCTTGTCCAGGGTGGCCCAGACCACCACCGCATCGGCGCGCTGGCCGGAGGTCACGTAGATCTTCTCACCGTTGAGCACGTAGTGATCGCCATCCTTGATCGCCGTGGTGCGGATTGCCGCCGAGTCCGACCCGCAGCCCGGCTCGGTAATCGCCATGGCCGCCCAGGTACCGCCGAAGCGCGCCAGCTGCTCATCATTGGCCACCGCGGCAATCGCCGCATTGCCCAGGCCTTGGCGGGGCATGGCCAGCAGCAGGCCGACATCGCCCCAGCACAGCTCCATCACCCCGAGCAGGGCGGAGAGGTTGCCGCCATTCTTGATGCCTTCCTGCTGCTCACGAGCCGCGCCACGTTTGCTCGCCGAGGTGGCGCCGATGGCATCCGGCGAGCCGGCGTTCATGCCATCGAGCAGCGCGGCCAGTAGGTCCAGCTCCTTGGGGTAGGCGTGTTCGGCCTTGTCGTACTTGCGCGAAAGCGGGCGGAAATAATTCGCCGCCACCTGATGGGCCTGATTGACCAGACCGCGGAATTTCTTTGGGGTTTCCAGATTCATATTGAGGCGCCCTTAAAGCTGTAGGCCGCCGGCCATGACTGCCAGCGCACGCAAATCGCGGTACCAGCGCTCGGCTGGATGTTCTTTGGTAAAGCCATGGCCGCCGAGCAGCTGCACTGCGTCGGTGCCGATCTTCATGGCCTTCTCGCTGCACAGCAGGCGCGCCAGATAGGCCTCGCGCTGGAACGACAAGCCCTGCTCGGCGCGGGCACAGGCTCGCCAGACCAGCAGGCGCATGGCGTCGATCTCCACGGCCATGTCCGCGACCATAAAGGCCACGCCCTGGCGATGGCTGATCGGCTCACCAAAGGCCAGCCGCTCGTTGCAATAGGGAATCACGTAGTCCAGGGCGGCCTGCGCCGTGCCCACGGCCAGGGCGCACCAGGCCAGGCCGGCGTAATCGAGAAAGCTCTGGTAGTTGAAATGCTCAGCGGCCAGGCGCGCCTCGACCGGCACCTTGACGCCATTGAGTCGCACACGTGCGGTGCTGCCGGCTTTCAGGCCCATGGCAGGCTGCGGGCTGCGCTGCAGGCCTTTGGCGCCCGCCTCGACGATAAACAGCGCCGGGCCGTCCGCCGCGTGCGCCGCGACGAGCAACTGGCTGGCATCCAGACCGCGCAGCACCAGGCTCTTTTCACCGCTGAGCACGTAGTGCTTGCCGCGCTTGCGCGCCCGAGTCGCCAGCCTGTGCGGATCAAACAGCGGCGTCGGCTCATTGAGCGCAATCGCCATCACTGGCGCGGGTTCCTCACCGACAAAGGCCGGCAACCAGCGCGCCTGCTGCGCGGCATTGCCCCAACGGCGGATGCAGTTGGCCGCCGATAGCGGCACCAGTAACGCGGCGGCCAAGGACAGATCGCCCTTGCCCAGCGCCTCGGCGATCAGCGCATTGCTCAGGGTGGTGCGCTCGCCCGCCATACCGCCCAGGGCTTCGCTCACCGCGTAGTGGGTCAGCCCCAGCTCGTGGGCCTGGTTGAGCAAGGCAGCCGGTAGCGCGGCCTGCTCATCGGCCTCATGGGCCAGCGGACGCAGCACTTCGCTGGCGAAGGCTTCCAGCATCTCCACCAGCATCTGCTGCTCATCGGACAGCGACAGATCGAACAAGGCATCGGGATCAGCTGGGCGCGCAACTTTACCGGCTTGGCCCGCACGCTGCGCCACCGCACGAAAACTCGCGCGACTGCCGCTGTAGATAAGTTTTTCGAAAGGTTTGCGCAGCTTTAAGCGGTCCGGCCAGTCAGCCTGGGCGACCCGGTTGAGGATTGCCAGGGCACAGCCCTGTACGTCGGAAGTCATGGCATCTCGCTCCATGCGGGGGATGCCAGGAATCATGCGCGCGGTCAGAGCAAGCGCCTATGACCGCGCCGCCGCCAGCGACTGGCACAACAGCCAGTCGCAGGACGGGGGTTACTTGCTGCGGATCTTCTCGACAATGGCGGTGGTCGAGCTGTTTTCCACCAGGCCCAGCACCCGCACTTCGCCGCCGTAGGCACGGACAATATCGCCACCGACCACGCCTTCGATGCCGTAATCGCCACCTTTGACCAGCACATCCGGCTTGACCGCGCGCAGCAGGTTTTCCGGGGTGTCTTCGCTAAAGCTCACCACCCAATCCACCGCGCCCAGACCGGCCAGCACGGCCATGCGCCGATCCACCGCGTTGATCGGCCGACCCGGGCCTTTTAGACGGCTGACCGAAGCGTCGTCATTTACCGCCAGCACCAGTCGATCACCCTGGGCGCGCGCCTGCTCCAGGTAGGTGACATGGCCGGCATGCAGGATGTCGAAGCAGCCATTGGTGAAGACAATCTTCTCGCCATGGGCGCGGGCATCGTCGATCGCCAGCAGCAACTGATCGAGGCTCAACACGCCACGCTCGGAGCCGGCCTCACGCTGGATAGCGCGGCGCAACTCCGGCGCGCTGATGGCGGCGGTGCCGAGCTTGCCGACCACGATACCGGCAGCCAGGTTGGCCAGGGCCACGGCATGCGGCAATTCCTCGCCAGCGGCCAGGCTGGCGGCCAGGGTGGAAATCACTGTATCGCCGGCACCGGTCACATCAAACACTTCACGGGCACGGGCCGGCAGGTGCAGCGCCGGATGCTCAGGGCGCAGCAGGGTCATGCCGTGCTCGCCACGGGTCACCAGCAGCGCGCCCAGTTCCAGCTCACTCATCAGCGCCGCGCCCTTGGCCACCAGCTCAGCCTCATCGCGGCAGTGGCCAACGATGGTTTCGAATTCGTGCAGGTTCGGGGTAATCAGGCTGGCGCCACGGTAGATGGAGAAGTCCTTGCCCTTGGGATCGGCCAGCACGGCAATGCCCTTGCTGCGCGCCAGCTGCACCAGCGCCTGATGGTTCTGCAGCGCACCCTTGCCGTAATCGGAGAGGATCAGCACCTTGATGCCCTCCAGCTGCGACTCGACGCTGGCCGTCAGAGCGGCACTGTCGGTGCGGAATGGTTCCTCGAAGTCCATGCGCAACAGCTGCTGGTGACGACTCAGCACGCGCAGTTTGACGATGGTCGGTTGATCCTTGATGCACTGAAACAGGGTCTTCACCCCTACCGCGTGCAGGCTGTTGCTCAGGCTCTCGGCGGCTTCGTCCTGCCCAGTCACGCCAACCAATATGGCGGGCGCGCCGAGGGCGGCGATGTTTAGCGCGACGTTGGCCGCGCCGCCCGGACGATCCTCGATCTGCTCGACCTTGACCACCGGCACCGGCGCTTCCGGAGAAATCCGCGAGGTGCCGCCATGCCAATAACGGTCGAGCATAACGTCGCCTACCACCAGAACGGCAGCGTGGTCAAAACGGGGCATGGACAGCTTCATGTGAACTCCGGAGCCTAAAAATGGCGGGCGCTTATTCTATCAGGCGATATCCAATGGCGTACTTTCATCCAACCCCAGCGCATGCAGGCGTGCATAAAAACCGTTCTGCGCCAGCAGGTCGACATGCGTACCACGCTCGACGATCCGCCCCTGATCCATCACCAGGATCAGGTCGGCTTTCTCGATGGTTGACAGACGATGTGCGATAACCAGTGTGGTACGCCCCTTCATCACCCGATCCAAAGCCGCCTGAATATGCCGCTCGGACTCGGTATCGAGCGCCGAGGTTGCCTCATCCAGCACCAGAATCGGCGCATCTTTCAGCAAGGCCCGAGCAATCGCCAGACGCTGGCGCTGGCCGCCGGAGAGCAGCACGCCATTCTCGCCGACTTCGGTGTCCAGCCCCTGCGCCAGCTTGTCGATAAACTCCTTGGCATAGGCTGCCTCAACCGCCTGCTCGATGGCCTCACGCGGCGCGTCGACCAGGTCGCCGTAGGCGATATTGTTGGCCACACTGTCGTTGAACAGGGTGACCTGCTGAGTCACCAGAGCGATATGTCGGCGCAGGTTGCGCAAGGTGTAGTTTTCGACATCCACACCATCGAGCAGAATCTGCCCGGTTTCATGGTGATAGAAACGCGGAATCAGGCTGGCCAGGGTCGACTTGCCGCTGCCGGAGCGCCCGACCAGGGCGATCATCTGTCCCGGTTCGGCGCTAAAGCAAATATCGCTAAGCACCGGCCTCTCGGCACCCGGGTACTGGAAACTCAGATTACGCACTTCCAGCCGGCCACTGACCCGTTCAAGCTCGACCGTACCGCGGTCGACTTCGGGAGTTTCATCGAGCTGCTCGAAGATGCTGTCGGCCGCAGCCAGGCCTTTTTGAATAGTCGCACTCACCTCGGAAAGCTGGCGAATGGGCTTGGGGAGCAGGCCGGCGGCAGTAATATAGGCCACCAGTTCGCCAGCCGACGCATCGCCGCGCAGGTAAAGCACCAGGTACATCAGCACCGCCATGGCGCTGAAAATCACCAACTGCAGCATCGGGGTATAGACCGCCTGAGTGCGGGTCATCTTCAGCGACTTGTTCATATTGTCGGCGCTGGAGCGATGAAAGCGCTGCTGCTCGTAAGCCTCGCCGCCGAAGCTGCGTACCACCCGATAACCCTGAATAGTCTCGGAAGCGACATGCGTGACATCGCCCATCGCCTCCTGGATCTTCTTGCTCTGCTTACGAAATTTCTTGCTTGCCGACCCCACCATCAGACCGATCACCGGCAATATGCTGAGCAGTACCAGGGTCAATTTCCAGTTCATGTACAGCAGATAACCGAACAAGAAAATGACCGAAAGCCCCTCGCGAATCACCACTTTGATGGCATCTGTCGCGGCACCGGTGACCATGGTCACGTTATAGGTGATACGGGAGATCAGATGACCGGAGTTGTGGCTGTCGAAATAGCGATTAGGCAGGGTCAGCAGGTTGTCGAACAACGCGCAGCGCAGGTCGTGCACCACGCCACGCGCCACCTTGGCCAGGTAATAGTTGCCCAGAAATGAACCTATGCCCTGATAGAGCGCAATGAGTACAATCAGCAACGGCACGCCATAGATCATCGGTACTCCGAGCAAGGTAGCGTGCTCAGGGTTCTGCAAGCCGTCCAAGAACAGCTTGAGCATATGCGCCAGCATCGGCTGGCTTGAGGCGAAGAGCAGAAAACCGATGATACTGACGGCGAAAGCGCCCCAATAGGGGACTACATACTTCAGCAATCGCAGGTAGACCTTCAAACTGGATTGCTGTGCGGAGTTGGCCATTCGGCGAGCCTCGTACGACTGGCTAGAGAAATAAGATGCGGATTGTAACAGCGCAAGAACTGGAAAGTTGGCTGACCAGCGGCAAGGTGCTGGAAAAGGATGCGCGCGGCCCCAAGGTGGTCGCCCTGGATAACGGGCTGTTTCTGAAGATTTTCTATACCCGCAAACAGCCCCTGATCGCACGCCTGTGGCCTGCCTGCAAGCGTTTTGCCGACAATGCCCGCCTACTAGCCCGCCTACAGATCCCGACACCGTCGATCAACCAGATATTCTGGCTCGACAAGCGCACAGGCTTAAGCGGGTGCCTGTACCATCCTTTACCGGGCATTTCGCTCGAAGCGCTATTCCATCAGTCTCCAGACAAACTCCAGGCATTGCTGCCGAAGCTCGCGACTTTCGTGCGCCAGCTTCACCGCAAGAAAATCTACTTCCGCTCCCTGCACATGGGTAACATTTTGCTATTACCCGATGGCAGCTTCGGCTTGGTCGATTTTCTGGATCTCAAGCAACACGCCTTACCGCTGACGGGTTGGCATATAAAAAGAAACCTCAGACATCTGCAAAGTCACCTTTGCCGCAAGGACCTGAAAGGATTTCCGGTTGATGAGCTGATCAGCCTTTATTACAAGGAAACAGGCGCACGTGACACCCAAGGGACTGCTAGCAAGCCGTTTTAACGCAAGCTTGCGCGATAGAGACCTCGTCTTTTACTGCCATGGCGATCACACCAGCGCTCTGCACGCAGCCCTGGGCGCCATCAGAAGCCTGATTGACAGACGCAAGAAGATGGGACGCCACCGCCTGGCGCAAGTTTGTTGTGCTGGCAATGCGCTGGAAATCTTCGTCAAAACCTCCAGAGTGGATAGCCTGGCCTCGCGCCTGCGCATTAGCTTGGGCCTTAAACGTCGTTCCGGCGCCTATGACTGGGTATTGGCGGAACTGCACAACAATATCGAAGCCTCGCAAAGAACCAGCCTGATCCCCAGGCTCATTGGCTATGGCTTTATCAAGCGCAACGGGCTCGTGAACGAAGCCTTCCTGGCCTATGAGAACCTTGAGGATCATGTCGATGGGCTTTCATGGGTCAGAAAGCATCCATCCAAGGTCGATAGTTTTATTCAAACCAGCCTGAACCTGATTACCACGCTTAACCGTAAGCGTCCGGCCAACACACCTACCTGACAGCGTCGTCTAAGGCGATGGTGTCCACCTGATTTTAAGTGGACACCATTTTTAGCCTTTTTAAGAGGACGCTCATGCAACAAGAACGCCACACCTAT
>NZ_JBAQLP010000057.1:0-108967 GCF_049301935.1 Pseudomonas sp. | reverse complement strand
GCCTCGCGCCCGCTGATCGATGATGTACTGGCCATCAGCACGCGCCCGCTGCTGGTGTCCCACACAGGCGTCGAAGGCACCTGCACAGGCACGCGCAACCTCAGCGACCAACACCTGCAAGGCATCGCCGCCACAGGCGGGGTCATCGGTATCGGCTATTGGGAAACAGCGGTGTGCGCCACTTCGGTGGCGGCCATCGTCCAAGCGATTCGCTATACCGCCGATAAAGTCGGTGTGCAGCACGTGGCGCTGGGCTCGGATTTCAACGGCACCGTCCATACGCCATTTGACGTGACTGGCTTGCCGCAGCTGACCGAAGGCCTGCTCAAGGCCGGCTTCAGCCGCACTGACATTGCCGCCATCATGGGCGGTAACGTGCAACGCCTACTGCTTGCCAACCTGCCCGAAAAGTGAGTAAAAAACAGCCAATCGCCGCCATCGGGCGCGGCACTTCGCCGCGCCGGCTTCTTGCTTTACACTGGCGGCCGTTCACTCCTTAACCAATTGATGAGATGACCGTGCTCAAAGCACTCAAGAAACTATTCGGCAAAGCCGAGGGCGAGCAGCCCAGCCCAGCAACTACGTCCCTTGTAACGCCCAACGCACCACGCGTCCAGCCTGACGCCAGCGCTGACAAATCCAGCCGCAGCGCCTCACCGCGCACCACTGAAGCCGCTGAAAAACCGTTACAGAGCAAGGAAAAACCGGCCAAACCGCGGCGCGAGCGCCCTGCCAAACCCGTCGACACCTGGAAACTGGAAGACTTCGCCGTAGCACCGGCCGAGGGCAAGACCCGCTTTCATGACTTCAAGCTCTCTCCCGAGCTGATGCACGCTATCCATGACCTCGGTTTCCCCTACTGCACGCCGATCCAGGCGCAGGTGCTGGGTTACACCCTCAGTGGCCGCGACGCCATCGGCCGCGCCCAGACCGGCACGGGCAAAACTGCCGCCTTCCTGATTTCGATCATCACCCAGCTGCTGCAAACCCCACCGCCGAAAGAGCGCTATATGGGCGAGCCGCGCGCGCTGATCATCGCGCCAACCCGCGAGCTGGTGGTGCAGATCGCCAAGGACGCCGCCGACCTGACCAAATACACCGGTCTCAATGTGATGAGTTTTGTCGGTGGCATGGACTTCGATAAACAGCTCAAGCTGCTTGAATCGCGCTTCTGCGACATTCTGGTGGCCACCCCGGGCCGTTTGCTCGACTTCAACCAGCGCGGCGAAGTGCACCTGGACATGGTCGAAGTGATGGTGCTCGACGAAGCCGACCGTATGCTCGACATGGGCTTTATCCCCCAGGTACGGCAGATCATCCGCCAGACCCCGATGAAGGGCGAACGGCAGACCCTGCTGTTCTCCGCGACCTTCACCGAAGACGTGATGAACCTGGCCAAGCAGTGGACCACCGAGCCGGCGATCGTCGAGATCGAGCCGGAAAACGTCGCCAGCGATACCGTCGAGCAGCACGTCTATGCCGTAGCCGGCAGCGACAAGTACAAGCTGTTGTACAACCTGATCACCCAGAACGACTGGATCCGCGTGATGGTCTTCGCCAACCGCAAGGATGAAGTGCGGCGCATCGAAGAACGCCTGACCCGCGACGGCATCAGCGCCGTACAGATGTCTGGCGACGTGCCGCAGCACAAGCGTATCCGCGCCCTGGAAGGCTTCCGCGAGGGCAAGATCCGCGTGATGGTCGCTACCGACGTGGCCGGCCGCGGCATCCACGTCGACGCCATCAGCCATGTGATCAACTTCACCCTGCCGGAAACTCCGGACGACTACGTGCACCGCATCGGTCGTACCGGCCGCGCTGGCAGCAGCGGCACCTCGATCAGTTTTGCCGGCGAAGATGACGCCTACGCCCTGCCCGCTATCGAAGCCCTGCTGGGCCGCAAGATCGCCTGCGAAATGCCGCCGGACGAGCTGCTCAAGCCGGTACCGCGCAAGCACTGATCTGCACGCAACTAAAAAAGGCGAAGCCCTGTGGCTTCGCCTTTTTAGTTGCGGCGCTGTACACCCTCTGTGAGGACAGGCTGATTACAGCCGCACAGAGTCAGCCACGCGCCCTTTTGCGTCGAAGTCTTTCAGCCACTGCTTAAGCTCGGCGATCGGTTTGGGCTTGCACAGCCAAAAACCCTGCAACAAATCGCAGCCACCGGCCTTCAGGCGGCCCGCTATCTCGGCGGTCTCGATGCCTTCACCCACCACTCGGTAACCGAGACTGCGCGCCATCTGAATGGCGGTAGAGACAATCACGTCGGCGCTTTCACTGACGCAGATATCGTGAATCAGCGATCGATCCAGCTTCAACTCTGAGGCCGGCAACTGCTTGAGATAGGACAAAGAGGAATAGCCGCTACCAAAATCATCGATGGATATGTGGTGCCCTAGATCGGCCAAAACATTCAGCGCCTGCAAGCTGCGGACAGGGTCGAGCATGGCTGCCGTTTCGGTGATTTCGAGGGTTACGGAGCTGGCCTGGAGCCCATTCTGCTGAAGTGCCGAGGCCAATATGCCCTTGAGCTCAGCGGACTCTAAGTCGCGCGCAGAAACATTAATGGCGACGGTCAACTTCCGGTTGTACTTGTGCAAGTCCGCCAAATCTTTCGTGGCCTGCACGATGACCCAACGGGTCAGCTGGGTAATGACGCCCGTTTCTTCCGCCAGGGGAATGAAATCTGCCGGGTTTACCCAACCGCGCTCCTCATGGTGCCAACGAATCAAGGCCTCAACACCGACAATTTGCCCGGTCTGGATATCTTGTTTGGGTTGGTAGTAGAGCAAGGTCTGGTTCTGTTGCAAAGCCTTGCGCAGATCCGCCATCAACGTCAGCCGGCTCTCGCTGTAAATATCGTACTTGGGCGAATAAATGCCGGTTTCGTCGCGGCCGCGGGGGGTGATTTCCATGCCGACATGGGCGTTGCGAATCAGCTCGGCGGCAGATCGACCGTGCTCAGGGTAACTGGCTGCACCGAAGCGAGGTTGTAGTTCAATCGCTAGGTGGTCCAGCCTTATCGGTTCAGCCAACTGCCGTAGCGCAGTATTGAGCGTTGAGAAATCGTTTCTCGCTTTGTCCACATCAACCAGTAAGCAGAAGCAATCGCCCGACAGGTGATAAACCCGCTCTTCACGACCTTGATCGTCCCGAATGGCTTGGATAAAGGGTAGACCGGCCGCCAGTTCTACCATTTGCTCGGCCACGCGCTTGATGATCCATTCACTCCTGGCCAGGCCAAGCGTGCGGTTGATTTCATCCAGGCGCGTAATTCGGGCCAACCCCACCATATAACGGCGCTGAGGGGCTTGTTGCAGTTGCTGATCCACCATCCGCTCAAAACGGTTGCGATTGGGAAGCCCGCTAACAGGGTCGTGCGCCAGGGCTTCGGTGAGCAGTTTCTGCGCGATATTGCGTGACTGAGCCTCCTCCAGGCTAGCTTCCTGGGCGATGATTTTGTCCTCTCGCTCACGGTAGAGGCGGTCCGCAAGCGCCAGTGTCAGGATAAAGGCTTCGAGCCCAGAACCGATCTGCATGGCGTGCTCGGTAAAGAAATTCTCAGGAAAGACCCCGAGCGCCCTGCCGGCCGTTGCCAGTACCCCGACCGTCAGAGGCGTCCAGGCCAGGGTGAAGAATGCCCCTGCCCGCACACCGTCCATCCAGACCACGGGACCGGCAACCAGCAGTAGCGAAAAAAACAACAGCGCGGAAAACGATGCCAGCTGAATGCCCCTGTGATAATCGAGCAGGGGCGCCGAAAAGAGGAATAACAACTCGAAGACCATCATCCCGATCAGCACTTTATCCAGCCGCGGGCTGTTAATTCGGGTGTTTAGAAACTCCCGACAGAAAAGCAGTGAAAACAGCGCCAGGGCGGGTATCGAGACGAGCAGCGCCTTGGCATGCAGTAGCGGCGCATAGGGGTAGAGGTGTTGGAAACTAAAGCCCTTGATGGAGGCGAAAAACAACAGATAGCCGAACAATGCCAAGGCGTAGTAGAGATATAGCTTCTCGCGCAGGCTCAGGTATACGGCGAGATTGATCAGGATGATGACAAAAATGCAGCCATAGTAGAAAAAATGCAGCTTCAGCTCATAGGCAGCGGTTTCAAAAAATGCCTGCTCGCGCCAGATACGCAGCGGCACGACCATGGAACCGGCCGTCGCGACGCGAACATAGACGGTCTGCATTTCGTCAGGCGCCAGGGACACGCGCAACAACATGCTCGGGTGATCCACGTCACGTGGATAAAAATTCCGGCTGTCGCCCGTTTTCAGCTCTTTTATCCGGCGCCCCCCCGCATACAGGTAGAAGACCACGTCGTCCAACTGGGAATAGCCCAGTTCGGCAATCAGGTTCAGGTTCAGCTGCGTCTGATTTCTGATGGCAAAGCGTAGCCAGTGGGCAGACTGCGTGAGGCCGAAGGTGGCACTGCCATTGGGTACAGCCTTCCAGTGCTGATCGGGCAGGCTCACCACTTGATCAAGCAAGGCTTCGCCTGTGGCGTCTTCCCAGAACTGGAAATGGGCCTGGATGTTTGATGCTGAAGTGATCTCAATCGGCTCTGGTTGCGCCAAAGCCCTGAGACTCAGACAGGCAACTAAAACAGCGACCAGGATGCTTAACGCCCGGTTCAGAAGCACGGAATGATGTCTCCACTAGCGGCCAGTGGGATGGCACATTATTTTTTGTTATGCCTTGCAGTGTAGTCGCTGGGAGACTTAAGGAAAGCCATACAGACGGGCAGCTGTGTAGCGATTTGTATTGCGTTGAGCTCGCCGGATGGGACAAGGCGCGCAGCGCTCCTAGGACGAAACCACGGCGGAACCGCCCGCTTACAACTTGCGCGCGCTAATCCCGGCCGCCATAAACAGCGCGGCCAGTACTGCGAGCATCGGCAGCCAGCCGGCATGCTCCCAGATATACCCGGCGGCGTAGCCGATCACGCTGGAGCCCAGGTAATAGGCGCACAGGTACAACGCCGAAGCCTGCGCCTTGGCGCCATTCGCACGCTGCCCCACCTGGCCGCTGGCCACCGCATGGGCGGCAAAGAAGCCCAGGGTAAACAAGGCCAGGCCCGCCACTGCGGCGCTCAGCCAGGGCGTGGCACACAGCGCCACACCCAGCAGCATGATGGCGATACCGCCCAGCATCACCTGGCGCGCCCCCAGGCGTGGCACCAGGCGCCCGGCCCAGCCGGCGCTGACGATACCCAGCAGATACACGCTAAACAGCAGGCCGATCAGGCTGGACGACAGGTTGAACGGCGCCGCTGCCAGACGAAAGCCGACATAGTTGAACAAGGCGACGAAGCCGCCCATCAGTAGAAACGCCAGCAGAAACAGGCGGCGCAATGGGCCATTGCCCAGGTGCGCGGCAAAGTTGCGCAGCAGCCCGCGTAGCGACAACGACTGCGCGGTGAAATGCCGCGATGGCGGCAGCAGCCAGATAAACAGTCCCAGCGCCAGCAAGCCCATGCCGGCAATCCCGGCCAAGGCCAGCGGCCAACCACCGAGATCACTGAGCAAGCCAGCCAGCAGCCGCCCGAGCAGGCCGCCCAGCGCGGTGCCGCCGATATACAGGCCCATCGCCGCCGGCAGCGCCTCGGGGTCGAACTCTTCGCCGACATAGGCCATGGCCAACGCCGGCAATCCGCTGAGGGCCAGGCCGAGCAAGGCACGCAGCCAGAGCAGATGATCCCAGCTATCGACCAGCGCGCAGACGATCCCCAGCAGCGAGGCCAGCCCAAGGGCTGCGACCATCACCGGTTTACGCCCCCAGCTCTCGGCCAGCGCACCGGAGATCAGCAGGCAGACGGCCAGGCTTAGGGTGGTCAGCGATAACGCCAGGCTGCTGCCCGCCGCCGACACGGAAAAGTGCGCAGCCAGCAGCGGCAACAGTGGCTGCACGCAGTAGAGCAAGGCAAAGGTGGCAAACCCGGCACAGAACAGCGCCAGGGTCGCACGCCGGTAGGCGGCAGTGCCGCGCATCAGGTGCGCAGAGGAATCGGCAGCAGGCATCGGCAGGCTCACAAAAGGCTCTAAATCGGCCTTCCTAGCAGATTAGCACGCAGCCCGCCGACCCGGTTTTGCGCCTGGGGCATAGCCGTTGTGCTGAATGCGAACAAGACAAGTCTTGTGCCAATTGGCGAGTGCAGCGCAAAAAAAACGGGAGCCCAAACGGGCTCCCGTACTCATTCGCAGAGAAATGCCGGAACAAACCTCACGCCTGGGCCGGCTACAACCTCACCTGCGTCCCCGAAGAAACGCATGCCGCAGTCTCGCAAAAAAAACCGCGTAACTCCGTTTAGCTTTGTTGCCGCTTTGCAAAGAAATGTAAACACCTGCGCCGGCTGGCCGTTAAATCCGCCGCGCGGCAGAATAGGCCGATGAATACAGCCTACCTACCGCCCTGCTGCAGCCCGCTAAAAAACCACTGGCCACTGCCGCACCGGCTGCCGGCCGTGCAGTTGATCAGCACCACCTTTAAACCCGAGCTACTCGATGCTGCGGATTTTGGCCGCTGCGCCATCGAGCCGGTGCGCGGCGTGGCCAAACGCCAGGCCGAATACCTGGCCGGGCGCCTGTGTGCGCGTGAAGCCTTGAGGCGCGTGACCGGTACGGCGGCGGTTCCGGCCTGTGCTGAAGACCGCGCGCCGCAGTGGCCGTTAGGCACGCTCGGCTCGATCACCCACGGCAGCGGCTGGGCGGGCGCCGTGGTGGGCAACAGCGCCGATTGGCGCGGCCTGGGTCTGGATATCGAGCAGATCATGCCGGCCAGCCGCGCCGAACGCCTGGCCGGGGAAATTCTTACTCCTGCCGAGTTGTTGCGCCTGAAAAGCCTGCCGGCCGAACAACGTGCGCAGCGCATCAGCCTGACCTTCTCGCTCAAGGAAAGCCTGTTCAAGGCGCTCTACCCGCAGGTATTGCAGCACTTCTATTTTCAGGATGCCGAGCTGCTCAGCGTCGAAGCCGATAATAAAGTGCGCATGCGCCTGCTGATTGACCTGCATGCTGACTGGCCCGCCGGCAGCGAGCTGGAAGGTCAGTTCACCGAGTTCGACGGTTATCTGCTGAGTCTGATCAGCATCGCGCGCTGATCTGTCGAGCGCGGCTGCCCAAAGCGCGAGGCAAATCCGCTAAACTCGGCCGATTGCCGTCTGGAGTGCCCTATGCGCGAAGATTTGAATCAAGGCCTGATCGAGTTTCTCAAGGCCTCGCCCACCCCGTTCCACGCCACCGCCAGCCTGGCTCAGCGCCTTGAAGCGGCCGGTTTTCTGCATTTGGACGAGCGCGCCAGTTGGCACACCGAGGCCGGCGGCCGCTATTACGTCACCCGTAACGATTCCTCGATCATCGCCTTCAAACTGGGCAAGCGCGCGCCGCTGGAAGGCGGTATCCGCCTGGTGGGCGCGCACACCGACAGCCCATGCCTGCGCGTCAAACCGCAGCCGGAACTGCAGCAACAGGGCTTTTTCCAGCTCGGCGTGGAGGTGTACGGCGGTGCATTGCTGGCGCCCTGGTTCGACCGCGACCTGTCGCTGGCCGGCCGCGTCACCTACCGCCGCGATGGCAAGGTGGAAAGCCAGCTGATCGACTTTCAATGCCCGATTGCCGTGATTCCCAATCTGGCCATTCACCTCAACCGTGAAGCCAACCAGGGCTGGGCAATCAACCAGCAGCTCGAGCTGCCGCCGATCCTCGCGCAGCTATCGGGCGATGAACCGGCCGATTTCCGCGCCCTGATCACCGATCAACTGGCCCGTGAACATGACTTCAGCGCCGATGCGGTGCTCGATTACGAACTGAGCTTCTACGACACCCAGAGCGCTGCGGTGATTGGCCTGAATGGCGACTTTATCGCCGGTGCGCGGTTGGACAACCTGCTGTCGTGCTACGCCGGGTTGCAGGCGCTGCTGGCGGCACCGGATGAAGAAAGCTGTGTGCTGGTGTGCACCGACCACGAGGAGGTCGGCTCCTGCTCGGCCTGCGGCGCCGACGGCCCGATGCTCGAACAGGTGCTGCGCCGCGTGCTGCCGGACGGCGATGCGTTTGTGCGCACCATCCAACGTTCCTTGCTGGTCTCGGCCGACAACGCCCACGGCGTGCACCCCAACTACGCCGACAAGCATGACCAGAACCACGGCCCCAAGCTAAATGCCGGCCCGGTGATCAAGATCAACAGCAACCAGCGCTACGCCACCAACAGCGAAACCGCCGGGTTCTTCCGTCATCTATGCCTGGAAAACGAAGTGCCGGTGCAGAGCTTTGTCACCCGCAGCGACATGGGTTGCGGCTCGACCATCGGCCCGATTACCGCCAGCCAGCTGGGCGTGCGCACCGTGGACATTGGCCTGCCGACCTTCGCCATGCACTCGATCCGCGAATTGGCCGGCAGCCATGACCTGGCGCATCTGGTGAAGGTGCTGACGGCGTTTTACGCCAGCGCCGAGTTGCCGTGAGCTCATTAACCGGATAGCCCGGGACACTCCGTGGGCGGCGTGTGCAACGCCAACCCACTGAGCTTCATCGGGCTACCGCAGTTTCACTGAGGCACCTCAACACGCGGGCCTGTTGCCGTTTCGGCACGTGCCGTGTTGCCACGCAAAGTCGCGCCAGGCCAGGCGGAGGACGCAGGTAACGAAACAGCAGCTCAGGGTGACCATTTCGGCGCTTGGCCGCCCAATACTGCGCGACCGCCAGCAGCCCGTGCGCCACCGTTCAAGCCACACCCGCAGTCTCTAGGGCGTTCAAAAATCAACTTTACCCCTGCCCGCCTTGACCGCCCCACGTTTGCTCTTGCCCTCCAGGCGACGCTTTTTCGAACCCAGGGTCGGCTTGGTCGGACGGCGGTTTTTTTCAGTCTTACCCGCACTGCGAATCAGCTCGGCCAGCCGCTCCAGTGCGTCGCTGCGGTTCTGCTCCTGGGTGCGGTATTGCTGGGCCTTGATAATCACCACACCTTCGGCGGTTATGCGGCTGTCGCGTAACGTCAGCAGGCGCTCCTTATAGAACGACGGCAAGCTGGAAGCCTGACTGTCGAAGCGCAGATGCACAGCACTGGAGACTTTATTGACGTTCTGTCCACCCGCGCCCTGAGCTCGGATGGCTGTCAGCTCAACTTCATCGTCGGGCAGATGAACGCTGTTGGAAATAACCAGCATGGTCGGATTTCAGTACTAAAAAAGATCCTCAGGATAACGTGATCCTGAGCCTGCCGCCCGCTCGCATGGTTCGCAGCACGGCAGGTTTAACTGCAGGCGCGATATATCGGCTGTTTTCGCACACAGGCACGCTGAGCGGGATAAAAGATGGAGGTCCGCAGCGCCCAGGCGTCCAAGGCCAGCAGACAAGCCAGCAGCACACTTAGCCGTACACGCATAGAAGCTCGCCTTTGGCGCAGTAGGGTGTACATGGCGAAGCCTTGTACACCGCTTACGATCGGCTTGGCGGACAAGCCTTCGACATCTCCGCCCTACCGTCGCGCCCGGTATTACGGGCTACTTGCCCACGGGATAGAGCAGCTCTTCCTTATAACCAGCCCACACCCGTACTGCATCGGGAAAGGCATCGTCCAGCGCAACATCGCCGCTGTCGACCAGCAACGGCCTGCCTTCCAGCGTGCCGAGCTTGCGCTTGGTGGCGACCACCCGCAGGTGCTCAAGGCCGATGGCGCGCAGCACCCGCGGACTGATCTGCTGATTGCCACGGCCGATGATATGACCCTGGCCACCAATGGCGGTGACCAGCAAGCGCGCTGGGTGCCCGTCTACCAGCTCGAACAGCTGCGCCTCGCTGACATCGCTGGCCAGCAGCTGAGCGTTTTCGATCACATCGACGCCGAGCAAGGTGGTCTGCAAGCCGAGGTTCTGCGCCAAGCCATGCAGGGTCGAACCGGGGCCGAACACATAGCGCACATCGGCCTCCCAGCTGTCCTGCAGCCAGTCGGCCAGATCACTCAGCACCAGTTCTTCAGACTCCACCCCGCCCTGCTTGACCTGCTGCACATAGCCGCCTTCCTGCGGCACCGTCAGCTCGCCGTACCAGCGCGCGGTCACGCGGCCTTCGCGCAGGGCGCTTTCGTCGATATCGCGGACCTCGCCACTGCTCAGACGCACCAGGCCGCCTTCGATCAGCCGCGCAGTCAGCGCACCCGCCGCGCGTGGACTGATGGCGTAGACCCCGGACTGGATCTTGACCCCGGCCGGAATCCCCAGCACCGGCTGGCCTTCGCGCACCGCCGCGCAGATATCGCGCGCCGTACCATCGCCGCCGGCGAACAGAATCAGCGCCACGCCAGCATCCTGCAGCAACTCAACCGCCTGGCGGGTATCGGCGGCGCTGCTCGGGCCGGCACCCAGTTCACCAACCACGCGATGGGCAAAGCCCATCTCGCTCAGCAGATCAGCGCCCATCGCGCCAGGAAAAGTGACAAATTGCAGGCGCTCGCGCAGCGGCAATAGCACCTCAAGGGCAGTTTGCGTACGCCGCGCCGACTTGGCCTCAACACCTAAGGCCAAGGCCTGCTCGGCCATGCCGTCACTGCCCTTGAACCCCGCCGGGCCGCCCAGCCCGGCCAATGGGTTGATGATCAAACCAATATGGAAAAGCCCCATAACACCCTCTATTTCAATACCTGCCTGCTCAATACCTGCCGGCTCCTGGCACAGTGCCTGCAACAGCTGCCTTGCCCTGTGTCTTGCGACGGGTTTCTGCCGTCGCAGTTGTCATAGCGCCTTCATCTAACACTCATAAAATCGCGCTAACCGATGAGGAGACACGCCATGCACAGCCAACAACAGAATTCGCAAACCCACACGACAATGCCGGTAGGCGGCTTTGTCATCGATGCCCAGGGCCGCGAAATCCCGATCACCGAAGAGATGATCCAGCAGGCCTGCAATGCATTGGAAAAGGCTCAGCAAAAAGCCGCTCAAGCCAAGTAAACAGGCAATTTTGTTGGGTGGATGACGGTTTTTCATCCACCCTAAGACCGCAGACGGTGGATGGGTAAAGCGCCATCCCCTACTCCTTCAGCTTCGCACCCAATGCCTGCACCAGGCTGACCAACGCCGGCGCATTGTCCTTCACACGAACTTCCAGCCCGTCGATTTCCCGACGCATCGGGTAGTGTTTGCGCAGCCCATCAAACGCCGCTCGCCGCGTTAGGCCATCGCCCTGCAGGCTACGGCGAAAGTCCGCATCATCGCGGCGCGGGTCATACACGGCGCGGCAGATACTGGCCAAGGCCCAGGCCGGATCGGCGCTGGCATCGATAGTCAGATTATTCAGCCAGGCGGCTGGCATCAGTTGCGCCAGCTCGACACTGGGCACAACGCCCAGGTGCTGACACAACGCCTGATAGATCTGCGCGGTGCCGCGCAGCTTGCCGTCCAGGCTGTAACCGGCGATATGCGGCGTGGCGATGCGGCACAATGCAGCCAGTTCGACATCCACCTGCGGCTCGCCTTCCCAGACATCCAGCACCACCTGCAAATCACTGCGTTGCGCCAGCAACTCGCGCAGCGCCTGGTTATCCACCACCGCGCCGCGGCTGGCGTTGATCAACCAGCTGCCAGGTTTCAATACAGCCAGGCGCGCCGCATCGAACAGATGTTCAGTCGGATGCTCGCCCAGACACTCGAGCGGCGTGTGCAGGCTGATCACATCACACTGATCCAGCACCTGCTGCAGGCTGACGAAATCGCCACCCTCGGCGGCCTGACGCGGCGGATCGCAGACCAGCACACGCCAGCCCAGACCACGCAGCACCTTGAGCAGACGGCTGCCCACCTGGCCCGCGCCGACCACCCCATAAGTGCGGCTAGCCAGCTCGACACCCTGCTGCTCGGCCAATACCAGCAGGCTGCCCAGCACATAGTCGACCACGCCACGGGCGTTACAGCCCGGCGCGCTGGCCCAGCGGATACCCGCCTGCTGGAAATAGTCGAGGTCCAGATGATCGGTGCCGATGGTGCAGGTGCCGACAAACTTCACTGCCGAGCCTTCGAGCAGCGCGCGGTTAACCTGGGTCACCGAGCGCACCAATAGCACGTCGGCATCGGCGACGGCAGCGGCATCAATGCCACGGCCTGGCAAGCGGCGAATCGTGCCGAAGCCAGCAAAGAACTCATCAAGCAGGGGGATATTTTCGTCGGCGATTATGCGCATGGCAGGCTTCCTAAATCAGGCGGGCATTCTAACCTGACAAGCGTGGTTGGCTAGGACGCTACACCACCGCTAGCCGATTGCTTAAAGATGTCGCCTTTAGGATTCCTGACCACCCTGTCAAGGCGTAGACTCCGCGGTTTCCTGAACCCCCGCCGGATACTACTTTTCATGCTTGCCCAAACCCGCCTGCAACGCACCCGCACTGAACTGTGCAGCCTGCTGAAACTGGCAACGCCGATCATCATTGCCCAGCTGGCCAACACCGCCATGGGCTTCGTCGACACCGTGATGGCCGGCCGGGTCAGCCCGCAGGATCTGGCCGCCGTGGCGCTGGGCAACTCGATCTGGGTGCCGGTATTTCTGCTGATGACTGGCATTCTGCTGGCCACCACGCCCAAAGTCGCGCAGCGCTTCGGTGCCGGCGCGCATAGCGAGATCGGCCCGCTGGTGCGTCAGGCGCTGTGGCTGGCCCTGGCGGTGGGCATCGCGGCGGCGGTGATTCTGTGGAACGCGCAAATCGTCCTCAGCCTGATGAACGTCGACCCGGCGCTGATCGAACCGGCGATGGGTTACCTGCGTGCCGTGGCCTGCGGCTTTCCGGCTGTGGCGCTGTACCACGTACTGCGCTGCTTCAGCGACGGCCTAGGGCATACCCGGCCGAGCATGGTCCTCGGCCTGTGCGGCCTGGCGCTGAACATTCCACTCAATTACATCTTTATCTACGGCAAGCTCGGGCTGCCGGCCATGGGCGGCGTCGGTTGCGGCTGGGCCACCGGCCTGGTGATGGGCTTTATGTTTCTGAGCATGCTCTGGTGGGTGAAATGGGCGCCGTTCTATCAGCCGAGCAAGATCTTCAGCCACTTCGAATGGCCTCAGTGGCCGGTGCTCAAGCGCCTGCTGTCGGTTGGCCTGCCGATTGGCATTGCGGTGTTTGCCGAGTCGAGCATTTTTGCCGTGATCGCCCTGCTGATCGGCGGCCTGGGCGCCACCGTGGTGGCCGGACACCAGATCGCCCTGAATTTCAGTTCCATGGTGTTTATGATCCCCTACTCCCTGGGCATGGCCGCTACCGTGCGCGTCGGTCAGGCGCTGGGCCGTGGCGAGCCGCGTGACGCGCGCTTTGCTGCCGGGGTGAGCATGGCGGCGGCGCTGGGCTACGCCTGCCTGTCGGCCAGCCTGATGCTGCTGTTGCGCGAAGAGATTGCGCAGATCTATACCCCGGACGGGGCGGTGATTGCGGTAGCCACCACCCTGCTGGTGTATTCGGCGCTGTTCCAGTTCTCCGACGCCATTCAGGTCACCGCTGCCGGCGCGTTGCGCGGTTATCAGGACACCCGCGTAACCATGCTCCTGACCCTGTTCGCCTATTGGGGCATCGGCCTGCCGGTAGGCTATGCGCTCGGCCTGACCGACTGGCTCGCTGAGCCCAGCGGCCCCAGCGGGCTCTGGCAGGGTCTGGTGGTCGGCCTGACTTGCGCTGGCGGCATGCTCGCCGTACGCCTGGCCGGCAGCGCGCGCAAACGTATCCGAGCCGCTAAGATGGCCTGATGAACGCCCACCTGTTACTTCTACTCACTGCACTTTGCCTGTGCGCCTGCACGCCCGCCGATGACGGCCTGGCGCTGCAGGAGGACTATTTGCAGCGCCTGAGCAACGCCCTGGATGTCGAACCGGCAACGGCTTTCGACTCCAGCGAACTGACCCGCTATCGCCTGCCGGCCCGCCGCGAACGGTTGCTAGAAATTGCCGAACTGCGCATCAGCCTGCTCGAGCTGCTGGTCGATGTGCGCCGTTGTCCGGCCCTGCAACAGCAGATCAGCCTGCGCAACAACAGTCTCGGCAAACAGCTGACGCCGAGCAGCCGCCTGGCTTACGAAGGCGATCTGCTGCGCGCCCTGGATGCCTGCAGCGCACAGCTGCGCAATCAGGATCAACGGCCACTGCGCAATACGCTTGAACAACTGGCGCAGGAAAAACGCGCACAACTGCCCGGCGTATTCTGGAATGCCCTGAATGCCAGCCCGGAGGTCGAGCGCTACCTGCGCTTTGCCGAGCAGACCCTGCCACCGCATGCAGGCGAAGATAATGCCGCGCTGGATGCCCTGGCGCAGCTGGCCGCCATCGGCACTGCCCTGCCTGATGCGTTGCCGCCGAGCACCGAGCAGCTGGATCCGCTGTTCTTCGCCCTGCACGCCAGCGACCAGGGCGGCCAGTTGATCAGCAGCCTGGCCAGCCTGACTCACACCCTCAACCAAGGCAGCGAGATGCTGCACAGCCGTCAACAGAGCCGGCCACTCTGCCCTACAGGCAAGGCCACAGAGCGTGGGCGCATTGTGCAGAACATCTTCGTCAAGTATTACGCCGGTAGCCTGCAGCCCTATCTGGCACAGGTGGATCAACGCGGCCAGGCCTGGAGCAGCAGCCTGCGCAGCCTCAGCAGCGTGGCGCAGATACCGCTCGCCACCCGGCAGTATTTGCACAGCCTGAGCGGTCACGAAGCTTCGTTATGGACAGCCTTTCAACAAGCCACCGCGCGCCATGTGCGCAGCTGGCAGGAGCTGCTGAACAGCTGCGGCCTGGCGCCCGGTCAGTCGGGATGGACCGGCCACGCCGCCAGCGTCGACCAGTAAACCTCGGACAGCAACTCGCGCCCTGCCAGCAGATGGGCCAGGTAGTCGGCACTGGGCAGCAGCCCCTCTGCGCGGAAAGTCGGGTTGGCGATATACACCCAGGCTGGCTGCACGCCATGGGCCGCGACAATCGGCAGGCACTCACGGCTGTAGTAGATCGGCGTGCCTTCGAAGTGATCCAGTTTGGCGATCTCGCCAGCGTCCTGCAGGCGATAGAGCACACCCTCCACCACTGCATCACGCTGATGGCGGATATTGGCGTAGGCCCGCCCCGGCGCACGATCCGCCGCACGCTTGTTAAAGCACAAACTGTATCCCGGCAGCTGCCCAGGCAATGCTTCCAGCGCCGTCAGGCCACGGGCCTGCATGCGCGCAGGGTTCATATTCGAGCCGTAGGCGAAGTACCAATTCATTAGTCAGCTTTCTTGCGAATCAGGTACAGATAGGTCGCGCCCTCTTCGGCCTGCTCCACCAGTTCATGACCAAGAAACACGCAGAACTTGGGGATATCGCGACGGGTCGAGGGGTCGGTGGCAATCACCTTGAGCAGGCCGCCGGCCTGCAGGTCGCGCACATTGTTGTGCAGCATCATCACCGGCTCGGGGCAGTTCAGCCCGGTGGCGTCGAGGGTGTCATCGGGAATGGCTGGGGTTTGCAAAGACATCAGTGGGCTCCAGTAGCAGGCCGCTATTCTCGCGCAAAGCTGACCTCAAGGTCATCTAGCAAACCGTTGAAAACGGCTGCGCGCCGGATGCAATCCGATAACAGGTCAGCACAACCTTGGATAGGCAGCCGCAGGCGGCCCGATCAGGCAGGCTGCGCAGCGCCCATCATTCCAATAAGAGCCATCTATGCGCCTTGCCCTGCTACTTGCCGCCCTGCTGCTCAGCGGCTGCGCCGCCCGCGATCACTTGCCGGACTTCAGTGCCAGCGCCGGGCAAGACCTGCCCGCCAGTTACTTCGATGCGGTGATCTATGCCCGCGACGGCACGCGGCTGTCGGCCACCGTATTCCAACCCGCGCTCAAGGTCGGCGAACAGGCGCCGGTAATCGTGCACACCCACGGTTGGGGCGGCTGGCGGGTCACCCGACCGAAGGGCTTCTATGGCACCCAGATGATGTCCGGCCGCGCTGCGATAAAAGCCTGGCAGGCCGGTTACTGGGTGATCAGCTACGACCAGCGCGGCTGGGGCGGCAGCGAGGGCGACATCGAAATGATGAACCCCGAGTACGAGGTGCAGGATGCCCTGGCGGTAATCGACTGGGCCGCCGCCAATCTGCCGCGCCTGAGCATGGACGCACCGAACGACCCAAAAGTCGGCATGCTCGGCGAAAGCTACGGCGGCGCCGTGCAACTGCTGGCCTCGGCGACCGATCCGCGCATCGACGCCATTGTGCCGATTGCCACCTGGTACGACCTCAGCGAAGCCCTGGCCCCGGACAGCCATCTGAAAGTCGGCTGGACCGGCGTGCTGCTCAGCCTGGGCCTGTCCACCGGTTATGACCTGGGCAAGTTCGTCCAGGCGCCCTACCTGAAAAGCGCCGACGGCCGTATGCGCGAGCCGGTGCGCGCCGAGCTCAAGGCCCACAGCCTGAGCAGCTACTGCGCGCGCGGCCAGCGCCCACAGGCCGATGCGCTGCTGATCCAGGGCATGCGCGACACCCTGTTCCCGCTCAACCAGGGCCTGGCAATTCGTGATTGCCTGCAACAGGGCGAACGCGACGTGCGCCTGCTCGGCATGCAGGGCGGGCATATTCTGCCGCCACCGATGCAACGCTGGAGCGGCCTGCCGCCATTCAATAATGAGGCCGTGCTGCACTGCGATGGCCGGGCGATCAACCTCTACCAGAGCATTATCAGCTGGTATGAAGACAAGCTGCGCGGACGCCAGGGCGTGGCGGCGAGCATTCCCAACTTCTGCGTCAGTCTCGATCTGGATCAGGGCTTGACCTTGCAGCAACTGCCGGCCAGTCAACATATCGCGCTGCCGGCCACGCCGATTCGGCCGCTTAGCAGCGGGCTGCTGCAACCCTCAGGCTTTATTGCCCTGCAACAGGTTCAGCAGCCCAGCGCCCTGATTGGCGTAACGCGCGTACATCTGGAAAACGCCGCGCAGTTGCCGACGCTGTTTGCCGCCCTGGTGGTTCGCCGCGCAGATGGCAGCAGTGAAGTACTGAGCGAACAAGTCACCCCACTCAATGGCCAGGCCAGTACCGAACTGGCGGCCGTCAGCACACAGCTGCTACCGGGCGACACCTTGGGTTTGCGCATCAGCGGCTTTAGCGGCCAGTACCTGTTTAATGCTTCCTGGCAGCTCTCCAGCAGCACGCTGCAAGGAAGCGTCGAGTGGCCACAGTTGCTGCCGCTGAAGCGACAGCTGGCAGCACAGCACTAGCGCCTCATCAATAACGCTGAAATATCGGCTCCTACCGGAAAGCGCAGCCCTACTTGCTTAAGCGGCGCAGGTGACAGGTCACTTCCTCGCGGTCGTGATAGAGCTGTTTGCAGGCGATCGAGACCTTGATCTTGCGCTCGGCAAAGCCGTCTTCCAGGCGTTGCAACAGGCGGCGCACTTCGGCGTAGCGCTGCTTCATCGGCAACTTGAGGTTGACCACCGCCTCACGGCAATGGCCTTCGCCGATCCAGGTTTCCAGCAGCGCGGCGCTGCGAGCGGGCTTTTCGACGATATCGCAGACCATCCAGTCCACCGCCTGCTTGGGCTTCCAGGTGAAACCGTCGACCATCAGATGGGTCACCAGACCGGTGTCCATCAGGCTTTCAGCCATCGGCCCGTTGTCGATGGCGGTGACCAGCATGCCGCGCTTGACCAATTGATAGGTCCAGCCGCCCGGCGCGGCGCCCAGATCGACCCCGGTCATCTCATCGGACAGGCGCTCATCCCACTGTTCGCGGGGGATAAAGGTGTGCCAGGCCTCTTCCAGCTTAAGGGTCGAACGGCTCGGCGCTTCGCGGGGAAACTTCAGCCGTGGAATGCCCATCGGCCAGAGCGCCGAGTTATTCGCCTCGGCCATGCCGACAAACACCTCGCGGCCGCTTTTAAAGGTCAGCAGCAGGCGTGGCTTGTGTGCATCCTCGACCAGCTTGCCGGCCTTGCTCAGGGCATTGCGCAGCGGCGCCTCGAACTTCTTGCAGAAATTCGACAGCTCCTTGCCATCGTTGGTGTCCAGCACTTCCAGCCACAAGCTGCCGAATACCGGCAAATCCGCCAGATGGCCGAGCAGTACGCTGATGCGGTCCAGTTCCGGCAGGTTGATAAACACCCCGCGCGCCCACTGCCGTGGAAAGATCAGTTGATTGAAGCGCACCCCGCGCATCAGGCGCTCGGCACCCTCGTCCTCGGTGCAGATAAACTCCGCGCAGGCGGTACTCGGCTTGGCCTTGGCATAACCGGCAACATCCAGACGCGCGGCATGTTCGGCGATTTCCGCGCACACCTCGTTTTCAAAACCCGGACGGCAGTGCAACAACAACGTATTCATCAGCGACTCTCCTCGAGGCGCGCATCATAGCCGAGTCACCCGCCTATGCTTGCTGCGCATCGGCTTTTTATCGCCTGCAGGTTAGACTGACATCACTGCGCCAGGCGCTAGAGCCTGCCGACCGATCCTCAGCCGCCCCTGCAATACAGCGCGGTATACAGCCACAACCTGCCCCTTATCGGTTACGCCTGGATTCACGGGCTAAACTTCCGCCAGCAGCGGCCGAAGTACCGATAACGTTTAAAGGAATAAATAACGCCATGCGCAATAACCAACCTATTACCCAGCGTGAGCGCACCTTCCCGGCGCAACAACGGCTGATTTCCACCACTGACCTCAAGGGTCAAATTTCCTACTGCAATGACGCCTTTGTCGAGATCAGCGGCTTCACCCGCGAGGAACTGATTCGTGCACCGCACAACCTGGTGCGCCATCCCGATGTGCCTCCGGCCGTGTTCCAGCATATGTGGGACACCCTGAAGAAAGGCCGGCCGTGGATGGGCATTGTCAAGAACCGCTGCAAGAACGGCGACCATTACTGGGTGAATGCCTACGTCACACCGGTGACAGAAAACAACCAAGTGGTGGGTTACGAGTCGGTGCGGGTCAAGCCGACTGCCGAGCAAATCCGCCGCGCCGAGGCGCTCTACCAGCGCATCAACAGTGGTAAATCGGCGATTCCCAGCAGTGATCGCTGGCTGCCAATCGTGCAGGACTGGTTGCCATTTATCCTTATCAGCCAGATCGGCTTTTTGCTCGGCGCCTGGCTCGACTCCAGCTGGGGTTTTGCCCTCGCCGCTGGCCTGTCGGTACCGCTAGGGTTGGCCGGGCTGAACTGGCAACAGCGCGGCCTCAAGCGCCTGCTGCGCCTGGCCGAGCAGACCACCTCCGACCCACTGATCGCGCAGATGTACACCGACAGCCGCGGCGCGCAGGGCCGTCTGGAAATGTCCGCCCTGAGCCAGGAAGCCCGTCTGAAAACCTGCCTGACCCGTCTGCAGGACACCGCCGAGCAGCTGACCCAGCAAGCCCAGCAGGCCGACACCCTGGCGCACAACAGCTCTGCCGGACTTGAGCGTCAGCGCAGCGAGACCGATCAGGTGGCTACCGCGATCAATCAAATGGCCGCTACCACCCTGGAAGTGGCGAGCAACGTGGCGCGCACCGCCATCGCCACCCAGGACGCCAACCGCCTGACCAGCGCCGGCCGCAGCATTGCCGCAGAAACCCGCCAAGCCATTCAGCGCCTGTCGCAATCGGTGGGTGATACCGGTGACACGGTGACCCGCCTGGCGCAGGCCAGTCAGGAAATCGGCGGCGTGGTCGATGTGATCAAAGGCATCGCCGACCAGACCAACCTGCTCGCCCTCAACGCCGCCATCGAGGCCGCGCGCGCCGGGGAAATGGGCCGTGGCTTTGCCGTGGTGGCCGATGAAGTGCGCTCACTGGCGCAACGCACCGCCGAATCCACCGGGCAGATTCACCAGTTGATCGCCAAGCTGCAGCGCACCGCCGAAGAAGCGGTACTGACCATGGAAATCGGCCGCAAACAGGCCGACGAAGGGGTTGAACGCGTGCAGCAGGCCGATGAAGCGCTGGCCGGCATCAGCGATGCGGTGGCCAATATCACCGATATGGCCAACCAGATTGCCGCCGCAGCCGAGGAGCAGAGCGCGGTGGCCGACGAGGTCAACCGCAGCATCACCACCATCGCCCAACTGGCCGACAAGACTGCTGGCGAAGCGCATGACACGGCCCTGCTCAGCGCAGCCCTGACCGCCACCGCTCAGGGTCAATACGCCCTGGTGGAGCGTTTTAACCGCTAACCTGAGCGCCAGGCAGCAGCCGCTCCTGGCGGCTTGCTGCTTTTCCTCCATCCTTGGAGGTCACAAGCTCGCTCCTACAGATTCTCGTAGCGATTCATATCCAGCACGCCGGCCTCTAACGGCTCGGTTTGCTGGATATACGCCGACATATCGTGGAAGTAGCGCCAGAACTCGGGATGCGTGCGGCGAATGCCCCAGCGCTCGACGACTTTCTCCAAGGCCGCTGCGTCGCGCGCCTGCTCCAGGGCCGTGACAAACGCCGCCGCCTGCTCAGCCTGGACATTGAAGATAAAGTTCGGGTAGCTGCTGAGCACGCCCGGATACACCGTCAGGGTATCCAGCGCCGGCTGATAACGCAGTTCCTCACCCAGCATAAAGGCCACGTTACTGTGTGCGCGGTTGCGCAGCAGGCTGTACACCTCACGCCGGCCATCGGCCATCTGCACCCGCAGCAAGCTTGCCTCCGGCAGTTGCTCGATCACCTTGAGCGTACCCGCCGGTTTCGCCGCCAGGCGGCTCAGGGACTGTTCGGCACGCTGCAACTCGGCGTCCAGGCCTGGGCGATGGCAATGCGCGCCCGTGCAGCGGTTGATCGGGTCCGGCCGCGCATTCAGGCTGCCGTAGCGTTCCAGCAGGGTTTCGACAAAGCTGCGTTTGGGGTCATTGCCGGGCAGCTGCAAGGCGCTCGGGGTATCGGTGTCAATGGCCTGGTAATCCAGCCAGATCTTCAGTTTGCCGCTGCTCTGGTACCAGTCGCTGAGATAGCCCTGGCGCGACTCGGCCGGCATCAGACGGAGGAAGTTGACCTCGGCACCGTTGCGGATCAAATCGAAGTACAGCCGCGTTTGCGCCTGGTGCGACACGTTGCCAAACACGTCGAAATTCACCACCAGCTGGTAATAGGTGCGCTCCAGCAACGGAAAGTCCAGCCACCAGAGGGTTTGCGGCACCTCACCGATCAGGCCTTTGCGCACCGAGGCGCTGTCATGCTGACGGAAGATCGACAGCAATGCGTTGTCGTTACCCGCCCAGATATGCGACCAGCTCGGCGCAGGCGCATCGGCATAGCGCTGCATGCGCAGCGCTTCGTATTGATTGCGCTTGTCGCGATAGGTGCGCCACAGGCCGAGAAAGTCACCAATGCTGTCGAGCTGTCCGGGCATTGCCAGCAGCTCCTTGGCCTGCTCGCGGTACTCCGGATCGGTGAGATACAGGTCGTGCTGCGGGTCCTGAAACAGCGTCCAGAAATTATCGCGAATCACATCCGTGGCAATCTGCCCACGGCACACCGGGCCGCGAATAAAAGTGCGCACGAAGTATTCGGCGTTATCCAGCATAAATTGGTAACGCGCCTGCGGCGGAATCGCGGCAAAGGTCTCGAATGGATTGGCGCGGCGCTGCAGGCCATAGCCCGGCAGCGCATCGACCTGCCAATCACTGGCGAAAAACAGCTCTTTGACCCGCGCCAGCTTCGTCGCACTCAGGCCATAGGTGATATGCGTCTTGTGCACGATTACGCCCTGCACCGGCGTCAGCCGGTAATAGAATTCGCTGCCGGGGTCTTCGTTGGGCTGGCGCGTGGCGATGATGTCCACCGGCTCACCGCTGGGCGTGCGCGAACGCACCACCTGAAAGAAATGCCCCGGCTCACCGCCGGCGAAATGCAGGTGGGCGAGAAACAGGTGCTCGTACAGCCAGCGTGAAACCAGGGCCTCGCGGGCGCCGGGGGCATTCATAAAGGTCTCCCAACTGGCGATCTGCTGCGCCTCGGCCGCGCTGGCCTGCAGTGCCTGCTGATCGACCGGTGCGCCCTGCGCCAGCCAGCTCTGCAGCATCTGGTAGTCGGCCTCGCTCAAACCGGTCACCGCGAACGGCATGCCGGCTTGTGGATTCTTCCGAGCAAAGTCATCGAACTCCTGCGGCAGCGGGCACTGGTTGACCCGTTTGATGCTGATATCCAGCTGCGCTGGCAGCTTGCTATTGGCGACCAACGGCCGCTGGTGGCCCAGCTCCAGCATGCGCGCCAGCAATGCGGCCTGGCTGCCCTGAGGATCCAGCACGGAGCTAAAGCCCTTGCGCTGCCAGGCCGCAGCGCCATGGGCATCGACAAACAGGCGCGTGGGTTCCTGCGCCTGAGTGCGCCTGCCGTTGTAAACCGCCGCCTTGCTGGCGCCGCGCTGCACACCGTCAGCACTGCCCAGGTTGAGCTGGCAGGCGGCGTCGTAACAGGCATGGCAGGCCACGCAGTGCTGGGTAAAGATCGGTTGAATATCGCGGCTGTAGGCGATGGGTTCGGCCGCCTGTAATGAGCCGATGAACAACAAACACACGCCGAGCAGTAAGCGGCAGACCATGAAAACATCTCTAAAATGGCTTAAGCGCCGATTCTAGCGGGTGCCGGCCTGGCAAAGCCAACCCACCAACATGAGCAAGATTCATGTAAAAGCACAGACCACTGCAAAAGCGTGCAGCTTTGTTATCATCGCGCATCCTTTTTTCACGCGTCCCAGGTAGTTCTCTCCATGTCTCTGTCCGATCGCAGCGCCCGCCTTAACGCACTTCAGCAAGCCCTGAAGGAACGCATCCTGATCCTCGACGGCGGCATGGGCACCATGATCCAGAGCTACAAGCTGGAAGAGGAAGACTACCGTGGCACGCGCTTCGCCGACTGGCCAAGCGACGTCAAGGGCAACAACGATCTGCTGATTCTTAGCCGCCCGGACGTGATCGGCGCCATCGAGAAGGCCTATCTGGATGCCGGCGCGGACATCCTGGAAACCAACACCTTCAACGCCACCCAGGTGTCCCAGGCGGACTACGGCATGCAGGCGCTGGCCTATGAGCTGAACGTCGAAGGCGCACGCCTGGCCCGTAAAGTGGCCGATGCCAAGACCCTGGAAACCCCGGATCGCCAGCGTTTCGTTGCCGGCGTGCTGGGCCCAACCAGCCGTACCTGCTCGATCTCCCCGGACGTCAACAACCCCGGCTACCGCAACGTCACCTTCGACGAGCTGGTGGAAAACTATGTGGAAGCCACCCGCGGCCTGATCGAAGGCGGCGCGGACATGATCCTGATCGAGACCATCTTCGACACCCTCAATGCCAAGGCGGCGATCTTCGCCGTGCAGCAGGTGTTCGAGGATGACGGCGTCGAACTGCCGATTATGATTTCCGGCACCATCACCGACGCATCCGGCCGCACCTTGTCCGGGCAGACCACCGAGGCCTTCTGGAACTCGGTGCGCCACGCGGGGCCGATCTCCGTGGGTCTGAACTGCGCCCTGGGGGCCAAGGACCTGCGCCCGTACCTGGAAGAGCTGGCGGCCAAGGCGGAAACCCATGTGTCCGCCCACCCCAACGCCGGCCTGCCGAATGCCTTCGGTGAATACGACGAAACGCCCGCGGAAACCGCCGCAGTGATCGAGGAATTCGCTCAAAGCGGCTTTCTCAACATAGTCGGCGGCTGCTGCGGCACCACGCCGGCGCATATCCAGGCGATTGCCGAAGCGGTGAGCAAATACCCGCCACGCGTGATTCCGGATATTCCCAAGGCCTGCCGTCTGTCGGGCCTGGAGCCCTTTACCATCGACCGCAACTCGCTGTTTATCAACGTCGGCGAGCGCACCAATATCACCGGCTCGGCCAAATTCGCCCGGCTGATCCGCGAGGACAACTACACCGAGGCCCTGGAAGTCGCCCTGCAGCAGGTGGAAGCCGGCGCCCAGGTGATCGACATCAACATGGACGAGGGCATGCTCGATTCACAGAAGGCCATGGTCACCTTCTTGAATCTGATCGCCGGTGAGCCGGACATCTCGCGCGTGCCGATCATGATCGACTCCTCCAAGTGGGAGGTGATCGAAGCGGGTCTGAAGTGCATCCAGGGCAAGGGCATCGTCAACTCGATCTCCATGAAGGAAGGCGTCGAGCAGTTCAAGCACCACGCCAAGCTGTGCAAACGCTACGGCGCCGCTGTGGTGGTAATGGCCTTCGACGAAGCCGGCCAGGCCGACACCGCCGCGCGCAAGAAGGAAATATGTAAGCGCAGCTATGACATTCTGGTCAATGAAGTGGGCTTCCCGCCGGAAGACATCATCTTCGACCCGAATATCTTCGCCGTGGCCACCGGCATCGAGGAACACAACAACTACGCGGTCGACTTTATCGAGGCCTGCGCCTATATCCGCGACCACCTGCCCCACGCCCTGTCGAGCGGCGGGGTGTCCAACGTGTCGTTCTCCTTCCGTGGCAACAACCCGGTGCGTGAAGCCATTCACTCGGTGTTCTTGTACTACGCGATCCAGAACGGCCTGACCATGGGCATCGTCAACGCCGGCCAGCTGGAAATCTACGACGAGATCCCCAAGCAGCTGCGCGATGCGGTGGAAGACGTGGTGCTCAACCGCACCCCGAACGGTACCGAGGCCCTGCTGGCGATTGCCGATAACTACAAGGGCGACGGCAGCGTCAAGGAAATCGAGACCGAAGAATGGCGTAGCTGGAGCGTGGTCGACCGCCTCAAGCATGCGCTGGTCAAAGGCATCACCAGCCATATCATCGAAGACACCGAGGAATGCCGCCAGCAGTGCGCGCGGCCCATCGAAGTGATCGAAGGCCCGCTGATGGCCGGGATGAACGTGGTCGGCGACCTGTTTGGCGCCGGCAAGATGTTCCTGCCCCAGGTGGTCAAATCCGCCCGAGTAATGAAACAGGCAGTCGGTCACCTGATCCCCTTTATCGAACTGGAAAAAGGCGACAAGCCGGAAGCCAAGGGCAAGATCCTTATGGCCACGGTCAAGGGCGACGTGCACGACATCGGCAAGAATATCGTCGGCGTCGTTCTAGGCTGCAACGGCTACGACATAGTCGACCTGGGCGTGATGGTACCGGCGGAGAAAATCCTGCAGACGGCTATCGCCGAGAAATGCGACATCATCGGCCTGTCCGGTCTGATCACCCCCTCGCTGGATGAGATGGTGCATGTCGCCCGCGAGATGCAGCGTCAGGGCTTTAGCCTGCCGCTGATGATCGGCGGCGCGACTACCTCGAAAGCCCACACGGCGGTGAAGATCGAGCCCAAGTACCAGAACGATGCGGTGGTCTATGTCACCGACGCCTCCCGTGCGGTCGGCGTGGCCACCCAGTTGCTGTCCAAGGAACTCAAGGCCGATTTCGTCGAGCGCACCCGCCTGGACTACATCGAAGTACGCGAGCGCACCGCCAACCGCAGCGCGCGCACCGAGCGCCTAAGCTACGCCGCTTCCGTCGCCAACAAACCCAAGTTCGACTGGGCGACTTATCAGCCCAGCGTGCCGAGCTTTACCGGGGTGAAGGTGCTGGAAAATATCGACCTGAATGTTCTGGCCGAGTTTATCGACTGGACGCCGTTCTTTATCTCCTGGGACCTGGCCGGCAAGTTCCCGCGCATCCTCACCGATGAAGTGGTCGGCGAAGCCGCCACCGCGTTGTATGCCGACGCCCAGGAAATGCTGAAGAAGCTGATCGACGAGAAACTGATCAGCGCCCGCGCCGTCTTTGGTTTCTGGCCGGCCAACCAGGTGAATGACGATGATCTGGACGTCTACGCCGACAACGGCGAGAAGCTGGCCACTCTGCACCATCTGCGCCAGCAGACCATCAAGCCGGACGGCAAGCCGAACTACTCCCTGGCCGACTTTGTTGCACCGAAAGACAGCGGTATCACCGACTATGTGGGCGGTTTTATCACCACCGCCGGCATCGGCGCCGAAGAAGTGGCCAAGGCCTATCAGGACGCCGGCGACGACTACAACTCGATCATGGTCAAAGCCCTGGCCGACCGCCTGGCCGAAGCCTGCGCCGAGTGGCTGCACAAAGAAGTGCGCACCACCTATTGGGGCTACGAGCCGGACGAGCAGCTGTCCAATGACGAGTTGATCAAGGAAGCCTACAAGGGCATCCGCCCCGCTCCCGGCTACCCAGCATGCCCGGATCACACCGAGAAGAAGACCCTGTTCACCCTGCTCGACCCCGCCGCCGAGTTCAACAAGGCCGGCGCCAGCGGCGTATTCCTCACCGAGCACTACGCCATGTTCCCGGCGGCTGCGGTGTCCGGCTGGTACTTCGCCCACCCCCAGGCGCAGTACTTCGCCGTCGGCAAGATCGACAAGGACCAGGTAGAAAGCTACACCGCGCGTAAAAAGCAGGACCTGAATGTCAGCGAGCGCTGGCTGGCACCGAACCTGGGTTACGACAACTAAACACGCGGTTGCGGGCGACAGCCTGCTTAGCCCGTACCCGCCGTGTTGACACCTTTTGCCAGCCCAATGGCACTGGGAATGGTTCCCAGTGCGCGAGCCCCCTTTTTATGCACAGCCTTGAACAACTTCGCAGTGGAGAACTGGCCGGCATTACTCGGCTAGACCTTTGCTGCAACCTGACTGACTTCCCAGAGGAGATTTTCTCTCTGGCCGACAGTCTCGAAGTGCTCAACCTCTCGGGCAATCGCCTCAGCGCACTCCCCGCTGACTTAGCGCGCCTGCATAAGCTGCGTATTGTATTTTGCTCAGACAACCTGTTCACCTCAGTGCCTGAGGTGTTGGGCAACTGCACGCAGCTGGAAATGATCGGTTTCAAGAGCAACCGCATTCAGCACCTGCCGGCGGCGGCACTGCCGCCCGCGTTGCGCTGGCTGATCCTGACCGACAATCGACTGCAGCAGCTACCGCCGGAGTTAGGCGACTGTGCACACCTACAAAAGCTGATGCTGGCGGGCAACCGGCTCCATGCACTACCCGAGAGCCTGGCCAAGCTGCAGCGTTTGGAGCTGCTGCGCATCGCGGCTAACCGCCTGGAGCATCTGCCGGCGTGGCTTAGCGGATTACCATCCTTGTGCTGGCTGGCCTTTGCCGGCAATCCATTGAGTGACGCCAGCGAAGCTGAAATTCTCCGGCAACACTCACTGCCGACCATCGCGCGTGACACGCTTGAGCTGGGTGAAATACTCGGCCAGGGCGCCTCGGGGATCATCCGCAGTGCGACCTGGCAGCGGCCAAACCAGCCGGCGCAGGCCATGGCAGTCAAAATATTCAAAGGTGACATGACCAGCGACGGGCTTGCCCACAGTGAGATGTCCGCCTGTATAGCAGCCGCTGAACACCACAACCTGATCAGCGTTGCCGGCCCACTGCAACCCGTGCAGGACGGCCCGCCCGGCCTGTTACTGGAGCGTATTGCGCCAAGCTTCCAAGCGCTGGCCGGCCCCCCCTCACTCGCCAGCTGCACGCGCGACTGTTACGCCGAGCAGCGGCGTTTCACCGTAGCAGAAGCATTACGAATTTTGCGAGGCACAGCGGCGGCCGTCGCTCATCTGCATAAACGTGGCATTCTTCATGGCGATTTGTATGCGCATAACCTGCTGGTCGACGAAGCAGGGCAAACGCTACTGGGCGATTTCGGCGCTGCTTCGTTTTTTGAACCACAGAGCAGCGATGGGATCGCCCTGCAACAGCTCGAGACCCGGGCCTTTGCCTGTTTGCTAGAAGAGTTGTTACACCGTTGTAACGAGGCGGATCAGCCCCATCAACAAACCCGCTTGTGGCAACTGCATGCGCAGTGCAGCAACCCGCAACGTGCCGAGCGTCCGTTGTTTGTCGATATTCAAGAGTGCCTGCAAGACTGCAACCTGACCTAAATACATCATCAGCGCTCAAAGAGGGCGCAGATAAATGATCTAACAGCCCGACCACTGCGAATTGATCAAAAAAATCACTGCGCCCCCCTTTTAGTTCGGCTTGACCAGCTCAAGGCAGATTGGCGACCGGCAGAGATCCGGCCAAAAGCGGACACCTGCTTGTGTATCGATTCAGCTTCTAAAGCTGACGGTTGAAACTGTCTAAGACGGCAGGGGTAATTCCGGGATCCGTATTAGGCTCACGGGCTGCTACTCAATCGCAGCCGCTAACTTAATAGCTGCCAGAGGTTGTTCGCCAGCAGCCAGCAGGATGCCATTAGAGATAACAGCAACAGCAACCGGCGTGGGCTGTGTCTGTCGATGCTGTTATCAAGGCAGCGGGCCAAGCCATAGCCGGCGAGCACCGCAGGCACCAGTTTGAAACTGGTAGTTAGAAAGTCCGGGGGCAGGCGCTCCTGATAAGAAAGAACAAGCAGCGAAACCGGGGTCGTCAGCAGAAAGAAAGTGGCTAGTTCATCGCGCGTACTAAGGCGCTCGCAGGTCTGGTATACCAGCGCCATAGGCGGGCCACCGACCGAGGTGGCGGTGCCCATCAGCCCTGAAAAGAAGCCGGCGAAAGCCAGATTACGTGGAGTGCAACGGATCTCCAGCCAGCGGTAACTGGAGACGGTGGTTAGCAGCACGCAGGCGCCGAGCAGCAATCCAAGCCAGGCGCTAGGTAGCAGGCCGAGCAACAGGCCGCCGCACCAGGCGCCGGGCAGGCGCGCGAGGATAGCAGGCATGGGCCGGCGCCAGGCCAGGGTTTGGCGATTGCCGAGAGTCATGCACGTGGCGAGGACGACCCCCAACAGCAAAACCGGGCCCGGCACATAGTCGGGATTAAGCAGGTAGAGTAAGGGCGCCCCTAGCAGTGCGAAGCCTATGCCCAGCCATGCCTGCACCAGACTGGCGCATAACACGATAAGCATCGCCAGGCAGTCGTCGGCACTATAGGCCATGGCCGTGGCCAGGGGGTCGGGCGAGAATTTCAGCGACCGCCAGCGCCGCTGCGCGACTGTTCAGAGTTCTCCACCAGCACTACCTCGGCCAGTTGGTTGAGCTGCTGCCACAGTTCGATGCCGATATCCATGCCGTTTTCCAAAGCGCCCTGACCGGCACGGGCGAACTGTTCCGGGCTGACCTGGCGATAGCCGCGGCGCTGGCTGGCGCTGCCATGCAGCTGGCCGAGCAGGTCGATGCGGGTGCTCAACAGCAGGTTCAGGGTCTGGGTATCCGGCACGCTGTCATCGCCGAGCAGGGCCTCACTGTAACTCGGATGGGTGGCGCCGGCGGCGATGCTGGCGACATGCTCGCTGATCGGCTGCTTACCGTTCTGCCAGTAGGCCAGGCCGCTGATACCCTGGCGCGCGCAGTCAACCAGCAGTTTGAGAACAAACTTGCGGTTATGGCAGTTGCGTACCTTAACGTTGACGCAGCCTTGCTCCAGAGCCTTGGTCTCGGCCAGCTCAACAATGCTCGGCAGGCAGTTCAGGGCACTGCGGCCATGGCAGTCAAACAGCAGCGCTTGGCTTTCTTCGGCAAGCAACTGCAAGGCTGGACGCTGGCTGTCGGCGACAAAGGGTAACGCACGTTGGAGTTCGCCAAAGCCCTGCTCGCCATGCACCTGCAGCCACTTCACCAGGCCGGCGGCATCTTCGTAATAGCCGACCGGGTAACCCATGCCTTCGAAAACCCGTTTGAGCAGGGAGGTCAGTTCGTTAGACGAAATCAGCATCAGCGTGCCTCCTCAGTCGGCGCCAAGGGCAGGAACCAGTCGTCCTCGAACGGCTGGCCGATATCCTCCAGCAGCGGTGCGCCCTGGAACATGGTGTTTCGCACCCACAGACGCGAGCGCGGATCGAATTTGCTCACCCCAAAGAAGGCCAATTTGCAGCGCAGTAGGTGCATCGGCAGTACCTCGCGATCGAGCAAGTTAGCCTGGATTTCACCATAGTGCGTCTGGGCCATGCTTTGCATGCGCCGGACGATGCCGCGATGCTCTGGATGACGCAGAAGGAAGCTGGCCGTGCATTGCTCGGGATTCTCGGCCAGGTAGGCCGCAAGCTGGCGATGACAGTGTTGCGCCAGATAGCCGATGCCTAGGGGCATCTGCTTGTCGCGGCCGTTTTCTAGGTTGCAATTGCCCAGGCGCGGCTCTTGCTTTTCTTCGGAGCGGTACCAGAACGTTTCTGTGGCACCCTCGGCCTCGAAGTCGATGGCCAAGGCCCAGGCGTAGCGTTGCTCGATCAGGCTCAGTAGTTCGCTGGCGAGCATCTGCGGTTGCAGTTCAAGGCCCTCGACCAGGGCGAAGCGATCCTCAAGGTTATCCACCAGCTCCGGGTACAGCTCCAACAGAATGCAATTGAGCAACTCCTGAGCCTGCAGGCTGAGCGTGCGCTCGGCCCAGCCCAGCAACGCTGCCCAACTTTGCAGCGGCTCGGTCGCGAGCCAGTCCTGCAGGGCCGCGAAGTCCTCCAGTACCTGGCGATTATTGGCGGTTTGCCAGGCGTCTTCGGTGACGGTTTGCTCGATATGTAGGACAGCGCGCTCAATCAGGCTGTGCAGGCGGGCCTGGCGCTCAAGGGTGACCTGACCGAGGCCACGCACGCGCGCCAGCGCCAACTCGCGCATCTCGATCCAGCGGCTGATCAGCTGCGGATGGTTGATCAGGTAAGGCGCCATGCCCAGCCCCGTGGAATTACCGATGCCGAAATAGCGCTTGAGTTGAGGCTGCATCGGCACAGCGGTCTGCGGCGCACGCTGGCGAGCGATGTGCTCGACCTGCTGCAGGCTGAAGTTGCGCAGCATAAAGCAGTTGAACATCTCGGCGGCGAAGGGCCGCGCAAAGTCAGGGTGCTTGCCACTGACCTTCTCCCAGTCAGCCATACCCAGCTTGCCGCTGCCATACACCGCTGTGGTGCGATAGAGATAACCAACCCGCGCAATCTGCTCCACGTCGGGCTGCTGACCGGCGCTTAGCGCCGCCACCACGCTATCAAAGTTGCGCACGCTGCGGTTGGCCCGCGACAACACCATGACCTTGGCATCCAGCCGCCCAGCTTCCTGCAACGGCACGTTGCGGCGCAGGTACTCGACGTAGTCGTCGTCCACCTCGCCTTCGCACAGCGCCATGGTCAGGTCCCACTCGCTGGCGATCACCCGGTCATTGCGCTTGTCTGGGTCGAGGTATTGGGAAAACAGCACGAAGCTGAACAGGTCGTCGCTGGTCTGAATGCGATAGATCACCGTGCCATAACCTTCGCCATCCAGTTCGAAGCGCCGCGGCTCGATCTGCCAGCCTTCACGCATGATCTTGCGCACCAGGCTGCGCATAAAGCTCAGGCGACTCTGGTGCAGGCTGCCAAGACGTTCCAGGTCCATAACCACATGCGGTGGCCGCATACGCAGGGCATGGCCCGCGCTGCTGATGGGATCGATGCTGGAAGAAGTGCTCATAGGCGTTGCCTCGACGGGTACGACGGATTGTTTTTATCGAGTGCCGATGGTGGTTTAAGCCCCGCCTCACAGCAATTCAGATCGACCTATCAGCTGATAAGTGAAACTTATTTAGAACACCTATTTAATCAAATAGAATCGTTATCAGCCCGCACTGGATTGAGTTTGGCGTCACGCAAGATGAACTCAAACAGAGCCTTGGCAGCGACCGGCAGCGAGCGGTTGGCGGCGTAGACGATACCGATATCCCGGCTGATCCGCGGGTCACTCAGGGGAATAAAGCTCAGCTGCGCATGCTCGGTCGGGAAGGCAAAACGTGGCAGCGTAGTGATGCCCATGCCCGTCTCAAGCATGGCCAGCAAGGAGATCATGTTGGACATATAAAACTGTGAGTCGGCCACCAGCTCTTCTGCCGCAGTGCCGGCCAACAGGCGCGAGGTGCCGTTGGCAATCAGCCGCTCGCCGCGCAGTTGCTGCCAGCTCAACTCGACCTCGCCGGCCAGGCGATGATCGTTACGGCACACCACGCCGATGCTGTCTGCCCAGATAGGAGTGAAGCAGATGTCGCTGTCTGCCTCCCACAGGCTGGCGATACCAAAGTCCACCTGCTGATTCTCGACCATGGCCAGCACCGCCTCGGAGCTGTCATCGAACAGACTGACGTGCAAGTCGGTGGCATCACCAATAAAGCGCGCAAGAATATCCGGCAGCAGACGGCTGGCAATCGACGGCACCGAGGCGATGCGCAGATGCCCGGACTTGTGCTGGGCGATCAGGTTCATGTCGTTGACCACGCGGTCGTGGTGGGCGATCAATTCCTTGGCATAGACCATGAACTGCGCCCCGAAAGGCGTCAGCTCCGGGCGCGCCGCCCGCGCATTGCGCTTCTCGAATAAACACTGGCCGAGCTTGCCCTCCAGATCGCGGATCGACAGGGAAATTGCCGGCTGGGTGCGGTGCGCCTTTTCCGCCGCTGCGTGGAAACCCTGCAACTCGGCGACCCAGACGAAATGCCGCAGTTGGGCGATTTTCAGCTCAGGCAGCATGGTAAGTTTTCCTTATCGAACAATATTTACTACTAATTTTAGTTTATTACGGAGCGCGCCTACCATTCAGCTACAGCTTGAGAGGAGGCGCACATGTCCACTGATATCTTCCGCAACTACATCAACGGTGAATGGGTCACCGCTAGTCGCAGCCTGACTAACATCAGCCCGGCGAACACCGCAGACATACTGGGCGAATATGCCCAGGCCGATAGCGAGCAGGTCGAGCAGGCCCTGGCTGCGGCCCACGCCGGTCAGGCGCAGTGGCAAGAGAGCGGCCTTGAGCAGCGCTATCAGGTGCTGATGGCCATCGGTGACGAACTGATCGCACGCAAAGCCGAACTGGGCGAGCAACTGGCCCGCGAAGAAGGCAAGACCCTCGCCGAGGGCATGGGTGAAGTCTACCGCTCCGGCCAGTTCTTCCATTACTACGCTGCTGAAGTATTGCGCCAAATGGGCGAGACCGCCGACTCGGTGCGCCCCGGCGTAGAAATCGAAACCCGTCGCGAACCCGTCGGTGTGGTCGCTATCATCACCCCGTGGAATTTTCCCATGGCCACCGCAGCCTGGAAGATTGCCCCGGCCCTGGCCTTTGGCAATGCCGTGGTGTTCAAGCCGGCCAACGCGGTCCCTGCCAGCGCCTGGTCGCTGACCGAAATCATTGCCCGCCAGGGCTTGCCCGCAGGCACCTTCAATCTGCTGATGGGCAGCGGTGCAACCGTTGGCGACGCACTGATCCACTCCAACAAAATCCAGGCACTGAGCTTCACCGGTTCGGTGGACACCGGACGCAAGGTGGCCAGCGCCACGGCCGCCAATTTCGTCCGTTGCCAGCTGGAGATGGGCAGCAAGAACGCCTTGATCGTGCTCGACGACGCCGACCTGGAGCAGGCAGTGGAATGCGCGTTGAACGGTGCTTTTTTCGGCACCGGGCAGAAGTGCACCGCGTCCTCACGACTGATCGTCACCGCCGGCGTGCACGACCGCTTCGTCGCCGCGCTGGTCGAGCGCATGGGCCAGCTCAAGGTCGGCTACCCGCTGCGCGAGGGCATGCAGATCGGCGCGGTGATCGATGGCCAGCAGCTGGAGCAGAACCTGCGCTACATCGAGCAAGCCAAGGCCGAAGGCGCGGTGCTGGCCTGTGGCGGCGAGCGCATCGAGGAGGAGTACGAAGGCTTCTATATGCGCCCGGCGCTGTTCGTCGACACCCGCAACGACATGCAGATCAACCGCGACGAGGTGTTCGGCCCGATCGCCTGCGTGATCAAGGTCGATGACTACGAGCAGGCCCTGGCCACCCTCAACGACACCGACTTCGGCCTCACCGCCGGGATCATGACCCAGTCGCTGAAGTACGCCA
This sequence comes from Pseudomonas sp., assembly GCF_049301935.1. Classification (GTDB taxonomy): domain Bacteria; phylum Pseudomonadota; class Gammaproteobacteria; order Pseudomonadales; family Pseudomonadaceae; genus Aquipseudomonas. The sequence continues at coordinate 75,264 of NZ_JBAQLP010000057.1, read as the reverse complement.
GCGACTTCAAGCGCCGCGCCAAGACCGGCTGCGTGATGGTCAACCTGCCGACCGCCGGCACCGACTACCACGTGCCGTTCGGCGGCCGCAAGAACTCCAGTTTCGGCCCGCGCGAGCAGGGTCAGTACGCCCGTGAGTTCTACACCGTGGTTAAAACCACCTACATCCGTGCCTGAGGATCGCGCCATGCATGACGACCTGATCGTGATCGACGGCCTGCAATACTCCAACTGGTCGCGAGAGATTTTCAGCCAATTGCGCGAGGGCGGCGTCAGCGCCGTTCACGCCACCTTGGTGTACCACGAGAATGCCCGCGAAACCTTGAGCCGTCTCGCTGAGTGGAACCGCCGCTTTGAGCAGCACAGCGACCTGATCATGCCGGTGGCCGGTGCCGCCGACATCCGTCGGGCGAAAGAGCTGGGCAAGGTGGGGATTTTCTTCGGCGCACAGAACTGCTCGCCGATTGAGGACGATATCGGCCTGATCGAGGTGTTCCGCCAGCTCAATCTGCTGATCATGCAACTGACTTATAACAACCAGAGCCTGCTGGCCACCGGTTGTTACGAGAGCAGCGACAGCGGCATCACCCGTTTCGGCAAGCAAGCCATCGCCGAGATGAACCGGGTCGGCATGCTCATCGACATGTCCCACAGCGCCGAGCGCAGCACCCTGGAGGCGATCGAGCTGTCGAGCCGGCCGATCATCATCTCCCACGCCAACCCGGAGTTCTTCCACGCGGCCAAGCGCAATAAGCCGGAAAACGTGCTGCGTGCTCTGGGCCAGTCCGGTGGTTTGCTCGGCTTCAGCCTGTACCCCTTCCATCTGCAGAACGGCTCCGACTGCACGCTCGCGCAGTTCTGCGACATGGTCGCGCGGACGGCCGAGCTGATCGGCATTGAGCATATCGGCATCGGCACCGACCTGTGCCAGAACCAGCCGCAGTCGGTGCTGGAATGGATGCGCAGCGGCCGCTGGTCGAAGCAAGTCGACTACGGCGAGGGCTCGGCAAACAACGCTGACTGGCCCAAGCCTCTCGGCTGGTTCGGCGACAGCCGCGACTTCCCCAATATCACCCAAGGCTTGCTGCAGCGCGGCTTTAGCGCCGACGACACCGCCAAGGTGATGGGGCTCAACTGGCTCAATACCCTGGAGCAGGGCCTTAAACCTGCGCCGTAACGTTCCTGAACAACCAACAAGTACAAAATTCTTGTCAGGAGAACACCATGAATAGCAAGACACACGTCACCCTCAAGGGTGCCGCTGAACAGAGCAACACCTCACTGCTGCACAGCGTAGATGTCCCGGTACTGGTCATGAGCGGCGGCGCTGTGGTGCTGTTCGCCATCCTCGCGTTACTGGACATCGAGATGATGACCCAGTGGGTCAACAGTGCATTTGCCTGGTCGACCAAACTGTTTGGCGCCTACTGGCAGGTACTGCTGCTGCTGACTTTCGTCATCGGTCTGCTGCTCGCCATGGGGCGCACCGGGCGGGTACGCCTGGGCGCTCAGGCCAAGCCTGAGATGCCCACCTACACCTGGGTATCGATCATCATGTGTACCCTGCTCGCCGGCGGCGGCGTGTTTTGGGCGGCGGCCGAGCCGATGGCTCACTTCCTCTCGCCTCCGCCCCTGCACGGCGGTGAGACAGGCACGCCACAGGCCGCTTTTAACGCGCTGGCGCAAAGCTTTATGCACTGGGGTTTTCTCGCCTGGGCCATCCTTGGCAGCCTCAGCGGCATTGTGCTGATGCACCTGCATTACGAAAAAGGCCTGCCGCTGAAGCCGCGTACGCTGCTTTACCCGTTACTGGGCGAGCGCGTGATGACCGGCTGGTTCGGCGCCCTGGTGGATGCCTGCTGCGTGCTGGCGGTTGTTGCGGGGACCATTGGCCCGATCGGCTTCCTCGGCCTGCAGGTCAGCTTCGGCCTGGAGAAGCTGTTCGGCATCAGCAATGATTACAGCACTCAGCTGATGATCATTGGCGCGCTGGTGGCGACCTACACCATTTCCGCCGTATCCGGAGTGACCCGGGGGATCAAGATCCTCAGCCAGTTAAATGTGGTACTGGCCGTAGCGTTGATGCTGTTTATCCTGCTGTTCGGCCCGACCGCGTTTATCTTCGATGCTTACGTGCAGTCCATGGGCATCTACCTGGACAAGTTCATCCCCATGGCGACCTTCCGCGCTGACCCGGCCTGGCTGGACTGGTGGACGGTGTTTTTCTGGGGATGGTTCCTGGGTTACGGCCCCCTGATGGCCATGTTTGTGGCGCGCATATCCCGTGGTCGTACCATCCGCGAGCTGGTCACGGTGATCTCGATCGTCGCTCCAGTGATTACCTGCTTCTGGTTCACCATCGTCGGCGGCAGCGGCCTGGCCTTCGAACTGAGCAACCCGGGTTCGGTGTCGGAAGCATTCGCCGGCTTTAACTTACCGGGTGCCCTGCTGGCGATCACCGCACAGTTGCCCCTGGGTTATCTGATCTCAGTGCTGTTCCTGATCCTCACCATCATCTTCGTCACCACCACCGGTGACTCAATGACCTACACCATCTCCATGGTGATGACCGGCACCGACCACCCACGTACCGAAATTCGCGTGTTCTGGGGCGTGATGATGGGTGTGGTGGCAGCCTTGCTGATCTCGATCGGCTCCGGCGGCATCAGCGCACTGCAGTCATTTATCGTCATTACCGCCGTGCCGGTGTCTCTGGTACTGCTGCCGGCGCTGTGGAATGCCCCCCAGATCGCCCGCCGCATGGCAGACGAGCAAGGTCTCTAACCCCCATCTTTGAGGGAGCCTGGCACTGCTGGCTCCCTCTTTTTTTACCCTCAAATATAGGAGCACGCCATGAAGCAGGCCGTGAAAACCCAATTGTTTCCATCCAAAGCCCCGTTGGAGTGGGCGGTGATCGGTAACGGCACGCTGTACACCGCACAGATCCCCATCGACGTCAGCGGCCAGGTGGTGGCGGGCGGCATCGAAGCACAGACCCGCCAGACCCTGGATAACCTCAAGCACACGTTGGAGTGCGCGGGCCTAGGCATGGACGCAGTCAACCAAGTGCTGATCTATGTCACCGACCGCAGCTACCTGGCCACGGTTAATGCGGTGTACGCCGAATACTTCAGCGCGCCTTACCCGAACCGCGCCGCCATGGTCATCTCCGGCCTGGCTCGCGAGGAAATGCTTGTCGAACTGGTGGTGTACGCTGCCGCATAATCTGCTTCTGGCTCAGAACGCTGGCTCGGCACAACCGACTGGCGTAGCGAGTGCTCTGGGCACTCGTCGGCTCGCAGCGGTCACCACACCGTACGGGTCAACCCTCTCCTTAATGCACGCCGAAGCCCCTGCGTCAAAAGCGCCGATGGCAACGCGTGCAGCTAAATGCCGGCCAATAGAGCAAATTTTGATGGTTGTGAATATCCCCGGGTTTCGTAGACATTAGATGTTAGATGACCGCTTCTGGCCGATTTCTGCCTGTTGTGGTGGGCTGGAGTCGGCCCAGAGTGTGTAAAAACGCCCCGGTAAACCCTTGCTATGATTTCCGAGAATCTCACCGCAAGGGACGCCCATGAAACGGTTTATCCAGGGTGAACACCGAGGTCAAAGCACCTTACTTCCCGAAAGCCTCGACGACTACGTCAGCGATACCAATCCGGTACGTGTGGTCGATGTCTTCGTCGACGAACTCGACCTAGCCAAGCTAGGTTTTGATGGCGTCATTCCAGCCGAAACCGGAAGACCGGCTTACCACCCTGCGATCCTGCTGAAGATCTATATCTACGGCTATCTAAACCGCATTCAATCGAGCCGACGTCTTGAGCGAGAAGCTCAACGCAACGTAGAACTCATGTGGCTAACCGGGCGCTTGATGCCCGACTTCAAGACCATCGCCAACTTCCGAAAAGACAACAGCAAAGCTATTCGCGGCGTCTGCCGTCAGTTCGTTTTGCTCTGCCAGCAGTTGGGGTTGTTTAGCGACAACCTGGTCGCTATCGACGGCAGCAAATTCAAGGCGGTGAATAACCGCGACCGCAACTTCACCAGCGCCAAACTGAAGCGGCGCATGGAAGAAATCGAGGCGAGCATCAGCCGTTATTTGGCCGCGCTTGATGCCGCTGATCGGCAGATTCCTAGCGCCTCCGCGCCAGACACTGCCAGCCTGGAAGATAAAATAGCCAAGCTCAAAGCGCAGATGAAAGAGCTTCAGGGGATCGAAACTCAGCTCAACGATTCCCCTGACAAACAGGTTTCGCTGACCGACCCGGATGCCCGTTCGATGATGACGCGCGGCAGCGGTATCGTCGGCTACAACGTGCAGACGGCTGTCGATACGCAGCACCATTTGATAGTTGCTCACGAGGTCACCAACAGCGGTTCCGACCGGGACCAACTCAGTTCAATGGCGAAGCAGGCTCGTGAAGCCATCGGCGCAGAAACGCTGTCCGTGGTGGCTGACCGAGGCTACTTCAAGGGTGAAGAGATCCTTGCCTGTCACGACGCAAACATCACGGCCTACGTGCCTAAGCCAATGACTTCAAGCGCCAAGGCTGATGGCCGATTCAACAAAGATGCCTTCGTGTATGACCCGACGAAAAACGAATACACCTGCCCTGCGGGAGAGGCACTGATCTGGCGATTCTCCAGCGTTGAGAAAGGCATGAATATGCACTGCTACTGGAGTTCAAAGTGCCAGAGTTGCACGCTGAAAACCCAGTGCACGCCAAGCACAAATCGTCGAGTAAGGCGCTGGGAGCATGAAGCTGTGCTGGAGGAAATGCAGCGTCGGTTGAACCAAACACCAGAGATGATGCGGGTTCGGAAACGGACTGTTGAGCATCCCTTCGGGACGCTCAAACAATGGATGGGGGCAACGCACTTCCTGACTCGAAAACTTAACGGGGTGAGTGCGGAGATGAGCTTGAATGTGCTCGCCTACAACTTGAAACGGGTGATGAAAATCATCGGCACCGAAGGCTTGTTGAAGGCAATGGCGGCGTAAAAACCCCAGTTTTTGCTGCTCCAGAGGTACCAACGCGCTTCATAAACGTTTTGACGCGCTACCGGCGCTAATGGCGGCAAATGCTCGGGAAATCGCCACGCCCAAGAGCGCTGGGCTGAGGCACACAGGATACGAAAGTGTTTTTACACACTCTGGGCCAGAAGCGGCCCTTCCATACCTGTTTCAGCGAGGCCGCGCTGATTTGACTCGTAGCCTTTAGCCCGCTTCATCGTCAAGTCAAAACTGCCTAAATATCGCTGCTACCAATATGCCGGCGGCAATCGCTGGCAACGGCTTCTTCAGTAACAGCATAGTGATCGCCGTGGTCAGTAAAGCCAGTCTTGCGCCGTTATCCCCCTCAAGCGCCATGGGAGCCAGAAGCGCCACCAACACGGAACCGGACATGGCACCAATAAACTGCTTTACCCGATAGCCGATGGGCACAAATGCCATCACGTAAACGCCGCCCCAACGGGTCGCCAAAGTCACCGCCGCCATGATCAGTACCAGGATCAATGCACTGGAACCTGTCGTTTCAATGTTCACTTCTTTTCTCCGGCCAGAATGTTCCGGCCACACCGCCGGCGAGTGCTCCCACCACGACGTGACTGTTATCCGGTAAGTACCAGTAGGCCAGCAGCGATGCGCAGGCCGCGACGCTCCAGATCATAAGCAGGCGCAGGTTCTTTTCCCCTCCCACCACCATGGCCAGCAGGAAGCAGCCCATCACCATATCCAGCCCAAAACTCCTGGGATCTTTAATAGCCCCGCCAAAGTAGATGCCCAGCCAGGTACCCACTACCCAAAATGACCAGAGGGCGAGGCCGCCACCCAGTAGAAGGCCGATCCCTGGCTGTCCTCGGCCCAATGCCTGCATAGACATTGCCCAGTTGGCATCGGAGGCAGTCAGCATGACGCCATAGCGTTTTGCTGGCGGCAGATAGCGCAGCCACGGGTAGAGCGTTGCCCCCATCAGCAGATGCCTAGCATTGATGGCAAACACGGTAATCATCAACGTGAAGAGCGGAACCTGAGGCCCCCACAACTCCAGTGCAGCGAATTGGGAGGCACCGGCGAAGACCAGCGCGCTCATTGCCACGATCACCGAGTCTTCCAGCCCGGCCTGCACAGCCGCCAGCCCAAAGGCTGCCCCGAACACCGTGACAAACACGGAGATGGGGATGAGTTGTCTGAAACCTGCCCAGACCATCTGACGATTGAAATCATGCAGATTCGTCTCCGCGCCGTTCATCTCATGCCTCTCTGCTTCAGAATCTCTGTCGATGTTCGCAGCCCTGATGTTGCCTGGCCGTGCGACCAGAACAGGGTTGCCGCGCGAGGTTATTGCCGCACCTTCTGGCAGCACTATGCGCTGAGATATTTATCAAGAAAATCGCATAATTCAGCTATAAGGTATTTGAATAACGAATAAGCTGGGCGGGACCATGACTTTCCAGGATATCCAGATCGACTGGTTGAAATGCTTTGTCGCCGTGGTGGATGCAGGCTCGCTGTCCGGTGCCGCTCCAGAAGTGCATCGCTCCCAATCTGCGGTCAGCATGCAGCTCAAGAAGCTTGAGACGGCGCTGGATTGCCAGTTGCTGGTGCGCGGGCCTCGGCAACACCAACTCACACCGCAAGGGCAGTTACTCCTGGGTTATGCACGGCGAATGCTCGACCTGCATGCCGAAACCCAGGCGGCCTTTCATGGCGAAGAACTGACGGGGCTTATTCGCCTGGGTGTCCCGGATGACTATGCCGCGCGCTACCTCACCCCGGCGCTAAAGCGCTTTGCTCCACAGCATGGCGCAGTGGAAATCGAACTGCACTGCGAGCAGTCGACGGCCTTGATCCCCCGTGTCGAGCGCGGCGATCTCGATCTGGCACTGGTCTCCCGGGATCATTCCCGGCACGGCACCTTGCTGTTTCATGAACCGATGGTGTGGGTCGGCGCTGCCCAGTTTCAGGTATGGCGACGCGACCCACTGCCCATCGCGGTCTATGAAAATACCAGCCTTGCCAAGCGCAGCGCGATCAACTCCCTGGCCTTGCAGGGGCGCCGCTACAAAGTGGTGTACAACAGCTCAAGCCTGGCGGGACAAATTGCCGCCGTAGAGAGCGGTCTGGCTGTGGCCGTATTGACCCAGTGCAGTGCGCCAGCCCATCTGCAAATACTGGGTGCCGAGCATGGATTGGGGCCGCTCGAACCCATGGAAGTCGCGGTTTATCGAAGCAAAGCCTCACAAGGCTCCAAGGCCGTAGACAGCTTGCATAACCTGCTGATCAAGACCCTGAGGCTTTCCGCATCGCCTTGATGCGGTCGTGATGAGGTAGACCCTGGCAGTCTTAACGGCTCCCGCAAGACCGGCCGCTTTGGGTCGATTGCCACCTATCGTCACCGATCATTAACTCTGCTGGACAATCCGCTCGAACGTGCCGAGGCCTAATCAATCAGCAGCGCTGGATCGTGAATTACCCAGTAACAGCCCGCAAAACCGCCAGAGCTTGGCGGTTTTTTTGTGGGGGCAGCCGTTTACTGCTGCAATTCCTGTTCGGTAAACATATCGCTGAACAGCATGCTCGACAGGTAACGCTCACCGGAGTCCGGCAGGATCACTACGATGGTCTTGCCCTGCATGCCGGGCTCGGTGGCGATGCGCAAGGCGGCGGCCATGGCGGCGCCGCAGGAGATGCCGCAGAGGATGCCCTCTTCACGCATCAGGCGCAGCGCCACGGCCTTGGCGTCGTCGTCAGTGACCAGCTCGACCCGGTCGACCATGGCCAGATCCAGGTTGCTTGGCACAAAACCGGCACCGATGCCCTGGATCTTGTGCGGGCTGGGTTTGACTTCATCACCGGCGATGGTCTGAGTGATGACTGGCGAGCTGATCGGCTCCACCGCCACCGAGAGGATCGGCTTGCCCTGGGTCTGTTTGATATAACGCGAGACCCCGGTGATGGTGCCACCGGTGCCGACGCCAGCCACCAGCACGTCAATCGCGCCATCGGTGTCGTTCCAGATTTCCGGACCGGTGGTCTTTTCATGGATCGCCGGGTTGGCCGGGTTGTTGAACTGCTGCGGCATAAAGTAGGTGGCCGTGTCGGAGGCAGCGATTTCTGCGGCCTTCTCGATGGCGCCCTTCATGCCTTTGGCCGGTTCGGTCAGTACCAGTTCGGCACCCAACGCTTTGAGCACTTTACGCCGCTCCAGGCTCATCGAAGCCGGCATGGTCAGCAGCAGCTTGTAGCCACGCGCTGCGGCGACAAAGGCCAGACCGATGCCGGTATTGCCCGAGGTGGGCTCGACTATAGTCATGCCTGGTTTAAGCACGCCGCGCTCTTCGGCATCCCAGACCATGCTGGCGCCGATGCGGCATTTCACCGAATAGGCCGGGTTGCGTCCTTCGATCTTGGCCAGGATGGTTACCCCGGCCGGACCCAGGCGGTTGATGCGAACCAGCGGGGTGTTGCCGATGGCTTGTGCGTTGTCTGCGAAGATGCGGCTCATGGCGAGGTCCTTTTTCCTGGGTTGCCGAGTAAGCTCTCAAGCCTAAGGCCGGTTAGGGCAGCAGTCCAGCCATGCGAACAGCTAAGCTGGAACCCATTGTTATTGGATAAGTCTGTTTCTATATGAAGAAGCGCTACCACATCCCCCTCTGGACCCTGCTGAGCCTGGCCGTCGCCCTGCTGGCCCTGCATATCGCCCTGCCCTGGCTGCTGCGCGACTACCTGAATGAGCGGCTGGCCCATATGGGCGACTACCGCGGTCAGATCAGCGACATCGACCTGGCTCTGTGGCGCGGGGCCTATCAGATCAACGGTCTGAATATCGTCAAGCTCAACGGCAAGGTGCCGGTGCCGTTGCTTAAAGCCCCGGTTATCGACCTGGCCATTAGCTGGCGGGCGCTGTGGGAAAGCCGCACGGTGGTTGCCGAAGTCGCCTTCGAGCGGCCGCAGCTGACCTTTGTCGACGGCGGCACCGCCGCCAACTCGCAAACCGGCGAAGGCGTCGATTGGCGCGCCCAGCTCAGGGGCTTGCTGCCGATTCATATCAACGAAATCCGCGTGCGCGATGGCACCCTGGCCTTTCGCAACTTCACTGCCAAGCCGCCGGTCGACCTGCAGGCCAGCGAGATCAACGGCCACATCCTTAACCTGAGCAACGTCAGCGTCGCGGACAATCCGCGCCCGGCCAGCCTGCAAGCCAGCGCCAAAGTGTTCGAGCAGGCCCCGGTGCAGCTCAGTGCCAACTTCGACCCGCTCGGCCAGCTGGATGACTTCGACCTGCGCCTGCGCATCACCGATATTCAACTCAGACAGCTCAACAGCTTTTCCCGCGCCTATGCCGGCTTCGACTTTGCCGCCGGCCATGGCGACTTCGTCATGGAGCTGGATGCCCGCCAGGGCAAGCTCAAGGGCTATGCCAAACCGCTGTTGCGCGATATGGAAGTCTTCGACTGGCAACAGGATGTCGTGGCCAAGGACAAAAACTTCTTCGCCGGGATCTGGGAAGCGCTGGTAGGCAGCAGCAGTTGGGCGCTGAAAAACCAGCGCAAGGATCAGTTCGCCACCCGCATAAATATCGAGGGTGACCTCAAGGCCTATGACGTCAGCCGCTGGCAGGCCTTTCAGGCGATTCTGCGCAACGCCTTTGTGCGTGCACTCGATAGCCGCTTTGACAGCCAGGAGCCGTGACAAGCAAGCGGTGACCCGCCATTCAGTGACTGAATGGCCCGTCTGCGTTCACAGTCACCGGCGCTGCGCGTTATAGTCCACTTTTCAAATACTGCACCCGCGGGTATGGCCCTGCGCGTTACCGTTCGAGGATTTACCGATGAAGTTCGAAGGCACCCAGTCCTATGTCGCCACCGACGACCTCAAACTCGCGGTCAATGCCGCCATCACCCTGGAGCGTCCGTTGCTGGTCAAGGGCGAGCCGGGCACCGGTAAGACCATGCTGGCCGAACAGCTGGCCGAATCCTTCGGCGCGCGCCTGATCACCTGGCACATCAAATCCACCACCAAGGCCCACCAGGGCCTCTACGAGTACGACGCGGTGAGCCGTCTGCGCGACTCGCAACTGGACAGCGACAAAGTCCACGATGTGCGCAACTACATCAAGAAAGGCAAGCTCTGGGAGGCTTTCGAGTCCGATGAGCGGGTGATTCTGCTGATCGACGAAATCGACAAGGCCGACATCGAGTTTCCCAACGACCTGCTGCAAGAACTCGACAAGATGGAGTTCTACGTTTACGAGACCAACGAGACGATCAAGGCGAAAAAACGCCCGATCATCATCATCACCTCGAACAACGAAAAAGAACTGCCGGACGCTTTCCTGCGCCGCTGCTTCTTCCACTACATCGCCTTCCCGGATCGCGCGACCCTGCAGAAGATCGTCGATGTGCACTACCCCAATATCAAGAAGGACCTGGTCGCCGAAGCGCTGGACGTGTTCTTCGATGTGCGCAAGGTGCCGGGCCTGAAGAAGAAGCCCTCGACCAGCGAACTGGTCGACTGGCTGAAGCTGCTGATGGCCGACAATATCGGCGAAGCGGTGCTGCGCGAACGCGACCCGACCAAGGCCATCCCGCCGCTGGCCGGCGCCCTGGTAAAGAACGAGCAGGATGTGCAGCTGCTCGAGCGCCTGGCGTTTATGAGCCGCCGCGCCAGTCGGTAAGCCACGCAATTGTAGGGTGGGTTAGCGAAGCGTAACCCACCAACCAGCCGCCAGGCTGGCCAAGGCGATGCCTGCGGCATCGATGGTGGGTTACGCCGCTGCGCGGCTAACCCACCCTACGGATCTCTGTGAGGTGCAGCCATGCTGCTCAACCTGTTTAACGAAATGCGCGCCGCCAAGGTACCGGTGTCGGTGCGCGAGCTGCTCGACCTGATCAACGCGTTGAAACACAACGTGGTGTTCGCCGATATGGACGAGTTCTATTTCCTCTCGCGCACCATCCTGGTCAAGGACGAGCGGCATTTCGACAAGTTTGACCGTGCGTTTAGCGCCTATTTCAAGGGCCTGGAAAACCTCAACCAGCATATCGAGGCGTTGATCCCCGATGAGTGGCTGCGCAAGGAGTTCGAACGTTCGCTGACCGACGAGGAACGCGCCAAGATCGAATCCCTCGGCGGCCTGGACAAGCTGATCGAGGAATTCAAGAAACGCCTCGAAGAACAGAAGGAACGCCACGCAGGCGGCAACAAGTGGATCGGCACCGGCGGCACCAGCCCGTTCGGCTCCGGCGGTTTCAACCCGGAAGGCATCCGCGTCGGCGACGCCGGCAAGCGTCAGGGCAAGGCGGTCAAGGTCTGGGACCAGCGCGAGTACAAGAACCTCGACGACCAGGTCGAGCTGGGTACGCGCAATATCAAGGTGGCCCTGCGCCGCCTGCGCAAGTTCGCCCGCCAGGGCGCCCAGGACGAGCTGGATCTGGACGGCACCATCGACCACACCGCCAAAGACGGCGGCCTGCTGAATATCCAGATGCGCCCGGAGCGGCGCAACGCGGTGAAATTGCTGATCCTGTTCGACATCGGCGGCTCGATGGATGCCCACGTCAAGGTTTGCGAAGAACTGTTCAGCGCCTGCAAGACCGAGTTCAAGCACATGGAGTACTTCTACTTCCATAACTGCGTGTACGAGTCGGTGTGGAAGAACAACCTGCGCCGCACCTCCGAGCGCTTCGCCACCCAGGACCTGCTGCACAAGTACGGCGCGGACTACAAGGTAGTGTTCGTCGGCGATGCGGCCATGGCGCCCTACGAGATCACCCAGGCCGGCGGCAGCGTCGAGCACTGGAACGAGGAGCCGGGTTACGTCTGGATCAAGCGCTTTATGGAGAAATACAAGAAGCTTATCTGGATCAACCCCTACCCCAAGGACAGCTGGAGTTACACCGCCTCGACCAACATCATGCGTGAACTGCTGGAAGATCAGATGTACCCGCTGACCTTGCAGGGCCTGGAAGACGGCATGAAGTTTCTATCGAAGTAAGACAAACGGGCCCAGCAGGGCTCGTTGTTTTTCAGGGCGCGTTAACTGGGATTGGTATCGCTGCCGGTAAGGCAGTCGACCAGTGCCGCAGCAAACCCTGACAACAGCTCGCGCTTGCGCACACAGACCTTCAAGTCCCGCTGCGCCCAGGGTTCTTCCAGCTCAATCACAGCCAACTGTGCGCCAGCGGTTACCGCACTGCGCGGCACCAGACCGATGCCAACGCCTGCGCTGACCATGCGGCACACCGCCTCGAAGCTGCGCACCTGAATCCGTACTTCAAGATGTCGCCCCAGGGCTGCGGCGGCATTCATGGTAAAGGTGTGAATCGCCGAGCCTGCATGCAACATTACAAAGGGGTAATCCAGCACCTGGGCAAACAGGCTGCTGGCGCTCGCCGCAAGCGGATGATCGGCCGGTGCAATCAGTACCAGCCGGTCGGCCCGGTACGGGATCAGTTCAACCTCAGCGCCTTCAATCGTCCCCGCCACCACGCCAACTTCCACCTCGCCACGCGCTACCGCCAGCAGCACCTGCGGGCTGGTGTGCTCCTCCAGGGAAATACTGACTTGCGGATGACGCTGTAGAAAGCTCGAAAGGCTGTCGGGCAGAAAGGTATGGGTGGCATGGGTGTTGGCCCACAGGCTGACATGGCCACGCACACCTTTGGCGTAGGGCGTAAGGTCGGCATGCATCTGTTCGAGCTGAGCAAACACCTGGCGCGCATGGCGCAGCAACGCCTCGCCGGCGCGGGTCAGGCTGACGCCGCGAGGTTCGCGGAGCAACAGCGGCGTGCCGATCGACTCCTCCAGCACGCGCATACGGTGACTGGCCGAAGACGCCGCCAAATGCACGCGCGCGGCCCCTCGGGTCAGATTTTTCGCTTCGGCAATCGCGACAAACAGACGCAGATCAATCAGGTCGTAGTGCATAGCGTTAGTTAAATCCGAACAATTACTTATGAAAAAGCCAATTCCATAGGGATTCTACGCTCAGCATCATTCGGCTCAGCACAACTCTTTAGGACTTTACTTACCATGCCATGGAAAACCTGGTCTGCCGAACGATTGGGCATCGCACTGGCGGTGCTCGCCGCCTTCGGTTTTTCGTTCAAGGCGATCTTCGTCAAGCTGGCCTACGCTGCTGCGCCCGTGGACGCCGTCACCCTGCTGGTGCTGCGCATGAGCTTTGCTCTGCCTATCGCGCTGTGGGCCACGCTATGGCTGTGCCGCGCCGCGCCGCCGCTTACCCGCAAAGACTGGGGCATGCTGATTGCCCTGGGGCTGCTCGGCTACTACGGCGCCAGCATTCTGGATTTTATTGGCCTGCAGTACATCTCGGCGGCGCTGGAGCGCTTGATTCTATTTATCTACCCAACGATGACCGTGCTGATCGGCGTGCTGTTTCTGGGCAAGCGCCTGGAGAAACGCCAGATTGCGGCGCTGCTGCTGACCTACGCCGGTATCGGCCTGGCATTCGCCCACGATCTGCAAGTAGCGGAGGACCTGCATACGGTACTGATCGGTGCCGCCTTCGTTTTCGGCTCCGCGCTGTGCTACGCGCTGTACAGCTCCGGGGCTGAGGTGGCGATTCACCGGCTGGGCACCATTCGCTTTGCCGCCCTGGCGATTATCGTGTCCACCTTCGCCACGCAGATTCACTTCCTCGCCACTCAACCGTTTTCCGCACTGCAGCAGCCTGTGGAGGTGTATGCATACAGCGCGGCGATGGCGATTTTCTCCACGGTGCTGCCGATATTCTGGCAATCGGCCGCACTGCGCCTGATTGGCTCGGCGCGTACCGTGCTGATTGGCACGCTGGGGCCGATCCTGACGATTGTCTTCGCCTGGATGTTGTTGTCGGAGCCGCTGTCTTTTGCCCAGCTGGCAGGTGCCGGGCTGGTTCTGGCGGGGGTGCTGCTGGTGTCGCGGCGTAAAACAGTGCCTGGTCAACCAGCACCTACCACCGAGGATATTCACGCTAGCAAGCAGGCACTCGCCACCCCGACGTCGCCCGCTCAGTAGGCTTAGAAGCGGCTTATCAGCAGAAACACCAAGGGCTCTTGCGAGCCCTTGGGTGATCCAACTTAGCGCCAGTGCCGCTGCTGCACTTTCTGGTTGCGGCCGGCACCCAACAGCATACCAATCAGCAGCGCCAGGCTTTCCAGCAGCCAGGCCAGCAGCATGGCGCAGGCAATGCCCCAGGCGATGGCCTCGGGGGCCAGCAGCACCTGGTAGCGGTAGGCCGCGAAGGTTTCTTCCAGCAACTCATGGTCTGCGGCGGTCGCCAGATGCCAGACCTGGCCGTACCAGGGTCCTTGCATGGCTTTGGACTCGCGCTCAAGGAAGGCCGAACGCTCGACCAGAGTGCCCAGGCTCTGCGCATCGCTGCGCATCACTGGGTCGGCGCTGACCTGGTAATGGCCGACCAGCGCAACCAGATCACCTTTGAAAAAGCGTTTTGCAGTCTCCCGGAAGCCTTTGAGTCCCTGTTCCGACTCGATGCGATGGGCTTCGACGCGCTTGCTGTAATCATCGATAAAACCCGGCACCTGCACCCCGACCAGCAACCCCAGGGCAAACAAGGCCAACCGCAGATAGCTTCTAATCATTCTTCCCTCCCCTAAAAATCAGCTCACCATGCCTTGCGCCACACATTCACCGCCGCGCCACAAGCGCCACTCGCCCGGCTGGTACAGCGTCCAGCGCTCGTTATCGGTCAACGGCTCTGTGGCGAGCACCGTGACCACATCATTGGGCGTGGTTTGCGCCTGGAAATCCACCTGCATATCGGCATCTTTCAAGTGCGCCGGGCCAAACGGCGCACGCCGGGTGATATGCGCCAGCTTGCTGCTGCAAAAGCTGAACAGCCAGTCGCCATCGCTGAGCAGGCAATTGAACACACCGTGCTGGCGATAACCGGCGCAGGCACTGAGCAGGGTGGGCAACAAGTGCTGCACCACCACCGGCTCAGGAAAGGCCTGGCGCAGGCGATTGAGCAGGTCACAAAAGGCCGCTTCGCTGTCGGTGTCACCAACCGGCCGGTAGTTATCCAGCTGCGGGGCAAAATCGGCCAATTGGCCATTGTGCGCAAAGCACCAGTTGCGCCCCCACATCTCGCGCACAAAGGGATGGGTGTTGGCCAGGCAGACGCGACCGACATTGGCCTGGCGGATATGACCGATCACCACTTCGCTCTTGATCGGGTAGCGCTGCACCAGCTGCGCCACCTCTGATTCGCTGCTGGCGCGCGGATCCTGAAACAGGCGCAGACCGCGCCCTTCATAAAAGCCGATGCCCCAGCCATCGCGGTGCGGGCCGGTACGCCCGCCGCGCTGCATCAGGCCAGTAAAGCTGAAGACGATATCGGTCGGCACATTGGCGCTCATGCCCAGCAATTCACACATGGCGTAACGCCTCGCGCAGCTGCTGCGCCTCAATTGCCAGACGGGCCTCGATGCGTTTGCGCGCCAACGGCAAAAACCGCGTCAGGGCGCGCCACAGTAGCTGCATGACATCGCCGCTATGCCGCGGAATCAGGTGCAGATGCAGGTGCGGCACATGCTGGTTAGAAGTCGGCCCGTCATTGACCAAAAAATTGATGCCCTGCTGGCCAAAACCGGCCGTTCGCAAAGCGGCAGCCATACGCTGCGCCAGCGGCAGTAACTGCTCACAGGCAGCAGCGGAGAGGTCTTTGAGAAAGGGCGCGTGTTCACGACTAACAATCAGCACGTGGGCCGGACGCAGGGGGAAGATATCCAGCAGGACGATAAACTGCTCATCTTCATAGATACGCTCGGCAGGCAGTTGCTCAGCGGCGATTGCACAGAACACACACGTCATAACCCCTCCTTAGTCAGTGAGAGGCCATGCTGAACGGCTGTGTGCGTTGGCGCAAGTTTGAGTTACAGACGCGGCTCGACCCGCAGCCTGCGGTCGCCACGGGCATCGTAACGGCTGTCGCCGAAATCCTGCTCATCGCGCGCCATCATCTCGCGCAGGGTCGGCTCGTCATCGGCAATCGGCGCCGGTCCCTTGCGCGCCTGCCACCAACGCTCCACGGGCCAGCGCGCGGCAACAAACAGCAGGTACAGAACAAACACGATCAACGCGTACATGCTCAAATCCGCCACCGCGCGCCAGACATTGTTCCCCACATCCAGCAACAGATCCATGGCGGTGATGGCGATCGCCGGGGCGAACTGCTCTTTACCGGGGTCGACAATGGTTGGACTGAACAGCAGCACCAGCATCAGCACGCGCAGCGGCTCGCGCAGGTAGCGCCACATCCAGCCGGTCAGGCGAAACCACACCAACAGACAACCAAAAGCCGCCAGCAGATAGGCGCCCCAGGCAAGCAGGTAGTCGTTTTCAGTCATAAACCGCAAATTCTCTGGCATTGAAGACCGGACGGCATAGGCGCTTAAACGCGCAGATTTCAGCAGCCGACGGGCGAAGTGGCGCTTATGATAACGGCTTTTGCCTGCTTCGGCGTCCCCGCTGTCGGCTGTCAGCTAACGGAGTTACCCAATGCCTCACGCCCCCATCGCCCGCGTCGACAACGCTGCCGACCCGTACCGCTGGCTGGAAAACCGCGACAGCGCTGAGGTGCTTGATTACCTCAAGGCGGAAAATACCTACCTGGAACAACAGCTCAGCGAGCAACTGCCACTGCGCGAAACCCTGTTTCAGGAGATCAAGGGACGCATCCGTGAAACCGACCTCAGCCTGCCGTCACCCTGGGGGCCCTATCTGTATTACCAGCGCACCACCGCTGGCGATGAATACCCACGGCATTATCGCTGCCGCAAACCTGCCGATGGCTCGCTGACTGTCGATGAGGCCAGTGAGCAGTTGCTGCTCGACCCCAATGCCCTGGCCGATGGCGGCTTTATCTCGCTGGGGGCCTTCAGCATCAGCCCTGACCATCAGCGCCTGGCCTATAGCCTGGACACCAGCGGCGAGGAAACCTACCAGCTATTCGTCAAGCAATTGGCCGACGACAGCCTGATCGAGCTGCCGTTCGAAGACTGCGACGGCAGCATGACCTGGGCCAATGACAGCCAGACGCTGTTCTTCGGCGAACTGGACGACACCCATCGGCCACACAAACTTTATCGCCACCGCCTCGGCACTGACGCAGCCGAACTGGTGTTCCATGAGCAGGATGGACGCTTCTTCCTCAGCTGCTACCGCAGCAGCTCCGAACGTCAGCTGATTGTACAACTGGGCAGCAAGACCACCAGTGAAGCCTGGGTACTGGATGCCGCAACGCCTGAAGGCAGCTTCAGCTGTGTAGCCCCGCGCGAAGAAGGCCATGAGTATGACCTGGACCACGGCATCCTCAATGGCCAGTGGAGCTGGCTGATCCGCAGCAACCAGCACGGCATCAACTTCGCCCTGCTCGCTGCTTGCGAAGCAACTCCAAACCGCGAGCATTGGCAATTGCTACGCGCCCATGACCCCGAAGTAATGTTGGAAGGCCTCAGCCTTAATCAGCAAGCACTGGTGCTTAGCCTGCGCGAGAACGGCCTGCCGATCATCGAGGTGCAGCCGCAGGGGCAAGCGGCCTACCGCGTGCAGCTACCGGACGCTGCCTACAGCCTGTATGTGCAGGACAGCCTGGAGTTCGACAGCCCCGTGATTCGCCTGCGCTACGAAGCACTCAATCGCCCGGCGCAGGTGCGTCAGCTGCAGCTGGCCACTGGCGAACAGGTTGTGCTCAAGCAAACCCCGGTGCTCGGTGACTTCGATGCCGACAACTATGTCAGCCAACGCCTATGGGCCACCACCGCCGATGGTACTCAGGTGCCCATCAGCCTGGTGGCTAAACGTGAGGTACTCGGCACCAGCGCCCCGCTCTACCTCTATGGCTATGGCGCTTATGGCGAAAGCCTCGACCCCTGGTTCTCCCATGCGCGGCTGTCGTTGCTTGAACGCGGTTTCGTCTTTGCCATCGCCCATGTCCGCGGTGGCGGTGAGCTGGGCGAAGCCTGGTACCGCGCCGGCAAACTAGAAAACAAGCAGAACTCGTTCGGCGACTTTATCACCTGCGCCGAGCACCTTATCGCCAGCGGCTACACCAGCGCGCAGCAGCTGGTGATCAGCGGCGGTAGCGCCGGCGGTTTGCTGATGGGCGCAGTGCTCAATCAGCGCCCCGAGCTGTTTGCCGTCGCCATCGCCGAAGTGCCCTTTGTCGATGTGCTCAACACCATGCAGAACCCCGATCTGCCGCTGACCCTGACCGAGTACGACGAATGGGGCGACCCCAGCCAGGCCGAAGTATTCGAACGGATCAAAGGCTACGCACCCTACGAAAACGTCCAGGCCCAGGCCTACCCGGCGCTGCTCGTGGTGGCCGGCTTCAACGACAGCCGCGTGCAGTACTGGGAAGCCGCCAAATGGGTGGCCAAGCTGCGTGCGCAGAAAACCGACAACAACCTGTTGCTGCTGAAAACCGAACTGGACGCCGGCCACGGCGGCATGAGCGGTCGCTACCAGGCGCTCAAGGATGCCGCCCTGGAATACGCCTTTATCCTCAAGGTATTGAGCCGTACTTAAGCCCCGCCCTCGCCCTGAGCAATAGGTTATATCCCTCTGGCATGTGGCACGGGCGATACGTCCTAGGTGGGGTTGAGAAACTGCGCGAGGAAGGCCAAGCATCCTCGACCATGCCACACGCGGCTGGACCAGAGCCGGCAATACGGGTGTCACAGCGGCACTGGCTCAGAGTATCTGGTGCCAGCCAGGAGATGTTTAGGGCAGAAAATTGCCTGCCCATGCAGATTTGACCAACCTGGCGTGAAGACTCGGCTACGCTGAAGCTCACCTTAATGGCGTACTGCCACCCTCGCTATTCTGCCCTCTACTCACCACGGAAGGCCTGTGATGAAAAACTGGAAGATCAGAACCCACCTATTCCTCCTTGCCGGCTGCCTGCTGCTTGGTTTGCTGTGTGTCGGCGGCCTTGGCCTATATGGCCTGCAGGCCACCGTCAAGGGGCTGCAAACGGTGTACCTGGACCGCGTGGTACCGCTGCGCGACCTTAAACTGATTGCCGACCTGTACGCGGTCAATATCGTCGACGCGACTCACAAGACGCGCAGTGGCGAACTCGATGAGAAAACCGCACAGCAATTGATTGAGCAAGCTCGGGGGCGCATCGAGGAAACCTGGCAGGCTTACCTGGCCACCGAACTGATCCGCGAAGAGACTCAATTGATCGAGCAGCTCAATCCACTGATGGAACAAGCTCGGCAACCACTGAATGAACTGCAAAGCCTGCTCAACCGTGGCGATAAAGCCGGCGTCGAAGCCTTTGCCAGCCAGCGGCTCTACCCACTGATCGACCCGCTGTCGGAGAAATTCGCCGAGCTGATCGACGTGCAGCTGCTCGAAGCCAAGCGCCAGTTCCAACTCGGCGAAGCCGCCTACGCGCGTAACCTTAGCCTGAGCATCGGCGTGCTGCTGATTGCCCTGCTGGTTGGCCTGGGGCAGGTGTTCTATTTCACTCGCCTGATGAACCGGCAACTGGGCGCCGAGCCCGGTGAGCTGGAAGAAATCAGCGCACATATTGCCGAAGGCCGTCTGGACGGCGGCAAAGGCCTGGGCAACCAGGTGCTGACCGGCGTGATGAAATCCGTGCAGGGCATGCGCCGTGGTCTGCAGGACATGATCGGCAATATCGGCGAAGCCTCCAAACAGATCGAATGCGCCACCCTGCAACTGGCCGCCTCCTCCGAGCAGGTGCTGACCAGCGCCAACGTACAGAGCGATACCGCCTCGGCCATGGCCGCCACCGTCGAGCAACTGGCGGTGAGCATCAACCATATCGCCGAAAACGCCCAGCAAACCTACGACATGGCGAAGAAAGCCGGCGACATGACCGATCAAGGCATTCAGGTGATGGCCCTCGCTACAGCAGAAATGCACACCATCGCCGAGCTGGTGGCCGAGAGTTCACAGGACGTGGAAACCCTCGCTGCGCAGTCACGCAATATCAGCACCATCGTCGACGTGATTCGCGGCATTGCCGAACAAACCAACCTGCTCGCCCTCAACGCCGCCATCGAAGCCGCACGGGCCGGCGAGCAAGGCCGCGGCTTTGCCGTGGTGGCCGATGAAGTGCGCAACCTGGCTGGGCGTACGGCCCACTCCACTACCGAGATCGTCGCCCTGGTCGATACCATTCACAGCGGCATGCACAAAGCGAAAAACAGCATGGCCGCCGGCTGTGAGCGGGTCAGCATCGGCACCCAGCTGGTCGATCAGGCGGGCAGCTCGATGACCGGAATTCGCCTGGCCCTGAATGATTCACTGCAAGCCGTCAGCGTGATTTCGCTGTCGCTGCAGGAGCAACGCGCCGCCAGCGAACAGGTGGCCATGAGCGTGGAGCGCGTGGCGCAAATCGTCGAAGAAAACTCCACCGCCCAAGGCGGCATCGTGCAGGCCATCCAGTCGCTGCAAGCCATGTCCGGACGCCTGCAAGGCGTGCTGCAGCGTTTCAGCTTCTAAACCGCAGTACCCGCCCAGGCCACTCGGCGGCAGACAGCGAGTGGCACTGGCAAGCCCAGTGGCGGGCGGCTAAGGTCAACCTATGCGACCGATGTCGCCCTACTGCTAGGCTGCCGTCCATGCCCGCCCACTCCCAGCTGATTGATGAAATACGCGACATGCTGCTCGATTGCGGCCTGTTCGACAGCCTCACGCCCAACGAGCTGCTCAGCGCCGCCGGCTACTTCAACATCAGCAAATGCGCTCCGCAGGCGAGCATCTGCCGCGAAGGCGACCCCGGCAGCTTTATGTGCATCATCCATTCGGGTGCGGTAGCGGTGCACAAGATCAACTCCAGCGGCGAAACCATCGAACTGGCTAAACTGCGCAAGGGCCGCGCCTTTGGCGAGATGGCGGTGCTCGATGGCGAACGCCGCTCAGCCAGTTGCATCGCTGTGAGTGACTGCAGCCTGCTGATGCTGGCCAAGGACTCACTGGACAAGATGCTTGAGGAAGCGCCAAAGACCGCCGCCAAGGTGATTCGCGCCATCGCTATCGCCATGTCTCGACGCTTGCGCATGGCCGATGGGCAGTTGGTCGAGCAGCAGCTCTAGCAACCAGCCACTCACTCGGCGAGTTGCGGCAGCGCCTGGGTATTGCGTTCACGCTGCTGTTGCAGCAACGGCAGTTCCTGATCACGGCGCGGCTGGTTGGATTGCGGCTGCGGCGCCTGCCTGAGCAGTGGCGGTTTATTGCGGGTCGATGCTGGCAGATGCTGCGGCGCAACCGGCGCATAGGGTTGCGGCGTGGCTGTGCCAGGGGCACCCGCTACAGGCGCCGTGGCTGGCATTTTCGGCGGTTGCTGAGCCAGCAACGAGGTGCTCGCCAGCGTGCTCAGTACAAGCAACAGGGTAGTCAGGCGCATGCGGGCATCTCCCAAACATTATTCACTTGGGCCTCAGTCACTCCGTTAAGTGCCGCACGGACGGTTCTCACTGACCGCCGGCAAGGCTAGACTGACGGCATAGGCCTACCGTACGAGACTCCAGATGAGCAGCGATAAATCCCCCTCCACCACCGGCAAGCTTGACCGCATACTCGCCGAGGCCCAGCGCTCGCGTGAAGAAGGCTACCGCGACAAGGCGCTGAAGATGTACCCGCACGTCTGCGGCCGCTGCGCCCGCGAGTTCTCCGGCAAGCGCTTGAGCGAGCTGACCGTGCACCACCGCGACCATAACCACGACAACAACCCGCAGGACGGCTCCAACTGGGAGCTGCTGTGCCTGTACTGCCATGACAACGAACACTCGCGCTACACCGACCAGCAGTACTTCAGCGAAGGCTCGCTGAGCACACCTAAAACCGCGCAGGCGACCCACAACCCCTTTGCCGACCTGGCTGCCAGGCTGAAAAAGAACTGATCCGGTATTTCCGAACGGTAGGTTGGCGTTAAGCACAGCGAAGCCCAACAGCGCTATCCGAGCCAACCTACCTATTGGCGATGCTGTTAACCCCCAATCGCCAGCAAGCTGGCTGCTACAAAAAAATCAGCCGCGCCATACGGGTATACTCGCGTCTTTTTTGTGGTCTGCCATCCTTGGCGACCACCCCTTGGGCCGCCGCTACGCGGCGTCAAAAATTTCTCCCGAAAATTTTTTGCGAGTGCCACCGTGGCCAACAAGAGATACGCCTGCATCGGCCTGTTCAACCCCAAATCCCCGGAAAACGTCGGCGCAGTGATGCGTGCGGCCGGCTGCTATGGCGCCGCCTCGGTGTTCTACAGCGGCAAGCGCTATGCCCGTGCCCGCGACTTTGTCACCGACACCCAGCGCATTTATATGGATATTCCGCTGATCGGCGTGGAAGACCTGCAGCAGATCATCCCCCTGGGCTGCACGCCAGTCGCCGTGGAGCTGGTCGAAGGCGCGCGGCCACTGCCGCAATACACCCACCCTGACCGCGCCATCTATATCTTCGGCCCCGAAGACGGCTCGCTAAGCCAGCAAGTGCGCGACTGGTGTGAGGACGTGATCTACATCCCCACCCAAGGCTGCATGAACCTCGCCGCCACCGTCAATGTGGTGCTCTACGACCGCATGGCCAAAGGCATCAACACCAAATCCGGAGCCAAGTTCAAATAACCGTGGCGATTCAGGCTGACTGCCAAGTACAGCCGTAACCCTAAGCCCAATCAGCACCGAACCCTGATACCTGGCAGCCTTAGCGCTAACTGACGCCGTTACCCGGCCTACCCGGCCAAGGCAAGCAGTAGGCTTTAGCGCAGCAGCTTGTTGTCCAGCGTCTTTGAGGCACTACCCATAACGTTTTCGCTGATCTCGATAAAGTCTTGGGTGCTGGCCTTGTCCAGGCGCATCAGGCCACGGGTCACGTCATCCAGCGAGCGCGGTTGGGTGCTGCCTTTGGTGGCCTGACGGATTTCCCGATCCAGCTCCTGCAGCAGCAACACCGCACGAGCAGTAACCGGACCGCTGGCGTTGTTGGTACGCAAACTGTCCACCGGTTTGCTCCAGCGGATCAGCTGCTCGCGGATTCTCTGGTAACGCTCTTCGCTGAGACCACCGGCGCGGCGCATCAGCTCGATGGCGTAGTACTCGGCCAGGCCTTCGGTGATCCAGTCGCTGCGATCACGCGCCTTGATCCGGCTGAACACATGCACCAGCTCGTGCACCAGGGAACTGGTGCCGTTCTCACTGACCAGCGGGCGGTCTGCGTGCATGTAGTAGGAGTTGGTCGCCGACAGACCGCCGCGCCACATCGGGTCGCCGGCGCCGACGATCAGCAGCTTGGCCGGGTCGCGTGGAAATACGTCCTGGGCGTGCGGCCAGATAAAGGTCAGCAGGGTCATCACGTCCATACGGCGCATGCCCTCGCCCACCGGGGCAGTGATGGTCACATCGGTTTCGCCCAGTTTGGCGCGGCGGGTGCCAATCTTGCCGGCGACCATCCAACCGGTCGGGCGGTCGAACTTGCGCTGCGGGTTGTCGATGCGAAACTTGTTTTTGCCGATACGCGGCCAGCCAGTTTCGACGCTCTTCCAGCCCTTGGGCAGGTCGAACTGCAGTCGCGCGACCAGCTCGGTTTTCTCTTGCTGACGCAGCTTGGCCGCCGGCACCAGGTCATCGCCGCGCAGCAGCACCCAGTCCTTGGTGATCCGCGCATCAAAACGGCCAGCGCTACGCTCGTTGTTAATCCGCACGCGGTAACTCAGGGTCGATTTGCCTTTACCTGGCTGCCAGATACCCAGCTCGGGGCTGTTCTGCGTCCACTGGCCGTCGGCCTTGAAGTCGCTGTACACGCCCTGCTCGCCCAGATTGAAGGCCAGACTGATCACCGGCGCACCATCCTCTAGAGTCAGGCTGACCTCGGCCTGCTCGGTGTCCGGCAGAAAGCGCACCTGGTAATCCAGATCGACCTTCTTCGCCCACAAAGGCGTGCTCAGGCTCAGCAGCACAACGGACAGCAGCAAACGGCGCATCAACATGGCAAAGCTCCACAGTGCAAATCAGTGTTTCAGGCGAGTTTAGGCTGACATTTATCGCCGAGGTTCAGCCAGCGCGGAAGATCATATGATCTTCCCACTCATCCTCGGCCACGCTGTTTTCGCTGAGCATGCGTCCGGCCTGGGAAATCCGCTGTTTATGCACCTGCTCCGGGTCGCCACAGACCAGGTGATGCCAGAGCAACAGATCCTTGCCCTCGCTGACCAGGCGGTAGGCGCAGGTCGGCGGTAGCCACTGGAATTGATCGGCCTGGGCCGGGGTGAGTTGGATGCAGTCGGCAACGAATTTGCGCCGGTTGCTGTAGTCGGTGCAGCGGCAGGTCTGCAGGTCCAGCAGCTTGCAGGCGATGCGCGTGTAATACACGCTGCCATCCTCCTCATCCTCGAGCTTTTGCAGGCAGCACAGGCCGCAGCCATCGCACAGCGATTCCCACTCATCCTGATCCAGCTGTGCGAGGGTTTTGCGTTTCCAGAAAGGTTCGACTTTGGCGGCCATGGCGAGGGTACGGTGAGGGGCGAAAAGGCCGGCAGTCTAGCGGCTGGGGCAACAACGGCCAAGGGCGGCGAGCCGAATGGTCAATTAATAACCACGAGCAAAATCGACGTGCCCGCGCAGTGCAGCACCTGCCTGCCAGCGCGCCAGGTTCTCGACAAACAGTTGCACCAGCAGGCGCGGATCCGTCGGCGCCGAGCTGTGCCCGGTGAGCAGCAGACGCGGCGCATCCCAAAATGGATGACCAGCAGGTAGCGGCTCTTCACGGCAGACATCAATCACCGCGCCAGCCAGTTGCCCTTGCTGCAAGGCGCTGACCAGTGCCTGATCGACCACCGCCACACCGCGCCCGGCATTGACAAACAGTGCACTCGGCTTGCAGGTGGCGAACAGCGCTGCGTCATAGATATCGCGGGTGGCCAGCGTATCCGGTAGCAGGTTGATCAGGTAATCGGCCTCAGCCACCAGGCGCGGCAGCGCGTCGAGCCCGGCCACCTGACGGAACGGCGGCAGATTGCGTGGACTGCTGGCGATACCCAGCAGCTCGATGCCGAAGGGTGCAAGAAACTGCGCCACGCTCAGGCCGATATCACCGGTGCCGACAATCAGCGCTTTGCGCCCGACCAGACTGCGCGGCCTGCGGTTATCCCAGCGCTGCTCGATCTGGGCGGCCAGTGCCGCGAACAGTTGGCGCTCATGGGCCAGCAGATGGCCCAGCACATACTCGGCCATCACCTGGCCGAAGATGCCCACCGCGCGGGTTAGCGCGTAGTTCGTTGGCAAATCCCTGGCCAGCAGCGGCGTGATGCCGGCCCAGGTCGATTGCAACCACTGCGGCCGGAGGCCCTGACGCCGCCAGGGGGCGAGCAGATCCGGCTGGCCCAGCCATAGCGGGCAGCTTGCAGCGTATTCGGCTAACGCGGCCGGCCGCTCACTGCCGCACAACTCAAGCTCAGGGGCCTGCTGGCGCAGTAATTCGGCATACAACGCGTGTTCGGCTTCGGCAATCAACAGGTGCATAGGGGCCTTCGCAGTGGCGGGCATGGCGGTTACATCGGGTCGTTACGGCGCAGCAACTCGTCCGGCAGATGCTCGATATATTCATCTTCCGGCGGTGGCATCTGCAGGTGGTAGCCCTGCTCGTCAAGGTTAGCCAGCACCTTGTGGATGTCTTCGCGGGCCAGCACACGCCCGGGGGTCAGCACCATCTCGAAGGCCAGGGCCGGCGGGCCGAAGGCCAGCAGCAGGTTTTCCGGCACGCGCTTGAGGCCATCACTGCGCAGCACGTAGAGGTACATCTCGTTCTTGCGCGGACTTTTGTAGATTGAGCAGATACGTTTCACGCGGACTCTCCGGTTGCAGCCAGGCAATCCAGCAACGCCTGGCCCATCAATTCACGCCGCCAGCCGCGCAGCGACTCCGGCAGCTGGTAGGGCCCATTGGGGTAGCCGGTTTTCAGCAGGGCCTCGAGGGTTTTCTTGCGCAGCATCAGCTCCGGGGCGATGTTCAGCCGCTCACCTTCGCGCTGGCCAATGGCGCGCAACTTTTTCAGCAACGACGCAGACTCCAGCGGCAAGGGCTCGGGCAAGGCTGCCGGCCAGTCTTCAGCCGGGGTGGCGGCGGCCTGCTTGATCAGCTGCAGAATAAACTCGCCGTCCTGGCGTACGGTTTTCGGGTGCATGTCCTCGATCCGCGCCAGCGCCACCAGGTTGTCCGGTTGGGTGCGCGCCAGGGGCCACAACGAATGCTCACGGATAATCCGGTTGCGCGGCTGATTGCGCTTGCGCGCCTGGCCTTCACGCCAGGTGCACAGCGCCTTCAGCACGGCCAACTGCTGCCGGTTGAGTTTCCAGGCCAGCTTGGCTTCGCGGTAAGCCAGCTGCGGATCGACTTCGCGGCCGAGGTTGCTGACCAGCTCGGCGCCATCCTCCAGCACCCAGGCGTATTTCTCGGCCGACAGCTGCGCCTTGAGCTGCGCATACACCTCGGCCAGGTGCAGCACGTCTTCCGCCGCATAGCTGACCTGAGTGACCGACAACGGCCGCTGCAGCCAGTCGGAACGGGTCTCGCCCTTGGGCAGTTCGATATTCAGCACCGCCTGCACCAGGCGCGAATAGCCCATGGAGAAGCCCAGATTGAGGTAGCCGGCGGCCAGCTGGGTGTCGAACAGCGGCGTGGGCAGGCTGCCGGTCAGGCGCAGAAAGACTTCCAGGTCTTCACTGCAGGCATGCAGCACCTTGACCACGGCCGGGTCTTGCAGCAGCTCGGCAAAGGGCGTCCAGTCGCTGATCAGCAGCGGATCGATCAGGTACGCCCGCTCACCTTCGCTGACCTGCAGCAGGCCGGCAATCGGGTAAAAGGTGTCGACCCGCATAAACTCGGTATCCACCGCCACAAATGCCAGCGTGCGCCAGGTTGCACAATGCTGCGCCAGGCTGGCGTCATCACCAACCCACTGAATATCAATCGCCACGCGGCTCTCCCATCAAGAATGTCGCGCAGTATATATCGCCACACCCAATAGCCGGGCATTGACGATGCGCGACGGGCTGCAGACGCGTTATTCTGCGGGCGCTTGCATCTAGAATCATCTTCAGCACAGGGAATAACAACAATGAAGAAACTGCTTGGCCTGCTTGTGGCCTTGATTGCGGCGGCGGCGATCTACCTCGCCGTCACGCCCAGTCCGATTGATCCATTGGCCTGGGAAGCCCCGACCATACCGCCCATGACCGGCATACTGGAACCCAACGACACCCTAATGAAGGCAGAACTGCTCGGCCGCGGCCAGGTGCACGGCCCAGAAGACACTGCCGTGGATGCCCTGGGCCAGGTTTACAGCGGCCTGCATGACGGCAGAATCGTGCGGATCAAAGCCGATGGCAGTGTGGAAACCTTCGCCGACACCCAAGGCCGCCCGCTGGGCATGGACTTTGACGCCGCCGGCAACCTGATCGTCGCCGACGCCTACAAGGGCTTGCTGAGCATCGACGCCCAGGGGCAGATCAAGGTACTAACCACCGAAGCCGAAGGCGTCGCCTTCAAGTTCACCGACGATCTGGATATCGCCCGCGACGGCATCATCTATTTCAGCGATGCCAGCCAGCGCTTCGAACAGCCCGACTACCTGCTCGACCTGCTCGAAGCCCGCCCCCACGGCCGCCTGCTCAGCTACAACCCGGCCAGCGGCGAAACCCGTGTGCTGCTCAAGGACCTGTATTTCGCCAACGGTGTGGCGCTGTCGGCCAATGAGGACTTCGTGCTGGTCAACGAAACCTACCGTTACCGCATCACCCGCTACTGGCTGAGCGGCGACAAGGCCGGCAGCCACGACATCTTTATCGACAACCTACCGGGCCTGCCGGACAACCTGCAGGGCGACCGCAACGGCACCTTCTGGGTGGCCCTGCCGACCCCGCGCAAAGCCGATGCCGACATGCTACACCGCTCGCCCTGGGCCAAAGCGCAGCTGGCCAAACTGCCCCGCGCGTTCTGGCCCAAGGCGGTGCCTTACGGCTTTGCCATCGCCCTCAACGAGCAAGGTGAAATCACCCAGAGCCTGCACGACACCAGCGGCACCCACCTGCGCATGATCACCTCGGTCAAGCCGGTGGGCGACTACCTGTACTTCGGCAGCCTGGATAATGATCGGATCGGTAAGCTGAGAATTCGCTGAAAAACGACCGTTGTCGCCTGAAAACCCCTCTAGCACTGATCAGTGCTAGAGGGGTGCTATGCCTCACTAACCGTCACTTACTCGCTGAGGCCCGCGCGACCATGCGCGACAAAGCGCATCATCCACTCGGCCACGGTGTGGCCCTGATGATCGTGCTGCAGGCTGTCGACACCCTTGGAGTAAGTCGGCTCGCCAATATGCTGCTGACGCAGGTCGAGCAGTGCGCGCGAGTAGTCATGCACAAACTCGGGGTGGCCCTGGAAGCACAGCACCTGATCGCCGATGCAGTAGGAGGCAATCGGACAGAACTCGCTGCTGGCCAGCAACGTGGCGTTCTCCGGCAGTTGGGTGACCTGGTCCTGGTGGCTGATCAACAGGGTCAGGTCTTCCAGATCAGGGCTCATCCAGGTCGGCTTGTTCGCCATACGGTACTGATGGATACCCACGCCCCAGCCCTGCACGGCACGCTCGGCCCTACCGCCTAGCAGCAACGCCAGCAGTTGATGACCGAAACACACACCGAGCAGCTTGTCACCACGGTTGAAGCGCTCCAGCAGGTAGGTTTTCAGGGTCTGAATCCAGGCCTCGCTACCGAAGGAATCCGCCTTGCTGCCGGTCACCAGATAGGCATCGTAGCGCTCGCTGTCCGGCGGGTAATGCCCCTCCATCACGTTGTACACCTTGAACTCGGCCGCAATCGGCTGACGGGCGAACAACTGCTCGAACATACGGCCGTAACTGTCGTATTGATCGACCAATTCAGGGCGAAGAACATCGGTTTCCAGGATGCAGATCTGCAGCGGCATATGGGCGGTTACCTAGGGCGCAGGAGGGTTGTTTTACCAGCGCGCAAGCGTGCCTGCTGACAGGCTGCAAGGCAATAGCTGCGGGCTAAACCCGACCAGTTACCCGACCTATCAGCGCCCTCGATAGTCACCATAAGCATCATTCACTTCTGTCGATAGCCGCCCGCGCAGATGATCTGGCCATCGGGCACTGCGCCCACCCCACCAGAGGACATCCGCATGAGCCGTTTCTCCGCCATCGCCAGCCTGCTTGCCGCCTCAGCCTTCACCAGCAGCCACAGCGCGGACAACCAGCGCCAAGCCGAAAAAATCCAAGCCGCGCAACTCAAGGCCGACCAGAGCCGCCGGTAAATAACTGCGCCATTAGCATGAGGAAAATCGCCATGAGCATCGCCCAATCGCTGAGCAACCAGAACGTCTATGGCGTGACCTACGCCACTGTCGACAGCAGTGGTATCCACTTCGAGTCCGAGCTGGCCATCCAGCTCGGCGACGGCAGCCTGACCACCCTGCGTATGCCCACCCAACTGAGCGAGCGTCAGGCTATTGAGCAGTTGGTCTGCGCCCGCCAGGCCAGCTGAACGCTACTGCACTGGCATCGGGCGGCGTCTGCAATACGCACTGACTAGTGCTCAGCCAGCAACTTCTGGTTTGCCTTAGCGCAGAACGTTTGCTGACGCTGAGCATCCGGCAGGCTCTGCAGGATGCTGGTGCACTGGGCCAAGTTGGCTATTTGCCGTAAGTGCATGCGCGCAGCTGGATCAACTTCCACCAAGTAGGCGTAGTCGTATTTCGCTCGGTCATACCAGGAGTCGATGGGTTGATCGTTAAGCACACAGCGATATTGCAACTGCACCGTATAGCCTTTCATGCGGTGGCTCATAAACACGTGGTGATAATTCGCCCAGTCACGCTCGCGTATACCCTTTAACCGCGCCGCCTCGCAGGCCTCAAGCTGAGTGATCTCAGGTTCGTAGAGAAAAACCACCTGCGCCAGATTAGAACCGCCAAGGTTAGCCAGGGCCATCAAGTAAGGTCGCTCATCCGCAGCTTGCGCAGTGCCGAGCAACCCTGTCAGCAGTAGGCCAATTAGTCCCTGTTGCATATTTCGCTCCCGAACAAGATCACAGTCCCAATCCGCTGACAACAACCGGCCATGTGTTAATCGATTAACTGGCAGATTGACACCCAAGACCCTCTTACACCACTAAGCGTAGGATCCTAAGTACAGCGGTTCAGGTTAAGCGATTAAGACTGCGTCTCGCTACTCTCAGCGTTGCTTGCCAATGCACCTCTGGCCTTGGCTGTATGAACGCGGCCCTTGCCTCTGTAAGCCGCACAATCTGAATCGGGCGCTTTGTGCATACTGCGGCAGGCGGCTATCTGCCAGTTAGACTTCGGCCCAGCATGCCCCGCACGTGTCGCGACATCGTTTTCACTTGAGCGTGCATCCGATAGGCCGCATCTAGCGCACAAACGAGAAACCGGCCACAAGGGCCGGTTTTTACCTTAAGCCTGATCAGAAACTTTCGCGATTAGGCCAACGCCAGTCGCAGGAGTCGCTGAACGGGTTCTCCCCAGCCGGCTCAGGCCACCGGCCGGAGCCGCTCAAAAAAGCCGGTTAAGGCCGTCGAACGCCGCCACCCGATAAGCTTCCGCCATGGTCGGGTAGTTGAAGGTGGTGTTGACGAAGTACTTGATGCTGTTGGCCTCACCCTTCTGGTTCATGATCGCCTGGCCGATATGCACAATCTCCGAGGCCTGGTAGCCGAAGCAGTGCACGCCCAGTACCTCCAGGGTTTCACGGTGGAACAGCAGCTTGAGCATGCCCACCGGCTCGTGGGAAATCTGCGCCCGCGCCATGCCTTTGAAGAACGCCTTACCCACTTCGTAAGGGATCTTGGCCTGAGTCAGCTCACGCTCAGTCTTGCCGATCGAGCTGATCTCGGGAATGGTGTAAATGCCGGTCGGCACGTCGTCGACGAAACGCCAGCTGCCATTGTCAACAATGCTACCGGCAGCCGAGCGGCCCTGGTCGGCTGCCGCACTGGCCAGGCTCGGCCAGCCAATCACGTCGCCAGCGGCGTAAACGTTCGACACCTGGGTGCGGTAATTCTGATCGACCTCGATCTGGCCACGGCTGTTGACCTTGATGCCGATATTTTCCAAGCCCAGCTGATCGGTATTGCCGGTACGGCCGTTGCACCAGAGAAAGGCGTCAGCCTTGATCTTCTTGCCGGACTTGAGGTGCAGAACCACGCCGTTCTCCACACCCTCGACACTTTCGTACTCTTCGTTATGACGAATCAGCACGTTGTTGTTACGCAGGTGATAGCTCAGCGCATCGGAGATTTCCGCATCGAGGAAGCTGAGCAGCTGGTCGCGGTTGTCGATCAGGTCGACCAGTACGCCCAGGCCGCTGAAGATCGAGGCGTACTCGGAACCGATCACTCCGGCGCCATAGATGATGATGCGGCGCGGGGTGTGGCCCAGGCTGAGGATGGTGTCGCTGTCATACACGCGCGGGTGACGAAAATCGACATCGGCTGGACGATACGGCCGCGAACCGGTGGCGATGACGATCTGCTTGGCCACCAGTTTTTCCACCACGCCATTGGCGCAGACCACTTCGATGGTGTGCTCATCGGCAAAGCTGCCGGTGCCGAAGAACACATCAATGCGATTGCGCGCGTAGTAACCGGTGCGCGAGCTCACCTGCTTGGCGATTACCCGCTCGGCGCTTTTCAGCACGTCGGGGAAGGAGAACCAGCGCGGCTCACCAATCTGGCGGAACATCGGGTTGGTGTTGAACTGCATGATCTGCCGCACCGAATGGCGCAGCGCCTTGGACGGGATGGTGCCCAGGTGGGTGCAGTTACCGCCGACTTCGCGACGGCTGTCGACCACTGCCACCTTGCGCCCAGCCTTGGCCGCGTTCATTGCCGCGCCCTCGCCCGCCGGCCCCGAACCCAGCACCACCACATCGTAGTTGTAGACCGCCATGTTTACTCCTTCAGATCACACCGGAGCACTTGTACCGTGCTCTCGGCAGGGCCAGAGCTGCATACGCAGCCTGACAATCAATACGTTTGCAGCCTAGCTTGTTCGCCGGGCACAGAACGATTAGCGTTTGGTCGCGTCGTAGCCCAGCTCTGCGGTTTTGCCTTGCGGGTCGCTGTTGATTTCCTCGCACTTCTCGCGGCTGCCACCACAGATCGAGCATTCCTTCTCGATACCCAGATTGGCGATACCACCGCACGAACCGGCGATGGGCTTGCGGCCCATGATTACGCCCACAGCCATCATGCCGACTACCAGCAGCATGACCAGAAACACCACTAAAAACGTCATTGCTCGTCTCCTGCAGCGAATAGCTGCTCGAAAGCCTGAGTTGTCTGTGTGACGAAAGCGTCACCCTCACGGGTCACGAAAAACGCCGCAATCCCCATGCGCTCAGCAAATGCCAGGCCACGCTCAGTACCCATCACCATTAGCACTGTAGACAAGCCATCGGCGCGCAAGGTCGATTTGTCCACCACGGTTACCGCTGCCAGCGTGTGGGTGATGGGTGCGCCGGTCAACGGATCGAGGGTGTGCGAGTAACGCCGCCCCTCTTCCTCGAAGTAATTACGGTAATCACCCGAGGTGGAAATGCCGTAGCCATCCACCGCCAACACCCGCTGGGCGACACGCTGGCCGTCCTGCGGTGCCTCCAGACCAATACGCCAAGGCTGACCATCTGGCTTTTTGCCCGCGGCCTTGAGCTCACCAGTGACCTCAACCATATAGCGAGTCACGCCCAGCTCAGTGAAGCGCTGCACGATCTTGTCCACCGCATAACCGGCGGCAATGCTGTTGAAGTCGACCTGCACATCAACCGCTTTGCACAGCTGCTGCCCATCACGACGCAGATGCTGCATACCGACCTGCGCACGCGCGGCGGCCAGTTGCTCAGCGGTCGGCACCTTTTCGGCGCGCGCTTTGGGGCCAAAACCCCACAGGTTGAGCAGCGGTTCCAGAGTCAGATCAAAAGCACCCTGACTTTGCTCATGCAGCAGGCGTCCGGCATCGACCAGCTCCAGCACCCCGTCCGGCATGGCCTGACAGGTGCCCGCTGGGGCCTGGTTGAATTGCTCGATGGCGGAATCATCGCGATAGGTCGACATCTGCTGGTCAACCTCAGCCAGGATGGCATCGGTCTCGCGCTTGAGTAGCTCAAGGCTCGGCGATTCCTTGCTGCGCACGTATTTGACCGTGTAGGTGCTGCCCATGGTCGGGCCGGCAAACTCTTCTACAGGCTCTGAAAACCAACAGCCCGTTAGGGCTGCCAGCAAGCTGACAGCGATAACGGGCCGCAGTAGCACATGGCTCATGCTTAACCGCCGAAGTCGTCGAGCAGGATGTTCTCCTCCTCCACACCCAGGTCAATCAGCATCTTGATCACGGCGGCGTTCATCATGGGCGGGCCGCACATGTAGAACTCGCACTCTTCCGGAGCCGGATGGTCCTTCAGGTAGTTCTCGTACAGCACGTTGTGGATAAAGCCCTTGAGGCCTGTCCAGTTGTCTTCCGGCAGCGGATCGGACAGCGCCAGATGCCACTTGAAGTTGGGGTTCTCGGCCTGCAGCTGATCGTACTCTTCAACGTAGAAAGCCTCACGCATGGAGCGCGCGCCGTACCAGAAGCTGATCTTGCGGGTCGACTTCAAGCGCTTGAGCTGGTCGAAGATGTGCGAGCGCATCGGCGCCATACCGGCACCACCACCGATGAATACCATCTCGGCGTCGGTTTCCTTGGCGAAGAACTCACCGAATGGGCCGTACACATCGATCTTGTCGCCCGGCTTGAGGCTGAACACATAGGAACTCATCTTGCCTGGTGGCAGATCGTCCTTGCCCGGTGGCGGCGAAGCAATACGGATATTGAACTTCACCAGACCCACTTCTTCCGGGTAGTTGGCCATGGAGTAGGCACGGATCACGGTCTCTTCGACCTTGGACACGTACTTCCACTGGTTAAACTTGTCCCAGTCGCCGCGGTACTCTTCCTGAATGTCGAAGTCTTTGTAGTGCACTTCGTGCGGCGGACATTCCAGCTGCACATAGCCACCGGCACGGAAGTCGACGCTTTCGCCTTCCGGCAGTTTCAGCGTCAGCTCCTTGATAAAGGTGGCCACGTTGGGGTTGGACTCAACGGTGCATTGCCACTTCTTCACGCCGAAGACTTCTTCCGGCACCTCGATCTTCATGTCCTGCTTGACCGGCGTCTGGCAGGACAGGCGCCAGCCAGCCTTGGCCTCGCGACGGGTGAACGCGGCCTCCTCGGTCGGCAGCATTTCACCGCCGCCGTGCTCGACCACACACTTGCACTGGGCGCAGGTACCGCCGCCACCGCAGGCTGAGGAGAGGAAGATATTGTTGGCCGCCAGGGTCTGCAGCAATTTGCCGCCGGCGGGTACCACAATGGTTTTTTCGCCGTTGATCTCGATGCTCACATCACCGCTGGAAACCAGCTTGGCGCGCGCCGCGAGAATGACCAGCACCAGCGCCAGCACGATGCCGGTGAACATGCCGATGGCGATAAGAATCTCTAAATTGATCATCTATGCATCCCTTCCTTACAACTGCACGCCGGAGAAGGACATAAAGCCCAGAGACATCAGACCGATGGTGATAAAGGTGATACCCAGGCCCTGCAGGCCGTCCGGCACGTCGCTGTACTTGAGCTTCTCGCGAATCCCCGCCAGTGCGGCAATCGCCAGCGCCCAGGACAGACCGGAGCCAAAACCGTACACGGTACTTTCCGCCAGGTTGTAGTCACGCTCGACCATAAACAGCGTGCCGCCCATGATGGCGCAGTTCACTGTAATCAGCGGCAGAAACACACCCAGGGCGTTGTAGAGGCTCGGTACGTACTTATCCAGGAGCATCTCGAGGATCTGCACGATGGCCGCGATCACCCCGATATAGCTGAGCAGACCGAGGAAACTCAGGTCCACTTCCGGCAAACCAGCCCAGGCCAGCGCACCGTCTTTCAGCAGGTAGGTGTAGATCAGGTTGTTCGCCGGCACGGTGATGACCTGCACCACGATAACCGCGATACCCAGGCCAATCGCCGTCTCGACTTTCTTCGAGATGGCGATAAAGGTGCACATGCCGAGGAAGAAGGCCAATGCCATGTTCTCAACGAACACCGCCTTGGCCAGCAAGCTGAGGTAATGCTCCATTAGTAAGCCTCCTTGTTCGAGACCTGCGGAGCCATCTTGAAGCTTGGCTTCTCCAGCTGATCTTTTTTCCAGCTACGCAGTGCCCAGATAAACAAACCGATCAGGAAGAACGCCGAAGGTGGCAGCAGCAACATGCCGTTAGGCTGGTACCAGCCACCGTCGTTGATCACCGGGATGATCTCGTAGCCCATCAGTTTGCCCGCGCCGAACAGCTCACGAACGATACCCAGCACGATCAGCATGGCGCTGTAGCCC
The DNA here is from genome assembly GCF_049301935.1 of Pseudomonas sp. Classification (GTDB taxonomy): domain Bacteria; phylum Pseudomonadota; class Gammaproteobacteria; order Pseudomonadales; family Pseudomonadaceae; genus Aquipseudomonas. Next base: position 39,789 of record NZ_JBAQLP010000057.1, on the reverse strand, counting down.
AGACCGTTACCGATACCGTCGAAGAACGACAACACCGGCGGGTTCTGCATGGCAAAGGCTTCAGCACGGCCCATCACGATGCAGTTGGTGATGATCAGACCGACGAATACCGAGAGCTGCTTGGACAGGCTGAAGGCGAAGGCCTTGAGCACCTGGTCGACCACGATCACCAGGGACGCGATGATCACCATCTGCACAATCATGCGGATGGAGCTGGGGATCTGGCTGCGAATCATCGAGATAAACAGGTTGGAAAACCCGGTTACCAGGGTCAGCGCAATCGACATCACCAGCGCGGTTTTCAGGTTCGAGGTCACTGCCAGAGCAGAACAGATACCGAGAATCTGCAAACCAATCGGGTTGTTGTTGAAAATCGGGTTGAGCAGAACTTCTTTAATAGTCGGCTGCGACATGATCAAGCCTCCCCTTTTTGCAGATTGGCGAGGAACTGGGCGAAGCCGTTCTCTCCCAGCCAGAAGTGCAGCAAGTTATTCACACCATTGCTGGTCAGGGTTGCACCCGCCAGACCGTCGACCTGGTGAGTTGCCTGCGCGCTCTGCGCATCGACGTTACCCTTGATGATCTCAATCGCCAGCTCGCCCTTGTCATCAAACAAGGTCTTGCCCAGCCACAGACTTTTCCACTTCGGGTTATCCACTTCGCCGCCCAGACCCGGGGTCTCGGCATGCTGGTAGAAGCCGAAGCCGGCCACGGTATTCAGATCACCCTGCAGCGCCATAAAGCCGTGTAGGGTCGACCACAGGCCATAGCCACGCACAGGCAGAATCACGGTCTGCAGCTTGCCATCCTGTTCCACCAGGTAAACCGTGGTGAAGCGCTCGCGGCGCTTGATCGAGGCGATATCGTCAGCGCCTTCAAGTACGGCAGACAGCTTCGGATCCTTGGACGCTTTCAGTGGATCAAATGTGGCCGGATTCTGCGCATCGCTGAAGGTGCCAGTGTCGAGATCAACAATCCGTGCACTGATGCGCTCGGCGAACAACGCCTTGACCTGTGCACTGCTCATGCCGGCATCGCCCAACCCGGCGATTGCCAGGATGCTGCGCTGCTTATCCAGCTGGCGGTTTTCCACCTGAGTCGGTTTCAGCGCGATGGCTGCACCGGCAACAAACACCGAGCACACCAGGCAGACCAACAGGGCCACCACCAAGGTGCGAACGGTGGATTCTTTTTGACTAGACATTGCGTGCCAGCCTCCGCTTGATATTGGCTTGAACGACAAAGTGGTCGATCAGCGGTGCAAACAGGTTGGCGAACAGAATCGCCAGCATCATGCCTTCCGGGAAGGCTGGGTTGACCACACGGATCATCACCACCATCACACCGATCAGGGCACCGAAAATCCACTTGCCGGTATTGGTCATGGACGCCGACACCGGGTCGGTGGCCATAAAGAACATACCGAAAGCAAAACCGCCCACCACCAGATGCCAGTGCCAAGGCATGGCAAACATCGGGTTAGTGCTCGAGCCGAGCATATTGAGCAGCAGGCTAAAGCCGATCATGCCCAACATCACGCCACTAACGATGCGCCAGGAGGCAATCTTGGTAATCAGCAGAATGCCGCCACCAATAAGGATCGCCAGGGTGCTGGTTTCGCCCATGGAACCGTGAATGGTGCCCACGAAAGCATCCATCCAGGTGATGCCATTGCTCACCACGTTTTCAATGCCACCGGCAGCGGCCAGGCTCAGCGAGGTTGCGCCGGCAAAGCCGTCCACCGCAGTCCACACCGCATCACCAGACATCTGCGCCGGGTAGGCGAAGAACAGGAAGGCACGACCGGTCAGCGCCGGGTTGAGGAAGTTCTTGCCGGTACCGCCAAACACTTCCTTGCCGATCACCACGCCGAAACTGATACCCAGGGCCACCTGCCACAGCGGAATGCTCGGCGGCAGAATCAGGGCAAACAGTACGGAGGTAACGAAGAAACCTTCGTTGACTTCGTGTTTACGAATCGACGCGAACAGCACTTCCCAGAAGCCGCCGACGATAAACGCCGTGGCATACACCGGCAGGAAGTACGCCGCACCCTGGATAAAGTTATCCCACAGGCTGCCCGGGTCGAACCCGGCCAGTGAACCGATCAGCGCGAAGCGCCAGCCTTCCTGGGCCGCCAGCAGCTCAGGGCTGTTGGCGAAGATCAGGTTGGCTTGATAACCGGTGTTCCACATGCCGAAAAACATCATCGGGAAGGTACACAACCACACGGTGATCATCATGCGCTTGAGGTCGATGCCGTCCCGCACGTGAGCGGTGGTCTTGGTTACGCTGCCAGGGCGATAGAAGAAGGTGTCGACAGCCTCATACAGGGCGTACCACTTCTCGTACCTGCCGCCTTTTTCGAAGTTGTGCTCGACTTTATCGAGGAATGCACGAATACCCATGACTTAACCCTCCTTCTCAATACGGGCGAGGTTATCGCGCAGGATCGGGCCGTACTCATACTTGCCGGCACACACATAGGTGCACAGCGCCAGGTCTTCTTCATCGAGTTCCAGGCAGCCCAGTTTCTGCGCCATCTCGGTGTCACCGACGATCAGGTAGCGCAGCAGTTGCGTCGGCAGGATATCCAGCGGCATCACGGCTTCGTAGTTGCCCACCGGCACCATGGCGCGCGGGCTGCCATTGGTGGTGGTGGAAAAGGCAAACTTCTTCGCAGCATTGAGCTTGGAAACAAAGATGTTCATCACCGAGTGCTTGTTGACCCCGGCACGCAGGTAATGCATCAGCTCACGCTCATGCCCCTCAACCAGGCAGGACACCTGCAAGTGATAACGACCGAGAAAGGCGAACGCGCCCTGCGCGGTACGGCCACCCAGCACCGAGCCGGAAATAACCCGGTTGAAACCCGGTTGCAGCTGGCCAGCAGTCAGCTCGCTGAGGCTGGCGCCCAGGCGAGTACGCAGCAGGCGCGGCTGCTCGACCACGGGGCCGGCCAGCGCGACAACGCGCTCGGTCCACAGCTGTCCGGTGGTGAACAGTTTGCCGACGGCAATCACGTCCTGATAGTTGATCGACCAGACGCTCTTGCTGACGCTGACCGGATCGAGGAAATGAATGTGCGTACCTGGCAAACCCGCAGGGTGCGGGCCGGCGAAGGCCTCGGTATGCACCTTGCTCAGCTGTTCGCCAGGCAGACTGGCACCTTCGGCCTTGCACAGAAACACCTTGGCCAGATTGCTCAGCACCTGCAGACCGTTAGTAAAGTCAGCGGCGTACTCGGCAATCACCACAGCCGGATCGGCTGCCAGCGGGTGGGTATCGATGGCGGTGACGAAAATCGAGCTGGGCTGCGCATCAGCAGCCGGCACTTTGCTGAACGGACGGGCGCGAAATGCGGTCCACAGGCCCGACTGCAGCAGCACTTCACGCACTTTGCTGTCGCCGACAGTCGCCAGTTGCTCCACTGCTACCTGATCAAAGGTGATTTGCTCATCGCCCTCGACATCGATCACCACCGATTGCAGCACGCGCTTCTCACCGCGGTGGATGGCGCTGATCACGCCTGCGGCTGGAGCGGTGTATTGCACGCCTGGCGACTTTTTGTCAGAGAACAGCACCTGGCCAAGCTTGACCCGGTCACCGACCTGAACCTCCATCGAAGGCTTCATCCCGTGATAATCGAAGCCTATGACGGCGACGCTACGCACCGGCCTTGCAGCCTCGATGCGCTGCGCCGGCACGCCTGTTATGGGCAAATCAAGCCCATGTTTGATTTTGATCATAGGTTTGCCTAACCACTGATTTATAAGAATTTTTAGAATACGGACGACACCAACGCAGAAAAATGCGGCGCAACGCCAAAAACAAATCAGGCGCTGGGCAGGATGTCGGTCGCGGGAAAGAATCTGGCCGATTATAAGTCGCACCTTCGGCCACTGGCCACCCAAGCGCTTGCTTTTATCCGGTTTAACGTAACAGAAGGCAACAGATGACGGCTTGACTGCAAAGCCGCCGCGCGCGACATAGGACTAATAGACCAACTGGAGCCCTGCCATGCGCCTGCTACTCGCGCTTACCACCCTACTGCTGCTGAGCGGCGAGTTATTCGCCAACAACCGCGAACGTCTGCAAGAAGCCAACTTCGCCGCCACTCACCAGTTCGCGCAGAACAGCCTGGAACGTAAGAACCAGAGCGTGCTGACCTATCTATGGGCCGATGTTTATGCCGCCGCCTTTTATGCCCCCAGCGAGGCCAGCGCCAGCCAGGCAGTCGCCAAGCCACTCACGCAACGCCTGGAGCTCTACTACTTCCGCAACATCGACAGCCAAGACGTGATTAAAGCGGCCTGGGTCACCCTCGAACGCCAACACGACGCTGCCACCCTGCAGCGCCTGCGCCCGGAAGTAGACGCCTTGCACGCCACTTTTAAGGACATTCGCCCAGGCGACCGCTACGCCCTGAATTTCAACCAAGGCAGCGGCCTGACCTTGGAAGTGAATGGCAAGGTCGCCTACAGCAGCCAGGACCCGGCCCTGGCCAGGGCCTACCTGGGCATCTGGCTCTCGCCCAATGGCCTGTCGGATAAATTGCGCACCAGCCTGCTGGCCGATTAACGCCAAACAATAAAAACAGGAGCACAAGCTGCAAGGCTTATCGGTTAAGTCTTTCAGCTTGACCTTTGGCTGCAAACAAACAAAACCCGCTGCCTGTTTAGCCCGCGGGTTCCTTATTCACCAAGATTTCAGTTTTTGCCCAGCCGGTACACCCGCTCATCCAGGCGCTCAAGACCGCGCTTGAGAAACGTCCAGTTGTCACCCAGCACATCGCCGCACGCCAGGGTCTGCAACTGCCAATCGGGCGTAAACAACCGCTGCACTTCGTCATCCGCCACAGCGAAAGGCGGGCCGTCCATCTGCGTTTGCTCATAGTCCAGGGTAACCAGCAAGCCTTGGCAGCCGCCCGGCAGAATCTGCGTCAGCTGGGCCACATAACGAGCGCGCATCTCTGGCGGCAATGCAATCAGCGCGGCGCGGTCATACAATCCGCTGCAGCCGGCAAGCTGCTGCGTCGTAAGGGCAAAGAAATCACCGCAGTAAATCTCCACAGCGCCAGCCCGATACAGCCTGAAAGCGCCCACTTCACTGACCACCGGCTGCAACTCATGCTCGGCGAAGAAATCCTCCACCGCACGCTGCGCCAGCTCAACACCGACTACTTGATAGCCCTGCCCCGCCAACCAGGCCAAGTCCAGGCTTTTGCCGCACAGCGGCACCAGCACCCGCGCACCGTCCGGTAAACCCAGCGCCGGCCAGTGCTGCTGCAGATAGGGATTGACCTCAGGCAAATGAAAGCCGATTTCACTGCGCGCCCAACGCGCCTGCCAGAATTCTGCGTGCATAAATGCCCCTGTAAAGATTCAGCTGAAGATCCTGCCGCAACGCGGCCAATAAGGCCAAGGGATTCCGCTCGCGCACAATCCATCTACCCAGACGATCAAAGCACCCCGATATTTACGCTTTTATGCACAGGTTAGCTGATAGAAGATGCAAGAAATCGATAAGAGCCTGTTTACGATCTAGCGAGCTAGAGTCCTGCAAGGCAACAACAGGCGAGGAAGCGGAGTGTACTGTTGTACATGAGCATTCCGAGCCTGTTTTTAACGCAGCAGGGCCGACGCGCAGCAGACCGTAAACCGGCTCTCAGGAGTTAGTTATGTCACTGCCCAGCCTGTTTATCTCCCACGGCTCACCCATGCTGGCCCTGCAACCCGGCGCCAGCGGCCCTGCCCTCGCCCGCCTGGCCAGCCAACTGCCCAGACCGCGCGCGATTGTGGTGGTTTCTGCACACTGGGAAAGCCGCGAGCTGCGGGTCGGCGGCGCGGCCAAGCCTGAAACCTGGCATGACTTTCGTGGCTTTCCGGCCGAACTCTACCGGGTGCAATACCCCGCACCCGGCGAACCGCAACTGGCCGGCGAGATTGTGCAGCTGCTGGCGCATACCGGACTACCCGCGCGGCTCGATGCCGAGCGGCCACTGGATCACGGTGCCTGGGTGCCCCTAACGCTGATGTACCCGCAAGCCGATATTGCCGTGGTGCAAGTCTCCCTGCCCAGTCAGCACGGCCCAGCCTTGCAACGCCAGGTCGGCCAAGCCCTGGCCAGCCTGCGCACGCAGGGCGTGCTGCTGATCGGTTCCGGCAGCATCACCCATAACCTCGGCGAGCTGGACTGGCATGCCGGCCCGGATGTCATCAAGCCCTGGGCTCAGGCATTTCGCGACTGGATCGTGGAGAAACTGACTGAGCAGGATCAGGCAGCCCTGCAGGACTATCGCAAGCAAGCGCCCCATGCAGTGCGTAACCACCCCAGCGACGAGCACCTGCTGCCGCTGTTCTTCGCCGAGGGCGCGGGCGGGCAATTCAAGGTCGAGCACAGCGGTTTTACCCTCGGTGCGCTGGGGATGGATATCTACAGCTTCAGCTGAGTCGCTCTTCAGCCTTTATCGCGGATAAGTCCGCCCCTACCCGCCCAGCGAAATAAACGCGACAGCGCAACACTCAAACATAAAAAAAGCCCCGCACTAGGCGGGGCTCCTTTATTCAACGAAGCATCAATCTTCGCGATAACGACGCAGCTTCAGCGGCTTGCCACCGACGCGGGTGTCTTTCAGCTTGGTCAGCAGACGCTCGAGGCCTTCTTCCGGCAGCTCGACCAGGCTGAAACTTTCGCGCACCTGGATGCGGCCGATAGCTTCGCGGACCAGGCCGCCTTCGTTGAGGATCGCGCCGAGCAGGTTCTTCGCGGCGATACCGTCGCGCGCGCCCAGGGCGGTACGGCAACGGGCACGGCCTTCGGCCAGCGGCACCGGCGCACGACGCTCACGGCTGCCATCACGATCAGGACGCTCAGTGCGCTCGCTGCGTTCACGTGGTGCGCTGCTGCCACTACCCGGCACCAGCGGCTGATCACGCTGAACTTCAGCCAGAGTCAGCGCCTGGCCATTGGTGGCCTTGCGCAGCAGGGCTGCGGCCAGGGCACGCGGGCTGCAACCGATGTCGGCGGTCAGGCGATCAAGCAGTTCACCGTGGCTGGCTTCGGCATCCGCCACCAGCGGTGCCAGGCTGTTGGTCAGCTTCTTGATGCGCGCGTCCAGCACTTGCTGGGCGTCGGGCAGCTTGACTTCACCGACTTTCTGCCCGGTTACACGCTCGATCACCTGCAGCATGCGGCGCTCACGCGGGGTGACCAGCAGTAGGGCGCGACCGGTACGACCGGCACGACCAGTACGGCCGATACGGTGCACATAGGATTCCGGGTCGTACGGCATGTCCACGTTCATCACGTGGGTGATGCGCGGTACGTCGAGACCGCGAGCGGCTACGTCGGTGGCGATCACGATGTCCAGACGGCCGTCTTTCAGCGAGTCGATAACGCGCTCACGCTGGTTCTGCGCGATGTCACCGTTCAGTGCAGCGGCCTTGTAGCCCTTGGCTTCCAGCGCGGCGGCCAGATCCAGGGTGGCTTGCTTGGTGCGCACAAAACCGATCAGCGCGTCGAACTCTTCAACTTCCAGCAGACGCAGTACGGCGGCGTGCTTCTGGTCGGCGTGAACCATCAGATGCACCTGCTCGATGGCAGTTACGGTCTGGGTTTTGGTTTCGATCTTGACGTGCTTGGGGTCACGCAGGTGCTTTTCCGCGATGGAGCGGATCGAGTGCGGCAGCGTGGCGGAGAACAGCACGCTCTGACGGCTTTCCGGCATGGCCTTGAAGATCACTTCGAGGTCATCCATAAAGCCCAGTTTGAGCATCTCGTCGGCTTCGTCGAGGACCAGGTGTTGAATGGTCGACAGGACTTTCTCGTCGCGGCGCAGGTGGTCAACCAGGCGACCCGGGGTGGCCACAACAATCTGTGCGCCATTGCGGATGGCCTTGAGCTGCGGGCCCATCGGCGCGCCGCCGTAAACGGCGATAACATTTACGCCTGGCATTTGCTTGGCGTAGGTTTCAAACGCGGTGGCAACCTGCAGCGCCAGCTCACGGGTCGGCGCCAGGATCAGCGCCTGTGGCTGACGCTTGGCCGGGTCGATGCGGCTGAGGATTGGCAGGGCGAAGGCCGCGGTTTTACCGGTACCGGTCTGCGCCTGGCCGATCATGTCGTGGCCGGCGAGGATTACTGGAATCGCTTGAATCTGAATAGCCGACGGCTCTTCATAGCCCGTGGCGATTACCGCAGCGAGAACATTGGGATGTAGATCGAGAGCGGCGAAGCCGCCGATTTCCTGGGTCATGGGTCTGCCTCTAGTGCATCCGCAAAGACCCATGTTCCAAAGCTGCGCATGCCGTGTAAAACCCGAGAGTTACCCTGGCAGCCATGTCGGCGGGGATTTGCGAAAACGTGTGATAAATGAATCGTCAAGGATAGTCCGCAAAACGGACTAACTGCCAAAGTTAACCTTCGGGCGAGTTGTGCTACCTGAACGTGGCCAAGAATTGACCGACGCGCACTATACCGGAAAACCTGGCCAAATGTACTGGTTTCTCCTGAAATAGAGCATATAGCACGCCGGATGGTCATCCTCTGATAGCCTGCAGCTGCCATGCTGTAACGGCTTCAGCCCCACTTCAGTAACCTGCGTACAAGGACTCCCGCCATGACCATAAGCACCAGCGGCCGCGTCAGCCGTGAAAAACGCGGCCAGATCATGTTGATCGGCCTGGACCGAGCGAACAAACGCAACGCCTTCGACATGCCCATGCTCGACGACATGTGCCTGGCCTACGGTGAGTTCGAGCGCGACAGCGAGGCACGCGTGGCGCTGGTATTTGCTCATGGCGAGCACTTCACCGCAGGGCTGGACCTGGCCAATGTGGCGGCGCAGTTTGCCGCCGGCTGGCAGATCCCCGAAGGCGGCTGCGACCCCTGGGGCGTGTTTGGCGGGCCGCGCGTGAGCAAACCGGTAATCGTCGCCGCGCAAGGCTACTGCTACACCATCGGTATCGAGCTGATGCTGGCCTCGGACATCAACCTGTGCGCCAGCAATACGCGCTTTGCGCAGATGGAAGTGCAACGCGGGATCTTCCCCTTCGGCGGCGCCACCCTGCGCATGCATCAGGCCGCTGGCTGGGGCAATGCCATGCGCTGGCTGCTGACTGGCGATGAGTTCGATGCTCATGAAGCCTATCGCCTGGGCTTTATCCAGGAGGTTGTCGCCAGCGAAGAGTTGCTACCCAAGGCGCTGTGGCTCGCCGAACGCATTGCCGCCCAGGCCCCGCTAGGCGTGCAGGCGACCCTGGCCTCGGCCCGTCAGGCCGTGGTCGAAGGCCCGGCCGCCGCAGCGGCCAGCCTGCACCCGACCGTGACCAGGCTGATGGCCAGCGAAGATGCCAAGGAAGGCGTGAAAGCCATGCTGGAACGCCGCCCGGGCGATTTTAAGGGGCGTTGAGCCTGGTTATCCGGCTGCCTGATCAGGTCGCCGGACGCACCGCTTTGATCAGTGATTCCAGGGAATAACCGAACTGCGGCGCTAGCAGCTCATTACGGCGGCGCAGTTCGGCAAAGTCGATTTCCTGCTCCAGATCGGCCGGCACCAGCAACACCACATTGCCCTCCTTCACCGGGCACTCCCAGTAATGCCGATGGTAGAGCCCGCGCAGCAATGGCGCGCCAAGCGGCTTGCCGTCGTTGCCGGCCCACTGGTTGATAATCAGCCAGCCGCCCGGATTGAGCTGCTTCTGGCAGTTTTCCAGAAAGCGCCAGGCCAAATGCCCGGTCGCCGGACCGTGGTCGGTGTACAGGTCGACAAACAGCAGGTCGGTTTTTTCCGCGCTTTCCAGCAGCTCCAGTGCATCGCCGATGCGGATGGTCAGGCGCGGGTCATCGACCAGCCCCATATGCTCCATGGCCAGGCGTGGCACATCCGCGCGCAGCTCGATCACTTCCACATCTTCCAGCGGCAGAAACCGCAGACAGGCCTGGGTCAGGTTGCCGGCACCGAGGCCGAGAAACAGCGCGCTTTCCGGGTGGTCATGACACAAGGCGCCGAGCAGCATGGCACGGGTGTAGTCGTACTCCAGCCAGCTGGGGTCCGGCATATAGATGCAGCTCTGCTCAATCGCCTCGCCGAACTCGAGAAAGCGGTAAGCGCCCATTTCGACGACCTGGATCACCCCGAAGGCATCGTGCACTTCGGCGATCAACAGCGGGTCCGGCATCTGACCGACCGGGGGTAAACCTGGCATCCAGCACTCTCCACCGTGACATCCCTGACCACTTCGGCCAGGTGAAAGGCGCTAATTGTCATTGAGGCACCCTCCCCTGGTCACGCGATAATTTGCCGCAGCGCAGTGCGTTAAGCCTTACAACAATAAGATGACCAGCGAGGATCACCATGTACGCCATTATCGGTGCCGGCCCCATGGGCCTGTGTACGGCCCGCCAACTGTATAAGCACGGCATCGACTTTGTCGGTTTCGAACTGCACGCGGATGTCGGCGGCCTGTGGGATATCGAGAACCCGCACAGCACCATGTACGACTCGGCGCACCTGATTTCCTCCAAGGGCACCACCCAGTTCACTGAATTCCCGATGCGCGCCGAGGTGGCGCCCTACCCGCATCACAGTGAGATGCGCGGCTATTTTCGCGACTACGCCAAACATTTTGGCCTGTATGCGCACTACCAGTTCAATACCCGGGTGGTGGCAATCCAGCGCCTGGATAAAGGCTGGAAGCTGATCAGCGAACAGGACGGCGCGCAGCGTGAATGGCTGTTCGACGGCGTGCTGATGGCCAATGGCACCCTGCACACGCCCAACCAGCCGGCGCTACCTGGCCAGTTTACGGGTGAGCTGATGCACTCCAGCGACTACCGCTCGGCGGCGGTGTTCGACGGCAAGCGCGTGCTGGTGATCGGCTGCGGCAACTCCGCCTGCGATATCGCCGTGGACGCCGTGCACCGCGCCGCCTCGGTGGACCTGTCGGTGCGCCGCGGCTATTACTTCCTGCCCAAATTTACCCTGGGCCGGCCCACCGACACCCTGGGCGGCGCGATCAAGTTGCCGCGCCCGCTCAAGCAGTTTCTCGATGGTCTGCTGGTGCGCGCCCTGGTCGGCAAACCCTCGCAGTACGGCCTGCCCGATCCGGACTACAAACTGTACGAATCGCACCCGGTGATGAACTCCCTGGTGCTGCATTATCTCGGCCATGGCGATATCCAGGCGCGCCGCGATGTGGCCAAGGTCGATGGCCTGCAAGTGAGCTTCAGCGATGGCGAACAGGCCGAGTACGACCTGATTCTGCAAGGCACCGGCTACAAGCTCGACTACCCCTTTATCGACCGCGCGCACCTCAACTGGCCGAGCAGCGCCGGCGCGCCGCAGCTGTACCTCAACGTGTTCCACCCCGAGTACGACGACCTGTTTATGCTGGGCATGGTCGAAGCCTCGGGCCTCGGCTGGCAGGGTCGCGACGAGCAGGCCGAGCTGGTGGCGCTGTATATCAAGGGCCTGCAAGCCGGCAGCCAGGCGGCCAAGGACTTCCAGAAGCTCAAGCGCGAACGGGCGAGCATGCGCCTGGACGGTGGCTACCACTACCTGCAACTGGAGCGCATGGCCTACTACGTGCACAAGGACAGCTATCGTCAGAGCATCGCGCAGCACAGCAACCGCCTGCGCGCCGGCCTGGCAGCGCTGCCCGCTGACGCCAGCCGCACTGTTGAAGGACGCCTGTAATGGAGCCGGTGAGCATCCAGTTCGACCCCAGCAGCCTGGTGCTGATCAACGTCATCGTCGCGCTGATGATGTTTGGCGTCTCGCTGGAGCTGCGCCTGGATGACTTTAAACGCATCGTCCGCGAGCCCAAGGCGCCGCTGATCGGCCTGTTCGCGCAGTTTGTCCTGCTGCCGGCACTGACCTGCCTGGCCTGCTGGGCGCTGCGCATCGAGCCGATGCTGGCCCTGGGCATGATGCTGGTGGCGGCCTGCCCCGGCGGCAGCTTCTCCAACATCATGACCTGGATGGCGCGGGGCAATGTCGCGGTCTCGGTGAGCATGACGGCCGTATCCAGCCTCGCCGCCAGCGTACTGACGCCACTGAACTTCGGCTTTTATGCCTGGCTGAATCCGCTGACCCGTCCGCTGCTGACTGAAATCGCCATGGAGCCGATCAGCCTACTGCTCTTGGTGCTGTTGGTATTGGGCCTGCCGCTGATTGCCGGCATGTGGGTGGGCCGGCGTTTTCCCAGCCTCGCCCTGAAGGTGGAAAAACCGCTGCGGATCTTTGCCCTGCTGGTGATGCTGGCCTTCGTCACCCTGGCCTTTGGCCGCAACTTCGACCAGTTTATCGCCCATTTCCATCTGTTCTTCTGGCTGGTGGTGGCGCACAACGCCCTGGCGTTGTCGATCGGTTACGGCTGCGCACGGCTGTCCGGCCTGCCGGCCGCGGATCGCCGGGCGATCACCCTGGAAGTCGGTATCCAAAACTCAGCCCTGGGTCTGGTGATTATCTTCACCTTCTTCCCCCAGGCCAGCGGCATGCTGCTGATCGCCGCGTTCTGGGGCTGCTGGCACCTGGTCAGCGGCCTGACCCTGGCCTTTATCTGGTCACGCAGCCCCCCCGCAAGCCTGCCGCTGGCAGCTGCGGCCCTGGCCAACGCGGGAGAAAAATAATGCCCACCGTATTGATCACCGGGGCCGCCAGCGGTCTCGGCTGGCAGCTGGCGCGCGCCTATCACGGCCAAGGCTGCAACCTGCTGCTCACCGATATCAATGCAGACGGCCTAACCGCGCGGGTCAATGAGCTGGGCACAAAGCAGGTAATTGGCCTGGCCGGCGATATCACCGACCCGCACCTGCATCAGCAATTGCTACAGACCTGCAGCGAGCGCTTCGGCGGCCTGGATGTGCTGATCAATAACGCCGGCATCACCCACCGCTCGCCCACCCTGCAGACTGACCCAGCGGTATTTCGCCAGGTCATGGCCGTCGATTACCAGGCGCCGGTGGAGCTGACCCTCAGCGCCCTACCGCTGCTGCGTCAGAGCCGTGGACAGATCATCGCCATCGGCTCCATGGCCGGCTGGATGCCGGTGCTCGGTCGCGCCGGTTATTGCGCGGCGAAAAGCGCACTGGGCCAGTTCTTTGAAGTGCTGCGCGCCGAGGCAACCCGCGACGGCATTGGCATGCTGCTGGTGTACCCGAGCTTTCTCGATACACCGATTGAGCAGAACGCCCTGGGCGGCGATGGCCAGCCGGCGCAACACGGCCGCTCGACCGTCGGCCAAGTGCGCAGCGCCGAGTGGATGGCCGCGCAGATTCTTCAGGCGCAGACACAAGGCCGCGAACGCCTGTTTCCCGACCGCGGCAGCTGGTTGGCCAGCCTGCTCTGGCGCATCGCCCCCGGTTTCTACTACCGCAAGATGAGTGCGCGCTTCGCCGCGGAGATGGGCTGATGGAGGTGATCTGGCTGGCCCTGGCCGGTTTTATCCTGCTGGCCTACACCCTGGAGGCGATCACCGGGTTCGGCAGCATCGTCATCGCCCTGTCCCTGGGCGCCCTGCTGCTGCCCATCGATCAACTGCTGCCGCTGCTGGTGCCGCTGAATATCTGCATGACCGGCTACCTGACCTGGCGCCATCGGCAACTGATCGATCGCCGCCTGCTGCTGGGCATGATTTTGCCCGGCATGGTTGTCGGCACCCTGATCGGCTATGCCTTATTGCCCTTCCTCGACGCCGCACTGGCCAAGCGCCTGTTTGGTGCGCTGGTGCTGTGGTTTGCCGCCCGTGAGCTATGGCGCCTGCGTCATGCGGCCGTGCAAGCCGTGCGCCCCCTGTGGCTAAGCCGTCTGCTCAGCCTGGGTGCCGGCGTCAGCCACGGCCTGTTTGCCTCCGGCGGCCCGCTGCTGGTGTTCGCCCTGGCCGGCACCCAGCTGGACAAGGCGCGCCTGCGCGCCACCCTGGTCACGGTGTGGTTCTGCCTCAATAGCCTGCTGACGCTGGCTTTCCTGCTCGACGGCCGCCTGCTCCCCGCCCTACCGCAGGTACTCAGCTACGCGCCCTTGCTGCTGATCGGCGTGTGGCTCGGCGAACGCCTGCACCAGCGTTTCAACGAACAGCATTTTCGCATTGCCATCTATGCTCTGTTGCTTGCTACAGGGGCGCTGCTACTGGCCGGCTAAGCCTTGTGCAGCGCCTCTATCGCGCCTATCGGCTTGAAGCGCCGGGCTTATCGGTTACCATGCCCACTCGCCCGAATTGTCAGAAGCCGAGAATCACCATGTCGCAACCCTGGAGCCCCGAAAGCTGGAGAGCCAAGCCGATCCAGCAGCAGCCGCAATACCCGGATGCCGCCCATCTGGGCCGTGTCGAGCAGACCCTGGCCGGCTATCCGCCGCTGGTGTTTGCCGGTGAAGCGCGCGAACTGCGTCGCCAGTTCGCCGAGGTCACCCAGGGCCGGGCCTTTTTGCTGCAGGGTGGCGATTGCGCCGAGAGCTTTGCCGAGTTCAGCGCGGCGAAAATCCGCGACACCTTCAAGGTGCTGCTGCAGATGGCCATCGTTATGACCTTTGCCGCCGGCTGCCCGGTGGTCAAGGTCGGGCGCATGGCCGGGCAGTTCGCCAAGCCACGCTCGGCCAACGATGAAACCATCGACGGCGTAACCCTGCCGGCCTACCGTGGCGATATCGTCAACGGTATTGGCTTCGACCCTGCCAGCCGCGTGCCGGACCCGGAGCGTCTGCTGCAGGCCTATCACCAGTCCACCGCCTCGCTGAACCTGCTGCGCGCCTTCGCCCAGGGCGGTTTTGCCGACCTGCACCAGGTGCACCAGTGGAACCTGGACTTTATCGCCAACTCGGCCCTGGCCGAGAAGTACAGCCACCTGGCCGACCGCATCGACGAAACCCTGGCGTTTATGCGCGCCTGCGGCATGGACGGCGCGGCGCAAGTGCGTGAAACCAGCTTCTTCACCGCCCACGAGGCGCTGCTGCTGAATTACGAACAGGCCTTTGTACGCAAGGACAGCCTGACCGGCGGCTGGTACGACTGCTCGGCGCATATGCTGTGGATCGGCGACCGCACCCGTCAGCTGGACGGCGCCCATGTCGAGTTCCTGCGCGGTGTGGGCAACCCGATTGGGGTAAAAGTCGGCCCGAGCATGGACAGCGAAGAGCTGATCCGCCTGATCGACATCCTTAACCCGGACAACGATCCCGGCCGCCTCAACCTGATCGTGCGCATGGGTGCGGACAAGGTCGAAGCCGGTCTGCCGCGCCTGATCCAGACCGTGCAACGGGAAGGTCGCCAGGTGCTGTGGAGCAGTGACCCGATGCACGGCAACACCATCAAGGCGTCGAGCGGTTACAAGACCCGCGACTTTGCGCAGATTCTAAATGAGGTGAAGCAGTTCTTCGCCGTGCACCAGGCCGAGGGCAGCTACGCCGGCGGTATCCATATCGAGATGACCGGGCAGAACGTCACCGAGTGCATCGGCGGGGCGCGGCCGATCACCGAAGACGGCCTGTCCGACCGCTACCACACCCACTGCGACCCACGGATGAATGCCGACCAGTCGCTGGAGCTGGCCTTTCTGATTGCCGAAACCCTTAAGCAGGTACGGCGCTAAGCTACGGTCGCGGGCCTGAGGGCTCGCGCCGTACTCACTCAGGCCGTCAGGCGCTCGCGCAAGCGCCCGAGCATGCCCAGCAAACTGCCGACCTTCTCCCGCTCCCGCTCTTCACGTGGCGGCTGCGCCAGGCGGGTGACCACCTGCGTCGGCTGCGCGCGCCACAGCTGCGCCTGTTCGGCGGCTGCCAGCAAACCCTTGTCGAACAGACCGCGCCGGATTGGCTTGGGCAGGTAACGGAAAATCTGCGCCTCGTTGATCAGTTTGAGCAGCGCCTGGGTGTCACAGAACGGCGTGACCACCAGGCTGAGCAAACGCGGATGAGCCTGGGCCAGGCTTTTCAGCAGCGGCGCGGTGTCTTCCCCGGCCACGTGCAAGTCACTGACCAGCAGATCAATCGGCTGGCTATTGAGTAACGCCACGGCCTCACTCAGCGATGCCGCGCGCAGCAAGCGATGACCGCCGGCCACGCAGAACTCGGCCACCACGGCCAGAGTCGGCGCATCCTCATCCAAGAGCAGCACATTGAGCGCCGCCTGCGGTAGGGCCGTCAGCACTTTCGGCGCCTGCAACTGACGTGCGGCAATCTGCGCCGCCTGGCGCAGGGTGAAGGCCATTTCCTGCTGATCCCAGGGCTTGGTCAGGTAGCGGAAGATGCCGCCACTGTTGAGCGCTTCCACCGCAGCATCCAGATCGCTGTAGCCGGTCAACAGAATACGCAGGGTATCGGGGGCAATCTGCCGCGCCTGGGCCAGCAGTTCGGCGCCGCTCATCTGCGGCATGCGCTGGTCGCTGACGATAATCTGCACGCGCTCGCTTTTCAGCCGTTCCAGGGCGCGACGCGGATCGCTCTCAGTCAGCACCTGGTACTCACGGCGGAACTGCAGGGCCAGGCTGCGCAAAATGCGCTCTTCGTCGTCGACAAACAGAATACGAATCGGCTCGCTCATATCAGGCACTCCGTTGCAGTGGTAGCGCCTGCGGACGCGGCAGGCGAATCAGAAAACGTGTACCGCGCCCAGGCTCGGACGCTGCGCGAATCTGCCCGCCGTGGTCCTGGATGATCTTGTAGCTGATCGACAGCCCCAACCCGGTGCCCTGGCCAACCGGCTTGGTGGTGAAAAACGGGTCGAAGATGCGCGCCAGCACCTCAGGCGGCATACCGCGCCCGGAGTCCTGCACAGAAACAAACACGGCGCTGTCATCGGCCCAGGTTTTCACCAGAATCTGGCCGAAACCATCGATGGCCTGGGCGGCGTTGTTCAGCAGGTTGAGCAGCACCTGGTTGATCTGCGACGGCGCGCAGGGAATGTGCGGCAACTCGCCGAGTTGCAGGATGGTTTCGGCCTTGTCCTTGATGCCGTTGCGGGCAATCACCAGGGCGCTGCGGATGCACTCATTAAGATCAACCTGCTCGCTCATGGCGCGGTCCAGGCGGGCGAAATCCTTGAGCCCGACCACCAGCTCGGCAATCTGCTGCAAACCATAGAGGGTGTCGCCGAACAGCTGGGTAAAGTCGTCCACCAGCAGCTCCGGCGCGGCTTTGGCACGGGCCTCGGCAGCCGATTCCAGGGCGATGGCCAGACGCGCCTCATCACAGGCCGGATCGTTCAGGCAATCGGCCAGCGCCGCTTGCGTCTCAGCCAGATCGAACAGCGGCGCGCTGAGTTCACGCAGCAGCTGCACGTTGTTTTTCACATAGCCCAACGGGGTGTTCAGTTCGTGGGCGACGCCGGCGACCATCTGCCCCAGTGACGCCATCTTCTCTGACTGCACCAGTTGGGTCTGCGATTCCTTGAGTTCCACCAGGGCCTTGCGCAGCACCAGATTACGCTGGGCAATGCGCACCTCCATGGCCTTGAGCAGATCGAGCACGGTGCCCAGACCGCGATACAGGCCCTGGGCATCGACCAGAATAAAATCCTCGGTGATCGGGTATTGCAGCTGCCCGGTGATCTGCTTGGCCGCATCCTCCAGGCTGGTGTCCAGGCTGACCACCAGCGGCGCCGGGTTCATCACCTCCTGCACCGCATGGCGGCCGCGCAGGTCGCGGCCGAAGCGCTGCATAAAGATATCCTGCAAGGTGCTGCGGCTGACCAGGCCCAGTGGCCTACCGGCGGCGTCGACAATCGGCAGCGAAAGAAAGGCTTTATGCTCTGGCGTCAGCAGGCGATCCGCCACATCGGCGATGCTCATATCCGCAGCCAACGGCGTAACCGGCTTGAGCAAACGCGTGAGCGCGCTGGCAGTGGTCATGGGCAAACTCCCTGTGCGTTGGAAAGCCGCCATTCAACCAGCGCCAAGTTGCTGCCATGTGACAGTCATCACAGCCATTTACCCCGCAGCAGAGCGCCGCGCTACCCGCAGCGCAACGTGGTTGCCGTTTAAATGACGGCCGCCGCGCGCTATGGTGGCAGCTCAACTCTGCAAGGACGGGCTTATGACCTGGTATATCTGGCTGCTGATGCTTCTGGTGCTGGGCTCCATCGTGGGTGGCCTGATGGTGCTGCTGCGCACGGCCAAACCACTGCCGCTAAGCGAGGAACAGCTGGCAAAGATCCGCCAACGCCAGCTTGAGCAAGCTGCCAAGGACGCCCGCGAGCCTTAACCGCGAACGACAAGAATGTGTCGTTGGGTGTATGGACGCTGGGGGTTGGTCGGTATGGCGCAGTCAATCTGCTGCGCCCGCTGCTATGGAACTATCCGTTACGCGTGGGATGACGGCGACCTGATAACGGCTGAAAATCCTCTCCAACTGACCGTTATCCCGCAGCGTTTCATACAGCGCCGTAAACTGCTCAGGCGTGATCGGCGCACCCGGACGCAACAGCACATGATGGCGATAACGCTGGTCAACACGCTCGGAAATCAGCAAGCGCCCAGCGTATTGCCGATTGCGCTCAAGAAAATCATGGATAAAGGAACGTGTTACCAGGGCAACGTCCGCCCGCTGGTGTAACACCATCAGCAGGTTGCTTTCGTGGGAATGAGTCAGGGTGGCGTTGAAGGTCTTGCTCAGGTATTTAGGCTCGGCATTGAAACCGGCGAAGGCATAGTGATAACCGTGGTAAAGCGCCAGGCGCTTGCCTTTGAGTGAGTCGAAGTAACCCTGATCACGGCCCGGCTCAGTACGGGCGACAAACACTTCAGAGTCTTCCAGCCGCATATCCAGGGCAACGTGTTCAACAGCCTGCCAGCCCCAACCGGGGTTCTCGAAAATCGCCAGGTCGATGCGCTGTTGCTCGAAGTCACGAAAGCGGCGCTTTACCGCGGTTGGCACCATGACGAAGCGATAGTCCGTCTGGGCCTGGTTCAACGCCGCTACCAGCTCATCAAGCAAACCGCTAGCCTGGGTCTGCTCAGCCTTGAACACATAAGGTGGGAAATACACGGCGGCCACACGCACATCCTGCGCAGCCATAAGTGGCCCAGCCAGCAACAACGCCAGCCCCATGCCGAAAAACCTGCTTACTCCACGCCTGAAAAAGCCCATTTGACGTCAACTTCCCTATTTCTCGGTTACCGCAGCCTACCCCAGGTAAAGTTGACCGAACAGAGCATTTTCAGTCACTTCTCAGCAGCGATGCGTCGCGCAAGTGGTAGCGCTCCAGCAGTTTATCCAGCTGCTTATTGTGGTTGAGTTGTTTAAGCAGCTCGGCAAAGGCTGGTGGCTGCAGTGCCGACTCCGGGCGGAACAACGCCTGATGCTGGTAGACCTGATCGACCCGCTGAGACTCCAGCAAGGCGCTGCTCTGTTCTGGGTAACGCTGCTGGTAGGCGCGCAGGTAGGAGCGGGTGACCACCGCCACATCGGCCCGGCCGCGCAGCAGCATGACCAGGTTGCTGTCATGGGAATACGTCAGCACCGCGTTGAATGTATCGGTAAGAAACTGCTTGTTCGCATTGAACCCGGCAAAGCCGTAGTGATAACCGCTGTACAGGGCCATGCGCTTGCCCTGCAGCTGATCAAAATAGCGCTCGTCGCGGCCTGGCTGCCGGCGTGCGACATAGACTTCGGCATCTTCGATATGCAGATCCAGCGCGGCATGCGCTATGCCCTGCCAGCCCCAGGCCGGGGATTCAAACAGGATCAGGTCAAATCGCCCGCTTTGCAGGCCATGGTAGCGGCGCATGGTCGAGGTCGCGACCAGGGTAAAGCGGTAGTCGCTTTGCAGTTGATTGAGCGCCTGTAGCAGCTCCGGCAGCAGTCCGCTGGGGCGCTCACTTTCCGGTTTAATCACATAGGGCGGGAAATGATAGGCTCCCACCCGCACCTGTTCCGCAGCCTGCGCAAGACATACCGCAGAAAGCATCAACCCGAGCAGCGAACCTCGTAACAGCGTGGCCAAGCGGCAAACCTCAGAACAAAACGCAGCGACATCTTCCGTGACCCGAAACGTTCTCAATCCGTTGGCGCCAAAATACTATCAATGTGCCAGCTTAGCGTAGCTGAATTTCCTCAAGCGTCCTTGATCACCAGCGACAGCGCTTCCTCAGCCAGTTGATCAAGGGTCATCGGCCCTTCAGGGCGGAACCAAGTAGTGGTCCAGCTTAGCGCTCCGGTCAACAGGCGGCGCAGAATAAAGGGGTCGGCCTTGAAGTAACCGGCCTCCCTGGCCTCGCCCAGCACCTGTAGCCAGAGCTGCTCATAGGTGTCGCGCAGTTCGAGGATAAAAGCCTGGCCTTCCTCGGACAGCGAGCGCCATTCGTACACCAGCACCGCCATGGCCTCGCCGGTGCCGCCCATGATCGACTGCAATTCGCAACGGATCAGCGCCAGCACGCGGCCGCGTAGACCGCTGGCTTCGGCAAGCGCCGCATGCATCAGCGCGGTGTTGTAGCGAATGGTTTCCTCCATCACCGAACGCAGGATCTCATCCTTACTCTTGAAGTGATGAAAGATGCTGCCGGACTGAATGCCCACGGCGCTGGCCAGGTCACGCACCGTGGTGCGCTCGTAGCCCTTGCTGCGAAACAGGTGCGCGGCGGTTTGCAGCAGCTTGCCACGCGCGCTGTCCGGGTCGGTGATCTGCCCGCTGGCCACCAGTTGCTGCATCACCGCCTGCGCTTGTTGATCATCCACGCTAATTCGTCTCCAACTTTCTATATGCCTCGGCAATTGCACGCTGATTCTCAGCGGGTTTACCCAAGTGCTTGTCGTTATTGGTGAAATTTATGCTGCACCAGCCACCCAAGCAAGCGCTTGGCCACACTTTAGGTTAGAAAGATGCGCTCCGGGGCTTTTCAACCAAGCGCTTGCTTGGTAGCCTTCGAGTCACCTTACTCATGTGCTGCGGACCTACTCCAATGACTAAAACCGTACGCATCGGTTGTGCATCCGCCTTCTGGGGCGACACCAGCACCGCCGCCGCCCAGCTGGTTCAGGGCAGCGAACTGGATTACCTGGTATTCGACTACCTGGCCGAAGTGACCATGTCGATCATGGCCGGCGCGCGGATGAAGAAGCCGGATGAAGGCTACGCCCGCGATTTCGTCGAAGTGCTGACGCCGCTGCTGGGCGCTATCGCCGCGAAGAAGATCCGCGTAATCAGCAACGCCGGCGGGGTCAACCCCAGTGCCTGCGCCGCCGCGCTGGCTGCTGCCTGCGAACAGGCCGGGGTAAACCTGAAGATTGCCGTGCTGCATGGCGACAACCTGCAAGCCAAGCTCGGTGAACTGGCCAAGGCCGGCACCGTGGAGATGTTCACAGGCGCTGCGTTGCCGCCCTTCTGCGTCTCGGTCAACGCCTACCTGGGCGCGCCGGGAATCGTAGAAGCGCTCAAGCTGGGCGCGGATATCGTGATCACCGGCCGCGTGGTCGACAGCGCCGTGGTCAGCGCCGCCCTGGTGCATGAATTCGCTTGGAACTGGAGCGACTACGACCAGTTGGCCCAGGCCGCATTGGCCGGGCATATCATCGAATGCGGCGCGCAGTGCACCGGCGGCAACTTTACCGACTGGGAACGTGTGCCGGACTACGAACATATCGGCTTCCCTGTCGTCGAGGTGCAGGCCGATGGCAGTTTCGTGGTCGACAAGCCGGAAGGCACTGGCGGACTGATCAGCGTGCTCTCGGTCGGCGAGCAGATGCTTTATGAAATCGGCGACCCACGGGCCTATTACCTGCCCGATGTGCTCTGCGATTTCACCCAGGTGCAGCTGAGCCAAGTCGGCGAAAACCGCGTTGAACTGAAAGGCGCGCGCGGCCTGCCGCCGACCGATCAGTACAAAGTCAGCGCCACCCATCCGGATGGTTTCCGCTGCACCGCCAGCTGCCTGATGGCCGGCCTCGATGCGTTGAAGAAAGCCCAGCGCGTCAGCCAGGCGATTATCAACAAGACCGAGGAGATGTTCGCAGAGCGCGGCTGGGGACCCTACAAGGAAGTCAGCATCGAACTGCTGGGTTCCGAGGCCACCTACGGCCCGCGCGGCCAGCGGGTGGATACCCGCGAGATCGTGATCAAGATCGCCGTGCGCCATGCCAAGAAAGAAGCCCTGGTGCTGTTCTCCCGCGAGATCGCCCAGGCCGCCACCGGTATGGCGCCGGGCCTGACCGGTATCGTCGGTGGTCGCCCTACGGTTTACCCGGTAATCCGTCTTTTCAGTTTTCTCGCTGCCAAAAGCGCCTGCCAGTTGCAGGTGGAAATCGACGGCGAACGTACCCCGGTCGAACTGCCGCAGATCGCCGTGCTGGATAGCACACAGATCGCCACCGATATTGCCGCCCCGCTGCCAAGCGGCCAGGCCGACACTGCAGTGCCACTGATCAAGCTGGCGGTAGCGCGCTCCGGCGACAAGGGCAACCACAGCAATATCGGCATCATGGCCAGAAAGCCCGAGTACTTGGCCTGGATCGCCGCTGCGCTGAGTGAGGGTGCCGTGGCCGAATGGATGCAGCACGCACTCGATCCGCAAACCGGCAAGGTCAGCCGCTGGTATTTACCGGGCAGCCATAGCCTGAATTTTCTGCTGGAGAACGCCCTGGGGGGCGGCGGCGTCGCCTCGCTGCGTATCGACCCGCAAGGTAAGGCCTTTGCCCAACAGCTGCTGGAATTCCCGGTGCCAGTGCCCAGTGCATTGGCCAAGACTTTGTAGGGTGGATGACGCTTCACCCATCCACCAGCTCTTGGTGGACAACGCTTCGCGGTTGTCCACCCTACGACTAGGACGATAACAACAATGACATACGACTCGGTGTTTAAACCCGGCCTGTTCAGCGGCCAGACCATCATGGTCACCGGTGGCGGCAGCGGCATCGGCCGTTGCACCGCCCATGAGTTGGCGGCCTTGGGCGCCCACGTGGTGCTGGTCGGGCGCGAGGCCGACAAGCTGGAAAAGACTGCCGGCGAAATCCGTGAGGATGGCGGCAGCGTCAGCTTCCAAGTCTGCGACATCCGCGACGAGGAATCGGTCAGGGCCATGGTCGCGGCAGTGGTCAGCGAGCACGGGGCGATCCACCACCTGATCAACAACGCCGGCGGCCAGTACCCCGCACCGCTCGCCTCGATCAACCAGAAAGGTTTCGAGACCGTGGTGCGCACCAATCTGGTGGGCGGTTTTCTGGTGGCACGCGAGGTGTTCAACCAGAGCATGAGCAAGACCGGCGGCAGCATCGTCAATATGCTCGCCGATATGTGGGGCGGCATGCCCGGTATGGGCCACTCCGGGGCGGCGCGCGCCGGTATGGAGAATTTCACCAAGACCGCCGCCGTCGAGTGGGGCCACGCCGGGGTGCGGGTCAACGCCGTGGCACCGGGCTGGGTCGCCTCCAGCGGCATGGACACCTACGAAGGCGCGTTCAAGGCGGTGATCCCGACCCTACGCGAGCACGTGCCGCTCAAGCGCATCGGCACAGAATCGGAAGTCTCGGCGGCCATCGTCTTTCTGCTGTCGCCGGGCGCCGCCTTTATCAGCGGCAACACGGTGCGCATCGACGGCGCCGCCAGCCAGGGCAGCCGCGCCTTCCCGTTGTTCAAGGCCAAGGCCGGGCAGAGCCAGTCTTACAACGGCTTCCACCGGGCCTATTTGCCCGATGTGCTGAAAGACCAGGGAGAGTGATGCGATGCCGGTTATCCACTCCGAGATCGACGTGCATGGCGAGGACTTCGCCAACAACCGCGAGGCCATGCTTGCCGCCGTGTCCAGTTTTCGCCAGATCGAACAGAACTGCCTGAACAAGGCGCTTGATGCCAAGGCCAAATTCGAAAAGCGCGGCCAACTGCTGCCGCGTGAACGCCTGAACCTGCTGCTCGACCCTGGCGCGCCGTTTCTCGAACTTTCATCGCTGGCCGGCTACAAGCTGCACGACGACAAGGACGGCAGCCAGGCCGGCGGCGGGATTATTTCCGGTATCGGCTATATCGCCGGGGTGCGTTGCCTGGTCACCGCCAGCAATAGCGCGATCAAGGGTGGCACCATCTCCCCTACCGGGCTGAAGAAAACCCTGCGCCTGCAGCAGATCGCCTTCGAAAACAAACTGCCGGTGGTGGCCCTGACCGAAAGCGGCGGTGCCAACCTCAATTACGCCGCCGACATCTTTGTGGAAGGCGCGCGCGGCTTTGCCAACCAGGCGCGCATGTCCGCCATGGGCCTGCCGCAGATCACCGTGGTGCACGGCTCCAGCACCGCCGGCGGGGCTTACCAGCCAGGGCTGTCCGATTATGTGGTAGTGGTGCGCGGCAAGGCCAAGATGTTCCTCGCCGGCCCGCCGCTGCTGAAAGCCGCCACCGGCGAAATCGCCACCGATGAGCAACTGGGCGGCGCCGAGATGCACGCCCAGGTCGCCGGCACCGCCGAATACCTGGCCGAGAATGACGCCGACGGCGTGCGCATCGCCCGTGAGATTCTCGCCATGCTGCCGTGGAATGCCCAGCTGCCGGCACGCCCGGCCAAGGTCTACAGCGAGCCGTTGTATCCGGTCGAAGAACTGCTTGGTCTGGTCCCGGCAGACGCAAAAAAACCCTACGACGTACGCGAGATCATCGCCCGCATCGCGGATGGCTCGGCCTTTCTCGACTTCAAGAACGAGTTCGACAACCAGACCGTCTGCGGCCACTTGCAGATCGAAGGTCAGCCCTGCGGCTTTATCGGCAACAACGGCCCGATCACCCCGCAAGGCGCGGCCAAGGCGGCGCAATTTATCCAGCTGTGCGAGCAGAGCAACACACCGATCCTGTTCTTCCACAACACCACCGGTTTTATGGTCGGCACCGAGTCGGAACAGCTGGGGGTGATCAAGCACGGCTCGAAGATGATCCAGGCGGTGGCCAACGCCACGGTGCCGAAACTGACCATCGTGGTCGGCGGCTCCTATGGCGCCGGCAACTACGCCATGTGCGGCCGTGGTCTGGACCCGCGCTTTATCTTCGCCTGGCCCAACAGCAAAACCGCCGTCATGGGCGGTGCCCAGGCCGGCAAGGTGCTGCGCATCGTCACCGAGGAAAAACACCTGAAGGAAGGCAAAGAAGCCGACCCGAAGATGCTCGATATGCTGGAAAGCGTCACCGCACAGAAGCTCGACAGCCAGTCCACCGCGCTGTACGGCACCGCCAGCCTGTGGGACGACGGCCTGATCGACCCGCGCGATACCCGCAAGCTGCTCGGCTACCTGCTGGATATCTGTGCCGAGGCCGCTGTTCGCCCGCTTAAAACCACCACTTTCGGCGTAGCCCGCTTTTGAGTCCCCTCTCCCCCTGCCTTTATTGACGGGGAGAGAGGGTTAGGGTGAGGGGATAGGCCTTCCACCCTCACCCCAGCCCTCTCCCTCAAGGGAGAGGGGGTTAGAACGAGGAGAGCAAGCAATGATCTTTACCCAGGAACACGAAGAGCTGCGCCGCACGGTCCGTAATTTTGTCGACAAGGAAATCAACCCGCACGTCGAGCAATGGGAAAAGGATGGCCGCTTCCCGATCCACGATATTTTCAAGAAGGCCGGCGACCTCGGCCTGCTGGGCATCTCCAAGCCAGAGAAGTTCGGCGGCATGGGCCTGGACTACAGCTACTCGATCGTCGCGGCGGAAGAGTTCGGCACCATCATCTGCGGCGGCATCCCCATGTCCATCGGCGTGCAGACCGATATGTGCACCCCGGCCCTGGCGCGCTTCGGCTCCGATGAGCTGCGCGAGGAATTCCTTAAGCCGGCGATTGCCGGCGAGATGGTCGGCTGTATCGGCGTCTCCGAAGTGGGTGCCGGCTCGGATGTGGCTGGACTAAAGACCACCGCGCGCAAAGACGGCGACGACTATGTGATCAACGGCAGCAAGATGTGGATCACCAACTCGCCCAGCGCCGACTTTATCTGCCTGCTGGCCAATACCTCGGATGACAAGCCACACGTCAACAAGTCGCTGATCATGGTGCCGATGAACACCCCGGGCATCAGCGTCAGCCCGCATCTGGACAAACTCGGCATGCGCAGCTCGGAGACCGCCCAGGTGTTCTTCGACAACGTGCGCGTGCCGCAGCGCTACCGCATCGGCCATGAAGGCGCGGGTTTTATGATGCAGATGCTGCAGTTCCAGGAAGAGCGCCTGTTCGGTGCGGCCAACATGATCAAGGGCCTGGAGCACTGCATCAACGCCACCATCGACTACTGCAAAGAGCGCAAGACCTTCGGCAATGCGCTGATCGACAACCAGGTCATCCACTTCCGCATGGCCGAGCTGCAGACCGAAATCGAATGCCTGCGCGCCCTGGTCTACCAGGCCACCGAGCAATACGTGCGCGGCCGCGACGTCACCAACCTGGCCTCGATGGCCAAGCTCAAGGCCGGCCGCCTCGGCCGGGAAGTCACCGACAGCTGCCTGCAGTACTGGGGCGGTATGGGCTACATGTGGGAAAACCCGGTGGCCCGCGCCTACCGCGACGTGCGCCTGGTGAGCATCGGTGGCGGTGCCGACGAAATCATGCTGGGCATTATCTGCAAGCTGATGGGCATTCTGCCGGGTAAGAAAAAATAGCCTGGAGCTATTTTTAACGTCGCGTAGCGACGGCCCGAAGGGTGGCCGCCAGGGATGGCAGGCCATAAAGAAAGGCTAAGAAACGTACGACCGTAGGATGGGTTGAGACGCGCAGCGTCGATACCCATCGCCGCTGACTCGATGGGTATCGCGTTGCTCAACCCATCCTACGCACAAGGAATATCGGATGTCCGCTCTACCAACCTGCGAAACCCTGCTGCTAAGCCTCGACGCCGGTGTGCTGCATATCACCCTTAACCGTCCGGACAACCGCAATGCCATGAGCCTGGCCATGGTCAGCGAATTGCGCGCGGTGCTGGAAAGCCTGCGCAATGACCTAAACGTGCGCGCCATTGTACTGCGCGGCTCCGCTGGGCACTTTTGTGCCGGTGGCGATATTAAGGACATGGTCGGTGCCAGAGCAGCTGGTGGCGATGCCTACCGCAGCCTTAACCGTGCCTTCGGCAGCCTGCTGGAAGAGGCGCAGCACACGCCACAAGTGCTGATTGCCGTGCTCGAAGGCGCGGTGCTGGGTGGCGGCTTTGGCCTGGCCTGCGTGTCGGATATCGCCATCTGCCAGCAGGACGCCAAGTTCGGCCTACCGGAAACCACCCTGGGGATTCTCCCGGCGCAAATCGCCCCCTTTGTGGTCAAGCGTATCGGCCTGACCCAGACCCGGCGTCTGGCCCTGACCGCCGCCCGCTTCAATGGCAGCGAGGCCGAACGCCTGGGCCTGGTGCATTTCAGCGAGGCCAATAGCGAAGCGCTGGATGCTCGTCTGCATCAGGTACTGAGCCAGGTACGCCACTGCGCACCGCAGGCCAATGCGCAGACCAAGGCCCTGCTGCTGGCTACTGAAAGCGAAGCGCTCGGCCCGCTGCTAGACCGCGCCGCCGAACAGTTTGCCGCAGCGGTAACCGGCGCAGAAGGCGTCGAGGGCACCATGGCCTTTGTACAGAAACGCGCCCCCAAGTGGGCGCAATAACCAGACAAACACAGACCGTAGGATGGGTTGAGCGCAGCGATACCCATCATCAGCAGGAGCACCCAGATGCCCGCCTTTAACAAAATCCTGATCGCCAACCGCGGGGAAATCGCCTGCCGGGTGATGCGTACCGCCCAGGACCTCGGCTACCGCACCGTAGCCGTGTATTCCGAGGCCGACAGCGATGCACGCCATGTGCAGCAGGCCGATGAGGCCGTGTGTATCGGCCCGGCGCAGGTCAACCAGTCCTACCTGGTGATCGACAACATCATCAAAGCGGCGCAGAAGACCGGGGCCGACGCGATCCACCCCGGCTACGGCTTTCTCTCCGAGAATGCCGAGTTCGCCTGCGCCTGTGAAGCCGCCGGCATCGTGTTTATCGGCCCGACCGTGGAAGCCATCCACCTGATGGGCAGCAAGCGCCTGTCGAAGATCGCCATGCTTGAAGCCGGCGTACCGTGCATTCCCGGTTATGAGGGCGCTGCCCAGGACGACGAGACCATGAGTTTTGAGGCCGAGCGTATCGGCTACCCGCTGATGATCAAGGCCAGCGCCGGTGGCGGCGGCCGCGGCATGCGCCTGGTACACAAATCTGCCGAGCTGCTGGCGCAGATCCGCACCGCCCGCTCCGAGGCGCAGAACGCCTTTGGCTCCGGCGAGCTGATTCTCGAACGCGCAGTAATCCAGCCGCGCCATGTGGAGATCCAGGTATTCGGCGATCAGCACGGCAGCATCGTTTATCTCGGCGAGCGCGACTGCTCGGTGCAGCGCCGTCACCAGAAGGTGGTCGAAGAAGCGCCCTGCCCGGTGATGACGCCCGGGCTGCGCCAAGCCATGGGCGAAGCCGCGGTGAAAGCGGCGGCGTCGGTGAACTACGTCGGCGCCGGTACCGTGGAGTTTCTGCTCGATCAGAGCGGTGAATTCTTCTTTCTGGAAATGAACACCCGCCTGCAGGTCGAACACCCGGTCACCGAGCTGATCACCGGCCAGGACCTGGTCGCCTGGCAGATTCGCGTCGCCGAGGGCCAGCCGCTGCCACTCAAGCAGAACGAGATTCGCCTGACTGGCCACGCCATGGAAGTGCGCCTGTACGCCGAAGACGCCACGCAAAATTTCCTGCCGCAAACCGGTAGCGCCCTGCGCTGGGAGCCGGCGCTGCGCGAGGGCGTGCGCATCGACCACGGCCTGGTCGAAGGCCAGGCGATCACCCCGTTCTACGACCCCATGCTGGCCAAGGTTATCGCCTATGGTGCGACCCGCGAGGAAGCCCGGCGCAAGCTGGTACGCGCGGTGGAGGACTGCGTGCTGCTGGGCGTCAACGGCAACCAGCGTTTTCTCGCCAACCTGCTCAGCCACCCCGAGTTTGCCGCCGGCAACGCCACCACCGCGTTTATCGCCGAGCATTTCGCGGGCGATCCGAGCCTTAGCCCGCAGCCGCCCAAAGCCATTGAGCTGGCCGCCGCAGCCGCCCTGCTGTTTCAGCAGTCGGCCAGCGCCCGCGCGCATCAACCGGGTCTCTGCGGCTGGCGCAATGCCGGCAGCGCGCCCTGGCGCTTTCTGCTTAAGCAGGGTGAACAGCAGTTTTCAGTAGAGCTTGAAGTGCTGGGCGATGGTCCGCAACCCAGCCTGCTGGCCAGGATTGGTGAACAACAGCTCAGCCTCACGCTGCTGGCCAGCGACGGCCGCTGGGCCAGCCTGGAGCTGGATGGCATTCGCCAGCGCCTGGCCTATCACCTGGCCGGCGACAACCTCTGGCTGTATGGCCATAACGGCAATCTGCAGCTGAGCGATATCACCCACCTGCCGGTCAGCAGCGCCGCCGGCGCAGGCTCGGGCAGCGTCAAGGCGCCGATGGACGGCGCGATTGTCGAGGTGCTGGTGGAGGAAGGCGCCAGGGTCAGCAAGGGCCAACTGCTGCTGGTGCTGGAAGCGATGAAGATGGAACACCCGCTCAAGGCCAGCATCGACGGCGTAGTGCGCCGTATTGGGGTCAGCCGCGGCGATCAGGTGAAAAATCGTCAGCTGCTGGTCGAGATCGAAGCAACCGACGCTTAATGGCAGATACGTAGGATGGGTTGAGCAAAGCGATACCCATCGACACGCAACAAGGGTGGGTATCGCTGCGCTCAACCCACAAAAGGCAACTCGGGCGAATAACAAACAATCACGGAGCACGCTTATGTCACTGCAAGGCAAAACCCTGTTTATCACCGGCGCCAGCCGTGGCATCGGCCGTGAAATCGCCCTGCGCGCCGCGCGTGAGGGGGCCAATATCGTGATTGCGGCGAAAAGCGCCGAGCCCCACGCCAAGCTGCCGGGCACCATCCACTCGGTGGCCGCCGAGGTCGAGGAAGCAGGCGGCAAGGCCTTGGCCCTGCAACTGGATGTGCGTGACGAGAATGCGGTCAAAGCCGCCATGGCCCAGGCTGCCGAGCACTTCGGCGGCATCGATGTGCTGATCAATAACGCCGGGGCAATCAAGCTGGTGGGCGTGGAGAAACTCGAAGCCAAGCGCTTCGACCTGATGTTCCAGATCAACACCCGCGCGGTCATGGTCTGCAGCCAGGCGGCCCTGCCGTTCCTTAAGCAGAGCAGCAATGGCCATATCCTCAACCTGTCGCCGCCGCTGAATATGCACAGCAAATGGTTTGCCCAGCACGGCCCCTACACCGTCACCAAGTACGGCATGAGCATGCTTACCCTGGGCATGAGCGAGGAGTTCGAGAAGTACGGTATCAGCGTCAACTCACTATGGCCGAAAACCATGATCGCCACCGCCGCCATCGAGTTCGAACTGGGCAGCCGCGACGCCTTCAAACGCGCTCGCACCCCGGCCATTATGGCCGACGCCGCCCACGCCATTCTGTCGAGCCAGGGCCGCAGCCTTAGCGGGCGCTTGCTGATCGACGAGGAGATTCTGCGCGAGCAGGGTGTCAGCGAGTTCGAGCATTACCGCTTCGACCCGGCAGGCGGCACGCTGATCCCGGACCTGTTTGTCGAATAACCGCGGCATAACCGCTCAACCCAGGTTGGCGTTGAGCGCAGCGCCAACCTTCTTCTGCTACCGGTCCATTCGCCGATCTGCCCACCGCCATGTGCACCAAGGCCATAGCGGCCCGTTCAAGCCACGTCTAGAGTCTTATTTCGCCCCCGCATAACAACCCTAAGCGCGAGAGCCATGAGCCAGACCGATCTGATTTCCCCGCTGCGTTTCCTTGCCCGCCTGCCCCAGCACCTGCCACGCGTACCGCGCATGTTGCGCGGGCTGTATTACGCTGGCATCCGCAATCGCGAGAAGAACCTGTCGCTGGCCTGGGCGCTGGAGCGCACGGCGCAGCAGCATCCCGAGCGACCGGCGCTGCTGGATGAGTCGCGCAGCCTTAGCTATGCCCAGTTCAATGCCTGGGCCAATCGCCTGGCCTGGGCGTTTAAGGCCGGCGGCGTGCGCCATGGCAGCGTGGTGGCGGTGATGCTGGAGAACCGTCTGGAACTACTGGCCATCCTCGCCGCGCTAAGCAAGCTCGGCGCGGTCGGTGCGCTGGTCAACACCACCCAGCGCGGCAAGGTGCTGGCGCATAGCCTGAATCTGGTAAAACCGGGTTTTATGCTGATCGGCGAAGAACTGCTCAGCGCTTTCGCGGAGGTCGCCGAGCAGCTCGATAACCCGCAAACGCCGCGTTATTGGCTGGCCGATCAGGATTGCCTGGCAGACGCCGGCCAGGCACCCGACGGCTGGACCAACCTGATGCAACTGGCGCGCAGCCAGGCCAGTGATAACCCGCCCGACAGCGCTCAGGTGCAGATGAAGGACCCCTGCTTTCTGATCTACACCTCCGGCACCACCGGCCTGCCCAAGGCCTCGATCATGAGCCACGGCAAGTGGATCAAGGCTTACGGCGGCTTCGGCCATTCCGGCCTGACCCTAAGCAATCAGGACGTGCTCTACCTGACCCTGCCCTGCTATCACAACAACGCCGTGACCGTGTGCTGGAGCGCCGCCATCGCCGGTGGCGCGGCCATCGCCCTGCGCCGCAAGTTCTCCGCCAGCGCCTTCTGGCCGGATGTGCAGCGTTATCAGGCCACCTGCTTCGGCTATATCGGCGAACTGTGCCGCTACCTGCTTAACCAGCCCGAAACTGCGGCAGAGAAAAACAACAGCCTGCGCTGCATGATCGGTAACGGCCTGCGGCCCTCAATCTGGGCCGAGTTCAAGGCGCGCTTCGGGGTCGAGCAGATCACCGAGTTCTATGCCTCCAGCGAAGGCAATATCGGCTTTACCAACGTATTCAATTTCGACAACACCGTGGGTTTCTCCCCCGCCACCTACGCCATCGTGCGCTACGACCTGGAGAACGACTGCGCCATCCGTACCGCCAAGGGCTTTCTACAGAAGGCCGACAAGGGCGAGCCGGGGTTGCTGATCAGCGAGATCAGCGCCAAATGGCCATTCGACGGCTACACCGACCCGGCCAAGAGCGAGGCGGCGATCCTGCGCAACGTGTTCAAGCAGGGCGACGCCTGGTTCAACACCGGCGACCTGATGCGCGATATCGGCTGCAAGCATGCGCAGTTTGTCGACCGCCTGGGCGATACCTTTCGCTGGAAAGGCGAGAACGTCTCCACCACCGAAGTGGAAAACGTCCTGGGGGCCTTCCCCGGTGTCGAGGATGCGGTGGTCTATGGCGTGGAAATTCCCGGCACCAATGGCCGCTGCGGCATGGCCGCGCTGCGCCTGAGTGAAGGCCAACAACTGGATAGCGGTGCTCTCGCCGCACACCTGGATAATGAGCTGCCGGTGTACGCCGCACCGCTGTTTATCCGTCTGCTCGGCGAGGTGGAAACCACCGGCACCTTTAAATACAAGAAGACCGACCTCAAGCAGGCCGCCTACAACCCCGCAGCCGTGCAAGAGCCGCTGTGGGTGCGCCTGCCAGGTGAGCAGTGCTTTACCCCACTGGATCACAGCCTGTTCGCTGCCATCGGCGAGCAGGCCTACCGCTTCTGATTGCCGGCAGCAGGCGGTCTATCAAAACCGCCTGTTAGCGCTTGAACTCGAACTGCAGCTGCGCACCTTCCACCGACTCCCAGTAGTCATCGCTACGCTCATTGGTGATCAGCTTGCCATTGAGTTGAAAGGGCTCCTCAGTCTTGTCCTTGTCGCCAAACATGGGCGGCAATAACGGGATCGACAGGTCGCTGAGCGGTGCCAACGGCGGCAGTGGTTCGAACACATCGGGGTGCAGGCTCAGATCCAGCGGCGCTTTCGGCTCGGCGGGCTCGGGCTCGGGCTTGCGCGCAACCACAACAGGCTTCGGCTTGGCTTGAGCGACTGCCGCGGGCTTGGGCTCAGGCGCGCTGAGCTTCACTGGCTTGTTTGCAACTGGCTCCGGCTCGACCTTGACTGCTTTGCTGGTAACCGCTGCTGGTGCCGGTTGCGCCTTGACGGCTTCAGCTTTGACTTTCGCAGGAGGGTTGCTGCTTTGCTCGCAGGCCGCCACTGACAACAGGGTCAGCAGCAGCGCGAGGCGTCGAATAGGCATCATGGGCAGGTACAAAGGCAGTGACACAAGCCGCTATGCTGGCCCCTGCCCCGCACTCTGGCAAGCACGCAATCGGTACGGCAACTAACCACGCGGCGCTCTAGCCTGAGGATCAGCCAACAGCCACCGGTGCCGATGGCCGCCAGCGACTGACCTACCCAGCCTTATTCGGGCGCCTGCAGTTGCTGCAACTGCGCGTCGATATCCAACTCCGGATGCTCGCGCATCAACTGCAACAGCAAGGCATCGGCTTCATCCGCCCAGCCATCACGGCGCAATTTGAGCAAGCGTTGCAACTCGCTGCGCAGCTGCTGTTCGGCTTGGCTGGCGGCCGCTTTTTCGGAGGCTGACACTGCTGGCGCCGCGTCATGCAATGCATCGGCCGCCGACTCTTCACGCAACAGCTGATTGGAGGAACCGGCCGCAAGCTTCTTCTCGGCCTTGGCGGTATCGGCGCTATGGCCCTGGATCAGCGGTGCAGGCGGCGCCGCCCGTGAACGCTCTGCTTCATCCGCCAGCGCAGCGGATTCCGCCAGTGGCGCGGGCATCGGTGCGGATTCTGGGGCCATCCTCGCTGCTGCCGGAGCCATGGGCGCGCCGCTAGGCACGGCATCGAAGGCATCCGGTGCCTGCTCGAAGGTGCGCCAGGTCAGGCTTACGCCAATCCCCAGACAGGCAACCCCGGCCAACGCCACCGACCAACGTTGCCGGCCGCCAGCGCCAAATAGCCAGCTGTGCAGGCGCGCGCTCAGGCCCGGTTTGGCCTCGGCAGCGGGCGCGCTGCGCACGGCGGCGCTGGCCGCTGCGAGAATCTGCGCATCCAGCTGCGCACTGGGCTCGCCGCCGCTGTGCTGGCGGAAATGCTCAAGCATCTGCCGTTCCTGCTCATCGGGCCTGTGTTGATCGTGGTTCATACGGACAACTCCTCGGCGGCCGGGTCAGCCAGCAGCCGGCGTAACTTCTGCAGGGCATAGCGCAGACGGCTTTTCACCGTCTCGGCGGGTATCTGGGTCAGCTCGGCGATCTCGGCCAGCTCCATGTCGCCATGGGCGCGCAGCAGAAACACTTCGCGCTGCTGCGCCGGCAAGTCCGCCAGGGCGGCCTGCAAACGCTGCCGATCACGGCTCAGGCTAAGCTGCTGCTCGGGCCCCGGCTGCGGGTCGTGCGGGGCATGCTGCTGTTCATCGTACTCAGCATGCCCCGCCTGGTGCCGACCCTGCTTGCGCCAATGGTCGATCAGCCGGTTGCGGCCGATCTGGTACAGCCAGGTCTTGAACAGCACGCTATCGCGATGTTCGCTCTGGCTGCGGATCAGGCTCATCCAGGTGTCCTGAAACACCTCCTCGGCCAGGGCGTGATCGCCACACAGGCCGAGCAGAAAGCGAAACAGGCCGAGCCGATGGCGCTGATACAGCTGCGCGAAGGCCGCCGCATCGCCTTGGCGGTAACGCCGCAACAAGGCGGCGTCGTCATCCGTGAGGGGTCGGTTCACTGCTGTACTCGTGCAGTAGTTGAACGGGTCGTCGCAGTTTGCAGGCTCTGCGCCAGTTCCACCAGCTGCACGAACTCGGCGCGCAGGCCGAAGCGATCCTCGCCCTTGGCCGTGCGCGCCAGCTCGGCACTGTCGGCCAGGCTAAAGCGCCCAGTGTAGGTATCGCCTTTCAGCTGCTGGGCAAAAGCCGCCACAGCCGCGGCGAAACGCAGATCCTCGCTGGCCTGGCTCAGGGCCAAGCCCTTATCCGCCTGAATCGGCTGTTCCAGCAGTTTGCTGACGTTCTGTCCGGGCGCCTTGTAGCGAATGCGCAGCCAGGCCAGTTCGCCCGTCTTACCCTCGGTTTTCGTCGCTGCCTGATAGCGCAGCGGCTCCAGCCAGCCCTTGGCACCGACCGGCACAACTTCATAGAGCGCGGTCACGCTATGGCCTGCGCCGACTTCGCCGGCATCGACCTTGTCGTTGCTGAAATCCTCGCGTTTCAGTGCGCGGTTCTCGTAACCGAGCAGGCGGTACTCGCCGACCTCGGCGGGATTGAACTCGACCTGGATCTTCACATCCCGGGCCACCGTCGCCAGGGTCGAGCCGAGCTGATCGACCAGCACCTTGCGCGCCTCGCGCAGGTTGTCGATATAGGCGTAGTTACCATCACCAGCGTCGGCCAACTGCTCCATCAACTGTTCGTTGTAGTTATCGGTGCCAAAGCCCAAGGTGGTCAGGGATACGCCGGTCTTGCGTTTGCCTGCGGCCAACTGCTTGAGCGTCTCGAAGTCACTGATGCCGACATTGAAGTCGCCATCGGTGGCCAGCAGGATGCGGTTGATGCCGCCGTCGACAAAGCCCTGCTGCGCCTGCTGGTAGGCCAGCTGAATGCCCGACTCGCCGGCAGTTGAACCGCCCGCCGTCAACTGGTCGATAGCCCCACGAATCCTGGCCTTTTCACTGCCGGAAGTCGGCTCCAGCACCACGCTGGAGGAGCCGGCATACACCACCAGCGACACCTTATCCTGGGCGCGCAGCTGCTCGACCAACAGCTTCAGCGTGCTTTGCACCATGGGCAGCCCTTCGCGGCGATCCATCGAGCCGGAGACATCCACCAGAAACACCAGATTGGCCGGCGGTAGCTCGTCTACGCGCAGATCCGAAGCCTTGATAGCGATACGCAGCAGGCGGCTCTCGGGGTTCCACGGCGTGGCCGCGAGCTCGGTGTGCACGCCAAAGGGCGCAGCGCCCGTGGGCAGCGGGTAGGCGTA
The DNA here is from genome assembly GCF_049301935.1 of Pseudomonas sp. GTDB lineage: Bacteria > Pseudomonadota > Gammaproteobacteria > Pseudomonadales > Pseudomonadaceae > Aquipseudomonas. The sequence goes on along the minus strand of NZ_JBAQLP010000057.1, from coordinate 3,973 downwards.
GGGGAAGTAATTGACCAGCTCCTCCAGACGTACCGCCTCCTGCGGCGGCAGCTGACCGCCATTGAGCAAGCGCCGCACATTGGCGTAGCTGCCGGTATCCACATCGATGCTGAAGGTCGACACCGGAGTCTCGGCCACGGCATGCACCGGGTTATTGGCCAGTTTCTGGTACTGCTCGCGATTCTCGTCGCGGCTCTTCCCCAAGTAAGCAGGCGGCAAGGCATCGGCCTGCACAGACAGCGGCAGCGGCGCATAGGCCACGCTGGGCATCACCGCCCTGCCCGCCACCTCACGCTTGCGCTGCAATTCAGCGGGAGCGGCCAATTGCTTATGCAGCTCGGCGCTGGTGCTTTTATCCAGCAGCGCATTGCCGGCTGCCTTGGCCGGTGCTTCGGGGTTGGCGGCGCTGCACGCGCCGAGGCTGATCAGTACGCCTGCGGCAAAACCGGCAAGCAGAGGACGGGTAAGCAATAGGGGGTGAGCAGACATGGGGGTATCTCCTGAGCGATCGAACAATGCATTCGCTTAGGTAGACGCAGCCCTTATCCGACTCGGGTTAAGCCACGTCAGAAATTACTTACCCCTTCCTGACACAGCTGCCCGGCCAGCATGCCCAGGGTCATCAGCGCACGTTCCGCTTCGCGGTTCCACGGGATGCCGCAGTTTAGCCGGATGCAGTGGTTGAACTGCTCGGTATTACTGAAGATCAGTCCCGGTGCGATGCTGATGCCCTGCTGCAGGGCGCGTACGTGCAGGTCCTTGGTGTTGACCCGCGCCGGCAGGCTGACCCAGAGAATAAAGCCGCCCTTGGGCCGGCTCATCTGCGTGCCTTCGGGGAAGTACTGCTGCACCGCCAGCTGAAAGGCGCTGAGGTTCTTGCGGTACTCCTGGCGAATAAAGCGCAGGTGACGGTCATAGCCGCCGTTCTCCAGGTAGGCGGCTACCGCCATCTGCGTCACGCTGCAGGCCGAGTGGGTGCTAAAGGTCTGCAGGCGCTGGATCTCATCCTGATATTTGCCGGCAACAATCCAGCCGATACGCACACCCGGCGAGAGGGTCTTGGAGAAGCTCGAGCAATACACCACCCGCCCTTCACGGTCATGGGACTTGAGCGCCTTGGTCGGGCCCTGCTCGAACATCAGCTCGCCGTAAATATCGTCTTCGATGATCTGAATATCGTAATCACCGGCCAAACGCAGCAGCTGGCGCTGACGCTCCTCGGGGATGGTGCCGCCCAGTGGATTGCTCAGCCGCGCGGTCAGCACCAGCGCCTTGATCGGCCACTGGTTGGCCGCCAGCTGCAGGGCTTCCAGGCTGATGCCGGTGGTCGGGTCGCTGGGAATCTCGATAACTTTCAGGCCCAACAAATCAGCAAGCTGCAGCAGGCCGTAATAGGTCGGCGATTCGGCGGCGATCAGATCGCCCGGTTTGGTCAGCACGCGCAGACTCATCTGCAGGGCATCCACGCAGCCGTGGGTGATCACCACCTCGGTCGGGTCGACCACCACGCCGGCGTCACGCATACGAATCGCCACCTGGCGGCGCAGCGGCTCGAAGCCTGGACTGAACATATAACTGAAGGCCCGCGCACTGTGAAAACGGGTGACCTTGGCCAGTTGCTGATGCAGCGCGCGCACCGGCAGGTAATCCACATGGGGCACCGCTGCGCCGAGAGGAAACACCCCCTCGCGGCGCGACTCGGTGAGCACCTGATTGATGATGCTGCTGCGCGTTACCAGGCCGGGACGCTCGACCCGGGCGATATCCGGCGTCGGTGCGGTCAGGGCCGGAGTCTGGTGTACGTAGAAGCCAGACTGCGGACGTGCGCGGATCAGGCCCTGGTCTTCCAGGTTGGCGTAGGCCTGCAACACGGTGGCGTGGCTGACGCTGAGCTGCGCACTCATCTTGCGCACCGAAGGCACCCGCTCACCGGGCTGGTAAACGCCGCGGCGGATATCCTCCGCCAATTGCTGGGCAATGCGCTGATAAAGCAACAGATTGGTCATGACCGCGTTCCTGCTTGACTGAACCGTAACAGTAAACCGGGCCCTTAGAATTGCACCGGTACAGATCACTGAATTGTGGGCGATACAGTGCCAAGTCGCCAGGACTGTAACGGTTCAATCAATACTTGCCCGCTGTCAGGGCGCAAACAACTCCAATTGCTCGTGTTTGCCGCGCAGGTCATGCAGGCGCACGCCAACGCCCAGCAGGCGCACGGCCTTGTTGCCGCGGGCAAAGGCGGCGCTCAGCAGGCGCGTGTAGCTCTGCAGATCATGCCGCGCGCCGGCCTGTTCCAGAGTGGTCTGACTGAAATCGTGGAACTTGATCTTGACGAAGGGCTTGTCCGGCCGATAACTCGCATCCAGACGCGCCATGCGCGTTGCCAGCTGTTCCAGTAGCGCAGGCAGCTGCCCCAGGCAAGCGGCCAGATCTGGCAGATCCTTATCGAAGGTGTTTTCCACGCTGACCGATTGACGCCGACTGTCGTTATGCACAACCCGTTCATCAATCCCGCGCGCCAGCCCCCACAAGCGCTCGCCGAAACCGCCGAACTCCTTGATCAGCGCCAGCTTGTTCCACTCGCGCAGGTCGCTGCAGGTACGAATACCTAAACGCGCAAGTTTATCGGCCGTGACCTTGCCCACACCATGCAACTTGCTCACCGGCAAGGCGGCGACAAAGTCCTCAACCTGATCCGGGGTAATCACAAACAGTCCGTTGGGCTTCTTCCAGTCACTGGCGATCTTGGCCAGAAACTTGTTCGGTGCCACGCCCGCCGAAACGGTGATGTGCAGCTCCTGCGAGACCCGCCGACGAATATCCTGCGCGATGCGTGTGGCGCTGCCGGCAAAATGCGGGCTATCGCTGACATCCAGGTAGGCCTCATCCAGCGACAAGGGTTCGATTAGCTCGGTGTAATCACGAAAGATCGCCTGAATCTCACGCGACACCGCCTTATAGGCATCCATCCGTGGCTTGACGATCACCAGCTCCGGGCACAGTTTCAGCGCCTGCCCCGAAGCCATGGCTGAACGCACGCCATAACTACGCGCCTCGTAGTTACAGGTAGCAATCACCCCACGCCGGTCAGCAGCCCCACCCACCGCCAAGGGCTTACTGGCCAAATCCGGATCATCACGCATCTCGATCGCCGCATAGAAGCAATCACAGTCGACATGGATGATCTTGCGGCTGTTCATCGCCAAACCCACCAATTCTGCTGTTACTGCTCGGCTGAGTTTACAGGCGCTGCCGGCGTGGCCTCACTCGCCAGATCCTCAGACTTGCTCATATACGACTGGATAATCAGGATGACGATCAGCATAAAAGCCGCCAACGGCACCAGCTTGGACTTCACCGACACGGCAGCACCACAACCCGGACAGGCCTTGGCATTGGCTGGCACCGGGGCACCACAGGCTTTGCATGCAACACTCATAACATTCCTCCCATTCAATGGGCACGGACTCTAGCCCAACAGACCTGTAGCGGACTACGCCGAAAGCGCACCTACCCGGCTAATCAGGCTCTAGCGCAGGCTTGTGCAGCGAAAAGCCCACCAGGGCACGGCTAAGCATCTGAATAAAAACAACTTCTACCCACCTTTGGGTTGACAAGCAGCATTTAGACGCTAGAATTGGCGCCGCGGGATGGAGCAGTCTGGTAGCTCGTCGGGCTCATAACCCGAAGGTCGTCGGTTCAAATCCGGCTCCCGCAACCAGATACTCAAAAAAGGCCACTCAATCGAGTGGCCTTTTTTGTTTCTCCGCACACTATTTAAGTTATTGATTAAAAACCACTAATCAATTGACAAAAGACCATTGATGTATAGAATAGCCGGCGCGGGATGGAGCAGTCTGGTAGCTCGTCGGGCTCATAACCCGAAGGTCGTAGGTTCAAATCCTGCTCCCGCAACCAGATACTCAAAAAAGGCCACTCAATCGAGTGGCCTTTTTTGTTTGCCCTGGGA